>NZ_CP022986.1:3125967-3751160 GCF_002770595.1 Chryseobacterium camelliae | reverse complement strand
ATGTTGATGACGGAGCCTGCGCTCTCGTAGCGTGAGGACGGGCTGGTAATCACCTCTATTTTCATCAGGTTGTCTGCTGGAATAGTAGCGAGATATTCTTTCAGTTCCTTACCGGTAAAAACGGATTTCCGGTCATTGATGTATACGGTAACAGATTCTCCTTCTGCTTTTATGGCGTCATTATTATCGATGCTTACCAGAGGGGTCATCCTCAGGACATCCCAGGTGGTATTCCCGGCCAGGATGGAACTGTTGGCTACATTGAAAACAGTACGGTCAACCTTGGATTCTACGGTGGGCTTCCTGACGACCAACGTAACGGCTTCTATTTCTTTTTCTTTCGGCTTCAGGGTATCTTTTTGCGTCTGGGCTGTTGCAAAGCTGGCAGCGAGTAAGGCAATAGAAGATATAATTATTCTCATCATGTAGATATTTACAGATAAGACAGTCAAAGGGTAGCCTATGTTACATCCGGATGATAAAAAAAATAAAGAAACGCACTAAAGCAGTGCGTTTCAGGTATATCCATTTTTAACTTTTTATGATTAGAGCAGGATAGATATTGATTTTAAAAGAATTCAGTCCATCAATGTCAACCTTAATCAGAATGTTTTCCGGCGTGACCTTTCTTTTTTCTCTGTTCGAGGCTGTCAATAACAGGGTTGAACCCGGCTTTATAGAGCTCTGTCATCATCTGGAGAACGTCCGGATCTGTTCTTCCGGGAGTTCCTCCGGTGATGGGCGGAGCCGGGTCATATTCCAGGTCGAGCATGACTGCCTGGGCATAATTGCTGCCCCAATTATCTTTCAGGATGGCCAGCGACATATCAAGACCGGCCGTCACTCCGGCGGAAGTCCAGTATTTTCCGTCGCGGGTATACCTTTCCTGCACGAAGTGGGCGCCGTACTGTGCCATTTTTTCTGTGGCATCGAACCAGTTGGTTGTCACATTCCTTCCTTTCAACAGGCCTGTTGCGCCGAGGATCCATGCTCCTGTGCAGACAGATCCGGTGTAGGTGGTGGTTTGATCAACCTTCCGGATCCAGTCCAGCACTTTTTCATTATAGGCTGCTTCTACCGTTCCTTTGAAGCCTCCCGGAATGATCAGGATGTCTAGCTGTTGCACCTCATCTATGGTGGTATCAGGCCGTATTTCGATTCCGGATACGGTTTTAAACAGGCCCGGTTTCAGAGCGATCAGCATGACTTTTGCTCCGACCACCTGGCCGAAAACGTAGCGCGGATTCATAAAATCAAGGTCGTTGACGCCATCATAGACCAGGATTCCGATGGTTCTGATCTCTTTTTTAGGTTTCCCGAAAACGGCATCCATCGTCAGGGCATGATTTCCGGAATCCGCAGCATCTTGTTGCTGTTCTTTTCCTGAGGCTTTCTGAACGGAATTTTTATTGGTGTGCATTTCTTTTTTCACAGGTTCTTTTTGGCAGCCCGTCAGCAGCATGGCTGCTCCCACGAGACTGCATATCATTATTTTCATCGTGATGTTTTTTGTTATTATTAAATTTCCTTGGGTTGTTATCCTGTATTTGCAAGCCGGCCCGGCTCAGGCATGTTCTCCTTTCTGAAAATCCAGAAGTACGGCGCCGTCTTAAACTGAACCGGATGTATGGTATAGGATACAATAGAGGTGATCACCAAGGCATCAGCCTCATGATCTGTACAGTTGAGTCAAAATGAACGCTTAATCAGGCCACAGGAGGATGGAATATGTCAGAATACAATATGGGCAAATACCTGACTGAATAAAAGGTACTGATCGAACGGTCATCCGTACCAGCAATACCGCAAAAGTAGCATATCCCCTCTTCCGCGATAAACACATCTATATACGGAAACAGTATTTTCCTGCCATCCCGGGTATCATGTTCCCGTCCGGTTTCAGCAATCTGCCTGAAGACATAGCATTTGCCGTTGCACCTGAGTTCCGGCTGCGCCCTGTTTTCACAGAGGTTTTCCACAATATACCTGTAATTAACGGCATAGCTGATCAGTGGCAGTAACGGCCGTACTGCAAGCGTGAAAATCAATACTATGGCAACACTATATTTCAAAACCTAGTATCAAAGATACGAATCGCAAATCAGTATTTGACTGATATTCATCATAATGTATAGTCATGAAAGGACAGAATGGCAGGTTAAGGGACATTAAATAGTGGTCTGAAGAAATGATGACGTTGCGAAGAGGCCAGGAAAAATGGGGATGGAAAGAACCATGAAAAAATAAGACTCCGCGCCCTTCCAGGGCGCGGAGTCTTTTATCTATAATTCAATATGATTAGAATTTTAAATCTCCGTTTACTTCTTTTACTGCGTGAGCGGCTTCAGCAAATTTCAGCTGCTCGTCTGCGGTAAGGGTAACGTTTACGATTCTTTCTACCCCGTTTTTACCGATGATCGCAGGAACACCCAGGCAGATATCATTCTGTCCGTACTCTCCTTCCAGCATCAGTGAACAAGGGATCATTTTTTTCTGGTCGCATGCGATTGCCTGAACCATTACAGAAACCGCTGCACCCGGTGCATACCATGCAGAAGTCCCCAATAATTTGGTAAGGGTAGCTCCGCCTACTTTGGTTTCCTCAATAACGTACTTTTGTTTTTCCTCATCCAGGAATTCGGTTACAGGAACCCCGTTTCTGGTAGCCTTGCTCAACAGCGGAAGCATTCCGGTATCACTGTGGGCAGCAATAACCATCCCGTCTACGTCTGAGATTGGCGCTTCAAGAGCCTCAGCCAGCCTGTATTTGAACCTTGCCGAGTCCAGCGCTCCGCCCATTCCGATGATCTTATGTTTAGGAAGCCCGGATGTTTTGTGTACCAGGTAAGCCATAGTATCCATTGGATTGGATACCACAATGATGATTACCTCAGGGGAATGTTTCACCAGGTTTTCCGTTACTTCTTTTACGATTCCGGCATTGATGCCGATCAGCTCTTCTCTGGTCATCCCCGGTTTTCTAGGGATCCCTGAAGTGATTACGGCTATGTGAGAACCAGCCGTTTTGCTGTAATCCCCTGTAGTACCGGTGATTTTGGTATCAAACCCGTTAAGGGATGCCGTCTGCATCAGATCCATGGCCTTCCCTTCTGCAAAGCCTTCTTTAATATCTACTAAAACCACTTCCGAACAGAAGTTTTTCATAGCGATGTATTCTGCACAACTTGCTCCTACAGCACCTGCACCTACTACGGTTACTTTCATAATGTATACTTTTTTAAATTTATGATCAGATTCACGGAAACTTCAGCGTGCTCCGGGACAGCACTTACAGTATGCCCAACAGCCGGATTTCCGGTTCCCAAATTTAAACATTCCGGAAAAGTTGAGCAATTTTTAAAGGATATAATTAAGAATTTATGAACATTACTCAGCGTTCAGCAAAAAAGTATACAGCTTCCTGGCTCCGGCCAGTACTTTATCGTAATCTTCTTCCTGTACACCGTTGTCCAGCGCCTCCTTGAAGCTCTTCCACATAAGACCTGTGTTTTCCTGATAGCAGCCGAAAAAATGAAAGCTGATGCCATCGAATCCCTCTGTTTTGGAAAGCTGTTTGGCAATCACATTTCCGCCCAGGGTAGATCCTTCGATCACGTAAAGTGCGCCTAACGCTTCATGCTCATTCTCAAAGGTAAGGGGATCTGCTGACGGCTGACTGCTTAGTGAAAGGCTTTCCATATCTTTTTCAATCAACGGAAGCTTCTTCCTTTTGCTGAGCTGGATTTTATCACTCCACTCCCCTGAAAGGCTTTTTCCGATGCTATCCTCAGCATTCAGCAGCATCAGGTAATTGTTCCGGATGATCTTTTTATAGTCGTCTAAAGTGAATGTTTTATTGAAAATTTTTTCAGAATTAAAAAGCTTTTCAGCCGCGTCGTGATACACAGACGTATTATGTTTAAGATATTCGGATACCATGAAATAAATAAGGATTTTAAAATTCCTCTAAGTTAAGGTTTTTTAAACTTTAAAATAAATGTCGTTCCATCCTCATTGCTTTCATAGCCCACACTGCCGCCAATCCTTTTCATGATGCGGTGTACAATGGAAAGGCCTACCCCGTTTCCTTTAAATTTCCTGGCGTTGACCATCCTGTTAAAGATTTTAAACATCTTATGTTTTTCCTCTTCCGGAATACCGATACCGTTATCACTGATTCTGTAGACTATGAATTCACCGTCTTCCGCCCCGTTGATCTCTACAATCGGCTGCTCCCTGTGGGAAGAGTATTTTACCGCATTGTTGATGATGTTCAGGAACACCTGGTGAAGCATGGTTTTATCAGCCATCACTTCCGGGCATGCTTTGATGATGATTTCACTCTTCGGGCTTTCAAAGGTAATTTTTGCATTTTCTGCAATTTTCTCTATCGTCTGCGCAGTAGGAATGCTTTCCAGCATGATCTCGCTGTGCTTGGCACGGCTGAGCTGAAGGACATCATTCATCATCTCAGCCATCCCGTCGATCTCATTGATGATGGCTTTGATTTTCGCCCTGCTTTTCTCCGAGCCGTCCGTAAGGGTGTTCAGCAGCATCTGGGCATTCAGCTTCATGACGGTGAGAGGTGTCCCCAGGTCATGGGAAATGGTATAGGAAAAGCTGTCCAGCTCTTCGTTCACTTTTTTCAGCTCGTCATTGAGCGATTTTATCGTGTTGTAATTTTTATGTGAAATCTCCAGGATGACATCCCTTACAGCGTTTACGGCACTTATATTTTTAGCATTCCACCGTTTGGAATTTCCTTTGATGCTTTCCGTAAAGACCATAAATGACGTTCTCGGGGAAATGATATATTTTTCTTCGCCGTTCTGGACAAAAAGCTCGATCTTTTTTTCCTGTTTTCCGCCCCAGCTGATATGCTCGTCAAATTCCCTGCGGAACCAGATCAGCACTTCTTTCTTGCTTTTTTCAATACAATAGATAATAACTCCGGCCGCTTTCTCATCAAGGCCCAGGTCTTTGCCATGGTCCTTAAGGAAGCTCTTGTTGACATACATACTTTCGTCAATATTTCCCAGAGCCCAGTCCACAATCCTGCTGATGGTTTCACGCTCAGGGACCTGACCTTCAGTCACCATATGTTCATCTGAAATAATGGCGAGACCGTCCGCTTCCGGAAGTCCGGCCAGCTCAGATTTATTATACGCGAGCACGTCAAACATATTGCTGTTCTGCAACAACTGCTCTTTCAGCAATGACGTTCTATCGTTCAGTAAGAGGCGGTACTGGAGCTCATTTTTAGATTTGAAAGACGAATAGGCATTAGAGGCCAATGCAGTAAAAATCCCTGCCTGCACCCTGTCCTCAAGGTCAATATGCTTGGGTTCCGTATTCTGGCAGGTCACCAGCCCCCAAAGATGGTCATCAATAACAATTGATACACTGAAGCTTGAAGAAGCCCCGGAATTTTTGATGTACTGCCCGTGAATGGGAGACATCGCTCTTGAAGTAGTAAACGTAAGGTCAATGCTTTCCAGCTGCTTACTCAGTACCGGAACGGTTTCTGAATGGACATTGCTGAAGATCCGCTTACGCTTCTTCATATACAGTTCCCGGGCCTGGCGTGGAATGTCGGATTCCGGATAATGGAGCCCGAGATAGCTTTCCACATGGTCCTTTTTTTTCTCAGCGATCACCTTTCCGGAACCGTCCATCATGAATTTGTAGATCATCATGCGGTCGTAATTAATAATCGGAGCCAGGGTATTGAGGAGCTGTTCCCAGATTTCCTGCGCATTGTCCATGATATAAAAACTGTCGTATTTATTGGAGATGCGTTTATTGGGATTGAAGATTACTTCTTCGAATTCTAAAAATATATGATCATCGCTCCGGAAAACAGAAAAATGGTACTGCACTCCGTTGATGAAAATCTTATCAAAGTAGGTTTCATTTTCGCGTCTGGTAAAATTATCCAGGGAAGTATAAATATCTGACTGTATGATGCTCTGGAAGCTCTGAGGAAAGTCTGTGACCTTTCTACCGAAAAGCCCTTCAATGCTTTCGATATTAAATATGTCCCCGATATTCCCGCTTATAAAAGTGATGGAACGTGATTCTGCATTGATGCCAATCAGATATCCAAAACTTTGTATACATCCGGGGATATGTATAGGCTCCTCATGACACTGTACAAAATTCATATAATACTTTGATCAATCAAAGATAATGTTTTTTTTAACAGCCCTGCTAATTTGTGGTACCTATTGTTTAAACGACTGATGTTAAGCACTTTTAATTTTTCACCGAATCTGAATTTACTATGAGCCATGCACGGGAAGGTATTGAGCAGCTTTTAAAATGTATTATCTTCCTCTTTATCTCTGCAATTTTACCGTGCAGCGTCATACAGCCGGATCTTACCGTGATATAGCATTTTTTTCAGAAATTGGGTAGGGATTGGAAACAGGTGCCGTTACATCTTGTATTCATCCCCATATCATAATCTATTCAATTATAAAAAAGACTGCATGCAGTGCATATCATATGTCCTGCAAAGGTCAGATAGGAATAGGTTACACTTCCTTATCATTGTTATTGATTATACACCCCTTGGGGGCATCAATTTATATTGAATTCTAACATTTTTTATTCCGTTCTTTGAAGATATATAGTATTCTGATGCTTATCTTTGCGGCATTATGATCAACCAAAACGTCAAGCTTTGATTAGGAATATACTGCTTTTTATTATACTGTCTTTTTCATGCAAAGCATATGGCCAGAAATTTAATATCCTGAAATACGATACGGAAAACGGTCTTCCCCAAAACAGCGTTAAAGATATTACAAAAGATGCCTATGGCTTTATCTGGCTCACCACCGAAAACGGGATTGTACGCTATGACGGTTCGAGTTTCCTCACTTACCGCAACTTCCCGCTCAATACACAACGGTTTGCGCACTTCTACGGCAACAGGGACAAGGACAGCATTTTCACCAATGACGGTTATGAAAATTCTGTACTGCTGCATCGGCGTGCCCCTAAAATATTCAGTCAGAAGAACAAAAGCCACAACAACGTTATTGTAAAAGACGGGTATCAGTATGTTCAATACTCAAACAAAGCCTATACTTATGATCTGCTGAAAGGCATAGGGTGCTATATCAAAGTCAGGAACGGCACTTACTATATCCGGGAAAACGCCATGGTGTATCATGATGACCGGGATAAAAAAGATTACCCTGTTAACATCCGAATCACCCTGAACCAGCTGTTTGATTTTTTTACGATTGATCATACGCTATTCCATCTCAACTATACATCAGGGTCTGTTCAGGCAATCCGGGACGGGAAAATGATCCGTTCCTATACTGCTCCGCTGCTTACCGACCCGGAAAGTAAGATTTTCTGGAGCCAGATCAACGGTCAGGCATTTGTGATCAACCGTAACACCATTTACCGCTGCCTCCTCACGAACGGCAAGCTCAGCATCCTTAAGCTGGCCGATATGGACAACCTGAAATACTGCATCAGCATGTATTATGATGAATCCTATAAAAAACTGTACCTCGGCAGCACTACCAGCGGGCTGAGGATCCTGAATTTCCTTGATTTTTCTGCTACGGAACAGAAGCCGGCGCAGTTTACCAATATTTTTTATTCTACCCTTCCTTATGGGAATGACCAGGTCATTACGCCGTACGGGGAAATCTATGACCGGAACGGATTCGTCAAAAGCAAGCATTTCAGCAGCCTTACCCCTTATTTTCTAGCTGATGACCAGAACGGAAATATCATGGTCGAGAGTAAGGCTAATACGCTGCTGTCTTACCAGAAAAAAGAGGGATTCAATACTAACCGGCCGTTTCATATTCCGGAAAATTATTTTGTTGACCTTTACTACGACCGGAATGCCTACTATATTGCCAGCAGAAAATCCAAAGAAACGATCAACACAGGATATACAGGGATATTATCGGTATATGCCGACGGGTCTTTCAGTAAGCCTGTACAACAGTTTAAGCTGAATAATGAAATTACGAAAATTGCCAGGCTGGACCCGGACAATGTTCTGGCAGGTACCATAAAAACCCTGTACCGGATCAATATGAAAACCGGAAAGATCTACAACCTCAGTCCGGGAAAAAATATCCTGATCCGCAATATCATACGGACCAATGACGGGAACTTCTGGATAACCACTCTGGGAAAAGGCTTTTTCCTGCTGAAAAATGACCGCCTGATCAGGATGCCCTATGATACCAATAAAAATATATCTTCTTCCCATACCATTCTGGAAGACCCAAAAGGTTTTTTATGGATTTCCACGAACAACGGTTTATACAGGGTGCTTAAGAGCCAGCTTCTCAAATACAGCTCAGATTCTTCAACCCGGGTGAACTATTACCGTTTCTCCAAGGAAGAAGGTTTTAATACCAATGAATTCAACGGCGGAGGGAATTTCTGCGGAAACCGGCTGAACAACGGCGAATTCGTACTGCCTTCGCTTAACGGACTGGTCTTCTTTGACCCGCTGAAGGTGAATGCCCATTATCCCGCCCAAGTATACATTGAACGCGCAGTGATTGACGGAAAAACCCTGAATTTTGATGGCAAAATCAATCTGAATCAGGATGTCTACCGGGCCGATATCTTTATTGATGTGCCGTATTATGCCAATGCCGACAATGTAAAAATACTGGCAAGGCTGAGCAATTCCTCACATGCGAAGTGGGAAACTATCGGGAAAGACCGCAAGTATTCTATGTCCAATATCGAGCCGGGCTCCTATAAGCTCGAAGTAAAGGTTCTGGCATCGGACCACGAAAAGTATATTTATAAGACCATTGCCGTTTACGTCCCTCCTTTTTTCTACCAGACGCTGCTGTTCCGTGTTTTATGTGCTTCTGTCCTTATCCTGCTGATTTATCTCCTGTTAAAGTGGAGGGTCAGCTTCCTCCAGAAAAAAAACCGTGAGCTGGAAGAAATCATTGAAGCCAGGACCAGAAGCCTGTCCGATACGGTGGATGACCTGAAGTCTACGGAAATTGAGCTGTACAAAGAGATTGAGCAGCAGAAAAAGCTGATTGGCACGATAACGCATGATATTACCAGCCCCGTACGCTTCATTGCCATCACTGCCAAAGAAATGCTGGACAGGCAAGAAAAAACTCCGGAGAGCGTGGAAAAAGTCCTTTCTTCCATTTATAAATCATCGTTCCAGCTGTATAATTTCACCAGGACGCTGAAAGAGTATGCTGATATTTACAGCAACCACAGGTCGCATGAAAATGAAACCTACCTGCTGTATGACCTTATCGAGGAAAAAATCCTCCTGTTCAGCGAAATAGCCAGGAACAACCATACCGTGATCATCAATACTATCGACCGGACCGTGAGTACAACGGTCAGTAAAAATATTTTTGCTGCCATCATCCATAATCTTCTCGATAACAGTGTTAAATTTACGCAGAACGGCTCTATTACGTTTTCCTGTATGCATCATGAAGATGCCCTTTCGCTGAGCATTGTGGATACGGGTTCCGGTATGGATGAAAGCAAAATACAGTATTATACCAAACTTCAGGATAATATCGAACATGAGAAGCTGCTCCTCCAGAAATACGGGCTCGGCCTTCACCTGGTCCTGCAGCTGCTGCAGATGATTGAAGGTACCATAGTTTTCCGGCGGAACACGATAGGAACGTCCTGTATCATTACGGTAAAAAATAAAAAAGATGAGTAAAAAAATCCTTATTGCAGATGACCATCATATTGTGCTTGAAGGTACTTCGATGGTGTTGGAATCCAGGATTCCGGATGTTATTATTGATCAGGCCGAGGATTATCCGGAAGCCTATGAGAAGATCTGCCGTGAAAAGTACGATATGATCATCCTCGACATCAATATGCCGGAAAGCAAAAATAAAAAAATGATTTCTGAGATTACTGAAGCGGATCCCGATATTAAGATCCTCGTATTTTCAGCATATGAAGATTCCGTAGCCATACAATATATCCGTGAAGGTGCCCATGGCTACGTCAATAAACTCAGCAAAATAGATGAACTGGTAGACGCGGTACATAAAATATTCTCCGAAGGGCATTATTATTCCAATACCATCGTCAGCCAGCTTCTGGTTTCATCCATCCGGAACATCCCGCTTAATCCGCTTGACAGCCTTTCAAAAAGGGAATATGAAATATTCAGGCTGATGGTGAAAGGATACGGCAACCTGGAGATTTCCAATACGATGAATATCCAGATGCCTACCATCAGCACGTATAAAAAACGGATCTACATCAAGCTGAAGACAGCCAATATTGCCGACCTTATCGAACTGTACAATAAATATTGCTGAATAGATCCTTACTGATGGTACCTACGAGGATCCAGCTCCACAGCATCGATCCAACATCTCCTTCGTGTAGAAAATTTTCTACATGACATACTACTTATTTCTACTTTTCATGTTGTATCATTCTACATCCGATTCTATTTCAAAGCATTAACAATCCGTAATTTTAATCCCGAAAAATGATGCAATGCTCACATAAAAAAGTGTAAAGCACAATTTGTAAAATCATGTAAGAAAATCATTGAAGCCGGATTCTTATCATACTGCTTAAAACTATATATGCTTAAAGCAAAGCTTAAACAATCTGTATTTTAAATATTAATTAATTATTTGTCATCATCCTGATAAAATCCGGCATAAGTGAGGAGTGAGTATCAAAAAAATCCCTGAAGTTTCCTTCAGGGATTTGTGTATGGTATTAACCGGTATTTAATGCTCTTAAGCTTCCTTATCAAAATACAGCATATAGTATTTTCCTTTCTCATTCTGGCCCTGGTCAATCATCTGGCGGTCTCCGTGAATGTAAATATGGAAATTCTTATCCAGCTTAATAATGCTTTTAAAATGGCGCTGGGTCTTTTTTACTGCTGTTTCATTAATCGGGAATTCCTCAGCAATATTGATCTGCATATCCTGCTCATAATCGGTTTTGAAATTGACAAAGCTTTCAATAACATGCTCGTCGCCTAAAACCTCTTTATTGAACTCATCAATATTAAATTCTTCTTTTTCCTTGAAGAAATTAATGGACTTATTCAGGAAGTCTGCCTGGTCTGCCCTGGAGACCTCAAATTCCTGCGGCAGCTGCTTGGTGATGTAGTCCTTATAAACCATCAACGCTTCCTGGGTATGGAAATATTCATCGTCACGCTGCTTTACCTTCAGGAAATCCTCAAACCAGTAATACATATCACCGTTCTTATTATTATCCACTACGGAAAGCACATAGCCGGTTTCTTTCCCGTTATTGTAGATCAATGCAGCCTTATCTATCTTTGAAAGGCTGATTCCCTGGTCTTTTTCCATGCCGAAAGTTTCATTTTCCGGGAAAATCTTCAGGAATGACTCCCTTTTCTCCGTCTTGAAGATCCCGATCTTATCCACTTTTTCTTCACCGCTTCCCTCACCTTCAAAATATACAATGAACAATTCACCTCCCTGTACCCTGGGGTTCTCCGCAGCTTCAAAAAGATGCTTGGCAATGTTTTCAGATTCCCACAGGAATTTAGCCTTATCATCGAAAATCTCTGATGCAGCACTGTAAATAGGATTGTTCACAAGATAGGAATCGCTGTAAAACTGGTAGGTTTCTTCGGATTTGAACGAGCCTAAAAAGTAATCTTCCAGCAGCTCTGTCATCCCTTCATCCAGCTGCAGCTCCTCCTGGGAAAGCATAAGCGATTCTCCGTTAATCTTATTTCCTACTCTGTGAACGATGATTTTTGAAAACATGTCTGATTTTTATGGACTGCAAAGATATTAATTATCTGATATACTTACCCAGCATCATCTCATTTTGATCAATGCCGTCTCATTATGATACCAATTTTTCATTGAATGTACTTTCCGGAATAATTACAGGCATGATAAACAGTACTTTACGCTTAAAGTTCCATAAAGGAATGCAGTTTGTATACAGCTTAACAGGATATAAGCCGGCGGACAGCAATGGGCCTGATGAAGAAATATTCCTTTATTTTCCTGCTATCTCCACTGCTTATCTTATTATGTTTAACCACTATTTAAAATGAATCGATATGAACTATTCAGAAACCGTTCAGGAGATACAAACTATTGTCCCTGATATACAGAACCAACTTCAGGAAAAAAATAACCCTTATACGGCAATCCGTGTTTTTACGGACCATATCAAAAGAATGATCCGTCAGAATGACCGGAACCTCATCAGAGCAAGCCTGAATAAAATGAGTGCCATTTACAGCCAGGGAGATGCAGCGCTTAAAAATGCCATTGAAAACACTTTTATCTATTCCCTGGATAACTGCACGGCATTCTGTACGGAAGAATACCGTAAACTGATCTTCAGCTGCATGTCAAAAGATCTGCAGAAAAGCTATACCGCGCAGATTTATCAACACGGCATATAAACGGTTTGTTACATTTTTCGGCAGTTATATTACAAAATTACACCTTATGAAATCGAAAATAAGAAGAATATCCGACTGGAACAGCCTGGAAAACAAATCTAAGAAACAGTACATCAGTATTTTAACCACTCACATTGCGGTAATTGTCGGCGTTTTTGCAGCCGCTGCCTGTTTATAAATTGGTACGGTTTTAGATACAGTAACGGTACTTTTGAAAAATAGTTAACAATGAATGCACAAATTCCAGCCATTAATCAAACAATAGCTGTGGAGTATTTAAAATTTTTCTTTCCAACCATCCGACAGGAAATTGCACAGCTTAAACATAACTTTGCCGCAACGATCCAGGCTACTGTGAATTATGTAAAAAACCTTGTGCGCGAAGCTAAAATCAACATCATTAAGCATCACATCAAATTGATAGACTGGTTGTACAGAAACGGAAATGTAGAGGTAAGGATCATGATTGAGAATCTTTTCATCAGATCTTTTGAAAGTTTCAGGAAACTTTCCAAGACGAGTCACTGGAAGCAGATCTATGAGTATATGCCGATAGAATTCCAGCAGATCTACATGAATCACATCAAACTGGATGAGATCATGTTTAAAAAGAAATAATTTTTATGCACATAAGCAACAGCAGCTCCGGGCCTTCGGCCCGGAGCTGCTGTTTACCTATAGCCCATCCGCAGCCGGAAAAATATAATTCTCAAATTATTGAATACAGTATGGAATTATTATTTAATTTTAAACCTTAAAATCTTTCATGATCAATGAGTGGATTACAGGGGCATGCTACGTACTGAAAACAAGAAACAAAAATATCGGACGATGAGGCTATGGCTATCGGGGCTGTGGCTCATGATGGGCATATTTGCTTACGGACAGGCTCAATATGACCGTTCAATTCTGATGGCCCAGGCCCAGGATTACTTTACCCTGCATCCTGAAAAATCAGAGATGATAGGATATTATATCCAGAAAAATTTTCCTGACGAGCCATCCGGGAAAGAGGCAGCCTACATCATTATCATGGCCCGTTACCTGCAGAACCATACTTCTGAGCTTACTGATACCGGTCCGGGTGAAAACAACACTTATCCTGAAGACTATCTCATTGCTTATGCCACAGCTTTATATTCTGCGGGACTGAACACGGAAATCCTGCAACCCTACGACCCGTCCGGAATTGTACGGGATATGGATGCCATAACTTCCCGGCTGAAACGGAAACAGTACCGGCAATCCATACCTTCCATCAGGAGACTGATCTCAAGGACTACGGATCAGAACATGAACAGCCTTAAAATATTCTGGTCTGCCGTTTTCGATACCGTGCCTCTGGAAAACCTTGCTGTGTTCAGGGATGAAATATCAGCAATAGCCAAACGATATCCCCGTGAAGCGGAAGCGATATTATTATCCGCAAGACTGCAGATCGCAGAAAAAAACACGGATGCGGCAAAAAAAGCAATGGCCGGACTTGATGCTGCAGACATCGGGAAAAGCCAGAACCTGCGCTTGAAAAAAGACTACCTGGATATAGCGACCCTGCTGAGCTTTTACGGAAATTCAGCCCAGGATTATATCCGGAACAAAAACATACGGGACGGCATTATCAGAAATATAGCAGCCGAAAATCAAAAGTTCCGCTCCCGGTGGTACAGCTTTACGGAGGACAACAACCGGCTGGCTTTCGAATCCCGCAATAAACGTACGGGTCTTGTGCTGGGCATTTGCCTGTTGATCATCAGTACAGTCATCGTTTCTTTGCTGATCTATCTGTATAATGTGAAAAACAGAATCAAAAGGTTTGAACTGCTGAAGTCCAGGATAAAATCCTTATCGGATAAAAAAACACCGTTGAACATCATCCCGGAAAAAACGGAAAGCCTTCTTCTTGATAAGCTCACCCGGTTTGAATCTGAAGAGGATTTTCTATCGCCTAATATGAGCCTTAACGTACTGGCAAAAAAACTGGGTACGAATACAAAGTATTTATCGGAAACCATCAATACCTGCAAAGGAAAAAACTTCAATACCTACATCAATGAACTCAGGATCAATTACATTCTCACCAAGCTGAACAATGACCCGGTCTACCGGAATTATAAGATCAGCTACCTGGCCGAAGAATGCGGTTTTTCTTCCCATAGCCTTTTTGCTTCGGTCTTCAAGACTGTAGTAGGAATTTCACCCATCAATTATATCCGGATTTTAAATGAAAAAAGATAAATTCTTTTCCATCATGGTATTGCTGACCTGTATCATGCTGCATATCAAGCTGGATGCACAGGTATCGGATGCCACTATAAAAGCCATAGAACAGTCATCTCTTGAAAATCCCGACCGCTCTAAAGAGCTGGCCGGAAGCCTGGATATGAGCGCATTGAATAACCAACAGAAAATCCGGGTTTTATTTGCCCTCACCAATTCCAGCAATGTAACCGGTGAACTGGACAAGACACTGGAATATGGCGGCAAGACCATGGTCCTGGCCAAAAAAGAAAAAGATACCCTGACCCAGATCAAGCTGTATGGCATCCTGGGAAGCCTGTACCAGTCCATCAACCTGAATGAAAAGACAAAAAATTACCTGGATGAGGCAGAAAAACTCATGACAGCCTACCGGTTTCCGGATGCCCTGATGTACATTAAAGGCAATGTATATTATTTAAAAGGCATGAACTACGCCCATACCTTGGATTGCGAAATGGCCATACGGTATTTTAGCCGCTCAATTGATATCTACCGGAAAAACCCATCAAAGATGTCGGCTGTCAATCTGAAAATGGCATACCTTAACAAGGGTTTCTGTGAAATTGAGCTGGGCCAGACAACGAATGCTGCACAAACCCTTGAACTTGCACAGCCTGATTACAACGGAGCAGCCGACGCAAACAGCTATCCCAAATTTTTTGCGGAACGCCAGAAATTATTTGTGAAGTTCGGACATGCCAAAATTGATGCTAAAAAAGAGCAGTACGGTATTTCCAATGCCCTTTTACTGGACCTGCTGAATGAGGAGCAGAGGAGAAATACCAACTTCACCAGGACAGAAGTGCTGAAGCAACTTGCAGAAAATTACTATCATCTGGGCAGGTACGAAGAAAGCGACCGGTATGAAAAAATGTACTTTGCCGAAGCAGATCCGGAAAACAGAAAACAGGATGATCTGCTGAATTACCTGATTTCGGAAAATAAAAAAATCAGCGAGGCTTCGATTAAGAAAATGGCCACCAAGGAAATTCTCATGCTGGCCCTGATAGGTATTTTAGGAGGACTTTTCATCCTGTACCTCATAAGAAAAGCTCTTGGATACAGGCACCAGTACCAAAAATTAAAAAAAGATCTATTTAATTCCCAAAGCATTAAAAATCAATAAATTAAATATCAATTTTATCCTGTTATATTCTTGAATTTTCGCTAAAACCTACAGTATTATGCTTCTTTTTTCCATTATGGCTTACTAATATTGGGAAAAAATTGAAATGAAAAAATTGTACATTTTCGCAGCAGCCATTTTGGCGGCCGCAAGTTTTAATGCCCAATCAACTGTCCCTCCCTACACTCAGGATTTTAATAATTTCCCTCCTGCAGACTGGGTATTCGGGAATTCTTACAATACCAATATCGGAAGCGGTCCGGAAAATATCACTACGTACGACTGGCAACATAAACCTTTTCTCTCCGATACTGCCACCAACAATCCTTCCATCAGTGTCAGCCTGTATACCACAGAGGCTTCTTATTGGGCCATTACCAATAGTTTTGACCTCAGTGGCGGAGGCAGCTATACGGTATCCTTCAATTATGGAACGACAAACGGGCCCTATTCCTCCGATCCTGCCGGACCTGCACCACAAGTTACCTGTGATGATCAGTTTAAATTCATGATTTCAACAGACGGAGGAACTACATGGACCGAATTAGCCAACTGGGATTCGCCTAACGTATCCATGCCACATTCGACATCCTCATATACCACTACTGTTACGGGGATAACAAGCAATGATGTGAAATTTGCTTTTTTTGCATCAGACGGTCATGTCTATAACTTTGAAGCCGACTACAGTATTTACATCGATAATTTTTCCATCACCAGCCAGTCATTGAGTACATCGGAAATTCCGGTAAAAAAAGGCCTCAATACCTATCCTAACCCCACTTCCGGGAAAGTGTATTTCAGAGACGGAGCAAACATTAAATCTGCTGACGTATATACCGTAACCGGTCAGCTGATTTCATCCGGTACCGATGTGGATTTAACCGGCTATCCTTCCGGGCAGTATATTGTAAAGGTGCATTACAAGGACAATTCATATTCTACCGAGAAGATCATCAAAAAGTAAGGCCGGATAATGTAAGGTATGGATGAATATTCATCTGTATGAAATGATTCAAAATCAGTAAAAAAGCCGTTTTCAAATTTGAAAACGGCTTTTTATGAACTTCCGGACAGCTTCTCATTTACTTCTTCACAAATATATTTTCAATATTCGTTTTGTCCTGAGCACTTAAAGGAGATGCTTGATCCAGTTTGGCTATAAATACATCCACTTCTTCTTTTGTAGCCGGCGAGCCCAGGTTTTCCCCTTTTGCATTGAAGGAATCTGTAATTACCTCGCCTTTTGGAGTAAGGATGAGCCAGAACGGTAATCCTGCTTTTTCTCCTTTATACCGCTTCATCAGTTCCTCGCCTCCCGGATTCTCCAGCCGTTTCTTTTCACCAACTTCCTGGACATCCACATAAGCAGTAACAAATCTTTGGTCAAAAACAGGTTTGGTTTCAGGCCGTTCCATATTCTTTTCCATCAGCCTGCACCACTGGCACCATGAAGCATGAAATATCAGCAGGACATTTTTCTTATTTGCCTGAGCTTCTTTCATGGCCTTATTTACAATAACATCGGCTTTTTCCTGGGCTTTTCCCAGCTGAAAAAACAATAATCCGAAAATAATGATCAATTTATAATATCTCATCTGAACAGGTTTTAAAACTCTATACGAATATAGCTATTTTATCAATATATGAATGTTCAGTTTTCGGATAAAAAAAGGGCTGTCTTTTCAGACAGCCCTCAGGTAATGAAGCATTACCATTATTTAAGCATACATGAAAACCATGTTTTACTTCTTGATGAATTTAAAGGTATGAACAATTCCGTTACCTGTAAATATCTGGATCAGATACATTCCCTGAGGCAATTCGCGAACGTCAACGCTTCGCTCATTGGCCTGCAGTTTTACTTCCGTTACTCTTCGGCCGTCAGCAGCGGTAATAATTACCTTACTGATGGTTTCCTGGCCGCTGATGTTAAGGATGTCCCTTACCGGATTAGGATAGATCTGAAGTTTAGATTTAGACGGTGCATTGTCTACTCCTAAAGTATTGTTAATTGCCAATACTGCCAGAGAGGCTGATGATTCACAGCTTCCTACGGTCTGAGTAGCATAATAAGTCGTATTATTCACCAATACTGTCGTGATCGGCAAACTACCGGTATGGTTAGCGGCATCAGATGCCGAAGCATACCATTTGATATTCTGCCCTGTAACCACTAAAGCGCTTAAAGTGCTTCCCGACGTGAAATTCTGGGTTGCTGCTCCTGTAGGTGCAGCTACCGGACCCGACTGGGTAATGGTTACAGTCCTTGTTAATGTACATCCTTTAGAATCAGTCACAACCACAGTGTATATTCCGGCAGCTAAGCCTGATGCTGTGGCAGTGGTTCCTCCGGATGGAGACCATGAATAAGTGTATGGTGCTGTTCCTCCCGTCACTGTTATAGTTGCACTTCCGGTAGATCCTCCGTTACAAGCTATATTCGTTTGGGTAACGGTTCCGCTTAATGCAGTAGGTTGTGTAACCGTTGCATTTACTGTAGCAGTACATCCGTTAGCATCGGTAATAACAACAGTATACGTTCCTGCGGCTAAACCGATGCGGTCTTCGGTAGTTACACCTCCGCCCCAGTTAAAGGTATACGGTGCTGTTCCTCCTGCCGGTGTTAAGTTGATCGATCCGTTGGAAGCGCCGTTACATGCTACATCCGTTACCACTGTCGTTCCGGATACTGCACTTGCAGGCTGGGTTACGGTTGCGTTTACTGTAGCAGTACATCCGTTAGCATCAGTGATGGTTACGGTATAGGTTCCTGCGGCTAAGCCGGTACGGTCTTCTGTCGTGATTCCACCACCCCAGTTAAAGGTATACGGTGCCGTTCCTCCTGCCGGTGTTAAGTTAATCGCTCCGTTGGAAGCGCCGTTACATGCTACGTTCGTTACCACTGTTGTTCCGGACACTGCACTTGCAGGCTGGGTTACGGTTGCATTTACTGTAGCAGTACATCCGTTAGCATCAGTGATGATTACGGTATAGGTTCCTGCGGCTAAGCCGGTGCGGTCTTCGGTAGTGACACCTCCGCCCCAGTTGAAAGTATACGGTGCTGTTCCTCCTGCCGGTGTTAAGTTAATAGATCCGTTGGAAGCGCCGTTACATGCTACGTTCGTTACCACTGTTGTTCCGGACACTGCACTCGATTGAGTAATCGTAACAGTCCTTGTCAGTGTACATCCGTTAGCATCAGTTACCGTCACAGTGTATGTTCCGGCAGACAGGCCAGTAGCGGTTGCTGCTGTTCCTCCGGATGGAGACCATGAATAAGTGTATGGTGCTGTTCCTCCTGTTACCGTTACAGTAGCAGTTCCGGTTGATCCTCCGTTACAAAGTACATTGGTTTGGGTAACGGTTCCGCTTAATGCAGTAGGTTGTGTAACCGTTGCATTAACCGTTGCAGTACATCCGTTAGCATCAGTGATGGTTACGGTATAGGTTCCTGCTGCTAAGCCGGTACGGTCTTCGGTGGTTACACCTCCGCCCCAGTTAAAGGTATACGGTGCTGTTCCTCCTGCCGGTGTTAAGTTAATAGATCCGTTGGAAGCGCCGTTACATGCTACGTTCGTTACCACTGTCGTTCCGGACACTGCACTTGCAGGCTGGGTTACGGTTGCGTTTACTGTAGCAGTACATCCGTTAGCATCGGTGATGGTTACGGTATAGGTTCCTGCGGCTAAACCGGTGCGGTCTTCTGTCGTGATTCCACCACCCCAGTTGAATGTATACGGTGCCGTTCCTCCCGCCGGTGTTAAGTTAATAGATCCGTTGGAAGCGCCGTTACACGCTACGTTCGTTACCACTGTTGTCCCTGATACTGCACTTGCAGGCTGGGTTACGGTTGCATTTACTGTAGCAGTACATCCGTTGGCATCAGTAATGATTACGGTATACGTTCCTGCTGCTAAACCGGTGCGGTCTTCTGTCGTGATTCCACCACCCCAGTTGAATGTATACGGTGCCGTTCCTCCTGCCGGTGTTAAGTTAATAGATCCGTTGGAAGCGCCGTTACACGCTACGTTCGTTACCACTGTCGTTCCGGATACTGCACTTGCAGGCTGGGTTACGGTTGCATTTACTGTAGCAGTACATCCGTTGGCATCAGTAATGATTACGGTATACGTTCCTGCTGCTAAACCGGTACGGTCTTCTGTCGTGATTCCACCACCCCAGTTGAATGTATACGGTGCTGTTCCTCCTGCCGGTGTTAAGTTAATCGATCCATTAGAAGCGCCGTTACATGCTACGTTCGTTACCACTGTCGTTCCGGATACTGCACTCGATTGAGTAATCGTAACAGTCCTTGTCAGTGTACATCCGTTAGCATCAGTTACCGTCACAGTGTATGTTCCGGCAGACAGGCCAGTAGCGGTTGCTGCTGTTCCTCCGGATGGAGACCATGAATAAGTGTATGGTGCTGTTCCTCCTGTTACAGTCACAGTAGCTGTTCCGGTTGATCCTCCGTTACAAAGTACATTGGTTTGGGTAACGGTTCCGCTTAATGCAGTAGGTTGTGTAACCGTTGCATTTACTGTAGCAGTACATCCGTTAGCATCAGTGATGGTTACGGTATAGGTTCCTGCTGCTAAGCCGGTACGGTCTTCGGTGGTTACACCTCCGCCCCAGTTAAAGGTATACGGTGCTGTTCCTCCTGCCGGTGTTAAGTTAATAGATCCGTTGGAAGCGCCGTTACATGCTACGTTCGTTACCACTGTTGTTCCGGACACTGCACTTGCAGGCTGGGTTACGGTTGCGTTTACTGTAGCAGTACATCCGTTAGCATCGGTGATGGTTACGGTATAGGTTCCTGCGGCTAAGCCGGTACGGTCTTCTGTCGTGATTCCACCACCCCAGTTAAAGGTATACGGTGCCGTTCCTCCTGCCGGTGTTAAGTTAATCGCTCCGTTGGAAGCGCCGTTACATGCTACGTTCGTTACCACTGTTGTTCCGGACACTGCACTTGCAGGCTGGGTTACGGTTGCATTTACTGTAGCAGTACATCCGTTAGCATCAGTGATGATTACGGTATAGGTTCCTGCGGCTAAGCCGGTGCGGTCTTCGGTAGTGACACCTCCGCCCCAGTTGAAAGTATACGGTGCTGTTCCTCCTGCCGGTGTTAAGTTAATAGATCCGTTGGAAGCGCCGTTACATGCTACGTTCGTTACCACTGTTGTTCCGGACACTGCACTCGATTGAGTAATCGTAACAGTCCTTGTCAGTGTACATCCGTTAGCATCAGTTACCGTCACAGTGTATGTTCCGGCAGACAGGCCAGTAGCGGTTGCTGCTGTTCCTCCGGATGGAGACCATGAATAAGTGTATGGTGCTGTTCCTCCTGTTACCGTTACAGTAGCAGTTCCGGTTGATCCTCCGTTACAAAGTACATTGGTTTGGGTAACGGTTCCGCTTAATGCAGTAGGTTGTGTAACCGTTGCATTAACCGTTGCAGTACATCCGTTAGCATCAGTGATAATTACGGTATACGTTCCTGCGGCTAAACCGGTACGGTCTTCTGTCGTGATTCCACCACCCCAGTTGAAGGTATACGGTGCTGTTCCTCCTGCCGGTGTTAAGTTGATCGATCCATTAGAAGCGCCGTTACACGCTACGTTCGTTACCACTGTTGTCCCGGACACTGCACTTGCAGGCTGGGTTACGGTTGCGTTTACTGTAGCAGTACATCCGTTAGCATCAGTGATGGTTACGGTATAGGTTCCTGCTGCTAAACCGGTGCGGTCTTCTGTCGTGATTCCACCACCCCAGTTAAAGGTATACGGTGCTGTTCCTCCTGCCGGTGTTAAGTTGATCGATCCGTTGGAAGCGCCGTTACACGCTACGTTAGTTACAACTGTCGTTCCGGACACTGCACTTGCAGGCTGGGTTACGGTTGCGTTTACTGTAGCAGTACATCCGTTAGCATCGGTGATGGTTACGGTATAGGTTCCTGCTGCTAAGCCGGTACGGTCTTCTGTCGTGATTCCACCACCCCAGTTGAAGGTATACGGTGCTGTTCCTCCTGCCGGTGTTAAGTTGATCGATCCGTTGGAAGCGCCGTTACATGCTACGTTTGTTACCACTGTCGTTCCGGACACTGCACTTGCAGGCTGGGTTACGGTTGCATTTACTGTAGCAGTACATCCGTTAGCATCGGTGATGGTTACGGTATAGGTTCCTGCGGCTAAGCCAGTACGGTCTTCAGTGGTTACACCTCCGCCCCAGTTAAAGGTATACGGTGCTGTTCCTCCTGCCGGTGTTAAGTTAATCGATCCGTTGGAAGCGCCGTTACATGCTACGTTTGTTACAACCGTTGTTCCGGACACTGCACTTGCAGGCTGGGTTACCGTTGCATTTACTGTCGCGGTACATCCGTTGGCATCAGTGATGGTTACGGTATACGTTCCTGCGGCTAAACCGGTACGGTCTTCGGTCGTGATTCCACCACCCCAGTTGAAGGTATACGGTGCGGTTCCTCCTGCCGGTGTTAAGTTGATCGATCCGTTGGAAGCGCCGTTACATGCTACGTTTGTTACAACCGTTGTTCCGGACACTGCACTTGCAGGCTGGGTTACGGTTGCATTTACTGTAGCAGTACATCCGTTAGCATCGGTGATGGTTACGGTATATGTTCCTGCTGCTAAGCCGGTACGGTCTTCTGTCGTGATTCCACCACCCCAGTTAAAGGTATACGGTGCCGTTCCTCCTGCCGGTGTTAAGTTGATCGATCCGTTAGAAGCGCCGTTACACGCTACATTCGTTACCACTGTCGTTCCGGACACTGCACTTGCAGGCTGATTGATTGTAAATGTCCTTGTGGTCTGACATCCGGAATTATCAGTTACCGTTACGGTATAGGTTCCGGCAGACAGCCCTGTAGCCGTAGCTGCAGTACCGCCAAAAGGTGCCCATGAATAAGAATAAGGGGCTACACCTCCCGATGGCACTACAGTAGCACTTCCATTGGAGCCTCCGTTACAGGCTACATCTGTTTTGCTCCCTGTAGTACTGATGCTTACCACCGTAAGGGTTGCAGCAGTAGAGGTAGCAGAACCCGAAGTATTACTGGCCACGGCACGGTACTGATAGCCGTTCATCGCTGCTGTTGCTCCGGTTATCGTCAGCGTACCGGTGGTTACTCCTGAATAAGGAGCCGTATTGGTTAAAGCAATAAAACCGCTTCCTGAATTCTGATACCATTGGTAAGAAGTGGCTCCTGACGAACTTACCGTAAAGGTAGTCGTACCTCCGGCACAGATCGTCCTGTTGGCAGGACTGGCTGTGATCACAGGAGCACCGCCAATGAAAGTACATCCTGAATACTGTGATCCGGAGGAATTACTAAGCGTCCAGTTGGCATTATCCATTACTGCTGTCCTCACATTTGCTACCGTAGAAGTAGGTACTCCGGTACAGTTGAATTTTCCTGAATCAGGGGTATCAGCTGCTATAGGACCTGTGTAGAATGCACTTGTCCCTCCCGTAAGTCCCGGAGGCATCAAAGAGGCATTAGGACCGGATGGAGCTCCAACGTTCCAGGCAGCAGATGTAGAAGCGGCGGTATAATAATAATTGATACCGGCAATGCAGGTGACTCCCGTCCCTGTAATGCTTCCGTTGCCTCCCTGAAATGCTATAACCTGATCACCCACGGTAGATAATGATAGCCCATTGCTGGATGTTCCATCGGTGAGCGCTACCGTTCCGTTAGCCACAGAAGTACCTGTTGAAGGATTATACGTGTAGGCCGTAAGCCCTACAATATAGACTTCAGTTCCTCTTGGAAGTGCAGTACCGCTGGTCCATGTAATGGAAGATTCTGAACCTGCACTTGTCGTTGCCTGCCAGGTATTATTACCCTGATATCCCTGATCGGTAAAACTTATTTTTGTCCCGCTTGAAATATTAGCCAGCAGGACAAATGAAAAAACATCTCCTGTAGCCGAACTGGGTGTTGAATCATATGCGGTGAATGCAATATCACCTGCTGCGAGAGTCGTTTGCGCCTGGGCAGATCCCAGCATTAACGCTCCCGCCATAAAGACGGCGTGCGTTAACTTCTTGATTTTAGAATAAAAATTTGTCATATATAAACACTATTTAAGTTATAAATTGATCATCTGTCCTCCTTTCTTAAGTCCGAAGGCGGATAGCTTATGTCCGCTCATGAATCCTTCATCGGTATAGACAATGTCTAACCTGAGATGGGTATCATGATTACATTTCACGATAAAGCCCTGTTCTTTATCCAATGACAGAATAGTTCCGGGAAGTCCCGGATGACTGTCCATCCCATGAACCACCGTAGCTTCCACTACCCTGATGTTCCATCCGTTCCATTGGGTATACGCGCCTTTATTCCATGGGTTACATGCCCTAGCAAGTGCTTCTACAGTTTCAGCATCCTGCTTTTGCCAGGAAATACAGACATCGGCAATCCCGGGTTTCGGAAAATACCGTGCATGCTGCTCATCCTGTTGTGTTCCCTTTACCTTTGCCTGCAGTAAAACGATAAGTTCATGAAGGAGGCCTGCTCCTAACCATGACAAACGCGTGCATAAACTGCCATGCGTCATATCAGCGGTAAGAGGAATATTCTTTTTGAGGATCATAGCACCCCGGTCTATCGCCTCGTCAATGGCATGAACGGTAATTCCTGTCTCTTTTGCCCTGCTCCTGAGGGATTCAAAGACCGGATCCGCACCACGCATTTCAGGCAAGAGCCCGTAATGGAAATTATAAAAGGTATCCGGATAGTCATGAAGGAGCTCCGGACTGATTTTCCACGGGAATGTCATGGTCAAGATATAGTCTGCCGCTGTTGTACCCAGCATTTCTATGATCTGTACAGACTGGTTTTCTTTGCTGATGATAAAAAGCGGAATTCCGGATTGTGAAAGCCATGAGCAAAAATCAATAACATCAGTATTGCCTTCTGCCACCCCTACAGCACAAAGCCGGCCTTCTGCATGTAAAGACTGCAGGGCCGGAACCGCCATTCGGTTGTTGCATAAAACAGCTATCTTAGGTTTGTTGATCATGATTCCAAACAGGCATAAGCGTTAAGCCAGCTATTAGCTTCGGTATTCTTCAGGGACTGAATATTATTTTTTAATCCTTCGCGTTCCGATTCCGTTACTGAAGCAGCTTCCGGATTCGTGAGAAGGCAGTTTCCTGTGACTTCGTCTTTTGAAACGGTAGCATAATACACAGCCGCTTCCGTAAATCCGTTTTCAGGATTTACCGTTACATTCCCCCGGGGCGAGTGGATGGACATGTCATCGAAGCTGGTATTTTCCAGTCCGATAAATTGTGCAGCCTCCCATCCCAGCAATGAGAAAAGGTTGGCTTTACCTTCCCTGATGCTGTTCATTATACTTACGAAAGTCCTGTTTTCAGGAATCTGTAATTCCCCAGACCACGCTACAGCTGTGCTCCAGTCATATCCGGGATAAGGTATTTTGTTCAGCCATGTTTCATCGGACGTGAAGCACGTTCCGTAAACCATCCCATTACCGGCCATGCCATTGCTTCCGTTAAAAAAGTCTTCTGCCATATCACCACAGAAGGAAGCCAGCACTGCTGTTCCTTCTTCTTTTTCAAGAAATTCTCTAAGAGGTTGAAGAGTAAAGTCAGAACGCCGCAGGGAAGTAATGTGGTTGAATACAATGGATCCTCCTTTTTCTTCCGCAGCCGCAGCATACACATAAGAAGGACGGTACCCGGCATCATAAAACGAGCAGCTGAATGCAAAATTCCTGAAGCCGTCTTCAATGGCTTTCTGAACAATGACCCTGGTACATAAACTTCCCTGAAGGGAAATGAACCATGCATGGCTAAGCTTCTGAAATTTCGGGAAATGGTATCCGCTGTCCAGAACAATCAGCGTCTTGCCGGAAGACTCAAACAGAGGATGTACGAATTCTGCTGCAAGCGGATTCATATATCCTATGATGACATCGGTTCCGGACAATAAAAACTGTTCGCAATGGTCATAGATTTCCTCGTGTTTTGCAGCGACTCCTATTCCGGCTGAAACTATTTCATGGTATCCCTCCAGGCCCATATTCTTCAGGGACTGTTTGAAACCATCCATAATATCAAAAGAAAGCGACGGATAGATGACAGATCGAGGTAAAAGTAAAGCTATTTTCATATTCTGATAAAGCTTCCGGTTAAGCATATAACCGGAAGCCTGTTAATTATTTTAAGATCTGGACGGGAAGATACCGTACACACAAATGATATAATTGATGCCAAGGTAGGGCTGGCGTACGCCAATCGGCTGGCTTCCTCCTGCGGTGCTTAATGCAAAGGCATTGGGTATCGCCCTCATATTGCTGTCTGCCTGCTGGGTTGAATACAGCCCGGGCAATGCGGCCAGCGTATGGCCCCCAGGAGAACCTGTGTTACCTGCATCTGAAAAAGTTTTCATCGAAATGGTTTCCGATCCCGGTAAATGATTGTGCATAGGCATATGCTGTACGTCACACGTTACCGTTTCAGTACCCACCATTTGTCCCAGCTGAAACGTTTTTGTTCCTATTCCCGTTCCTGTTCCCATAGCGGTCCTTCCGGAAAAATTAGGGAGCATGAACGTTGTTCTTCCATCGCCTCCGTACATATTTCCTAAAAGTGCAAAAAGCGCCTGGTTTGTATTGATTGCTAATGTCTGTCCCTGGCATAAAGCCCAGTATTTCGGGGCAAAATCTCCGGCAAACATCCTTATTTCTGACATGGTTCCTTCCATAATGATAGTTTTTTTAGTATTGATAAGCAGAATTAGTCTCTTGGCGGATAATACCCTTCAAGACAAATGATATAATTGGTAGGCATAATTGGCTGTACGATGCTGAAAGGCAGGTTACTGCCCACAACGGATATGTTACCTGCAATAGCTGCCGGAGCCATATTGGTATCCGGAGCCAGAGTAGAATAAGCACCGGAAAGCCCACCCAGTATATTTCCTGTAGGAGAACCTATGTCTCCTCCATCTGAGTAACAAGGGAATGTAATAGTTGCCGATGCAGTATGGGTGTGCGCAGGCATCTGTGCAGAAGTCATGGTCACATTCTCCGTACCTCCCGTCTGCCCTAAATTGATGGCGGTCAATCCCGCTCCCTGTCCTGTACCTACCGCTACACGGCCTCTAAAGTCCGGTACGGCAAAATTGCTCTGTCCGTCACCTCCGAAAGTCGTTCCTAATATTGAAAATGCTGCCGTATATTGTGCTAAACTGTATTTTGTTCCGTCACAGAAAACCCAGCCTAACGGAGCAAAATTTCCTCCAAATAATCGGATTTCTCCTATATAACCTTCCATAATGATGTCTTTAATGTGTTATTGATTTATTTTTAAAAATGATCAGGACCTTTGAGGAAAAACTCCGTACAGGCATACGATGTAATTCATTCCCAGGGATGGCTGAACAAAAGTGAGGGCATCACTGCTTCCTGCTGTCCCTATCTGCAATGCCAATGGCATTGTTCTTGTAGTTGAGTCGCTGCCCTGATCGCTGTACATGGCTGACTTGGCGGCAAGCACATTGTTCGCCGGAGTTCCCGAGTCACCCTCATCCGAATAAGCAGGAATAACAACATTTCCTGATACAGTATGGGTGTGTGCCGGTAAATTCTGCATCGTTAAAGTCACAGAATTTGTTCCATATAGTTTACCCTGCTGATAATAGGATAGTCCGGGTGCCTGCCCGACTCCGACAGCTGACCTGCCGGCAAGATTCGGCAGTCCGAAAGTGGTTACACCATCCCCTCCGTACACGGTTCCGAAGAGTGAAAATAAAGCCGTGTTCGACCTGATGGCCAATAGCATCCCATTACAGTACTGCCAGTTCCTGGGAGCAAAGTTTGCGGCAAAAAGTCGGATTTCTCCAATTGTTCCGTCCATAATTATTGTTTTTTAAATTGAAAAATAGATCAATAGGTAATGTAGCATGAAAATATAATGGAAGTCCCAGATCAGAATATGATAAACACTTCAGAGTCCCGTGTGTTACTCAGTGTAAAAAATTCCGGATATAGTTCCTGATTAAGATCTGAAAAGACCGTACAATGCTTAAACCGCAATGAAGTCACGAGCTCATAGCGAAGTGAGTGACGGGCTTAGCTTTTGCCCTGATTAGAATATTATTCATGTTTATGCGGTTTTTTGGTTAATTGATTTTACAATAATCAGACAATAAAATATCACCTGATTATGGGTGCAAATTTAAATTTATTATTAATATATCCAACATATTAATAATAAATTTAATAATTTATTTATTTTAATGAACTCTTTTTAAAATTCGCCCATTCCTAAAATTAAATAATTATCACCTGATAAAATTAGTCATCCTGAAGTTCCCGGCAATCGGTATTTCTACTGAATTTACACCAGAGTGTATCATTCCGGTTGATACAGGTCTTCATACAAAGGTCTCAGAGGGAATGGAAAGGTCAGATCATGGAAAATAATGGCGGTTGTTAAGGATCAGCCTCCAATCCGGCTGTATGATAAAAACCCCTTCCAATGTATATTTGAAGGGGACTTTAATCTTAGGCAACAGTATAGGTGTCAGGTGTTCTGATCAGCAGTAATGCAGAGCTTGTTACTAATGAAATGAAGCCCTGAATTCCAGAGGTGACATCTGTGTTTTGGTCTTGAACAGTTTGCTGAATGACTGTGAGTGCTCAAAACCTAAATCGTAGGCGATTTCGCTGACGGATACATTTGTCGTCGATAATTTTTCCTTGGCTTTGCTGATCAGTCGATCGTGGATGTGTTGCTGCGTGCTCTGCCCTGTAAGTAATTTGAGCAGACTACTCAGGTATTTCGGCGAAACATGTAAAGTATCGGCAATGTATTGAACCGTAGGCAATCCTTTGATGGACAAATCATCATCAAAGTAGTCTGCCAGCAGCTTTTCCAGACGTGCTAAAATATCATGATTGGCCTTTTCCCTAGTCATGAACTGGCGGTTGTAGAACCTTTCCGAATAATTGAGCAGGCTTTCAATCTGCGAAATCATAATCTGCTTGCTGAACTTATCTATATTGGTATGGTATTCCTGCCTGATGTTTTCAATGATGCCATTCAGTGTTTTCTGTTCTTTTTCCGAAAGAAACAATGCTTCACTGACCGAATAATCAAAGTAATCATACCGCCTGATATTTTTGGCCAGCGGCGTATTCCATAAAAAATCGGGGTGAATAAGCAGCATCCAGCCCCAACGTTTTTCAGTGGAAGCCGGATCAGACTGTATCCTGAAAACCTGGTTGGGTTCTATAAATGCCATGACTCCTTCATCAAAATCGAATTCCTGCTGCCCGTAATACATTTTCCCGCCGATCCCGCTTTTCTGCGAAATCATATAAAAATCGAGCACAAGGTTCACTTCGCCAATATCCGAAGGCCTCTTGATGGCTGAATAATCCACAACGCTGATCAGAGGATGCTCAGGCTTGGGCAGGCCACGCAACCGGTGAAACTCGCTGATGCTTTTTATTCTTTGTATCTGCCGTTGTTCCATTACACAAAATTATACATTATAGTTGGTTTTGCTTTGCTGTTACCAGCCCAATTCATTTCTGTTTCTATCGAAAAATTGACCTGTTGCTATATCCGGTAAAGCAACATGCTTCACAATAATCCCCGCAGCACGCTTTGTGGTCCGGATTCCCTGGTCCTGATTGAGGTTCGATGCCGTATATGATGACTTTAATATTCGTATCCCGTACTCTTTTAACTGCAGAACCTTAAAAGCGTTCAATGCAGTTTTCCAAGTACGGTAAGCATTATGACTCCTGAAATCGGGATTTTGAAAATCAGCCTTAAAAATAATTAAGCCTCATATCTTCCAAAAGCCCGATATGATTAGGATTCCAGCCCAGCATTTCCCGGGTTTTCAAATTGGCAGCGGGGCAATCCATGGTAATAAAATGGCTCATCCATTCAAAATGGTTGTTCAGGTCTTCGCCGGAAACAGAGGCTACAGGAAGGTCCAGTTCCTGTCCGATCAGTTCTGCGATCTCTCTCATTTCAATTGCTTCTCCGTCCACCACGTTATACAATGCACCTGTATGCCCTTTTTCCACTGCCAGACGGAAAGCCTTTGCAGCATCCAGGCGATGGACACCTATCCAACGGTTCCTGCCATCATCAGGATAAGCCGAGACCCCGTTTTTACGGGCCTGATTAATAATAAAAGGAATGAAGCCCGCATCTCCTGCGTCATGAACAGAGGGTGCCAGACGGACAACAGAGGCACGGATCCCTTCTGAAGCCAGGGCCAGTGCCGCTTCTTCCGATGACCTAAGGGAATGTTCTGCAATGCTTTCTTCGGTAATGAAACCGTTGATCTTAGGCAGGCCCAGCATTCCGGAAGTGACCACAATGGGCTTTTCTGTCCCTTTCAGTGCTTCACCCATGGCGAAGATTGCTTTCTTGTCGGTTGTTGCAGCATCAGAGAATGTGGCTGCTCCTCCTTTCATGAAATCATGATTAAACCCACAATGGATAATTCCATCTGCACTTACGGCACCCTGTTGCAGGATATCGAGGTCTTCAAGATGTCCACGGAGCACCTCAGCGCCTAAATTACGGATGATTTTTGCAGATTCTTCAGACCTGGCCAGACCCGTTACATGATGTCCTGCACGGATGAGTTCTTTTACTGTTGCTGAGCCGTTATAGCCCGATGCCCCTGTAACAAATACATTCATTTTAGTGATATTTTATTAAAGCAAAGTTGCAGAGATTTCAACGGCCGCATGTAGCCAAATATCCGTTTATTGTAGCCTGAATACAGAATGAAGCCATTTTGCCTTTTCTGTTTTGCATGCTATGTCAGCAATCCGTTGACTATCTAACTATTTATCCGCAATGAATTAAACATAAAAACCGCTGCAGATCAATGCCTGCAGCGGTTTGCTTTATTTCAGTGATTACTATTAATCAATCATTATTTTACTTCTTCGAAGTCTGCATCCTGAACATCATCTGCTCCGCCTGCATTATTTCCTCCTGCATTCTGAGCTCCCGCATCAGCACCCGGCTGTTGTCCTGCTGCATACAGTTCTTCTGAAGCAGCCATCCAAGCGGCATCTAAGGCTTCAGTCTTCGCTTTCACATCGTCTGAATTTTTAGCTTCGAAAGCTGTTTTCAGTTCTCCGTGAGCAGCTTCAATAGCCGCTTTTTTATCGGCAGACAATTTATCACCGAATTCTTTCAGCTGTTTTTCAGTCTGGAAAATCAATCCGTCAGCTTTATTAAAGATTTCAACTTCTTCTTTTTTCTTGGCATCAGCAGCAGAATTTTCCTGAGCTTCTTTCTTCATTCTTTCGATTTCTTCGTCGGAAAGTCCTGAAGAAGCCTGAATCTTGATGGTCTGTTCTTTACCCGTTCCTTTATCTTTAGCAGAAACACTTAAGATACCATTGGCGTCAATATCGAAGGTTACTTCGATCTGAGGAACTCCTCTTGGTGCCGGTGGAATATCCGTAAGGTCGAATCTACCGATCTCTTTGTTGTCATTGAACATCGGTCTTTCCCCCTGTCCTACTCTGATGCTTACTGCCGGCTGGTTGTCAGACGCGGTAGAGAATACTTCAGATTTTTTAGTTGGGATCGTGGTGTTCGCTTCAATTAATTTAGTGAATACGGAACCCATGGTTTCGATACCTAAAGAAAGCGGCGTAACGTCAAGAAGCAATACATCTTTTACATCACCGGTTAATACTCCTCCCTGGATGGCAGCACCAATAGCTACTACTTCATCCGGGTTTACTCCTTTAGATGGTTTCTTACCAAAGAATTTCTCCACTTCTTCCTGGATGATCGGGATTCTTGTAGAACCTCCTACCAGGATTACTTCGTCGATATCTGAAGTAGATAAACCTGCATCTTTCAAGGCTTTGGCTACCGGATCCATAGATCTCTTTACCAGGTCAGCAGATAACTGCTCGAATTTAGCCTTGGTTAAAGTTTTCACCAGGTGCTTAGGACCTGTTGCTGTAGCAGTGATATAAGGAAGGTTGATTTCAGTCTGTGGAGAAGAAGACAACTCGATCTTAGCTTTTTCAGCCGCTTCTTTCAGTCTCTGTAATGCGATAGCATCAGATTTCAGGTCTACTCCTTCTTCAGCTTTGAACTCATCCGCCATCCAGTTAATGATCACATCATCAAAGTCATCACCTCCAAGGTGCGTATCACCGTTGGTAGACAATACTTCGAATACACCGTCTCCTAAATCAAGGATAGAAATATCGAAAGTACCCCCTCCTAAATCGTATACTGCGATTTTCTGGTCTTTATGGTTTTTATCCAGACCATAGGCTAATGCAGCAGCAGTAGGTTCGTTGATGATTCTTTCAACTTTAAGACCTGCAATTTCTCCTGCTTCTTTGGTAGCCTGTCTCTGAGCATCGTTAAAGTACGCCGGAACAGTGATTACCGCTCTTGTTACTTCCTGACCCAGGTAATCTTCAGCTGTTTTCTTCATTTTCTGAAGCGTCATAGCAGAGATTTCCTGCGGTGTATATTCTCTGTCGTCGATTTTTACTTTTACTGTATCATTCGGTCCGCTTACCACTTCGTAAGGAACTCTTGAAATTTCCTTCGCATCTTCCTTGAAGTGCGTCCCGATAAATCTCTTGATTGAATATACTGTTTTCTTAGGGTTAGTTACCGCCTGTCTTTTTGCAGGATCCCCTACTTTTCTTTCTCCGTCTTCTGTAAAGGCAACAATGGAAGGCGTGGTTCTCTTACCTTCCGCGTTAGGAATAACAACAGGGTCTTTACCCTCCATTACGGCAACACATGAGTTGGTTGTTCCTAAGTCGATTCCGATTATTTTACTCATAATATTTTTATTTTTCTAATTTTCTTTTTTAAACTATATGCATCATTTCTCAATATTTGTACCACATCAAAATTTGTGACAAATTGACACAATTGCATAAACCAGGATTGCATCTGAAAGATTTGCCTACCAGTAATTATTATAAAAAAAATAAATTTGAAAATTATAGACAAGAAAAAAAATACATCTATACCTGATAATACAGTATTGAATATTACCCATTTAACCGTATATTTGAAAGGCATGATCTTATGAAGATGAACACAATAAAGGTTCGCGCAACATTACATTATAGTATTTAAAAGTTAATTAAAGTTTAACCTGGACAGTACCGCTGAACATCTGTCGAATTGTTATTTTTGGTCAAATAAAGTAGAAAAATGTCATTACAGTTCAATCCGCGAGATATTACCTGGCTGGCCTTCAACGAAAGGGTTTTGCAGGAAGCCATGGACGAAAAGGTCCCTTTGCATTTGAGAATCCGTTTTTTAGGAATATTTTCCAACAACCTGGATGAATTTTTCCGGGTGCGGGTTGCCGGACTGAAACGGGCGATGGATTTCAAGGAAAAGGTCATTGCGGAGTCATTTTATCAGGCTCCGTCCAAAATACTCCAAAGGATTAATGACATCGTGATCCACCAGCAGCAGAATTTCGATAAGACATGGAAGAAAATCCAGGCTGAAATGGCAGATCAGAGGGTCTTTATCAAATCCCCGAAAAGCCTCACACCTGTCCAGAAGGAATTTGTCAGCAAATATTTTGACGAAGTAATAGAATCCAACGTCATCCCTATCCTGCTGCATGAAAATACGCCAATGCCTTATTTAAGGGACAAAAGCCTCTATCTTGGCGTGGCCATGAGCAAGAAAGACTGGCAGTATGCCAGCAATTATGCCATTATTGAGATCCCATCACGGTTTGTCGGCCGTTTTCTGCTGCTGCCTACGGAAGATCCCAAAGAAAAGAATGTCATGCTCCTGGAAGATATCATTACGTTCAACCTGCCGCATATTTTCTCCTACTTCGGATATGACGAATTTTCTGCCCATGCCTTTAAGGTAACCAAAGATGCAGAGCTGGACCTGGATAATGACATCAGGACCAATTTTGCAGAAAAGATAGAAAAAGGACTTAAGAACAGGCGGAAAGGAAAACCGACCAGGTTTGTCTTTGACAAGGATATGGATAAGGCACTGCTCGAGCTCCTGATCCGTAAGCTGAACCTCACCAAGAAAGACAGCATCATCCCGGGAGGAAAAATTCATAATTTCAAACATTTCATGGATTTTCCGGATGTTTTTGATGATTACAAACGTCCGGTAGAAAGAACATCTTTTACCCATCCTGCTTTTGAGCATGGAGAACGGGTTACGGATGTGATTTTAAAAAACGATGTGCTCCTTACATTCCCGTACCATAAATACAACCCCGTTATTGACCTTCTGCGTGAAGCAGCCATGGATCCCGACGTAAAATCCATACAGATTACAGCCTACAGGCTGGCCAGCAGCTCAAAAATCATCAATGCCCTCATTTATGCCGCGAGAAACGGTAAAGAGGTAACGGTCATGCTGGAGCTTCAGGCAAGGTTTGATGAAGAATCCAACCTCGAATGGAAAGAAATGCTGGAACCGGAAGGCATCAGGGTACTGATCGGTATTCCCAATAAGAAAGTCCATGCTAAACTTTGCGTCATCAAAAAGCGCGCTCATAATAAAACACTTCAATATGGCTTCGTGAGCACCGGAAACTTTAACGAAAAAACGGCACGGGTCTACGGGGACCACCTGCTGATGACTTCCGACCGCGGCGTGATGGCAGATATCAACAAAGTATTCTCCGTCCTGAAAAAACCGAAGGACGACTTTATGCCGGTCCTGAAAACCTGTAAAAACCTTCTGGTCTGTCCGCAGTTTATGCGTGAGAAGTTCATCCACCATATCGACCGGGAAATCGAGGAAGCCAAAGCAGGACGGAAAGCTGAAATGATCATCAAGGTCAACTCGCTGAGCGACCGCGGAATGATTCTTAAGATCTATGATGCGGCTAAAGCCGGGGTAGTGGTTAAAATGATTGTCCGCGGAATCTACTGCGCCGTCAATCATAAAGATTTTAAAGAAAAAATAGATGCCATAAGCATTGTGGATGAATACCTGGAACATGCCCGCGTGATGTATTTTTACAGCAAAGGGGCAGAAGACATGTACATTTCCTCAGCAGACTGGATGACACGGAACCTGGACAACCGTATCGAGGCAGCGATAAAGATCACCGACAAAGACCTGAAAAAAGAAATGAAAGATATTCTGGACATCCAGCTGAGGGATAATGTAAAGGCCAGGATCTTGAATAAAAAGCTCGATAATGAATACGTGAGGAATAATAAGAAGCAATGCCGCTCCCAGATTGAAATTTATAAATATTTAAAAGCCAAAACAGACCCTGAATGAAGATTGCAGCGATAGATATCGGAAGTAATGCCGCAAGGCTCCTGATCAATGAAGTAAAAGAAAATAACAACAAACCTGAATTCATCAAACTGAACCTTCTCAGGATCCCCCTGAGACTGGGAATGGACGTCTTCACGCTCGGAAAAATCGGGGAAGAACGTGAGAAAATGGTGATTGACGCCATGAAGATCTTCAGTGACCTGATGAAAATCTATCAGGTGGACCATTACCGCGCCTGTGCTACCAGTGCCATGCGTGATGCAGCCAACGGAAAGGATATTATTGAGGAAGTAGAGAAAACATCAGGCATCAGCATCGAAATCATTTCAGGGGACGAAGAAGCTACCCTCATCTATGAAAACCATGTTGCTGAAGGCCTGGATAAGGAATTTGCCTATCTGTACGTAGATGTGGGAGGTGGATCTACAGAGCTTACTTTCTATGAAAATGATAAGATGAAGTATGAAAAATCCTTTAATATAGGAACAATCAGACTGCTGAATAACCTGGTTACCGAAGATAACTGGAAGGAAATGAAGGAAGAAATCAGGAAGAATATCAACAGTAAAAAAACCATTGTAGCCATAGGTTCCGGAGGAAACATCAACAAAGTGTTCTCTATGAGCAAAACCAAAGAAGGCAAGCCGATTTCCCTTGCCCATATTAAAAAGGTATATAAGGAATTCAATGAAATGACCCTTGAGGAAAGGATGACCCGCTATAATATGAGGGAAGACCGTGCTGACGTAGTTGTACATGCATTGAAAGTGTATAATAATGTGATGTCCTGGGCAGACATCAACAGGATATTCGTTCCTAAAATCTCAGTGGCAGATGGACTCATCCAGAATATCTACCACAAGCTTCAGGATAAAAAATAAAAATTTTTCTTTATCATACTGCCGGTTACGCTCATAACCGGCTTTTATCTAATAGTCCAGAGAGTCTCATTTCATTTTCTTTTGTTTTTTCACTAAAAAATTATAAAATGGAATATAAATTCAAATAAAAAATGTTAAATTCACTCCATAATCAGGATATCCTGATACTGTTTTAAATTCTAAAGAATAAATTGTACGATTTTTGCATTGTTCTAAGGTAAAATATATTTGATGAACGTCATCAGTAGTATCAATACTGAAAGTCCGTTCCTGTTTCCAAAGCATCAGCAAGGAGCAGGAGCCAGGATCTTGATAGGAGGAGCAGATTGATTTATTTACCATCAACATTAAAATTTTTCGATATGAAAGACATGATCAAGCGCATATTCCTGGTAGCCTTCATTTTACTGGTACTTACTGCCATTTCAGGCTTCTTTTACATGCAAAAACATCCTATGGACAATAAGACAGGCAGTACGGTTCTTATGATGACCGGTAAAACGGGAAAATAGCACGGAACATCAAGGATGATCTATTTATTAATCATTTATTAAAATTCCATTAAAATACTTCAGGGGTATATCGTTCATTTTTGTAAAAATTAAAGTACATAACAATGACGAACCATTACTTTCTGAAAGGTTCCGTAATAGCTGCATTCTTCCTTCAGGGCAGCCTGTTCGGACAAACCGTTATCCATTACTGGAATTTCAACAATAACACCGCCGCTGCCTCTCTGACCGCCGCGTCTTCTACCCTCCTTAACGGTTCACTTACAGCCTTAGCAGGCGGAAGCAGCGTCATAGACTATGCTAACGGAACCGGACAAAATTTTGACATTCAGAACTTAAATGCCAGGAACAGTGATCCTGCAGGAAGCCATCTGAGATACAATAATCCTATTGATGGCGGATTGCAGTTTTCCCTGCCGACTACAGGCTATACTAATGTTACGGTAAAATTTACAACCAGACGCTCCGGCCAGGGTGCAGGAACTCAAAGCTGGTCCTATTCTACAGATGGTACGACCTTCGTTCCTTATCAGACGGTTTCTCCTCAGGATGCCAATCCGCAGCTGGTGACCTTCGACTTCTCAGCTGTTTCAGGAGTTTCCAACAATCCCAATTTTAAACTGAAAGTTGAATTTTCAGCACCAGGAGGCGGAACCGGAGGCAACAACCGCTTTGACAATTTTACGGTAGATGCCATTCCGACAACCAGTACGGACACGACTCCGCCAACAGTTACTTACCTTCCTGCCAATAACAGCAACACAGCTTCTATCACCGTAAACCCTACCCTTTCATTCAATGAAAATGTGAGGCTGACGGATAATTCCGCCATTACCGGTGCCAATGCGCAGAATCTGGTTGAATTCCGTACCGGCAGTGCTTCCGGCGCTCAGGTGCCTTTTACGGCAACATTTGCCAACAATATCATCACGGTCATTCCAACTTCCCCTTTATTGCCTAACCAGACTTATTATCTTGCCCTGAAACCGAATACGGTTGAAGACTTCAGTGATAACAGCATCAGTGCCCAAACCTCCGGCACCTTCACTACGGCAACGACATCAGTCTCCATGGAGAAAAGCTTTATTAAGGTAGCCGAAAACGCCGGAACACTTGCCTTTAAGATCAATGTGAACAACCCTTCCAATGCGACGGTAAACCTCGTTGTTAAACCTGCTCCTTTCAGCACGGCTGACGGCAGCGATTTTACATTAGCCACACAAAGCATCGCGATTACGCCTTCCATGAACAGCTATACCGTAAACATCCCGATTATTGATGATACGCTACAAGAACAGCAGGCGGAATATTTTGTCGTAAGCCTGGAAAATCCGGCAGGCGCAACCATTACCGGGGACCATTCATCCACAGTCTACATTATTGATAATGATAAACCGGCACCGGTTCCGTCCCATCAGATCCAGCTCAATTATATCGGGAGCTTCGATCCTTCAGGGAACAACAGCAGCTCAACGGAAATCGTCGTGCATGATCCGGCTACCCAAAGGCTATTTACCATCAGCTCGCTGACCGATGTTTTTGATATTATTAATTTCAGCAATCCCAATACCCCTTCTGTGATCCAGACCGTGAATATGGCACCTTATGGAGGCATTACCAGCATTGCCGTGAAGAACGGCATCATTGCAACGGCTTCCCCTAATGCCAATCCGCAACAGAACGGTTCTGTCGTTTTCTTCGATATCAACGGGAATTTCCTGAAACAGGTTACCGTAGGAGCCTTACCGGACATGATTACCTTTACGCCGGACGGGACAAAGGTGATTACGGCCAATGAAGGAGAACCGAATGATGCATACACGGTAGATCCTGAAGGTTCGGTCAGCATCATTGATATTTCAGGAGGGATTGCCGGCCTCAGCCAGAGCAATGTAACAACATTAAATTTTAATAATTTCGATTCGCAGGCTGCCGCACTGACATTAACAGGACTCAGGAAAGTAAGGACCAACAATACTTTGTCTCAGGATCTTGAGCCGGAATATATTACCGTAAGCGCTGACAGCCAGAAAGCCTGGGTAAGCCTTCAGGAAAATAACGGTATTGCGGAAGTTAACCTGGCTACCAAAACCATTACCGGATTATGGGGACTTGGCAAAAAAGATATGAGCCTGCCCGGAAATGGCTTTGACGCTTCCGATAATAACGGGGAAATACTGATTGCCAACTGGCCTGTACAAGCGTATTACACTCCGGATGCCATCCAGAATTATACGGTCGGAAATACGCATTACATTGTCACCGCCAATGAAGGGGATGAAAAAGACCTCTCCGGATTCAGCGAAAGAACAACGGTGGGCGCAAACAGCTATACTCTGGACAGTACTGCATTCCCCAATGCAGCAGTACTGAAAGCATCCCATAACCTGGGAAGGTTCAGGGTAACCAATGTGAACGGAAATACAAACAGCGATCCTGAGTTTGAAGAAATCAATGCATTGGGCGCACGGTCATTCTCCATTTTCAATGCAGATACGAAACAGATTATCTATGACAGCGGGGACAGCTTTGAGCGCTATATTGCAGCCAATCATCCGCTGATCTTTAATGCCGACAATGAATCCAATACCGTAAAAAGCAGGAGCCGCGCCAAAGGCCCAGAACCGGAAGGCGTTGCACTGGGAACCATAAACGGGCAGACCTATGCATTCATCACCCTGGAAAGGACCGGAGGCGTCATGGTATACAACATAACCAATCCCGCTAACCCAACATTTACGGATTACAAACATTCACGCATGACTTCTGCCTACGGCGGCGATAACGGGCCTGAAGGGATTACCTATATAGCTCCGGCCAATACAGCCAATGGCAAAGGATATATTATTGTAGCCAATGAAATCAGCGGAACATTATCCATGTATGAGGTCGTTGGTGCACCTACGCTTGCAACGGGAGAAACCGCTACTGAAAAAGTGACCTTCAACGTCTTTCCGAATCCGGTGACAAAGGGTAATACGCTGTATTTTAACCGTGCCCAGGGATATGAACTCTATGACATGTCCGGAAAACTGATCACAAAAGAAAAGACTGCCTTAACAATACCTACATCCGGATTGTCTTCAGGAATATATATGATGAAGACCGCAGAAGGTTACATCAAAAGGATTATGGTGAAATAACAAGAATCGCCAATGATATCTTATTACGATCAATCCCCGGAATATTCCGGGGATTTTTAGATCTAAAACAATAAAATAACACAAAAATTAAATATAAAGCCCTTTGCAAGTGCCTCACTTATCAAATTTAGATAAATATTTTTAACCTACAAACATTTATTTAATTAAAATTTTTCATATCTTCATCACTCAATAACCATATACCTGAAAAAATTCAATATGACCATTATTTATGATTCTAGAAACACGGGAATTGGAGGCTGCAGCAAAATAACCCCTCATTATTGCAGCCTTCGGCGAAGAATCTGTCTTTCATAACTCACCAGGGAATAATACCTATTCCTTATTGTTTTATGATACCAAAAAGGCAGACTGTAACAGTCTGCCTTTGAAATTATCTCGTATCGGTATCGTATTCGGTTACTCTACACTTATTACTTTTTCAATTTCCGGAGCATGCTGCCTGATGGTGTTTTCAACGCCCAGTTTAAGGGTTGAGAAATTCAGGGAACAGCCGGAGCAGTTTCCAAGGAGTTTTACAAAAACCTGGTTACCCTTTACATCGATAAGCTCTATATCGCCCCCATCCCTGTTCAGGAACGGACGGATGCTTTCCAGGGCTTCCATTACCCTTGTTACGGTGTCTTCGTGTGTTATATTTGTTTCCATATATTGTATTCAGTCATTGGTCCCAACCGTTTGGGATGAATTATTTTGCTTTTGGGGAACATCCGGCCATTGTGGTAATTTTCACAGCTTCCGTAGGAGGAAGGTTTTTATTTCTTTCCACTAAGCTTTCCACCATTTTTCTTGCGGTTTCAGTATAGATCTCTGCAATTTTGGAATCTTCCTGAAGGGCAGCCGGTCTTCCAACATCTCCGGCCTCCCTGATGCTCTGGATTAAAGGAATTTCCCCCAGTACCGGAATTCCAAGGTCGTCAGCAAGATACTGCGCTCCCTGGTTCCCGAAGATATAATATTTATTATCCGGCAATTCTTCCGGTGTGAAGTAAGCCATATTTTCAATCAGCCCCAATACCGGAATGTTGATACTTTCCATCTGGAACATGGCAATCCCTTTTCTTACGTCTGCCAGGGCAACATGCTGAGGCGTGCTTACAATTACAGCACCGGTTACCGGAACTTCCTGGATGATGGAAAGGTGGATATCACCCGTTCCCGGAGGAAGGTCGATCAGAAGGAAATCCAGTTCTCCCCATGCCGCATCGCGGATCATCTGGTTCAGGGCTTTTGATGCCATAGGGCCTCTCCATACCACTGCCTGGTTGGCTCCTGAAAAATAACCGATGGAAAGCATCTTAACACCGTAATTTTCAATCGGCTTCATCAGGCTTTTTCCGTCTATGTCTACTGAGATCGGCTTTTCGCCTTCGGTATCGAACATCGTTGGAACAGAAGGGCCGTAGATATCTGCATCCAGCAATCCTACTTTGAAGCCCATCTTGGCAAGGGTTACCGCCATATTGGCTGCTACCGTAGATTTCCCTACGCCTCCCTTTCCGGAAGCGATGGCAATAACGTTCTGAATGCCTTTGATCTGCTTCCCTTTGATCTGGCTCTGCTGAATTTCAGTCGGTTCCGGAGAAACGATTTTCAGTTTCAGGTGAACATGTTCACCGAACTCACTGGCAAAAGCCTGCTTCATGGCTGCTTCCAGTTTCTTTTTCTCATGCATTGCCGGTGAATGAGCCGTCATATCAATATACACGTCATCGCCCATAATCTGAAGATTATTCACCAGATCATCAACTTCTATTTCTTTAAGGAAATCCTGAACCTTTTCTTTCGTCAACATAAACTCAATAAATTGATTACAAAGTTAAGGAAATTTTACCTATTTGGAATAAGTAAACGGGGCTATAGATAAATTCTTTTAGGGTCCGTATTTTTATAGTATTTTTAAGGACTTTTTACGGTAACAATGAAAAAAATACTTTTTGTTTTGCTGGGAGTCCTTTCAGCCCATGCTTTTTCACAGAATTATGCGCAGTATGTCAACCCATTCATCGGAACCGGTGGCCATGGGCATACGTTTCCCGGTGCCATTGTGCCTTTCGGGATGGTACAGCTGTCTCCCGATACCCGTATTGACGGCAGCTGGGACGGATGCAGCGGCTATCATTATTCCGATGCTGTGATCTACGGATTCTCGCACACCCACCTCAACGGTACGGGAGTCTCAGACTACGGAGACATTATGCTGATGCCGACCATGGGGAAAGCCGGCCTCAGCCCTAAAGAATACTCATCTGCATTTTCCCATAAAAATGAAAAAGCCTCTGCCGGATTTTATTCGGTAAAACTGGACAAGAACAATATCGATGTACGGCTGACCACCACCAAGAGGGTCGGTTACCATGAATACACCTTCAACAACGCCGGAACCGCCAACATCATCCTGGACCTGAACCACCGCGATAAGCTGCTGGAAGGCGAAGTGAAGGTCATTGACGCTAAAACCATTGAAGTATTCAGGAAAAGTTCTGCATGGGCCACCAACCAGTATATTTATGCAAGGATCGAGTTTTCCAAACCTATGGAGGTCTCCCGGAAAGAAGTGAACGGAAGCCAGGGTAGCAATATATATACCGGCACCCGGCTGGCGCTTGCTTTTTCGGCAAAAGTAAAGAAAGGGGAAAAAATCAATGTAAAAGTTGCCATTTCGCCAACCGGCTATGAAGGAGCAGGAAAAAATATGCTGGCAGAAGGACAGTCCGATGATTTTGAAAATATCAGGAAGCAGGCTGCTGCAGACTGGAACAGAGAACTCTCAAAAATAGAAGTAAAATCCGCCGACAAAAACAAGCTGGCCATTTTTTATACCGCACTCTACCACGTTTTCACCCAGCCTAACATCAATATGGATGCAGACGGCAAGTACAGGGGAAGGGACAATAAGTTCTACATGGCTAAAGGCTTTGATTACTATACGGTTTTTTCACTGTGGGATACCTTCAGGGGAGCGCATCCTTTAATGACGCTGATCGACAGGAAAAGAACCGCTGATTTTATCAATACTTTCATCAGGCAATACGAGCAGGGCGGAAAACTTCCGGTATGGGAGCTCGCTTCTAACGAAACGGAATGCATGATCGGTTACCATGCGGTATCCGTCATTGCGGATGCCATGGCTAAAGGCATCAAAGGTTTTGATTATGAAAAAGCTTTTGAGGCGTCCAAACATTCGGCGATGCTGGATATTTTCGGGCTGAATGCCTATAAGCAGAATAATTATATCAGTATTGATGATGAACATGAAAGCGTTTCCAAAACTGTGGAATATGCCTATGATGACTGGTGTATTGCCCAGATGGCCAAAATTTTAGGCAAAAAGGAAGATTACCAGTATTTCATGAAGCGTTCCCAGAACTGGAAAAACCTCTACAATCCTGAGAACGGATTTATGCAGCCGAGGAAGAACGGCAACTGGTACCAGCCTTTTGATCCGAGGGAAGTGAACAACAATTATACGGAAGGCAACTCATGGCATTATTCCTATTCCGTACAGCAGGATATCCCGGGACTGATAGCCGCTCACGGAGGACAGGAAAAATTCGAGCAGTTTATTGATGCTATTTTTGCTGCGCCTGATACCACCACAGGAAGGGAGCAGGTGGACATCACCGGACTTATGGGACAGTATGCCCAGGGAAATGAGCCAAGCCACCATATCGCCTACCTGTATAATTATGTAGGCAAGCCTGAGAAAACCGATGAAAAAATAAAATATATCTTCGACCATTTGTATAAAAATGCGCCGGATGGGCTGATCGGTAATGAAGACTGCGGGCAGATGAGTGCCTGGTACATCTTAAGCGCCCTGGGAATTTACCCGGTAACTCCGGGATTACCGGAATGGCAGACGACAAAACCTTATTTTGATGAGGTAAAAATCCATCTTGAAGACGGAACGACCCGGACGATTACTCCTAATACCGGAAGGGATGAGCTCAGGAAACTGGGATTTGAAAATGTAAGTGCATTCAAAGACCTGAAATATGATGCGCTTACAGCTTCCCCTGTGATTGCGGCAGACCGCCTGTTCGACTTTTCCACCAAAGTAACCATCACCCCGCTGAATCCGGGAGACAAAGTATACTATATGACCCTGGATGAAAGTGATGCCAATGTGAGGAAAACATTTAAGGCGTACAAAGAGCCTTTTACCATTAATAAAACCACTACGGTTTCAGCTTATGCAGAACGGAACGGCGAGAAAAGTTCGATCACCACCGCTAATTTTAACAGGAGGCCGAATTACTGGGATATTACCGTGAATGCTACCATGAATCCACAGTATACCGCCGGAGGCAAACTGGCCCTGATTGACGGCATCCATGGAGATGTCAACTGGAGAAAAGGCGAATGGCAGGGATACCAGGGACAGAATTTTGAGGCAGTAATTGATTTCAAATCTCCTCAGGATATGAACCAACTGTCTTCCACGTACCTTCAGGACAGCCGCGCATGGATCCTGATGCCCAAAAAAGTGGAATATTATGCCTCAATGAACGGTAAAGATTATATCCTGTTATCTACAGTCAACAATACAGTAGATCCCAAGGATGAAACGGTACAGGTAAAAGACTTCAGTGCAGACATCCTTCCGACGCAGGCACGGTATCTGAAAGTAAAAGCATACTACTACGGTAAACTTCCTGAATGGCATCAGGGCGCCGGAGGCGAAGCGTACATTTTTTTAGATGAAATTTCCGTGAAGTAAGCCTGTATAGTAATAAATTAAGCTCCCTCTGAAAACTGTTCAAAGGGAGCTTAATTTTTATGGAACGCATGAATGTTAGTCATTGACTGATCAATTCATTATCCGCTTATTTTTTCAGACCATTGCAGGCCGCCGGGAAGCTCAAGATCGGAAAATTCGATATGGATAACCCTTCTTCTTTTTCCGTTTGTTGTCCTGTTGGATCCATGCAGCAGCAGGGGCTTCATAATCATGACGCTCCCTTTTTTCACCTTGCAGATCACTTCTTTTTCAGAGGTCCAGTCGATGGTTTCAGGCCTGTAGATACCTTTGGCGTGAGAGCCGGGAACAACTTTCAGGGCTCCGTTGTATTCATCGGTATCATCCAGATGGATTCTGATGGTGAACATATGATCCAGGATTTCCAGCGGGGGCTGTACGCCAAACTGGTCCTGCTTGGTGGTCCAGGGACCAAAACCTTCAACATCAGCTTTCCGGTCTACGGAAATGGTGAGATCCTGATGGTAGGCAACATACCAGTTGGAAGATTCAGGCTTATCAAAATAAATGCTTTTTACAGCAAAATAGCTGTTACCAAAAATTTCCTGTACAACAGAACCAAGCCGGCTGCTGAAAACAGATTTTCTAACTTCCGGCACTCCTTTCAGGAACTGCCGGATGGCAAAAAGCTCTTCCGATTTCCTGAAGGTATCACCGGAAGCATCGGCATCCTCAATGCCCTTCAGGATCATGTCTATTTCCTCTTCTGAGAATACATCATTGATCACAGCAAAGCCGTTATCCTCAATCTGTTTCTTATAGTCTTCCCATTCCGTCATTATACAGTTCAGAATCTACATTCAGTATTCATTAAAGATCTCCTCCGTGATTATCCAGCTGTCCTTCCCATTTGGACACCGCAGAAGTTGCCAGGGCATTCCCGAGAACATTGGTCATGCTTCTCCCCATATCACAGAAATGGTCGATCGGCAGGATCAGGGCAATGCCTTCCGGCGGAATCCCGAACATGGAACAGGTAGCCACAATAATAACCAGGGAAGCCCGCGGAACACCGGCAATCCCTTTGGAGGTGAGCATCAGAACCAGCAGCATGGTAATCTGCTGACCGATTGACATCTCAATTCCATAGATCTGGGCAATGAATATGGAGGCGAAAGTCATGTACATCATGCTTCCGTCCAGGTTAAAAGAATACCCCAGCGGCAGGATGAATGATACGACCCTGTTATTACACCCGAACCGTTCCAGTTCTTCCACCAGCTTAGGGAATACCGCCTCGGAGCTTGTGGTTGAAAAAGCAATCAGCAAAGGTTCTTTGATCCTTCTCAGAAGCTCGAAGAGACGGTTGCCCAGGATGAAGTATCCTACCAGCAGAAGCGCCAGCCAGAGTATGCCTAAAGCAAAGAAAAAGTCTCTGAGGTAAATGGCATATACTTTAAAGATTTCAAATCCATTGGTAGCGACTACAGCAGCAATTGCACCCAGCACCCCAAACGGCGCAAACCACATAATGTAGCCTACCATTTTCAGGATCCCGTGGGCTATGATATCAAACAATTTGACTACGGGCTGAGAATATTCTTCGCCCATATTGGCCAGCGCAATCCCGAACATAATGGAAAATACAACGATCTGCAATACTTCATTGGTGGCAAAAGCCTCAAATAAACTTTTAGGGATAATATGCTTGACAAAATCCTCCATGGAAAAGCCTTTACTGGTCTTTAATAAGTCTTCGGCAGAAGCTGCATCCTGGATGGGCAGCTGTGTGACATGTCCCGGTTCGAGCCAGTTCACCAGGATCAGTCCTATGAACAAAGAAAGCAGTGAGGCAGAAATAAACCACAGCATGGCTTTGGTCCCTACCCTGCCGATCATTTTAATATCGCTCATCTTGGCTATCCCCACCACCAGGGTCGTGAATACCAACGGTGCAATGATCATCTGGACCAGCCTGATGAATACCGTGCCTAAAAGCTTGATATTCTTAGAAAACGGTTCTGCACTTTCAGGATACCGTATATGTACCAGGCCTCCGATGGCTACCCCGAGAACAAGGGCTATAATAATGGCTATAAAGAGTTTGTTTTGTCCTTTCATATCTTCCAATTCAAGTTGCACAAATATAATGGTTTTTCCATTGGCGCAAACGCTTGATGAAAATGATACCAAATTCTTCCGGACAGATATTTAAATCCCAATCCCCATAAGATTTCAAAAAATCTGCGGGACATTTACCCGATTATATGATTTTGGTATACATTTTAGTGTTACATTTGGGTATACTAACCTATTAAATATACATTTTATGAAAAAAACCATCACCATGGCTGCCCTGGCTGTAGCTATTTCCTTCGGAGCGGTTTCTTGTAAAAAGAAAGTGTCTGATGCAGATTTACAGACGCAGGCTACTACGGTAGTAACGTCAAACCCTAATGCATCGGTTGAGATTAAAGACGGTGTCGCCCACCTGAGCGGAACTTTTGAAAGCCAGGAAGCGAAAGATGCCATGATCAAACAGCTGAAGGCCATCAACGGAGTAAAAGATGTCCACGACATGGCTACCGTTGCCCCTGCCGCAATGGCTCCGGTTGAGACCCAGTCCGCTACAGATCCTGCCGTTCAGCAGAAAGTCCAGGATGCCCTTAAAGATTTCCCTTCTGTAAAAGTACAGACGGTTAACGGTGAGCTGACCCTTACCGGAAATGTATCTGCGCAACAGGCCAGAAAGATCAAAGAATCGGTTGATGCCCTGAAAGTAGGCAAAGTAAATTATAATTACACAGTAAAATAAACATCATGAGCACATTACAAGATAAATATTCAGGAGTAATTTCCGCAGCCCAGTCTGCCGGGATTACGAATCTTCAGGTTCAGGAACAGGACGGAATCCTGTATGTTTCCGGCAATGCCTCCAACACCGCTGCCAAAGACGCAGTGTGGAATGCATTAGGTGCCATCGACTCTTCTTACTCAGCTTCTGATATCAACATCGATGTGCAGGTGGCAGGTTTATCTGCAGGAGCACCGCTTACGGTAGCTACCGAAGATTCCAACCTGAACATCCGCCAGGAGCCTTCTACCGATGCAGCCGTGGTTGGAAAAGCCTCCAAAGGATCTTCCGTAACCCTGATCGAGCAGACTTCCGATGACTGGTGGAAAGTAAAAACGGATGACGGGCAGGAAGGATATGCTTATTCGAGGTACCTGAAAGCGTAAGAAATTTAAAATACTTCACAAAACATCCCAACACTGGGATGTTTTTTTATTTTTGCAGCTTTAATCAATGTATGGATAAAAATTATGGATCAAGCGCAAAAGTTGGGGGTTAAGCAAAAAGTTTGGATAATCTGAACAGGAAATCTTTCATACCCTTTTTTAGCCTTGCAATCAACTTATCTATGACCTGATTTCCAGATGATTTTACGTTGCTTACTTTCTCAATTTCCACAGTATTGAATCTATAATCCTATTCTCAGAAAAATTGCAATGAGATAGATATGCGCACTTTTTGCTTAAGGGATATACAATAAAGAATCTACCCAGTTCCGGGATGATGTTGAGTCATTTGCAGGTGCTCCACTGACACTAAGATTATTAAAAAATAAAAATCTTAGTTATTTCATCATAAACTCATAAACAATCTTTGAAGTTTCCAAATCTCTTAATTCATATTTTTTATTTTTCAGTATCAGTTCGTAGGTTTTCTCTAACGGCAATATTCCGTATACCTTTAAATAATATCTTGAATGGGTAATACTTCCTTCAAAAATCACTGGGTATGAATAAAATATTTTATATTTAAAATCATGCGTATTAGTACTGCAATATACTTCTCGCGTCCAATTTGGTTGAGTGGCTGTGAGATTTATTGTATCCTTGGAATTTACATCAATTATTGCTGCTAGTTTTTTATAATCCAATATACTTCTGCTAAGTTCAGAGCTTAAATCCGGTGTTCCATTATCATCAGCAACCGCCTTCAAAAATGAAATATTTTGCTTTTTAATATGGATGTTTATTAACGAGTCATTAACCTGTTTTAAGGTTCCTTCTTTTAGTGGAGAATAAATTCTGGCTCCTTCATATCTATACGTAAGAAAGAATCGTTCTTTTTCAATAGTCAAAGTCAATGGTAATATGGAGTTTTCACTTATTGAATCACCTAAAAGGTACTTTCTAAAATTTTGATTAATCCAAATACCTGATTTAATGTGTTTGTTAGCTATAGCTGCTTTATTAAGCAAAGAATCTCTGGTTACAAAGTTTTTAAGCTTTATATCAAGTGCTTTCTTAAAATCTTTACTATCAGTTTTTACATTCTCCTGAACACATGCTACAAAAAGAGTACAAGCAATCAGTAACTGATATTTTTTTAACAACATTATTCTTTGATTAATTAACTTTCCAAAAAACTATTTCAGTTGCATCAAACATTTGAGCATCAAATCCACTGATTAAATTACTTCCATTCCAAACTTCGATGTGCCTGAATTCGGTTCTTCATGGCATAGTTCCATTCGCCATTTAAAAGAACTCTAACTATTTCATACTTATTTATATATATGGAAAATAACTCAGCTGCTTATTGGGCAACAGACGGTTACTAATTTACAAAAATTTAAGTTTATATTTTTAACTGTTTGATAAAAAGGGAAGTCTTCAAAACAGGGAAGTTTAACCAAGAATAACAGTATTTGCAAATCTACATATCATTAATCTGATACATGAAGAATGATCCTCAATCATTTGACTATATTTTTTTAGGCTAAAATAAAAGCAGGTAGAGTTTCTACTCTTGTTTATTAATCTAATTCAATGTATTTTGAAACCAAGCATTTAACAACAGATAATCCTCTATCACTAACTCTGATACATGACCTTCTGATACCTGGCCTAGGTTATTGTACCTTAAACTGGAAATTTCCGATTATATCCAAATACCACTACATCTGATACATAATTAATAACTAACATTTCATCTAATACAATTATCAAATTCAATTATTTTTTCTCCAATTGAATAATCTAAATCAGCACTATCAATTATAAAATGGGTCAATGTACCCTTTTTATTTAATCTATTATCGAATTTGTAAAGCTCTAAAATACCTATCACTTCTTCTAATGATTGATTCTTATACACTAGTACATTTCTAGTCAAAAACTCTTTTAGATTTTCTTTCCTTTTATTAAAAATTTCTTCTGTATTTATTTCTTCCATTTTTTATCGCTCACTTAATTAACTATTAGCTTAATCATTTTCACTTATTTGAACATTTCCCCTTTTCACCAGCAATCTATGTCCATAAGGTATCGCTAAATACTTTAAAATATCAGGACGAGCAAAAGCAACATGATAAAAGTGTACCATTTTCAATGACTTAAGATCGCCGTTATAATCATCTGTAATTAAATACCAACCACTTTCATCTTGAGGTGAATCATATCTGATGCCCTCAACATCTTTTCCTTCATAAACACCATCTGATATAATTACTGACTGGTTGAAGTTTGGAAAAATTGGAATAAAATTTTGTTGCCAACATATTTCACTTTGTTGCCTAACAACTAAAATCGCAGTATCACAACCTTTATTAAAATCACTTCCATCAAAATTTATTTCATATAAATCATAGAAATTATTTTCATTTAATCTAAATTGCAAAAGCCATGAATAATATCCAATATTTTGATTCTCAGAAATGACCGGTTTACTATCTATGATATAATCTATAATGTACTTCATAACATCTATATAGTTTTCTGGTGGATATTCATGAATTATAATTCTGATTTCTTTATTTATATAAAGATTTAATCCATCTGTTTCAATATAAAGATTGTCTACCACATTTACTTGAATTCCTTTGTATGTCGTCATAACATTTGCTATAAAATACTATATTTTTCATATTTAAATTTAAAGTTTTTTAAAGCAAAAACTCTATCTTTAAATGGATACATTTTCAGGGAAATTTACAAGGCAGATATCCTACTCTTGTTTTTATTATTTCTAATTTAGTTCACTTTGAAATCAAATATTTAAATACAAACAAGTATTACCATTAACTTTGATACATGAACGTAGTCAAGATCACTAGATTTTATTTATAAATTAGATTTTATAAACATTCTATCAACTGTAAGTATAACACCTTCTTTTTGTTTTAAATTAGATGTTCTAGTTACTATTCCAATAACACTTTCATTTTTATTTATAGGAATATTGCATGAATAAAAATCTTTATCCTGTTTAAGTTTTAAAACACCCTCTTTTATTATCTTCCTTTGAACTGTATCTGATACTGTGTAAGAAAATTCAATATCTGTGGTCTCAAAATTTGATTTTTGAAAATGGATTTTAATATTGCATTGATCCTTATCAGAAGAAATTGTATAAAACTTACTAGCATCAATATTAAGATTATTATTTGTGTAAATTTTAATCTGATTTTCAATCTCTTTATCAATATTAATATATTCTATATCGTATTCATCTTCATTCATTCTATTTTTTATTTTCCACCATCCTTCTTTAGAATTATCGTAAGTATTTATATTACCTTTTATTAGATAGTTTTTATTTATCCCTGTAACTTTAGTAATAGAATCATTAATATTTACTTTTGTAACTTGATAATCATTTAAATTAGTTAAGTTTAGCACATTTAGTGGTGTTGTTTCTTGCTTTCTACAACTAAACATTAATAAAATAGTGATCATGAAGAGAATCTTTTTCTCTAATTTAATTATTGTTTTATTTTTCATAGATATATTGTTTTTAATTCTTTATTACTTAATATACTTTGAAAATTAAATACTTAACTACAAATACGTCTGTATAACTAACTCGAATATGGCCAATTTATTTTAAAGTATCTAATATGTAAATATTATTAACACCCATTTCTCCGTTAGTATATTGATAGCCTTCTTCAAACAAACCTTTAATAACAATATTTTGCTTTTTGGGAGTATTTAAATCTACATAATAATAGTTATCTTTTTTTTGACACTTTAAATCTTCTGATTTTATCTCTTTACCATCATAAAGATAATAAAGAGAAAATTTTGCTAAACTATTTATTTTTGCTTTTTCACTTGGCGTAAAAAATTTATAACGTACAAAATTTGGTATGTTTAAATTTTCTTTAGAATAAAACATACTATTAGTTATATAATCGCCTTTTGAATTAAAAGAAATATATTGATTCACATATTCTTTACCATCAATAATTCTATACTCAATTCTGGCGTTATCTGCATTCTTGTCAGCTTTATTTTTAATTATCCACCAATTTATTTTTTTGTTTTCATTATTTATAAATCCTTCAATTCTATATTGATTAAAATCTCCACTAATTTTTTTTAAAGAATCATTTATAATAATTTCATCATAATTTTTCCACTTTTTATAATCAGTTGGAATAGAAAAATATTCAGTCGATGTAAAATTTTCTTTTTTTAATATTCTATCGATCTTATTTTTTTCTTTAGTACAAGAACTTATTATAAATATTCCTGTAATTAACATAAATATGTTTTTCATTATTTTAAATTTAACTTTTTGATTTCTCTTTGTTTATCAACTTCATTCATAAATCTCATAAAGCCTAGTGTATCTATATTCTTGATATATTTGCCAGTATTTAACTTTCTAGATGAACCATCTTTATTGTAAGTCCAAGTTTCAGATACAGAATAAGCGATCAGGTTTCTTCTGCAATAAACCTACTACATCTAATAAATTTTTAACTCCTTCTGCAAAGGCATTATGTGTATCCATTATACTCTGCTTCTGTTCCGACAGGATGCTGATAAATGGCCTCATATCCGAATAACCTTCTGTTCATATTCCCATGGTTATTAAACAGTAGTGAGACAGAATTTCAGGTCTTACTGGTAATCTACGATCTAAAGGTTACCACCTACTTCTTATTGATTATTTGGTCCCAATTTATTTTACCTTAAAGCAAGAATTGTCGATTATATTCGCATATCAATAATCTGATACATGAAGAATGATTCTTAATCATTTGGCTATGTTTTTTAAGGTTAAAATAAACAAGAGCAGGTGAATATCCTACTCTTGTTTTTTTATTCTTGCTTAATGCATTTTAAAAATCAAATGTTTAAATACAAATAAACTCTCTATCACTAACTCTGATACATGACCAGATCCGCATATTACTAATTTTGATACATGACCGATCTTCCAGTCAATCTCAGCAACCTGCCAGCTGAAAGATTTGTGTTACTACTTCAAAGTATCTTCTACATAAATGTTATTTTCTACTATATCTCCATTTTCTAATTGAACCATTTCCCAAAAATTACCTAAAATAGTTAATGTATTAATATTATCTAAAGATATAGGAATTTCACAATAATAAATATTTCCATTTTTTATACATCTGATCTTTAAATGCTTATGTTCCTTACCTTGAAAAGAATATCTATAGTTTAAATTTCCTTCAGAGCGTAATTTTTTGGGCTGATAAGGCATATAAAACCTATATTTTAGAGATTTATGATCTTTGCCCAAACTATAAAACTTACTTTTCAATGTGTCTATTTTTCCACTTTTAAATAAAACATATTGATTAACAAACTCTTTGTTTTCAATCAATTTATATTCTAATCTTGCTACTAATATTTTGTTTTTATAATTCTTCGCTTCCCACCAACCTGTTCTTATTCCATTTTTTTTAACTTGTCCTGTTATTTCATAAATATTAAATCTACCTCTTATTGCGTATATTGAATCATTTATTTTATATTTTTTCAGGCTAGTTAAATTATTTAAGTTAGTTGGAATTGAAAAATATTCTGCTGAACTTAGTTCTTCATAATCTTTTGATTTTTCTTTTTTACACGAAAAAATTAAAAAAAACAAAAGATAGACTAAAATGTGTTTATTCATTTTTAAATTGTTAATATTTTGATGTTTTTATTGAATCTGCCATTTTATAAACCCTATTATATGCTGACTCCCAAGTTTCTCCTTTTTTTATTGGTGTTTGATATAAAGTGTCTTTTATTCCATCTTTATCAAAGGTATAGTTTCGAAAATATACAGTATCAATTTCTTTTTTATTAAATAATCCTATAACATCTAATAAATTTTTAACTCCCTCAGCAAAGGCATTATCTCTATCTCCAAAACCATTACCTCCGGGTAAGCTAGCGGGTTGTATAAAGCTTCCCTTATCTAAAATAAAGGTTTTATCTCCCGGTCTGAACTTATCCCAAGTACTGGCATCAAAATCCGTTCTGGCCAGACCTCCCGGATCTGTAATCTGAGGGAACTCTTCGTTCGTAGTTCCAATAAAGCCGTCTATCGAATTGGCAAGATAAGAAGTTAATCCTTGTATAGCACCATAAACACCACCTGGTTTATTCCATTTATTAATAAAGGAATTGAAATGGCTTTGTATCTGATTTCCCCAACCTGAACTTTTTCCTGTAAGATAAACCGTAGGAATATTGAAATAATCATCCAAGTCTGTATTTAAACTTGTATAACTTCCGTCATAAGCGAGACCAATCTTTGCCGTACCTGCAAAACCATATCCTGTATTGTACCAATCACCGCCCAGGGCTACCATCTTGGCGATCACTTCAGCAGATCCGCCACCTTGTTGAGAATTTTGTCCCAGATAAGACTGTGCATACGACCTTGTCCTAACAAAACCGTTGGCAGTTCCTGATACATCAATACTGCCATCATTATTAAACCACCTGCCGTCAACATCTGCATTGGAAACAGGATTGTTTGCAACATAAGTGTAGGTACCGGTAGATAAATATTTCTCCGCCAACTGGTCTATCCCGTTCCATCTTCCGATATCCGGCATATCTCCCTCCAGCCGTAGCTGTACATTCCGGTTTCCTGAAGCTCCTTCCCGTTGTACTTATAGCTCTTATAGCTTCCCTGCCCAAAAAATGCCGTCCCGGATTTTAAATGATTCAGCCCGAAGGGGTAATAATCATTGACATCTATAATCTCACAATTAGATTAGCTTACACTGCAACATTAACAGTATCTGCTAGTCCAAATATCATCAATTTGATCCACGAGGAATGATTCACAATCATTTGGCTATATTTTAAAGCTAAAATAAACAAGAGCAGGTATATACCCTACTCTTGTTTTATTATTTTTTGTTTAATGTATTTTAAAATCAAACATTTAAGCATAAATATTCATACTTATTTTAATTCTATTTTATTGCTAACAATAGTTCCATAAAATAATTTATACTTCTTGAGTTTACTCTTTTGATAGCCCGTAAGATAATTATAAATACATTCATTAATTTTAAGTGAAATATTTAATGAATAGTTTTGACCAGATTCTAATCTATAAAAATAATTCATGTATTTCTCTTTTGTAATGTTATTTAAATCGAAATAAAATTCCAAAACTATTTTTTCTTTAGGTTTTAAAAACATCAGATTATTATAGACATAATAGTTTATCTTAGCTTCTTCAAAAGACTTTATGTGATGCAATTTTTGCCATAATCTTATGTCATTCTCATATTTATTAATATTTGCTTTTCTTTTTTTTGATTCATTCTCGATAATTGCTAAATCATTACCAATATCACCAGATGATGAAGATTCTAGAATGCTATCATTTTTATGTATTAGTATACTAGGGCCCAAAACAGGATAATCAAATTGATATTGACTAAGGTCCAGACAAATGTCATTGAAATAAGGCCGAAGGGAATGTTTATCTATTGGAATAACTACATTATTATTAGTTGTATTTAATAGTATAACTGTTGCTTTTTTATCTATAAAATTAATATTACATTCCATTTTTAATTGTGAATTAAAATAACAAAACACAATTAAATTTAAAAAAATCAAAATTTTAGTTATCATTTTATATTATTTTTTTTGTTTATAAACTCTATTCCACTCTCTCATCAGTGTATTAAAATATGGCTCTATATCATATATAGCTCTTTCATCGATGTGAATATAATACTTTCGAACCGCTTGCAAAGCATTTAGACTTCCATATCTTGTTTGCCCATAATTGATTTCCCATCCTACACCAACAGCTTCTTTGAAAAAGGTATATGCATTATCTCTCATATATTGGCCATATCTATAAGGTATAAGTTCAAAAAAAATATTTTTAAAATTTATATCTGTAAAAGAATGAGTCATTTCATGACCGATTGTAAATGCATATTCTAAAATATTTGATATTCTATTGGTGTTAATTCCAATTTTATAATAATCGGCTCTACCAGGAGAATGAAGATTTGTATTTAAATTAAATTCTACACCAGTAATTTTTGAATACATTTCATTAAGAGCAGGCACATTTTCAACTAATTTCTGCCAATCTTCAAAATTGGCTTTAGTATTTAACGAGTCTTTAAATCCAGCTCCTTTTAATTGATCCATTAATGAAAATAATGAATTAACAGTTCCATTATTAACAAAATAGTCTTGTAAGAAACTTATTACATCTTCATTAGACGAAGATATACCACCACCGCCTCCGCCTTGTCCTGGATACTGTCCCAGATAAGACTGCGTATATGATCTGGTCCTAACAAAACCATTCGCAGTTCCTGATACATCAATACTGCCATCGTCATTAAACCACCTGCCGTCAACATCTGCATTGGAAACAGGATTATTTGCTACATAAGCGTAAGTACCGGTAGACAGGTAACTCTCGGCTAACTGATCTATTCCGTTCCATCTTCCGATATCCGGCATATAGTCCCTCCAGCCATAGCTGTACATCCCGGTTTCCTGAAGCTCCCTTCCCGTTGTACTTATAGCTCTTATAGCTTCCCTGCCCAAAAAATGCCGTCCCGGATTTTAAATGATTCAGCCAGAAAGGGTAGTAATCATTATTATCTACAATCTCAAAAAGGTGTTAGATTATATTTTATAATACTGTAGGAATAACAATACCAGCAGATCACCTATCATTAAATCTCATACACGAGTAATGATTCTCAATCATTTGGCTATGTTTTTTGAGGCTAAAGTAAACAAGAGCAGGTATATATCCTACTCTTGTATTATTAATCTTATTCAATACATTTGAAAATATAGCACTAAAAACAAATAATTTTTCATCACTACTTCTGGTACATGACCCAATAAACTAGATCATTTCAAAATCATAATATTGAATCTTTGTCGATAAGCTTATATTTTTTATAGTCTTCTATGACATTTTTTTTATAATTTTCAAATGAACAGGCTAAATAAATAGCATTTAATAGTATTGGTGTATGATGTTTTTTCAAATTTAATTTCAAGATCCATTTTTTAAATCCTACTTTTTGGTTTATATACTGCTGAGGATTATCAATGAATACTTTTAAATGAGGGATATTGTTTATATTACATTCTTCGATATTTAGGATATTCTTCCAATGAATAAAAGGATAATCCAATATATTTACACCATCATTAATTCCTTTGTTATTGATAGTTAATACAGCATCTTTTTTAATTAATTTCCTGCCAAATTCATAAATACAATAAGATGATACAATGATACTTATAATACCAATTATAAATATGATTACTGAATTTCTATAAATAAAACTAACATATTTACCAGGATTTATTATAGCTATGATCCCTAATCCCAATATTAATATCATAACTAATATGATAGCTATTAATTTCACATTGTTTTTTCTTATATTTCTCATAATAATTACTTATACATATTTTCTACAGATTGCGATGCGATTTCACTATAAATATATCCAACACCAGCGCCGACTAAAATTCCAAAAACGGTTCCAGCACCAGGTACTGGAATAAAGCTTCCTTGTTTATACATTTGAAAAATCAAGTATTTAGTATTAACTTTTCACATTAAAAATGTAAAAGGATAGATTTTTACTCTACCCTTATTTTATTTACATGCTATCAAAACGTTTAAAAATCAATCATTTATTACAATTAAATCTATATGTTGATCAAATTCAATATAAATTTTTAAACCTTTTCCAATTGTCAATCATAATATTTGTAATTTCATTTACATTAGAAGATAAGGCGCTAGTATTTATAACAAATGGTGTCCCATATTTTTCAGTTCTTGATACAAAAAAATATTTTTGAAGTCCTTTTTCTTTGCTTTTATAATATTCGATATTACCTATGTAGATCAATATATGTTCAATATTATTTATTTTTACGATCTTTATCTCCGTAATATCATTCCATTTAATTAATCTATTAGAATATTGAATTATACCTAAAAATAATCCTTGTTGATTAATTCTTATGAAGAATTCTTTGTTAAAAATACTTTTTATCATAATATATGATAAAAAGAATGAGCCTAAAATTCCTATTATACCTACTATAATCACAATTAATTCATTAGGCATTAGTACATAAATGTATTTGGAAGGATTAGAAATGAATTTAATGCTGAAATATATTGTAAAAAACAATATTATTAAAAGCGCTATGAGAAGAAATAAATACTTTAATTTATTTTTTTTGAAAACAATATCTGACATAATTTTTTATTTATTTATAAGTATTTTCAACTAATTCACCTGCATAATTTCCAGCGTAATAGCCTGCAACTGCTCCAGCTATAAATCCTATTACAGTACCAACACCCGGGGCTACAGAACCACCTAAAGCGCCAGCTATAGCACCAGTAAGCCAAGTTGCTCCAGATCCTACTCCAGCTGATACAATAATTCCTGTAACTGCTTCTGCAGAAGCAACTTGTGCATTCTTACCAAATTTACCATTATCTTCATAAACCCCATAGCCAATTTGTGCAGCATTAATTGCGTAGCCTACATATCCTGCTCTTTTGGAATATTTTGCAAACATTTTTGTATTTCTCAGATATGTACTTCTTAATCCAATCTGAGAATCAACTGCTCTTCCTGCATAAGCGGTACTTCTCATTTGTCCTAAATTATCAATCCAATATCCATTATTGTATAAATCAGTACGTTTATCAGCTACAGCTTTAAATAAAGTTCCAATTGTTCCTGATCCATAATCTGCCCAATTCTTGTAAGCATCCCATGATGTATCGTTGCTAACTTTGGCCCTGTGCAAAGTTACTCCTCCTGTAAAACCGGTCAGCATACTATCATAATCATTATACATGAAGTTATTTGAATTATCTAATGTAGACCATGTTGCCCATCCTTTGTTAAAAGAAATACCATTAATATCTCCTCCATTGGCAAAGTAATCGAACATGGAAGCAGCAGCATTTCCAGTAAATGTGTAACCGCCACCACCTCCGCCTTGTCCTGGATACTGTCCCAGATAAGACTGCGTATATGATCTGGTCCTAACAAAACCATTCGCAGTTCCTGATGTATCGATACTGCCATCGTCATTAAACCACCTTCCGTCAACATCTGCATTGGAAACAGGATTATTTGCTACATAAGCATAGGTACCGGTAGATAAATATTTCTCCGCCAACTGGTCTATTCCGTTCCATCTTCCGATATCCGGCATATATTCCCGCCAGCCGTAGCTGTACATCCCGGTTTCCTGAAGCTCCTTGCTGTTATACTTATAGCTCTTATAGCTTCCCTGCCCAAAAAATGCCGTCCCGGATTTTAAATGATTCAGCCCGAAGGGGTAGTAATCATTGTTATCCAGAATTTCCAAAACACCTGAGCTGTTTTTTCCGTAAGAAACCCTTACATTGCCTAAATGGTCTCTGTGCTGGTAAATATACTGATCTTTCTGATAATCGTAAAATCCTTCCGCGGTAGGGAAAAACTGCAGGTCTGCAGTTTTTGAAGGCATCGGGGCTTTTCTTTCTGCAACGGAAAATGTCTGAGGTTGCATTGCCCTGTCAGACATCAGTTCAAAACCGCCATCCGGAAGCGTAAAGTTACGGGAAGAAAAATACTGGAACCCATCCAGGTAATCTGTACTCTTTACAATGGTTGTGCTGCCTTTAAAGCCTGTACTGACCGTTGTATTTTCTTTTCTTAGCTTTGTTCCGTCTGCGCTGTATTTCGTGTTGATGGTCACGTCTTCGTTGCCAAACTTATTCACGTTCAGGTACACCGGGAGGTTCAGGAAATTATATCTGATGGCGCTGATCCCTTTATCCGGCATAGACAGCATATTGCCGTTTGAATCATAGGTAATGGTATTTCCACCGCCTTCATAGCCGGCAAAGTTCTGGGAAGCATCGTTAATACCGGTTGCCTGGTTACCGGTATAGGTGTAGTTCAGGTTATCAATAACGGTAGCGGTATTGCTGCCGTATTCCATTACGGAAGTCCTGTACAGGCCGGTGATATTCCCGTTGAGATCATATGATAAAGACTCCGTGCTTTCTTTGCTGTATGGGTTATCCGGGTTCTGGTAATAGCCTGCGGTAAGCCTGTTGAGCGTATCATAGGCATACCCGTACCTTTTCGGGGCCAGCGGAGGGTTTACACCTGCCGTTTCTACCGCCCTCCAGTCCACTTCAGCAATGCTGCCGTTGTATCTCGGGGTTACATTCTTTCCTGAGAACTGTGCCGGATCAGGATTGGTTATTCCGTCCTTCTGGTTGTACTTTATCTGATAGGAAAATAACCTTCCTCCCAAATCGGCTGTTCCCATCTGGTTTTTATTGACACCGCTCAGCCAGCCGCGGATGTTGTAGTCATAATCGATGCTTTGAAGGCTGTTGCCGACTTTCTTCCCGGTCAGCTGGGAAAGCTCGTTGTAGGTATTTTCAGTCAGCAGTTCCTCGGGCCTGCTGTCTACCTGGTGGTAATGCTGAAGCAGGCGGTTGGCATCATCGTATACATACCGCTGGTTGATGGTGACACCGCTCTCTCCCGCTTTCCGGACGTGGTATACTGAAGTCTGCTGGGGAACCCCTGAGAAATCAAGCCGGGACCCGGTCCTGGTATATCCGCCGAGGTGATTGATCGAGTGGCTTCCGATCATATTTCCTTTCAGGTCGTACCAGAGGTAGTTCCTGGTCCAGTTATCATCCTCGATATTTTTAACCATGCTCATCACCACCAGCCCTTTGGTGCTTGCCGTATTGCCTGTAGAGTTATCCGAAAGCACAGCCTGGCCCATAATGGAAGAAGGAAAGGCAGGATTGAAGCTGTAGGAAGGGTAAGCATCATAATAATTGACGCTCAGTACAGTTTCTATCTGGTAGAAAAGAGTATTGGTATAATAGATCTGCATTCCGTTGCGGGTAAAAGAGCTGCCGTTATCCCGGGTCTCTGTAATGACCCCGCCTCCTGCCTGGCCCTGCATGCTTACCCGGCTGTCACCGGGAATGATTCCGGTATAAGCGATACGCCCGAACGGGTCATATTTGCTGATCAGCCATTTATTGTTCTTACGCATTTCAGCATCCTGCGTAAAGATAAGCCGGTCTGCCTTATCGTAGACCATATATTCCCAGCCTTTTCCCGGGATTTTCTTTTCCACCAGGCGGCTCCATTCATCATACCGGTACTGGTAGCAGAGGTTATCCAGCGTAGCCTGGTCCACCTGGCCTGATGCGGAGGCCAGCGGAGGGAGGGTATAAGCGAGATGGCCGTACTTATCATATATATAATAGGTGTCGGCATTCTGGCTTCCGGCGGCTTTCCTGGTGAGTATGGTCTGGCCTTTCGTGTTTTTAAATTCCACGGCCGTATTTCCGTCTTCATCCGTAACGGCGGATTTATAAAGGGTTCCGGCAGGATAAGTCCCGGAAAGGGAAAGGGTGCCGGCGGTCCTGCCTTCCGACCAGGCAGACTGCACTGCATACTGCTTCACTTCCGATGCCGTATTGGCAGCATAGGAAAAAAGGGCGGGATGCGAGGCCCAGTCATTGCCCGGCTGGATCTGTTTCTGGATCCTGTCCAGCGGCGAAGCTTCAGGCACTTTTTCAGCATAGATCTTTTCGTTCCCATACTGGGCGGAAGCATTGGAAAGGGGCGAAGTGACGATCGCGCCGTTTCCCGTAGCGGGCTGCGGCACCGGCAGGTAGCTTTTCAGCTGTCTCCCGTAACTGTCATATTCCACCGGGACGGCAATGTCCTTCCCAGAAGGGGTTGCCTTTACGGCAATGGTCTGTTTAAGCCTGCCCAGACCATCGAAATACTGTACGGATTCTGTTTTGCGGGTACAGTCCTGGGTTAAGCAGTTTTTTTCATACACATAATTTTCCGCTGTGCTAAGGCTGGTCTGTGCCTGGGCGGTGACGGCTCCCAGCAGCAGTATATGAAGGGATAATAATTTTTTCATCGTTCTCAGTTTTTATAGTTGTACTGGTATTCTTTAAGCGTGGCCCCGTTCATGTCCACCACTTTCTGCAGCCTGCCCTCCGCATCGTAACTGTAGACCTCCCGGATGCCTGCGGGCGGTGTTACTGTAGTGGCACCGATCAGCGGGTCATAGGTATAGGTGGTGATCCGGAAGTTTTTGAGCGCATCGGTTTTCCTGAAGTTGTCCAGGGCGGTAAGCAGTGCCGGTTCCGCGGAAGGGTCCGCAGCATCGGCATTGGAGGCATCTATAATGGACTGGACATACGGTGCCACATCGCTGTAACGGGCACCTTCCACCCGGGCAATCGGCCTGGTCTGGCTGTAGCCGTAGACCACAGCGGTTACGAGGCCTGCCGGTGAAGTGAACTCATTGACGTTCCCTTTATTATCATAGAGGCTGATGGTGCTGGTTTTGGAAGAATTCCCGCCAATTGCGCTCACTTTAATTGCCGTAGGGAGGACGGACCCGGCATTATCGAACCTGGTTTCTGTCCTGGAGGTAATTTCTCCATCCGTTTTGCTTTCTACGATTACCGGCGTGCTGATGATATTGGCCCCGGAGAGGCTGCTGTAACCGCTTTCGGGATAGGTGAAGAACTGCTCCAGGGTATTTCCGCCTGTAGTCCTGCTGGTCCTGGCCACTTCAAAATTAAAAGGGCTGAAATAGGTTTCCGAGGATTCGGTTACGGATTGTCCGTTATCAAAATAATTTTTAGAGGTGCTCACCAGCTTCTTTGTCCAGCCCATTTTGCTGTAATTGCTGCCCTGAAAATTTTCGCTGCCCGGAACATTGTCGAACTGATAATCGGTCTCATCCGAGACCTGAAGGGCATTCTGTGCATTGTAGACCTCTTTTTTATACTGGAGCCCGGAGCTGATCATATTATAGTACGGCCAGAATGCTCCGGTCCAGCCATCCTGCGTATAGGACTGTTTGGGGAAATCCTCAGGGATTTTATAATAGTACTTTACATAGCCCTTACCGTCATCAGCATCACTTACCTTTACGTTTTTATAAACGATATAGCTGGATGCATTAGGATCTTCCGTATCCGGGATAACGTCATATCCTGAAGAAGTATCAGGATCTGTAAAGCTGTTGTACTCAAATCTCGTTGTCCTGGCGGGAGCCTGATCGGCAGTGCTGTTATAGTATTTGATGCTCTGTATCCGTACCCCGATTCCCCGGGTGGTGTTTTTAAAAGGCTGCGGAATATGGGCAATCTCATTGAAATACACACCTCCTTTCCCGCCGGATCCGCCTACCTGCAACTGATAGGTTCCGGGAAGCAGGTCATATTGCGACGTATAATACTCACCGCTGGAGCTTGGTGACTGGCATGGATTTCCTCCTACCACGGTTCCGCCTGATTTAATAGTGTATCCCATGGAATAAGGAATGGTAGGATCCCAGACCTGGCTATCGGTATAGAGTTCTTCCGCAATGAAGGTAACCAATACCTTTTTCGTACTCCCCGGATTTCCGGTGATGGTAAAGGTGTAGTTGGTATTATTGGACTGATGGGTATCGTAATCCACTCCCCAGAACTGATTGATGTACTGAACTTCCGGATCCGAGAACGTATTTCCGCTGAGGATCTCTTTGACATAGCCGGGATCCGACCTGTCCTTATATTTAAGGTTCTGTTCAAAATTATATTCAGTGGCGCCTCCGGAAGGACCTATGACCCTTTTCAGGATCTCCCTTTCACCGATAACCGGGAATCCTGCATACAGTCCCGGGCATAGGGCATCCGGATCTGTCCCTGAAACGACCGGCGGGGCATTGTGTGCGGCATACCCGTATTCAAAACGGGTAGTTTCGGAAACGGCATTGTTCCGGTTCAGTTTTTTAAGCCCGCCAAGTATCCTGGAATAACCCATTACCTGATAGTCAAACGAATATCCGGAAACGGGGTGGCCGTACAGGTCTTTCAGCAGAACTTTCTGCAGCTGGTACGGGTCTGCCATGGCATTTTCCAGACCGGCATCATAGCTGTACTCGAATTCTATAGTTCCGAATCCGGGAGCGGCAATGGTTTTCAGCTTACAGGTTTCATAAGAAACAATACCTGTGTTTTTATATTTCACATCTTTCTGGTAGGTGAAATTAGCCAGTTCCACATTACCAGGATCCCGGATCTGGGTTAAAAAGAATGCGGACCGGTAAACTTTTCCGGTTCCGATATACGTATTCCGCTCCTGGTTGTTCCTGCTGTAATCGTTAAAGATATACCGGATCCCTTTGTTATCCGTAATGGTGAATGAATCGAGGATAAGGGTGGCGGTATTGCCGGTGCGGGTATATTCGATCTTCACCTTGTTGGCGGTAAGGTTTACCAGCCTGAAGGTATTATTCTGTGTATCCCTTACAAACTTAAACTTCCCGGAAATACCCGGCAGGTTATAGTAATAAACATCATCGAAGCTGTTCTTATAATATTCATTCGAAGCCGTATTGTCGTACAACTCATCAATGTCGTTTTCAATAGTCCTGGAGATCACTCCTCCTGCAAACAGGGACCAGCCACGGCCTACCTGGGATGAAGGTTCGGTATCCGAAACGTTCATTGGATTATAAGACAGGCCTGCACTGAGGCTTACTGCACTGTTGTACGAAGGGAGGCTAACCAGTGGAAATGAGATATCCGGTAAACCCGTGGCATTGGAAATCGGTGCATTGGTATAAGTCGCCAGCGAGGAAACGGAAGGTACCGGTTTTGCAAAATCCCCGAAATTAACGCTTTGCTGGGCATGCAGATGCTGGCAGCCAAAACCTATGATAAGGCTTATGGCCATTGTTATTTTTCTCATCTCAGTTTATTTTTTAATCAGTTTAGCACTTGCTGTTTTGTTATCACTGGTCTTTACGCTCACCAGGTAAGCGCCCTGCACTAAGGCCTGGGTATTAATTTTAGTAACTGTGTTCTTCGTCTTCATGCTCTGAAGCTGCCTTCCGCCCATATCATACACACTGATCTCAGCTTCAAACACTCCCGCTCTCTGACCCTCAAACCCTATTTCTACATACGCATAATCACTCACCGGGTTCGGATAAATCCTGATGTCCTGCTTCTCGATCAGCTGGTCGATCTGGCTGTCGCCAAGCTTTACGATCTTCCAGTTCTCCTTACCCAATTCCTCTGCGCTGGTTCCTGCAAGGATAATGGAGCCGTCACGGTTCAGCTTAATATCAGACAGCCGTTCTTCTTTCTTGCCGGATTCTCCTTTCACATGCTTCCGCCACTGCTCATTGCCATTCTGGTCCAGGTAAAGCATCCAGAACTGTTCATCACCAGACTCTATCCTCCCTTCTGCCTGCGTATAACCACCTAATAAAATACCTTTAGTAGTATCCTGCCCGTCCTGGCTCTTGGCTCCTGACTCTTGGTTCTTGGTTCCCAGCTCCTGGCTCTTAACCTTACTCACCACACTCATCCCCATCAGCACATCCCGGTTCTTAAAGCTGTAGGATTTCTGCCAGCTTTCTTCTCCTCTCTCATTTAACGCGATAAGCCAGATATCTGTTCCCTCTTCTATGCCTACCGTTTTATTGCCTGATCTTTCCGATCTGGATTCACCTCCAATCAGATAGCCGGTAGAAGTCACAGCCAATGTTCTCAAATGATCATCACCTTTGCCACCGAAATTCTTTTCCCACTCGACCTTGCCTTCTTTAGACAGCTTGACGATCCAGTAGTCGCCCTCACCATAGTTTTCAACCGACTTAGCATAATTGATGAGTGATGATTGATGAGTGATTTTATCATTCATCAATGATCGATCATCATTTATACTAACGCTTCCGCTTCTGGAATATATCCCTAATAAGGCACCGCCGTCTTTCGTCGGGACCATCTTTTCCACCTCATCCAGGCCTCTGCCGCCTAAGATCAATTGGGAGATTTCTTTGCCGTTTTTATCCAGCCTGATGATCCAGGCATCTTTGGAACCGTAGCCCTTCTCTGAGTTCTGGATATTCCCGGCCACAAAGAATCCTGAGTCCGTGGTCTGGATCACCGATCTGGCTTCTTCATCCGAAGAAGTGCCTAAAGTCTTCTGCCACACCTCATCCCCAAACTCATTGATCCGAACCAACCAAAAATCAGAGCCTCCTTTGGAATCCTCCTTCTTATCTAAGCCCTTTCCGCTGAACGAAGTTCCTGCCAGAAGGAATCCTCCTTCCTGGGTATTCACCGTAGCCGAAAGAAAATCATGGTTTTGCCCTGAGAAATATTTTTCCCAAACCTGTTCTCCTGACTGGTTAAATTTTATCAGGTGAAAATCATAACCAAGGTTTTGATTGCTTTCCCCAGAAAGCTTTCTGGACTGGATCGAGCTTCCGGTAATTAAGTACTGCTGGTCAATGGTCGTAGTTACCTGGGACAGGAAATCCTGTGAGGAAGACTCAATGTCTTTCTGCCAGAGGACATTCTGGGCAGACATACTCAGAACTGCGCATAAGAAGAATGCGCCAGTGTAGAATTTCTTCATACTCGTGTTTATTTTTTGTTTTAATGTTATTATTTTTTTTTAATTCCGCGGCTAAAATACTCCTTTTGCTTCAGCTGTAAAAGATCATAGCCATAATTTAACATACCGATGATCATGATCATTAACTTACCTGCAACAAAGGTATAGCTCAAAGGCGACAAAACGTGTCGTATTAAAACTGGAAATAACCGGAATTTTTTTTAAACTATTTATAGAAAGCAGGAGGTAAAGTAATTTCATCATTTGCTGTTTTATCTGGCAGCAAAAATAGCACAGCTATAGATACAAAACAACCGGGATTCTACGGAAAAATGCCTCCGTGAAAATACGGAGGCGTACTATTTATCCCTGTAATAAGCCATATTCCTGATCTGACAGCTCCATATGCTTCCCAGCATTCCATTTGAATAAAAATAAATTCCGTTTTCGGGTTAATTTATTTTCATGATATAATAATAACATGAGAATACATAATCCTCATCAGAAAAATCTCCTTTATTTTATTCACCTGAGTTCTTTAACCTGTTTTTTATTTATAATTTAGCGGCCAAATTATACCTATATGAAACTCCGCATATCCATTTTGCTTCTCATAGTCTTTATCGTAGCACGGTCACAGGGCAAACGCCAGGACGATCATTTTGTAGAACAGAATTTTACCAAACAGGAAGTATACATTCCGATGCGGGACGGCGTAAAACTTTTTACCGCAGTGTATATCCCGAAAGATATCTCTTCCAAAAACAAATATCCTTTCCTGATGCAGCGGACATGCTACAGCGTGGCTCCTTATGGAGCAGAATACAAAGGAAAACTGGGTCCTAATGAATACCTGATGAAGGATAAATATATTTTCATCTATCAGGATGTGCGCGGCAGGTACATGAGTGAAGGGACTTTCACCAATATGACTCCGCAGGTGGACCATAAGACGAAGAAAGACGTGGATGAAAGCACAGATACCTATGACACCATTGCATGGCTCTTGAAAAATATTAAGAACAACAATGGGAAAGTAGGACAGTTCGGGACTTCTTATCCCGGATTTTATACGGCTGTAGGAACTTTAGCGGACCACCCTGCCCTGGTTGCTTCCTCTCCGCAGGCACCGATCTCCAGTTTCTGGAATGATGATTTCCTGCATAACGGAAGGTTCATGCTGGGCTACTTCAAGACCTTTCCGGTCTTCGGGGTTCAGAAAACGAAACCGGAAAACAAAGCTTGGTATTCGGATTCCATGATCAAGACAAAATCGGATGACGGCCTCAAGTTTTACCGCGATATGGGTACCCTGAAAGACGGCTACGAAAAGTATTATAAAGACAATTTTTTCATGACGGAAATCATGAACCATACCAACTATGACGATTTCTGGCAGAAAAGGAACCTGCTCCCGCACCTGAAAAATATCAAACACGCGGTAATGACCGTTGGCGGGTGGTTTGACGCCGAAGACCTTTCCGGTCCGCTCAACATTTACAAAACCATTGAAAAGACCAGCCCGAAAGCCAAAAATACCATTGTAATGGGGCCATTTTCACACGGCGGGTGGTCGTATGAACAGGGAAAACACTTCCATAACGACATGTATTTCGGGGACAGCATCGCTACCTATTATCAGAAGAATATTGAAACACGATTCTTTAACCACTACCTGAAAGGAAATACCAGGGAAGATGCAGGCCTGCCCGAAGCATTAATGTACGATACAGGAGCAAAAGCCTGGAAAGAGTTTGCTACCTATCCGCCGAAAGAAGCTCAAAAAATTAATTTCTATCTGGCATCCGGAACGCTGAAACCCTCTGCCGGACAAGGCTATTCCGAATATTACAGTGATCCCAACAACCCTGTGGTAAGTTCCATGAACCTGAAGGATTTCAACGGCTTTACGCCAAGGAATTATATGTCCGAAGACCAACGGTTTGCAGAGGGAAGACCTGATGTGCTCACTTTTACAACCGATGTTTTAACCGACGACCTCACCTTTGCCGGCGAACTGATGGCTAAACTGAATATCGCTTCCACTTCCACTGACGCTGATTTCGCCGTTAAGCTGATTGATGTCTATCCGGAAGATTTTAAACCGGCTGAAAAGAAGGAAGGCGTAGTATACGGCAATTACCACCAGATGGTCCGAAGCGAAATTATGCCGGCCCGATTCAGGAACTCCAGGGAAAAAGCCGAAGCATTGGTTCCGAATACGAAAACAGCGGTTAACTTCAGGCTTCAGGACGTTGTCCATACGTTTAAGAAAGGGCATAAAATCCAGGTCCAGATCAGCAGTACATGGTTCCCGCTTTTTGCGGTCAATCCGCAGAAATTTATGGAGAATCCTAATTTTGCAAGCCAGCAGGATTATACGAAAGCATTCATCAAAGTATTTGATGACAGTGCCATAGAAGCAGAAGTCCTGAAATAAATCCTTGTTTTTAAACACATGAACAAAAAACTGTGTAATCTATTGATCTGCGCGAGAATAAAACCACAAAAGTTTTTTTTGACACATAAGAAGCATGAAGATAAAAGCTTGGAAAACATTAAGAACACAGAAGTTTTTAAAATCTACGATTTTTACGATAAGTGAAAAAAAGCTGCGAGAGATGCTGATCTGCAAGAGATTCAAACCACAAAAGTAACAACAGTTTTTCTGACACATAAGAATCATGAAGATAAAAGCTCTGAAAACAGAAGAACACAGAAGTTTTAAAAATCTACGATTTTTACGATGAGTGAAAAAAATCTGCCAGAGATACTGATCTGCCAGAGATTCGAACCACAACAGTCACAAAGTTTTTTTGACACATAAGAAGCATGAAGATAAAAGCTCTGAAAACAGAAGAACACATGAGTTTTTAAAAATCTACGATTTTTACGAGGAGTGAAAAGTATGCTGTATGTAAGACCTGCCCTTTTTCAATGCTATTATAGAATCATCCTCTATTTTAACCCTATGGCCCAGTTATTCTTCAATCGTCCTGAACGTAAGATTGATTCTGGGTGTTTTCACCTTGGTGGTAGGCGGCAGGCGGTGCAGCCAGTGGTCCTGTGTGATCCCCTTCATCACCAGCAGGCTGCCGTTTTCTAGCCAAAGCTCAACTTTATCTTTGGTAGTTTTATGTTTGAAAGCAAATTTACGTTCTGCTCCGAAAGTCAGTGAAGCAATCGCACCATGCTTTTTAAGGTCTTTTTCAGCATCGCTGTGATAGGCCATTCCTTCGCTTCCATCATGGTACAGGTTCAGGAGGCAGGAGTTATAGGTTTCACCGCTTATTTCTTCACATTTTTTTTTCAGTTCCAGCAATTCAGGGGTCCATGCTAAAGCACGTTTCGTACGTTGCGAATAGGTATATTCAAACGGCAGGTCCCCAAACCAGGCCACTTTCCTTTTGGTGGTAATCAGCTTACCGAAAATAACCGCTTCGTCATTTTCCCAGGGGATCTCACCCAGGAGGCAGGCATAATAAGACTCTGACATTTCCCTTGAAAACACTTTTCCGTAATATTGAACCGTCCCGTCATACGGAAGGATATTGACCGGATATTCTGACGGATCTTCAAAAAGGCTGAGCATAATGAATGTAAATTATATGATGATGAATGAAGGTAAAGAATACTGATGCGATCCTGTTGTTGGTAAGGATTCACACCGTTCTTTGAATAATAATCTGCAACAAGTAAATAAGATCAGGAAACGGACAGGTTTTCCGGATCCGTCATAGCATTCTCCCAGCCGATGATCAGCTGCTTTCTGTCGCTTCCCCAACGGTAGCCTCCGATTTCCCCGGAAGACCGGATGACACGGTGACAGGGAATCAGAAACGCTACGGGATTGCTGCCGATAGCGGTTCCCACTGCGCGCGACGCTCCGGAATGACCGATTTTCCCTGCTAAGCTTCCATAGGTCGACAGTTTTCCAACAGGAATAGCCAGAAGGCTTTGCCAGACTTTAAGCTGGAAATCCGTTCCTTTTAAATGAAGCTTTACGGACTCCGGCCTGTTCCAGTCTTTGCTGAAAATGGACAGGGCACTGGTATGAAATGCTGTCTGCCGCTCCATAAAAGAAGCATTGGGAAACCTGAACTTCAGGTCTTCCAATGCTTTTTCTTTATCGTCTTCAAAAGCCATGTGGCAGATCCCTTTTGGCGTGGATGCCGTAAGGATAGGCCCGAACAGACTGTCTGAATAACTGTAGCTGATTTCCAGACTCCTGCCGCCGTTTTTATATTCGGCCGGGGACATTCCCTCGATATTGACAAACAATTCATGCAGCCTGCTGGTGCTGGAAAGCCCGGTCTCAAATGCCGTATCTGACAGGGTGGCTTTTTCTTCGTTCAACAGCTTTTTGGCGTGCTCCAGGCTGATGTACTGAAGGAACTTTTTAGGACTGGTCCCCGCCCATTCCGTAAATATCTTCTGGAAATGGGCCGGGCTCAGGTGTATTTTTTCCGCTACTTCCTCCAGCCCGGGCTGAAGCAGGAAATTTTCCTGTATATAGGCGATGGCCTTAGCAATCCTTTGGTAATTGATCTGATTTTGTGTCAACATATCATTCCGTTTTATTCCACAAATTTCCAGAAAATACAGGACAGAAAAAATCCGGTTCCTGCGGAATGTATTATTGATTCAGGTGGTAATAGGCCAGCATTTTGTAGTACAGTTTGGCGGCCAGGAATGCACTTGGCTTAGCCATCGGTGAATCCATCAGCTCTACAATATCGAAAGCAACCACATTACATTTTTCAAATACTTTTTTCAGCAGTTCCAGCGTTGGGTACCACTGAAGGCCGCCCGGCTCAGGAGTTCCGGTAGACGGCGCGATAGAAGGATCAAAAGCATCCAGGTCAATGGTGATGTACACATTCCCTGACACTTTTTCCAGGACGTCATTTACCCAGTTTTCATTATTCGCGATCTCATGGGCAAAAAACACCCTTCCTTCCGGTAAATACTGGGCTTCTTCGATATCCATGGAACGGATTCCCACCTGAACCAGGTTATGCTTCTGGCTGGCTTCAAACACCGCACAGGCATGGTTGGATGTGGAACCATGGAATTCTGGACGCAGGTCCGTGTGCGCATCCAGCTGAAGAACAGTCAGGTTGTCATACTTCTCCCCTACCGCACGGATGGAACCGATGGATACGGAATGTTCGCCACCGAAAAGGGTAAATAATTTCCCGTCGTGGTTCAGGAGTTCTTTGGTTTTCTGGTAAACGGCTTCGGTCATGGCTTCCGGAGTGGAATTTTCGGAAACTTCCCCGGCCATATATACACCTTCAAGGTAGGGCTCGGTTCCGGTTTCAATGTCGTAAAGCTCCATGTTTTCAGAAGCGTCAAGGAATAATTCAGGGCCTTTGTCAGCTCCTTTTCCCCAAGTGGATGTCCCGTCATAAGGAACGGTAACCAATACTACCTTAGCTTTTTCCAGTGATGCATTTTCTTCAGGAATTCCTGCGTATGTTCTCATGCTGTATTATAGATTTAAATAATTGAATGATTTTGGTACAAAGATACAAATAGTCGCGGAGTTATACGGATGAACTTAAGAAAGGAATTACCTGTTTTGCCCGTCCCGGCCTGTTTTTTGCCGGAAACGTTTCAGTCTTTGATTTTATAAAGTTATTTTTGTAAAAAAATTCAACTATGCCTTTAAAAGCTGTGCTATTCGATATGGATGGCGTTATTGTAGACACGGAACCGCTGCACAGAAAAGCGTATTTTAAAACCTTTGATGACCTTGGGATACAGGTTCCGGAAGGAATGTATACTACCTTTACGGGATATTCCACCAAAAAGGTTTGCGAAACCCTGATTGAAAAGTTCAGTCTTTCCCAAACCTACGAAGAGATTGCAGGGATCAAAAGAGCCTATTTCAAAGATTTCTTTTACAACGATGAAGATTTTGATCTTATCCCGGGTGTAAAAAACCTTATTGAACATTATTACGAAAACGGCATTACCCTCATCCTGGCGTCTTCCGCTACCATGACCACCATCAATATGGTATTTGAAAAGTTCGGGCTTGAAAAATATTTCAGCGGCAAAATCAGCGGGGCTGATCTTAAAGAATCAAAGCCACACCCTGAAGTATTCCTTCTGGCAGCAGAACTGGCCGGTGAACCTACGGGCAACTGTATGGTTATTGAAGATTCCACCAACGGGATCATGGCTTCCCACCGGGCAGGCATTTTCTGTGCTGCGTACCGAAGCCCGCATTCCAAAAACCAGGACTATACCCTTGCAGATACAGTCGTCTCAGATTATCCTGAACTTGAGCTGGATAAGATCTCACAATATTTTTAAAAACAAAAGCTATCAGTCTGATCCTGATAGCTTTTGTTTTATTGTTATATTCAATGATTATTCTTTGTACCCCAGAAGCTTTAAAATATCTTCAGGCTCCTGTTTCTCACGGAACACCTCGTACTGGAATTCCCCGTTTTCATCCTTCTGAATCAGGACATGCCTAGGCTGCGGCATCAGGCAGTGGTGTACTCCGCCATATCCTCCGATCGTTTCCTGATATGCTCCGGTATGGAAAAACCCGATGTACAGAGGCTTGGTATCACTGAAAACCGGCAGGTAAATCGCATTGGTATGCTGCTCAGAATTGTAATAATCATCAGAATCGCAGGTAAGTCCTCCTAAAAATACCCTTTCATAGGTATCTTCCCAACGGTTAAGCGGCAACATGATGAAATGCCTGGAGATCGCCCAGGTATCCGGAAGCGTGGTCATGAACGAAGAATCGATCATATTCCACTTTTCACGGTCGTTCTGGCGCTTCTGCGAGATAATTTTATACAGGTTGGCTCCGCTTTCTCCTACGGTAAAGCTTCCGAATTCGGTGTAAATATTAGGTTCTTCTACCCCTTCTTCCTCACAGAATTTTTTGATCTGGGAAACGATTTCTTCTACCATGTACTGATAATCATAATCGAAATTCAGAGAGGTTTTGATCGGGAAGCCTCCTCCGATGTTCAGGGAATCCACTTCAGGAGCAATCTTTTTCAGACGGGCATATACACGGAGACATTTGTACAGTTCGTTCCAGTAATAAGCCGTATCCTTGATCCCGGTATTGATGAAGAAATGCAGCATTTTCAGCCTTGCATTCGGGTGCTCGGCAATTTTCTGGCTGTAATACGGAATGATATCCTTATATCCGATCCCCAGCCTTGAGGTATAAAATTCAAATTTAGGTTCCTCTTCGGAAGCAATCCTGATCCCGATATCGAATGTGGTATCAATGCTTTCCGTAAGCTTATCCAGCTCCCGGTAATTATCCAGGATCGGGGTAATGTTTTCAAAACCGCTGTTGATCATTTCCGAGATCTTGGCCAGATAATCATCCGTCTTGAACCCGTTACAGATCACTTCAATATTTTTGTCTACTTTTCCTTTTTCATACAGGGATTTCACGATGTCCATATCATAGGCAGCAGAGGTTTCGATGGAAATATCGTTCCTTAAAGCCTCTTCCAGGACAAAGTTAAAATGGCTGGATTTTGTGCAGTAGCAATAGGTATAGTTCTTCTTATATCCGGTTTTTTCAAAAGCTCCCCTGAACCAGCTTTTCGCCTTCTGAATATTCTGCGAAATCCTCGGCAGGTAACTGATCTTCAGCGGAGTGCCGAATTTTTCAACAACATCCATTAGGGGGATGTCATGGAACAACAGATTATTCTCAGAAACATTAAATTCCTCGGTAGGAAAATAGAGCGTCTGATCAATGAGTTCCGAATATTTTATCTTCATTTCTAAATAAGAGAATTAGGAGTACAAAATTGGTAAAAAACTTTTATTTTTTGGTGTTAATTTTTTATAAAATTTAAAATACATTATCCACCGGCTTTTACACGCCAGAACGGCCCCGGCAAAAGTATTGTTCTGTATTCCGGCTCTTAATAATTGGTTGAATTACGGATACAAAAATAATCACAGGCAATCTCCTCAACAGCTATACATTAAATGATTTCAGCAACCCGTTGAAGAGCCCACAGATGTCTGTGATGAAAGCTCTTACCGCTACGGCGTACCGATAAAGATCAGCAGGTCTCCCGTTTCATAGGTTACCGATATTTCGTTTTCAGCGGCGAAATTCCTTGTCCCCAGTCTGGAAATAATACTGAGGTCTTCATTTTCCAGCGGCCAGTTCAACCCTTTTGTTACGATATTTCCTGCTGACGGAAACGGGTAAAGAGATACCATCCTTCCCTGGATTCCTGTGAGGGAAAAATTCTTAGGGATAAAGAAATACTGTGAAAATTGATCATAAAACCGGATATTCATGCGGTCTTTGAACATATAAGCCACGGTAAGGTTCCCCAGGAAATGATCCTGTTCACCGCCGCTTCCTCCCAGGACATCCACTTCAGAAAACCCTTTTTCCAGAATAATTTCCAGGGCCTTGTGAAAATCAGTTTTATCCTGATCCGGCGTAAAAATAAATTTCCCCTCATATACATTCTCATCGTTTCCCGTATGTGAATCAAAGTCACCGGAAATAAAATCGAGCTTTTCCAATGGAAAATTTTGTTGCTTCAGGTAGTGAAAAGCACCGTCCGTACAGGCGATCAGCCCGTAAAGCTCAGGGTCCGGCAGGCTTTTGGGAGCTTCTCCGTTAATGAAGAGCAATGCTTTACCGCTCATTCGGGTTCCAGTATTCTTCCGGTTCATGATTGATTTTGGAAACGTACCTGGCCAGGACAAAAAGGTAGTCCGACAGCCTGTTGAGGTATTTGATCAGCTCCGGACGCACTTCCTCAGATTCGTTCAGGAAAACCAGCGAGCGTTCGGAACGCCTGCAAATGGTACGTGCCGCATGGAGAAAGGTTGCTGCTTTTCCGCCACCCGGAAGGATAAAATACTGGAGGGGCTCCAGCTGTTCGTCGAATGCATCCATCCACTGCTCCAGCTCTTCAGTTTCGGTTTCAGAAATCACCAGGGGAAGACGGGATTTCCCATTGGCCAGCATCAGCTTATCCGCGGGAGTTGCCGCTTCTGAACCTACGGTGAACAGGTCAAACTGGATTTTTTTCAGCTGCCTCAATACTTCTGCATCTTCTATATGGCTTTTAGCGATGCCGATGAAAGAATTCAGCTCATCTATATTCCCATAGCTTTCCACCCGTGCGCTGGCTTTGGATACTCTGGTTCCGCCATACAGGGCGGTCTGGCCTTTGTCTCCGGTCTTCGTATAAATTTTCATAGTACTAAAATACTTTTTCAAGCTAAAACGGCCAAGCTTTTTGTCAGGTTTTTAAACATGTAAGTCTGTTACCGGATCCATTCCTAAAGTTTCCGAAAGGATTGAACAGGATTCAAACAAATATATTGTATACCAGACATTGATCTGTCATGATTCCAAATTGATTTAAAAATCTTTTTTTTGACAAATTCCTACTGACATACTGCTGTCATCTACCGGTCTTACCTTTGTCGTACAAACAACATTAAAAATGTATACTATGACATCAACAGAAACACCAGCAGGTACCGTACAATTCATGAATGCTGCACAATTACTGGAGCACTGGCAGGGGCACCGCAACCTGACCAGAAGGGTGATCGAAGCTTTCCCTGAACAAGACTTGTTTGCATTTTCAATTGGCGGCCTGAGAACATTCGCCAAAATGGCTGTTGAACTGATCAGCATCGGCGGCCCTGCTTTGAGGGGAATCGTAGAAGGTAAGATTGAGGCTTTCGATGAGACTGCTTTTGTCCCTTCTACCAAGGCTGAACTCCTGGCCAAGTGGGATGAAGAAACTGTAGTAATCCATGATTATTTCAACCGTATTCCGGAAGGCCGTTTCCAGGAATCCTACAATCTATTCGGACAGTATGATTTCCCAATCTATCAGAACCTCCTGTACTTTATTGATAATGAAGTACATCACCGCGGCCAGGGCTATGTATACCTGAGAGCATTAGGTATTGAACCGCCGTTTTTCTGGGAAAGGTTTGATCATTAATCCATATTGATACACGACACTCAGGCTGTAATAGGAAGCCTGAATAAATGAGTTCTGCTGCATGCAGAACTCATTTTTATGTTAGTAAAGATCGTACGATCAAAAAGCTGGTAAAATGCTTCCGAAGAAGAGTACAAAAAGTAACCACGTAAAAAAATTACACATCATAATTAGAACTGATTAAATATATCATCCGGAATAAAATACTGATTATATTTAAACGGAATCAGCATTCCATCCTGCGTTTATAGCCGTGGCATCCTTTTGAATTATAAGCTGTTCAGGATACGTTCCGCTAATTCCTTTGTTTTGCTTCTGAGGGAATCAGGTTCCAGAACCCGGGCATAATCGGCAAAAGTAATCAGCCAGCGCGGAAATCCTTCATCGATCCAGTCGGTTTCAAAAATCATCTCAATACCGTCTTCATGCAGTATTTCTTCTGTGAGCCCGTAATACCTTTTGGAATTGACCAGGTGTCCGACAATTTTTTTATCGACCAGAAGCCTTACCCTGGTTTTATTGCCATTGGGTTTGCTGCGGTAATCATTGATCTGGCCGTATTCCTGCAGGAAAGGATTCTGCGTTTTTATAATCTGCTGGATCCTGTCGATCCTGAACTGCCTGAAATCATTCCGCAAGGTACAGAAAGCCATAAAATACCAGTAATTGAACTCAAAGAAAACGCCCACCACCTCAACGGTCCTGGTAGAGAACTGATCATCCACCGTTCTGTATTCTATGGTCAGCTGTTTCTTTTCAGCTATGCTTTCCATGATGATGGGAATCACATTTTTGATGTTCTCACCGGAAACCGGATGATAATTGAAGATATCGACCTGCTTCTCGACACTCTGGATCAGGTTCTTATCCGAATACCTCAATACGGAACGCAGTTTTTCCATGGCATTCTGGTGGTGGATTCCCAAACTCTGGTCTGAAAATTTCTGCATCAGCTTTTCTGCCGTAATGAAACTCAAAACTTCTTCCTTCGTAAACATGACAGGCGGCAGCTTATAACCGTCCATCAAAGAATAGCCGCTCCCCGCTTCACCCACAATAGGAATTCCTGCATGCTCCAGGGTTTTGATATCCCGGTAAATAGTCCGGATGCTCACCTCAAACTTCTTCGCAAGATCCTGCGCCCGTACCAAAGGTCTGGACTGCAGCTGAGTGAGAATGGCGGTTACCCTGTCGAGTTTTTTGAGATAATGGTCGTTCATGGGGACGAGAGATGATTGATAGTTGATAAATGATAATTGATGAGTGATAATTAATGCAAGGTCATTGTTACACTGCTACATTGTTATATTGCTACATTGATATATTACTGGTCTTTAAACGTACTCACGAGTTTATCCAGGTTCAGGCTTCGGGCCGAAGCATCGAAGATTTCCCGGTAGGTTCCGTTTTTCTGTACTAGTTCATCATGGGTGCCATGTTCCACTACCCTGCCCTTTTTCATAACGTAAATGGTATCGGCATCCAGGATCTGGGATAATGAGTGGGAAATAATCACTACTGTCCTGCCTTCTTTGATGGCGTCCAGTGAATTTTTGATCTGCTCCGTAGCAATGGCATCCAGGCTGGCCGTAGGTTCATCCAGGAATATAATAGGCGGATCTTTCAGGAAGAGCCTTGCAATGGCAATCCTCTGCTGCTGCCCTCCCGAGAGCTGGGTAGCATCATGCTGATACTGATCCGGCAGATCCATGATCTGCTCATGGAGATAGGCCTTTCTGGCAGCTGCTTCGATCTCTTCAAAACTGGCATTCATATTTCCATAACGGATATTGTCTTCAATGCTTCCCTGGAAAATATGGTTTTTCTGGAGTACGAGGCCGAGATCGTCCCTGAGAAAAGTATTTTCGTATTCATTCAGGTCTATGCCGTCCAACAGGATACATCCGGAATCCGGAAGATAGAACTTACAGAGCAGGTTGATCACAGTTGATTTTCCGGCACCGCTTAATCCGACCAGTGCAGTAGTCTTCCCGTTTTCTATGGTCATGGAAACCCCGTGCAGGGCCTGCGTTCCGTTCGGATAGGTAAAACTTACATTTTTCAGTTCAAAAGTCCCTTTGATATCTTTTTCCTGAAGTTTTCCATCCGGCTCTTTTTCATCATCGGCATTTAAAATATCGAAATAACCTTCGGCATAGATCATCGCATCGTTCATATCGTCATAGATCCTGTGCAGCTGCCGGATTGGTGCAGAGACATTATTAAAGAGCATGATATGAAGCATAATGGCACCGATGGTCATCTGCTGGTCCAGAACCAGGTAAACCGTCAAAAGGATGATCAGCACAACACCAAACTGCTCGATGAAGGTTTTCAGTCCGTCATAAATAAAATTGGTCCTGCGTGTGAACATCTGGCTTTCCATCAGCTGCATCTGCAGGTCATACTGTTTTTTACCCTCAAATTTTTCCCTTACGAAGCTTTTGATGACCATAATGGAGCTGATGAGGTTCAGCAGGCCGGAAGTTTTCTGCTCACGCTGATTCCTCAGCTTTCTCCGCACGCCGCTCAGTTTTCTTGCCTGTAATGAACTGATATAGAAATACACCGGTACAATCACCGTGGAAACGGCGCCTACATACACATTCTGCATGTACATAATGATCAAAGCAATAAAGGCATTGGAGAACAACGGCAGCATATCGATAAAGAAGTTCTGGACCAGGCGAGTAAGGCTTTCAATACCACGGTCGATCCTGATCTGGAGCTTTCCGGAATCGTGGTTTTCATCATTGAAATAAGCAACCCTGTAGGTAAGGATTTTATCGATGGCCGACTGTGCCAACACCGAACTTACATTGATCCTGATTTTCTCACCGTAAAATTTCTGGCCGAAATTGATGAAAATGTTCAGCAGCTCCTTACCCAGCAGGATAATCGATATCACAATGAGAACGTGGATTCCTTCGGACATCGGATGCGGTAGTTTGGTAAGCTGCGTAACCTCATCTACCGTATATTTCAGGACGATGGGATTGACCTGGGCAGCGAGTGCACCGAGAAAAGTGAGGAACAGCGTTCCGTAAATCATCAGCCGGTATGGGCGGATGAACACGATCAGCTGCTTATAGATTCCGAATAAAGTAAGGGTTCTGGTAAAAGGTTTTGCCATGACTTCATTTAACTAAAACGTACCGTTTCCGAAAGAAAAGGTACGTTTTATTCTATTTTTAAACAAGAAGTTTCTGTGTTAAATATTATCCCTCATACACGTAGGTGGTCACATAATGCAGTTCAGGGCGTGCTGCCGCTCTGGATTCTGCATCCGCCTGCTCTTTGGAATACTGTGAGTTGATTTCTTTTTTCTGGAATACAAATGCATTATTGGCATTCTTGTCAATCACGTCATTGAAGATGTGCTCAATTTCTGAATTAGCCAGAGAAGCAAAGCTGATATCTTCAAAGCCGTGCATGATCCTAAGGTCGTCAAATTGCGGGAAATTCTCATCCACAAAGCCCTGAAGCTGGGTTTTGGAATCAAAATTCCCTGCCCAGATGTTATAAAGGTATTTTTTCTTTTTGGTTTTATCCGAAAGGCTCTGGTAAACGAAGTTTTCACCAAGATAGGCTTCCCTTACCTGCGGATCATTGGCCAGGTCTTCCGGAAGCCCCTCTTTCAGGATCCTTCCTTCGAACATAATATAGGTCTTGTTCGTAATGGCCAAAGTCTGCTGAACATTATGGTCCGTGATCAGGATGCCGATATTTTTATCAACCAGGCTCCGTACGATCTTCTGGATGTCTTCCACGGCAATCGGGTCTACTCCGGCAAAGGGTTCATCGAGAAGGATGAAGTTCGGACTGGTAGCCAGGCACCTTGCGATCTCCGTTCTCCTCCGCTCTCCTCCGGAAAGAAGGTCCCCACGGTTTTTGCGTACGTGCTGCAATGAGAATTCTTCCACCAGTTCATCGCATTTCATCTGCTGTTCACGTTTGGAGAGCTTGGTCAGCTGCAATACGCCCATGATGTTTTCTTCCACGGAAAGCTTCCTGAATACCGACGCTTCCTGAGCCAGGTATCCGATTCCTTTCTGCGCCCTGCGGTACATGGCATCTGTAGTGATTTCCTGCTTATCAAGGAAGATTTTACCGGAAGTAGGCTTCACCAGTCCCACAATCATGTAAAAAGAAGTGGTTTTACCGGCACCGTTCGGACCAAGCAATCCTACAATTTCTCCCTGCTGAACCTGTACGGAAACACCTTTCACCACTTTTTTGGGGCCGTATTCCTTGATTAAGTTTTCTCCTCGTAAAATCATAGGGCAAATATATAAAATTGCTGCAAGTTATAGCAATGCTAGATGAAGTATAGTAATTCTACAGGGAAGTTACTCATTGTCTTTTATCTTGAAAAGGTGTAACTTTTACCAGCATTCTTAATACTAATCATGAACGATCACCTTAAAAAAATATAACAATGGAAAATTACGGTTACACCACAGGAAATCAGCAGAACCCGAACAATAACAACCTTCCTTACCGCTCAGAGAAGAAGATCCCTGCCGCCCTGCTGGGCATCCTGGTAGGCTGGCTTGCCCTGAACAAGTTTTATCTTGGGTACACCAAAGAAGGAATTATCCAGCTGGTGCTTAATGTAGTGACATTCGGTTTAGCCTCTGTTATTCCTTTTATCGAAGGGATTATCTACCTTTTCATGAGCGATAAACAGTTTGACGACACCTATGTCTATGGCAAAAAAGGCTGGTTCTAAGTTTTAACACAAAAGTGTAAGGCTTTTCTGGTTTTTTGCCATAATTTTATAACACCAATCAACAGAACTACTATTATGGACAATAACCAAGAATTAACGGACCTCCTGGCTCTGGACCTGGGAATCAACATCATCGACCGCAAACCGTACGCAAAGGAAGTTTTCAAATGGCAGGATATGGATCTTCTTCCGCATTCTTCCACAGATACGCTGCTAGGCGAAATTTTTGAATGGAACGGCAGGAACTGGCGGACAACAGGCAACAACCTCATCGGATACCTGTTTTCCGGTGACAACCTGAATTACGTGAAGCATCAGCTCATGAACATCCCTAAAAACCCGGCTTTGATCCCTGACTTTGAATTCACAAAGGACAGCATGATTGAGTACGGGCTTTCCCTTCCGTCATTATTCAATATCGGGGTCAACGGAAATATTAAGAATGCCAAAACTTTTTCGGTTAGGGTCAATGGGGTTACAAAATCGCGTATCACGAATATTGATTCCCCGGGAATTGAGATTTTAAGGAACTTCTCCATTTTTACGCAGGCTAAATCCAAGACCTACCGTAAAAACATTAAATTCAATTACCTGAGTACAGCATTGTTTTATGCTGAAAGCGTTGAGATTTTCCTGGAAAAGGATTCGGGGATAGCATTGGATGTAAGTTTCCAGACAGACCATGTAGAAGTGGACGCCAAAGTAGATACGGATACCCAAAAGCATTTTGTACTTAAGTATTCAGGCAGCCAGGCCCCTTTTGCTGCAACATTTACCAAAGGGAAGGATTTTGATATAAGCTGATGAACGTTATGAGTGAAGAGTTATAAGTCATGAGTTGCTGAAAATCACTCATAACTTATAACTCATAACTCAAGACCTATCTGTCTCTGAGGATCATTGCTGCTTCTTTGGCAAAATAAGTGAAGATCATATCTGCACCGGCTCTTTTGAAGCACGTAAGGCTCTCAATGATTGTTTTATCATTGTCGAGCCAGCCGTTCTGAGCGGCAGCTTTTACCATTGCATATTCCCCACTTACGTTGTATACTGCAATCGGAAGGTCAATCGCTTCACGGACTTTTGAAACGATATCCAGATAAGGCAGTCCCGGTTTGATCATGATGATGTCTGCTCCTTCCTCTATATCTTTGAAAACTTCATTCATGGCTTCACGGGAGTTATGGAAATCCATCTGATAAGTTTTTTTGTCCTTCGGAATTTCCATATCGTCTTTAGGCGCGCTGTCCAGGGCACTCCTGAAGGGACCATAAAACGAACTTGCATATTTAGCCGAATAACTTAAAATCCCTACATCTGTAAATCCGCTTTCTTCCAGCGCTTCACGGATCACCTGAACCCTTCCGTCCATCATATCGCTCGGAGCCACGATATCCGCTCCGGCCTCAGCGTGCGATACCGACATTCTGGCCAAAGCATCATTGGTTGCATCGTTGACAATTTTGCCGTTTTCAATAATCCCGTCGTGCCCGTAAATGGAATATGGGTCCAGGGCAACGTCCGGCATCACGATCATTTCCGGAACGGCATCTTTAATAGCCCGGATGGTCTGCTGCATCAGTCCGTCCTTATTCCAGGCTTCTTTTCCGGTATTGTCCTTAAGATGGTCGGAAACTTTCATATACAGGTTGACGGATTTTACGCCTAAAGAAAACAGTTCCTTACATTCTTTCACCGTTAAATCTAAACTTCTTCTGAAAATCCCCGGCATTGAAGCAATCGGCTCTTCTTTGTTTTCACCCTCCATCACAAAAACTGGCATTACAAAGTCACTGGTAGTAAGGGTACATTCCCTTACCAGACTGCGGATAGAATCATTTACTCTCAGCCTTCTGTTTCTTGAATATATCATTTGGAATACTTTTTGAACATTTTTATGCAAATTTACTATATGTTGTACAAAATACTATTGCAGAGACGGGTAGATTTTTCTATTTTTGCTGTTAAATCTATCCGAAATATTTATTTGATGAAAAAACTTTTACTTTTATTTCTTTTTACAGGTGCTCTTGTCGGATTTTCCGGCCATGCCAAAGCTCAGCTTAGGGAACCGGGATTTGTTTCCCAGAAATCTGATGACGGAGTTCTGGTAGCGTACCCTAATCCGGCGAAGGACTTTTTAATTGTAAAAGCCAAGGACGCCTCCCTGAAAATCAAAAGTGTTACCTTCTATTCTATCCTGGGAACCCAGGTAGCCAATTACACGGTTAACATGAATACCGGGGAAATCAATCTTGAAAAACTGAAACCGGGGAAGTACCTGATCCGGTATATCCTGAGTGACAATACCCAAAAGGTCACGCAGATCGTAAAACAATAAACTGAATCCTGATAATCATCAGGATTTTTTATTTCCGGGCCTATCTCGTTCAATAATTCCGTAACTTTCGGGACATTTTTATACTTACAAATCAAAACCCGAATGCTAAAGGCTGAACATATCACGAAGACCTATAACGCCGGAAAGAAGACCGCACTGGATGATTTCAGTATCGACGTTCCCAAAGGAAGTATTTACGGACTTCTTGGCCCCAACGGAGCCGGCAAAACCTCATTCATCAGAATCATCAACCAGATTACCCAGGCAGATTCCGGAGATGTTTTCATCAACGGACAGAAGCTTAATCCGGACCATATCAAAGATATCGGTTATATGCCTGAAGAAAGGGGCCTGTACAAAAATATGAGTGTAGGCGACCAGATCATTTACTTCGGGGAACTGAAAGGCATGAGTAAGAAAGATGCGCAGAACGAAGCCAAACAATGGTTTGAAAAGCTCCATATCGACCAGTGGTGGAAAAAGAAGCTTTCCGAACTTTCCAAAGGGATGGCCCAGAAGATACAGTTTGTGGTTACGGTACTTCATAAGCCTCACCTGCTGATCTTGGATGAGCCTTTTTCAGGTTTCGATCCTGTCAATGCCAATCTTATCAAAGACCAGATCATCGACCTCAAAAATAACGGGACTACCATTATCCTGTCTACCCACCGGATGGAAAGTGTGGAAGAAATGTGCGATTATGTGGCCCTGATCAACAATTCAAAAAAAATCATCGACGGAAGGGTATTCGACGTAAGGGAAAAATTCAAGAAAAACATTTTCGGCATCACCCTTTCTGACGTCAATGAAAACGGCTTTGAGCATTTCAGAAACAAATATGGCATTTTTAACCTCTCCTACCATAATCAGCTGGTTTCATTCGACCTGAAAAATGAAAATGACCAAAACCTGATTATCACAGATCTGGTACAAGCGGGAAAAATCCGGTCCTTTGACGAGAAAATCCCGAGTATGAACGAAGTATTCATCAATGCTGTCAGTAATCCCTCCTAATAGACTATGAACAATATATTTTTAATTACCAAAAGGGAGTTCCTGACCCAGGTTAAGAAAAAGTCCTTTATCATCCTTACTCTGCTGGCCCCTGTTATGCTTATTGCATTCGGTTCCATTATAGGACTGATGTTTAAGGCTAATGAATCCCATAACGTCATCCAGGTGGTGGACAGAAGCGGTCTTTTTAAGAACCAGCTTCCTTCTGACAAGAAACTCAATTATATTTTCATTCCGGCTGCAGATGAACAGGCTAATATGAAAACCCTGAAGAACAATGAGTCACTGGACGGCATCCTGATCTTGCCCGAACTTAAAAACCGGGACTTCAAGGATCTTCAGGATAACACCCGTCTGGTAGTCAACAACAAAATAGGCTTTGATACGAAGCAGCGGATTATTAACGACATCAATAATGTCATTAAAAAGGAAAGGATCAGGGAAATGGGGATTGCAGAAAAGCAGCTGTATGATCTCGACAAGGCTTTTACCCTAAAAACCATCAATGTGGCTGAAGGCAATAAAGAGGATTCTGATCTTACTTTCGGAGTAAAATCCGGACTGAGCATGCTCCTGATGTACGTCACCTTCATGTTCATCATTATTTACGGAGTACGGGTGATGAGAAGCGTCCTGGAAGAGAAGAATAACCGCGTAGTGGAAATCATTATTTCTTCCGTTAAACCTTTTGAACTGATGATGGGAAAGATTCTCGGTGTTACGATGGTTGCCCTTACGCAGTTTGTGGTATGGATTACCATGTCTGTGATCGGGGCCGTAGTTTTAAACACCGGGTTTTCTTCAATTCAGAAGAATATTCCGGGCGCCAGTGAGAGCATTACGGAAAAGCTTGATGTAGCCCAGATCGCCACTCAGGTTTCCCACAGTCTGCTGGAATTAAATTTCCCGCTGATTATTTTCGTATTCATCGTATTTTTCCTTTTAGGATATATATTTTACAGCTCCATTTACGCTGCCATAGGCTCTGCCGTTGACAATGAAACGGAAACCCAACAGTTTACCCTGTTTGCCATCCTTCCTTTAACACTGGGCATGTATGGCAGCTTTACCCTGATGAATAATCCTGACGGACCTCTGGGCTTCTGGCTTTCCATCATCCCGTTTACGTCTCCGGTAGCGATGATCGCCAGGATACCTTTCGGAGTTCCGGCATGGCAGATTGCCCTTTCCATAGTACTGTTGTTAGGAACTACCGTATTCATGATTTTCCTGGCCGGTAAGATTTACCGGGTAGGTATTCTGATGTACGGCAACAAAGCGACGCTGAAAGAACTCTGGAAATGGATCCGCGGTTAAGCAGATGATATAGTATTCAATATAAAAATCCCGGAAGCTTTGCTTCCGGGATTCTGTTTTACTATCTTGTATGGTTTACTGAAAGATATAGCTGATTCCGATACTAAGTACCTGCTCAGATTTGCTCTTTTCCGTATCACTGGATTTGGTCCAGGTTTCTACGAGATTAGGATAGGTATTGGATAAACCGATATCATATTTTATAGCGAGTTCCAGCTGTCTCTTATAGCTATAACCGATTCCCAGACCGATACCGAAGTTAAAGCTGTTGGCCTTCCCGCTGATCGCAGGGTAAGCCGGATCCGTAACATCAGGATTGTAATACGGTCTTGTTAACGGTGCATTTTTAACCGTCTGGTTCACTAAAAAGTTAAATCGCGGTCCAACCATTCCGAAGAATTCCGATTCCGCCTCGGAAAAGTATCCTTTGAAATAAACGGGAACGCTCAGGTAATCATTGGCATATACGGCATTGTATCCGTCTGCGCCTTTGACATCCTTATTTTTCCCTGTTTCACCGGCACCGTAATACAGGACCTCCGGCTGGATGTAGAACTGGTTTCCTTTTCCTATAGGAATCAGGGCCAGTGCTCCTGCCTGAAATGTGTATCTTGGCCCTGAGGGGTTGTGGGCATTTTTTACACGGGAATAGTTGCCGCCTGCCGTAATCCCGAATCTTGTGCTGCTGAAATCAATCTGCGCAAAAGATAAAGCGGAAAACGTGAGGGCTGAGGTTAATAAAAGTTTTTTCATATGTTGTTTTTAAATGTTATGATAACACTTTGGCTACGGTAGCACCGATGTCAGCCGGAGAGTCCACTACATTGATCCCGTTTTCTCTCATGATCTCCATTTTAGCCTGAGCCGTATCTTCTGCACCTCCTACAATAGCTCCTGCGTGACCCATCGTTCTTCCTTTTGGCGCTGTCTGTCCTGCGATGAATCCAACAACCGGTTTCGTAGAACCGCTGGCCTTGTACCATCTTGCAGCTTCAGCTTCCAATCCGCCACCGATTTCTCCGATCATTACTACAGCTTCAGTTTCAGGATCGTTGATGAACAATTCCAGTGCTTCTCTGGTTGTAGTTCCGATGATCGGGTCTCCACCGATACCGATTGCCGTAGAAACTCCGAATCCTGCTTTTACTACCTGGTCAGCAGCTTCGTAAGTAAGGGTTCCTGATTTTGAAACGATTCCCACTTTTCCTTTTTTGAAAACGAAACCTGGCATAATCCCAATTTTAGCTTCTTCAGAAGTAATGATTCCCGGGCAGTTAGGACCGATGAGTCTGCAGTCTCTGTCAGCAATATAAGATTTTACCTTCACCATATCCGCTACAGGGATTCCTTCCGTAATACATACGATTACTTTGATTCCCGCTTCTGCAGCTTCCATAATAGCATCCGCAGCAAATGCAGGCGGTACGAAGATGATCGTTACATTGGCTCCGGCCTTTTCAACCGCTTCAGCTACAGTATTGAATACCGGCTTCCCAAGGTGCTCGCTTCCTCCTTTTCCCGGAGTAACCCCACCTACAACGTTGGTTCCGTATTCAATCATCTGGCTTGCATGGAAAGTCCCTTCGTTCCCTGTAAATCCTTGTACAATTACTTTAGAATCTTTGTTTACTAAAATTGACATTTTATTGTTGTTTTAATTTATTCTTTGTTTATTAATGCTCACAAATTTACTTATTTTTCTTTGATTATAGACCAACGAAAATAATTTGTTTATTCCAGGTTTCTCAATTTAATTTCCTTCTTCAGGTAGGTTTTATAATCTTCCGCAAACATCCCGATATAGGTCCCTTTTTCAAGGTCTCTGTTGACTCCGGTTTTGCCAAGCAGTACAGTACCGGATGCAACCGTATTGCCGGACGCCATACCCACCTGGCCCCAAACGGTAACTTCATCACCAATGGTGCAGCATCCTGCGATACCCACCTGGGAAGCAATCAGGCATTTTTTACCGATGACGGTATCGTGTCCTACCTGGATCTGATTATCAAGGACAGAGCCTTCACCGATTATGGTAGAATCGGTTACGCCCCGGTCGATCGTACAGTTGTTCCCGATCTCCACATTGTCTTCAATAACGACATTCCCTACGGAAATCAAACGGTCGAAACTGCCGTTAAGCTTACGGTAATAAAACGCATCGCCTCCCAGTACAGTTCCGGACTGGATAATCACATTATCTCCAATGACGGTACGGTCACCAATAACTACATTAGGGAAGATCAGGGTATTTTTTCCGATCTTTATGTTGTTGCCTACCACTGCCGACGGATGGATATGGGTTCCTTCACCGATTTCAACATCATGGAGCTCCTCGGTAAAATTATAGATCCTTGTAAAGTGCGTGTTGATCCTGTTGAAATCCCGGAACGGGTCATCAGAAACCAAGAGTGCCTTTCCTTCCGGGCATTCCACTTCTTTATCGATCATGATAATGGTTGCCGCAGACTGGAGTGCTTTATCGTAATATTTGGGATGGTTGACAAAAACAATGTCACCGGGCTGTACCCTGTGAATTTCGTTGGTTCCCAGAACCTCGAAGTCTTCAGGACCTACAGGCTTCGCTCCGATAAGGTCTGCAATGGTTTTCAGTTTTTGCGGGGAATGGAATCTCATAACAGCTATTTTTCTTATAAAACAAAATTCGGAATGCATAGGCAAACCGAATTATTGTACATGATATTTTATTTTATTCTTTTACTCTTTCCAAGTAAGAACCGTCTTCTGTGCTTACTTTGATTTTGTCTCCCGGTTCAATGAACAGAGGAACCATCACCCGTGCACCGGTTTCCACGATGGCATTTTTAAGCGCATTGGTAGCCGTATTTCCTTTTACGCCCGGATCAGCTTCAATAATATCCAGGTATACGGATTGCGGAAGTTCTGCTGAAAGCGGTGTTTCATCTACCTCTTTCAGTATGATGGTTACTTCTTCCCCGGCTTTCATGAATTGAGAGTTTTCAATCATCTCCTTATTCAGGTATAATTGGGAGAAATCATCATTGTTCATGAAATGGAAACCATTCTCATCATCATACAGGTACTGATACTTTCTGGTGATCACTTTTACCTCTTCGATTTTATGACCGGCAGAAAATGTATTATCAATTACTTTTCCGTTGGTTACCGATTTTAATTTAGTTCTTACGAAAGCAGGTCCTTTTCCCGGTTTTACGTGAAGAAACTCGATTACTTTATAAATATCATTGCTGTACTCAATACACAGCCCTTTTCTGATATCGTTACTTGTTGCCATTAATTGTATTATCTAAGTTGTATTATTCTTTTTATCGGACGTCCTGCTTCAGACCTCTTTATTGGTTCCGTATCCCTTTACGATTCCTCGTGGTGAATTCTGGATGAACTGAAGGATCTCGTCCCTTTCAGCAGTAGGCAGCATTTCTTTTTCAATATATGCCATTGCTTGGGAAACGTTCATCTTCATCTGGAAAATGGATCTGTATATTTTCTGGATTTCAAATATTTTTTCGTTGCTGAACCCTCTTCTTCTCAATCCTACGGAATTAATTCCCGCGTAAGACATCGGCTCTCTGGCCACTTTTATATAAGGAGGAATATCTTTTCTTACGAGTGTACCACCGGAAATCATTACGTGCTTACCGATTTTACCGAACTGGTGCACCGCACTCAGCCCGCCCATCACCGTGTAATCACCAATTTCCACATGCCCTGCAATTCCGCATCCGTTCACAATGATCACATGATCTCCGATAATGCAGTCGTGGGCAATGTGGGAAGTAGCCATGATCAGGCAGTTCTTTCCTATTTTGGTATATCCCAGTGCTTTCGTACCCCTGTTGACGGTGACGCATTCACGGATGGTGGTATCATCATCAATAATAACCCGGGTATCTTCACCATCGAACTTAAGGTCCTGCGGAATGGCGGAAATTACAGTCCCGGGAAATATTTTACAGTTCTTCCCAATCCTGGCACCATCCATAATGGTTACGTTGGGCCCGATCCAGGTGCCTTCGCCTATTTCCACATCCCCCGCAATTGTAGTAAAAGGCTCTACAATTACATTTTTGCTGATTTTTGCACGTTTATCAACGGCAGCTAACTGATGAATCATTTAATCAACTTTATTTTTAGCAACCTGGGCCATTAATTCTGCTTCCACAACTACGGAATCCCCTACATAACCATACCCCTGCATGTGAACAATTCCTCTTCGGATCGGCTCAATCAGTTCAATTTTGAAGATAATCGTATCTCCGGGAACAACTTTCTTCTTAAATTTAACCTTATCCATTTTAATGAAGTAGGTAGAATAGTTTTCAGGATCCGGAACACTTGCCAGTACAAGGATTCCACCAGTCTGGGCCAGGGCTTCTACCTGAAGGACTCCCGGCATTACCGGTTCTTTCGGAAAGTGACCTACGAAGAACGGCTCGTTCATCGTTACATTTTTAAGGCCCACCACATGAGAGTCAGACAATTCCAGAACCTTATCAATAAGGAGGAAAGGAGGTCTGTGCGGCATGAGGCGCATAATTCCGTTGATATCGAAAACCGGTTCTTTGGTAAGATCAAAGTCCGGAACATTTTTCTTTTTCTGAAGTTTCCACTGGCGGTTCAGTTTTTTGGCAAACTGGGTATTGACGTAGTGCCCAGGTTTGTTGGCAATGACTTTACCTTTAATTTTAACCCCGGCTAAAGCCAGGTCCCCGATAACGTCCAGCAGTTTATGTCTTGCCGCTTCGTTAGGATAATTCAAAGTCAGGTTATCCAGGATCCCGTTAGACCTGATGGAAACATTGTCTTTCCCGAATGCTTTCTTAAGCTTTTCAGTGGTTTCAGGGGTAAGGTCTTTATCCACATACACAATGGCATTGGAAATATCACCTCCTTTAATAAGGCCATGATCCAGCAGCATTTCAAGTTCGTGCAAAAAGCTGAATGTTCTTGCTGATGAAATTTCTTCCTTGAATTCTGAAATATGCTTCATGGTAGCATTCTGGGTTCCCAGGACTTTAGTCCCGAAATCTACCATCGTAGTGACCTCATAGGTATCTGAAGGAATGATTGTGATCTCAGAACCGGTAACAGGATCAGTATAAGTCTGCACCTCTTTGATGACCAGATATTCTCTCGGAGCTCCCTGATCAACCACACCAACGCTTTCGATGGCTTCCACGAAATACTTGGAAGACCCGTCCATGATGGGAGGTTCGGAAGCATCCATTTCCAGGATCGCATTATCTACATCACAGCCAACAAGAGCGGCCAGGAGATGCTCACAGGTCGTGATTTTAACGCCCAATTTTTCCAGTGTTGTCCCTCTTTCGGTAGCCACAACGTAATTAACGTCTGCTTCTACCTGCGGATGACCTTCCAGATCTGTCCTTACAAAAACAAAACCTGTGTTTTCTTTGGCAGGCTTGATGGTAAGTTTTACTTCTTTGCCTGTATGAAGGCCGATGCCCGAAAGAGTTACCTCTTGCTGAAGCGTTTTTTGCATATCACTCATTAGTGTTATCTTTTGAGTTATTCTCTAGATTATTTATTCTGTTTACGATTCCGGTAAGGTTCCTGAAGTGGATGTAGCTCCTCAGATAGTCGTTATAGTTGATTGCCGGTGAACCATACAGGCTCTCCTTATCTTTCACGCTTGAGCTCACTCCGCTCTGTGCCTGGATTCTTACCTGGTTACCGATTTTTATGTGTCCGACGATGCCCACCTGGCCGCCGATCTGATTCCAGTCCCCGATGGTTGTGGAGCCTGCAATTCCGGCCTGCGCGGCAATGACATTGTTCTGTCCTATTTTCACGTTATGGGCTATCTGGATCAGGTTATCGATCTTGGTTCCCTTCCCGATGACCGTTGAGCCTATGGTCGCTCTGTCTATGCTGCAGTTGGAACCGATTTCCACATTATCTTCGATGATAACATTGCCCAGCTGAGGAATTTTTTTGAAACCTTCAGCCGTAGGCTGGAAACCGAAGCCGTCTCCTCCTATAACGGTATTGGAATGAATGATACAGTTGTCTCCGATGATGCAGTAATCATAGATTCTGGCACCACTGTCTATTTTACAGTTCTTGCCGATCTTTACACCCTTCCCTATGTATACCTGCGGATAGATCTGGGAACCTTCCCCGATTTTTGCTTTTTCCGAGACATAGGTGAAGGCACCTACATAGACATTCTCTCCTATCTGAGCAGTTGCATGAATGGAAGATCCTTCTTCAATCCCATCTTTCCTGCCCTGCATTTCCTGATATAGGTTCATCAGCACCTGAAAAGAAAGGTATGCATCCTTTACGGAAATAACCGTGGGTGCATAGGTGTCTTTTGTTAAAAGATTTTCAGAAACAATGATAACGGAACACTTTGTGCTATCTAGAAAATGGGAAAACCTGTCCTGTGCTATAAAAGAAAGGTGTCCCTGTTCGCCGTTTTCAATAGGTGAAACTCCTGTAATAAGTGCATTGCCGTCACCTATTATTTTACCGTCTATAAAACTTGCAATTTGCGAAGCTGTAAATTCCATATTCTGCAAAGATAAGAAATTCTATAATTCGCAAAGGTTTTTTGATCCCGGAACGTGCATTTTAATATACTTTAGCACTCTTAAATATTGAAATTCCTGGGAAACGTAAGAATATATCGTGTAGTCTTATTCACCATCAATCCTGAAAGGAGCTGATCTTCGGATTCATGCAGTTTTATTTTTTCCCCGTTTTTCTGCAAAAGCCAGATTGGCTGCTTTTCGGTATCGTAAGGAAGAAGCTTACGTTTTATTTCATGCACCAGTTCTTTGCCGTTATCAATTCCGAGAAATGCATTCGTATCCTTTATTTTTTCCTCGATAAATGCCTGATCAAAAGGGTGTGATGAAATGATGGTTTTAGGCAGATCCCTCTGAATTACGCAACGGCACCAGTATGAGAGGATAAAATCATCGGATTTCTGCCATAACTTCATAGCCTGTATAATATCATTGTCATCGAGCTGGGTGAAACGTTCCACATCCTCATCGGTAGCCGAACCTTTTTCACGGTAGAGGAAGTAGGTAAGGTTTTCCGTGGCCGGCAGAATGACTCCTTGGGACACAAGAAATTTTGCTCTTTCAAGGATTTTGACGAGAATAAACTCTGCCAGCGCAGAAGTTTTGTGATAATATACCTGCCAGTACATAAACATCCTGGCGGTAAGGAAGTTTTCAATGGAATAGATTCCTTTGGCATCAATAACGAGTTCACGGTCCTCACATACATTCATCATGGAAATGATCCGCTGGGTATTCACGTTTCCTTCCGAAACACCGGTAAAGAAACTATCCCTTTTCAGATAATCAAGCCGGTCCACATCCAGCTGGGATGAGATAAGCTGGTTAAAAAATTTCCTGTGGTATTGTCCCCGGAACATCTCAATAGCCGTTGACAACTGGCCGTTGAACTGTTCATTAAGCCTGTTCATGAGGAGCAGGGACAGATTTTCATGATGCCAGTCATCCATCAGCATACTTTCCAGCGCATGGGAAAACGGTCCATGCCCGATATCATGCATCAGAATAGCGAGCAATGCTCCCTTTTCTTCTTCTTTCGAAATCTCCACCCCTTTCAGTTTCAGGGTTTCAATGGCTGTAAACATCAGGTGCATAGCTCCTAAGGCATGGTGGAACCGGGTATGGGTGGCTCCCGGGAAAATCAGGTTCAGCAGCCCTGTCTGAGATATCCTCCTTAACCTCTGGAAGTAAGGGTGTTCAATAATATCGAATAAGATCTCATGAGGAATTTTGATGAATCCATGTACCGGATCGTTGATGATTTTTAGCTTGTTCTGCATGGAGGATAGGTATAGATACAAAGTTAGGAAAATTTAACGGTAAGCGCTATTAAACGGACATGAATGTCATAATGTCAGACGAGCAGCATGGGACGTGGCTATTCATCTGTAATTCAGGTTTTCCCATACGTCTGTCTTCCGTAAAAAGCTACTCATGTAAACTTCTGTAAATGTTATCATTAGTTAAATATAGGGGTCCGGGATATGATTTAACTTATATTTAACTGACATCCTCCTTACTTTTGCAGCAGTAACCGTGATTTGGTCAGCATTTTGATGCTGTTATCATGTAAAAAATAAATTATGTCGGAAAAGATATTATGGATAGATGATGAAATAGATTTACTTAAACCTCACATCGTATTTTTAGAAAAAAAGGGCTACCATGTTACCCCTGTAAACAACGTGAATGAAGCTCTGGAACTGATGGATTCGGAGAAATTCGCGTTAACGCTCATTGATGAAAATATGCCCGGAATTTCCGGACTGGAAGCCATTCCTATGATCAAAGAGAAAGACAATGCTCTTAAAATCGTAATGGTAACCAAGAGCGAAGAGGAACACATCATGGAAGAAGCAATCGGTTCTCAGATTGCCGATTATATTCTGAAGCCGGTTAACCCGAACCAGATCCTTCTGTCCCTGAAGAAGAACCTTCAGGAAGACAACCTGGTGGAACAGAAAACTATCCTTCAGTACCAGCAGGAGTTCAGGAATCTTTCCATGGAGCTTTCATACCTGAGAACGTATCAGGAATGGGCAGAATACTATAAAAAGATCCTGAACTGGGAAATCAAGTTCGACAGGGTGACCGATAATGAATTTGCAGACCTGCTCCAGAGCCAGAAAGAGGAAGCTAACATCCAGTTTGCCAAATTTATTGAAAAGAACTACGAAGACTGGCTGCAGGGTCCTGACAAGCCGATCATGAGCCATACCCTTTTCAAGGAAAAGGTGAAACCTGAAGTTGAGAAGGACAAGGTGCTGCTTCTGATGGTAGACAATCTCCGTTACGACCAGTGGAAAGTGATCGAACCCCTGTTCACGAAGTATTATAATAAAGTTTCTGAAGACTATTATTACAGTATTCTTCCAACGGCAACACAATATGCAAGAAACTCTTTCTTTGCAGGGCTGATGCCATCTGAAATTGAAAAACGTTTCCCGGATAAATGGTTCAATGACAATGAAGAAGGCAATAAAAATGAGTATGAGCGTGATTTCCTGGAAGATCAGATGAAGCGGATTGGCCTGAATTCAAAGTCGATGAAGTACCTTAAAGTGCTGAATGCAGATTTTGAAAGAAAGATCTACGATGATTTCAACCAGCATAAAAATAATGACCTCCTGGTTATCGTTTATAATTTCATCGATATCCTCTCGCATGCCAAAACGGATAACCATATTGTTGACCAGCTGATCCGTGATGATAAAACATTCAGATCATTAACTTACAATTGGTTTGAGAATTCTTCAGTGCTTAAAATCATCAAAGCTGCTGCGGAAAGCGGATTTAAACTTGTGATCACCACAGATCACGGAACAGTATATGTGAAAAAGCCGAGCAAAGTGGTCGGTGACCGTGAAACGTCGACCAACATCCGTTATAAGACCGGAAAGAGCCTTACTTATGACAGCAGTGATGTGTGGGCTATTACCAATCCTGAAAAGCTGTTTTTGCCTAAAGGTAACCTGAGCTCCAAATATATTTTTGCCAAGAACAATATTTTCTTAGCATATCCTAAAAATTACAACCATTTCGTCAATTACTACAAAGAAACCTATCAGCACGGCGGGATATCACTGGAAGAATGTATCATTCCGATCAGCATATTAGAACCCAAATAGTTTTTTTCATAGTTTATTTACTCTGGGTTCTGGGCGGAAAAAATTTAATGATTTTTTCCGCCCATTTTTTATACTCTGTATTAGTTTATATCTTAGCAGAAATATATAACTGATGCCTTTATATCATATAAGCAGAATAATGCTGGCCAGACAATCATAAGACCGCCCGCTCATCCTGTATTGAATAGAGCATCATTAAAATTGAATCCTAAATCATGAGATTAATTACCTATAATGTTAACGGCATACGGGCGGCCTTTACCAAAGACTTTTTAGGCTGGCTGAAATCGGCTGATCCGGATGTGGTCTGCATCCAAGAAAGTAAAGCAGGAAATGATCAGATCGACATTGAAAGCCTTGAAAAACTGGGCTATTACAGTTACTGGCATTCCGCTGTAAGAAAAGGTTATAGCGGCGTCGGGATCGCATCCAAAATCAAGCCTAATCATGTAGAATACGGATGCGGTATTGAAAGCTATGATAATGAAGGCAGAATTATCCGGGCTGACTTTGAAGAATATTCTGTGATTTCAGTATATGTACCTTCTGCTTCCAATACGGAGCGGCTGGATTTCAAAATGCAGTTTTGCCATGATTTTCTTGATTACATCAAAGAGCTTAAAAAAAGTATTCCGAACCTGATTATCTCCGGTGATTTCAATATTTGTCATCAGGCCATCGATATCCATGATCCTGTCCGTTTGAAGAACGTATCCGGTTTCCTGCCCATGGAAAGGGAATGGATGAGCAGCTTTATTGAGGAGTGCGAACTGATTGACAGTTTCAGGTTTTTCAACGACCAGCCGGACCATTACACCTGGTGGAGCTACAGGCAGAATGCCCGGGGCAAAAACAAGGGCTGGCGCCTCGACTATAATTTCACTTCATATACTTTAAAAGACAGGCTCTCGAGGGCTGTCATCCTTAAGGAGGCTGTACATTCCGACCATTGTCCTGCTCTGGTGGAAATTGACCTATAAAAAGAAATCCGTCTGATCTTGTGATCGGACGGATTTTTATTTTAAATCAGACTTTTTAATCTACGATTTCATATTCAACAGGAATGGTTCCTCTTCCTGTATCCCCGATTTCTTTAAAGGCTGCCTTTGACATATCCAGTGACCTGGAAGAAGAATAAGGTCCGCGATCGTTAATCTTGACAATAACCTCTTTTCCGTTATTCAGATTGGTTACTTTGATATGGGTACCGAAAGGAAGTGACCTGTTGGCTGCGGTAAGTTTTGAATTATCAAAAATTTCCCCGCTGGCTGTTTTTCTACCGTTGAATTTGTCGTTATAGTAAGATGCGTAGCTTGTCTTTTTTGTTTCATTAGCATATTTACTGAAAGAATATACACTAAAGGTTGAAATCATCAGTATGATTACGAGAATGAATCTTTTCATCATGGTAAACTTTTTATTGGTTTTGACGGAGGCAAATCTATAAGTAAACTCCTTATCCACCTATTTTAAATGTTAACAATAGTTAATTAAAACCAAATTAAAAGTTAAAATTAAATATAAAATACTGAAAAACAAACACTTAATTTACATAGTTAAAATATGTTAAAATACCATTTTGAAAGTTAACAAAATTAACTTTTTGTTCCATTTGTTATGCTGAATAATACATAAATACCTAATAATCAAATCATACAACAACAAAAAAGCTGATAAGATGACTTACCAGCTTTCTATATAAAATGTGTTTTATCTAAACAAGCTCTCCGTAAAGGTCAAATTCCTCTGCTGAAGTAATTTTCACCTGAGCAAACTCACCAATGGAAATATATGTGTTTTCAGCCGATACCAGCACTGTATTGTCTACGTCAGGGGAATCATATTCCGTTCTGCCGATAAAATAATTGCCTTCCTTTCTATCGAAAACACATGTGTATACGTGACCGATCTTTTCCTGATTCTTCTCCCAGGAAATCTGCGACTGCAATTCCATAATTTCTTCCACCCTTGCTTCTTTTACTTCCTGTGGAATATTATCTTCCAGAACATGAGCAGTGGTATTTTCTTCATGGGAGTAAGTAAAGCATCCCAGCCTGTCGAATTTTTGCTCTCTCACCCAGTCTTTAAGTTCCTGGAATCTCTCTTCTGTTTCTCCCGGATACCCTACAATCAAAGTGGTACGGATGGCCATATCCGGAACTTTTTCTCTGAACTTAGCCAGAAGCGCATCGGTTTTTTCATGTGTCGTCCCTCTCTTCATTGATTTCAACAGGTCGGAGTTGATGTGCTGAAGCGGAATGTCTATATAGTTGCATATTTTAGGCTCTTCCCGGATGATATCCAGGACATCTTCAGGAAACCCGCTCGGGAATGCGTAATGCAGCCTGATCCATTCGATACCGTCAATCTTCACCAATTCTTTGAGAAGATCACCCAAGGCTCTTTTCTTATACAGATCAAGTCCGTAATACGTAAGGTCCTGAGCAATAAGAATAAGTTCCTTGGTACCGGATTTGGCTAATTTCTGTGCTTCGGTAACGAGCTTTTCAATCGGAGTAGAAATATGTCCGCCTCTCATTAACGGAATGGCACAGAAAGAGCATGGCCTGTCGCAGCCTTCGGAAATTTTCAGGTAGGCATAATGCTTAGGAGTTGTCGTTAGTCTTTCACCAACCAGCTCATGCTTGTAATCTGCTCCCAGATGCTTAAGGAGAATCGGCAGATCGCGGGTACCAAAGTACTGGTCCACATCCGGAATCTCCTTGATCAGATCCGGTTTATATCTTTCGGAAAGGCATCCGGTTACAAAAACCTTCTCTACCTCGCCTCTGTTTTTTGCATCTACGTAATCCAGGATGGTGTTGATGGATTCTTCTTTGGCATTATCGATAAATCCGCAGGTATTGATCACTACAATGTCTCCCCTGTCTTCATGAACCACTTCTTTCCCATTGGCTTTCAGCTGGCTCATCAGCACTTCGGAATCATAAACATTCTTGGAGCAGCCCAGCGTTACCACATTGATTTTCTTTTTACCTACAGATTTTGTGCGCATCTTTTTGATTTTGAGTGTGCAAAGATACGAATTATTGGAGAGTTTGGATTAAAAATAGAAGACGGTTTGAGGAAAGCATCCTATTTATGTCAATTGTTTCGTTCTAGAAGCTACAGGAATCAGTAAGCTTGATCGTCTCCTTTTACAATATTGTATAAGGTCAGGAATATAATTTTGAGGTCTAAAAAGAAGGACCAGTTCTGAATATACCAGATATCTTTTTCGATCCTTTTTTCCATATCCCTATGAGAGAATATCTCTCCTCTGGATCCCATTACCTGTGCCCAGCCGGTAATTCCGGGCTTAACAATGTGCCTGGTCATATACTTTTTGGTAATCTTGGAGTACATGTCTGTCTGCGATATCATATGAGGCCTGGGTCCTACTACAGACATATCACCTAAAAAGACATTGATAAACTGCGGTAATTCGTCAATACTTGTTTTCCGCATGAATGCTCCAAATTTGGTTACTCTCGGGTCATTTTTTACGGCGGTTCTGATATCGGCGTTTTTATTTGCGGTCATACTCCTGAATTTGATACAGAAAAATGATTTGTTTTTAAAGCCTGACCGTTTTTGTAAGAAAAAAACAGATTCATTACTTTCCAGCTTCACGATCAATGCTATAACAGGAATAAGCCAGGATAACAGAAAAACCATGATGAAGAGTGAAAAGCAAATATCAAATGTTCTTTTCAGAATTTGTTTTTTGGGATTAGAGAGGGGTTCCCTAATTAATTTAAGGAATGGCATCTCATTAATGACATCAAAATGAGCAGGAGCAAGATTAACATATTTAAAATCCGGGACCATATACACCCTGATCATTTTCTGCTCGGCAGTATCTAATATTTTCAGGTATAAATCCAGCCCGATAGAGTCATCACAAAATATGATATTGTTTATTTTACTGCTTTCGATGTCATTAAATAACTGGTCAATTTCACCCAGATATTTATTTTTAGTTGTGGTATTTCTGCAGGCATAGGTACCTCTAATTCCCATAGATCTTCTCAGATCATTATTGGATAGGAGTGATTTGGCCAATTCATTTTCGCCTATAAGCACCGTATTGAAAGAATACAGCCCTCTTGCAAGCTTCACCCTGTTTTTCTTACGGTACAAAAACAGTATCAACCGAATGCTAACCATTGCAAAAGCAACGGAGAAAAAATAAAGTAAAACATTTTTATAATCTATTCTAAGCGGAGAAACCATCCATAAGTAAATAACTGAAAAAGCAACCAGGATAAACAGTGATTTTGCCAGTGCATTAAAATGAAGAGATGATTCTTTTATATTTAATCGCTTGTAAGGCTTTGTTAAGCTGGTAATAAAGAACCAGGAAATATTTACTAAAACGAATTGAGCCTTATAATTATGGGAATAATCATCAAAAAAAAACACTTGCCCTATAATCAGAAATAGATTTATAGTCAGGTAATCTCCAATTAAGAAAACTTTGGGTAAATGTTTAAAAATGTAGACTAGCATATTACAGCAGCACGTTGTAGAAACCTGGATTTCAGTATTGTTATTCCCGTTTTAAAAATTTCTTGAAGATAATGAAGGCAAAACAGTATCCTTTTCCGAAAGTATAATATCTTCCAGCGGAAGCTGCCAGTCGATATTCAGATCATTATCATTCCAGATGATACCTCCCTCTGATGCTTTATTATAAAAGTTATCGCACTTATATGAAAATACAGCCGTATCACTCAGTACGCAAAATCCATGAGCAAAGCCTCTTGGAATATATAACTGTAGTTTATTTTCTTCCGTTAATTCAATAGAAAACCATTTACCGAAAGTTGGTGAGTTTTCACGTACGTCAACCGCAACATCAAGAACTTTACCTTCCAGACAGGAAACCAATTTAGCCTGTGCATGATCTCCTTTCTGAAGATGAAGGCCTCTTAAAACGCCATAAACTGATTTAGAAACATTATCCTGAACAAAATGGCCATTCATTCCTGTTAAGTCCTCGAATTTTTTTTGGTTGAATTTTTCATAGAAGTAGCCCCTTTCATCCTCATAGACAGTGGATTCTATAATATAGCAATCTTCAAGCGTTGTTAATCTTATTTCCATAAATTGTGTAAGTATACAATGTTCCTATTATGACGAATGCAAATATAAAAAATTAGTCTGGTTTAAGATGTTTTTTTATGTTTATTATATCCTTTATATACTTCTATGAGCCTAAGAAAATTAGTCGTTTTATTATATTGCCCAAATGCTTTTTTGTAGGAGTTATTTCCCATTTCAATGCGTTTTTTTTCATTAAAAAAACAGGATACTTTTTCTACTGCTTCTGACACTGTGTTATAAACGAATCCGTTGAAATCGTTTTCTACCGTATCTTTATTACCGATCACATTGCTCACCAGAAGAGGCTTACGCATGGCCATGGCCTCAAGAATAGCAATAGGCAAACCCTCCCAAAGAGATACTTGTATATAGACATCCAGTGCACCTATCTTTTGCAGCAATTCCTCTCGTGTCCTCACCCAGCCTGTTACGGTAATATTTTCTGCTGTAATATCATCAATCAGTTCTCCATCTCCAATCCAGATAAAATTAATTTCCGGAAATTGCAGGGCAATCTGGTTAAATACTTTCGGGTTTTTCTGAGGCGTCAGCCTTCCTACCGTTCCTATGGTAAAGTTTGCATTTGTTGCTTGGACATACAACTTATCAGGCAATTCGAAATCCACTCCATTTCTGATCAGCAGGGTTTTGCCTATATTTTTCGCCAGCTCAAATTCGGTATCACCTGATGCAATAATGGTTCCGCCAAACAACACTTGCATACCGTATTCTATGGCTCTGAAGAGCATCACCTTTACTCGGGAAATATTTTGCTGTACGAATGAAAAACCATGAGGAGAATAATATATGTTTTTCTCTGAAACCAATCCTAAACAAGCTAAGCGGCCAATTACACCAGCTTTGGCTGAATGGAGATGAATCACATCGGGCTTAATTTTTTTTAGTATTTTTCTTGTTTTTACAATGACCTTCCAGTCTTTGCTGAAACTGATATCCCGTTGCATATGGATTTCATGAAGGTGAATTCCCGGATGAATTTCTTTGTGAAAAAGATCTTTATCCAGTTCAATACGATTGGGACTGTATATCAAATGAATTTCACAAGGCATGATATGCTGATGGGTAGCCAGAAAATTGCTCAGATCTTTTACATACGTATAAACTCCTCCTCCAAAAGCTTCTACAAACTGAACAATTTTAACTGTATTTTTATCTGATTCTTCCATTTAAATTATTTCCGTTTAGAAACCAGCAGATAATACATTTTATTGTATGCTATATTTTCTAAATGTATTATCTTATTATTCGAGCTTAGAGAAAAGGGTATTTCAAAAAGGAGTTTAGGGCTTTTAAGCGGCTTTTCATTGGTATTGGTAATCTCATAGAGTTTTAATGTCTGACTGCCATTGTGGTTTATGATTCCTGAGTTCATATTTTTGAGATCAATGTCCAGTTTAGCTAAATCCACATGAGATATATTGGTAATAATCATTGAGAAATTATTGTCAGAATCAAGATACGGGATATTCATTATGCTTTCAGTTGATGAAGATGTAAGCCGCTTATCTAAGCTATCCGCATAAAGCTTGTATGCCCACCAAACAGATCTTGTATTGCCCTGAGGGTCCAGAATTCCATCCATAGAATTATTCCAGCAGGTATTACCGCCAAATTCTGCAGGAGTATCCCAGCATGTTTTGCATGCCCCTGATGCACCATTCTTTTCAATTACATAAAGATAGGCGAATACGGCAGCAGGATTAAACTGTTCGGTATGCCATAAGATTTCAGGAATAAATATTTTTTTAATTCCTACTTTTGGAAACTCTTTGATCCATTTCTCTGCAGTTCTGATGTTGGTCTGCACATTCAGTACATCCTTTAGTATTCCTCCTTCATGCCAGTTCAGGATATCTACTCTTACGTTATTACTATTACAGTATTTCAGAAAATTCATTATAAAATCTTCATTAAACCTGGAAGTACCCGGTCCGGTAATCACTGCGTTTTTTCCGCCAGGCAATGAACGGATAACATCATGTGCTATTTTAAATGTTTGAAAAAACTGTTCCTGACTACCACCCCAAGAATCTGTGTCAGGCTCGTTCCATAAATCATAGATAACCTGATTTCCATTTTCCAGATATAGATTTTTAACAAGGTCCCTGAATTTCTGCTGTTTGAGGAAAGGTTTGCCCCAATTATCTTCTGTCCCGGCAAAAAAATCTGTCAGAACCAGGATAGGGGTAATATGATAAGAGTGAAGAAGTTTTATTTGCTGTGTTCTTTTTGTTTTGTCATGAAGAGCATTCCCAACCCTCCAGTATCTTGGCTTCAGGGTCCTGATATTTTTATCTAACGGAGTAAGGTCGTTAAAATGGAGAAAGCCGGCAATGGATTCTTTCTTTTGCACTTTTTTAGAAAAATCAACACTTATGGTCTGCTGGCTGTACACGAACTGTGGTATTAGAAAATAAAATAATACCAGAGCAAGAATAAAGAATTCTATAATTTTCAGACTTTTTTCTTTAAAAAAGTCATTTAGGTTTTTAATTTCAATATTCATAGTTATGCATTTAATTTCTTGACTTTCCAAACTTATAAAAAATTCTCAGAGGTCTGCGTCCCAGAAATGAAATAACAGATGCGATTCTTGCTTTTTTCCTTGCATACCTGTCCGTTAAGACTCCGACCCTGTATTTTTTGATCAGGCTGAAAATCTCAACTTCGTAAATACTGCCTTCTTCTGTTTCAAAAAATAAATGGAATAATAAGCTTAATATCCTGCATTCAATACATTTATGTAGAATTGGAATCTCCGATTTAAATTCTTCGAGGTCCTTTAAGATATAAATCAGACTATCAAATTTTTTCTTGCTGAATGGGGATCCCTCTATACTATCTTCTCTCAGCAGATAGTTATAATTCTGCGAACCGGAAAATGCAACGCCATTCTGAGATAAAAGTATTAATTTGTATGTTGTCAGGAGATCTTCGTACAGAAGCCCTTTTGGAAATTCAATATTTTTGAACAGTGAGTGATGATACAGTTTTCCTGTGGCATTGTTGTCAAAAAGATCCTGGTAAAACATTGTTTCCAATGCTTCATTTGTTGACAATAGTTTTTCTAATTTTTCACTTTTCTCAACCTGCGTTTTTTCTTCTCCTTCTTTGATATGTCGGAATAAGGTAACTGCAATTTGAGTTTGATGCCGCTCTGCTAAATTAACCAGTGTTGATACGTAATTCTCTTCAATAGTATCATCACTATCAACAAATGTTACATACTCTCCCGCCATTGCCCGCAATCCGGCATTCCTTGCATCAGATAGCCCGCCGTTTTCCTTATGGATAACTTTGATACGCTGATCTTCCTCTGCAAACTGATTGCATATAGCACCACAACGGTCCGGTGATCCGTCATTAACCAATAAGATTTCCAAATGATCATATTCCTGAAGCAATATACTGCCGATACAGTCCGATAGGTATTTTTCCACTTTGTACACGGGAACAACAATGGAGATCAGGGGATTCATAAATTCAGAATTTTAGATTTGTAAGGATAAGTTTCTCCAAGATTGGCGTAGGGAATAGTAAGTCCCCAGTACAGCATAAATAATGAAAAAACACAGATCCAGAGTAAATATTCAATTTTTCTGTCAGTGATATTTCCAATGAGAAGAGGAATGATAACAATAGACATAAATGAAAAATAGTACATTCCCCTTACGGCAAATGTAGACTGTATCGCGGCAAAACATAAAATAATGGAGACCAGAAAGATGGTCTGAAAAAAGTTTTTCCGGTCTTCATCCAATGAAGAAAATTGTTTAAAAATAACAAACACCAGAAAAAACACAAAACATAAAAACAGATCGGAAGCAGGAATATTCGATCCATAAATCCCACCCGAAGTATAGGTATCAAATCCTTCTGCAAGTACACCGGCACCAATAAAAGTTACAATAATGGTATCCAGCATAAGCACGATAATGATACATGCCACACTGATCAGCAGCTGAAAAAGCCAGAAGTTTTTAATAAATTTCGATGTATAAAAATAAATAGGAAATACCGTTAAAAAAATAAAGGCTGTCAGGTGAAAGGCAATGGCAATTCCTGCAAATACCAATGCTTTAGCAAACCTGCCCGTCAATAAATTGGAAAATGAATATAAACATACAGCAATAGCCATAGTCTGTCTGGTCATATTCAGTGAGTTGGAAAAATACAATAGAAAATAGACGAGGAATGCCCATGGCAGCAGGTTCTTCTTCTTCAGGTTAAGGATAGAAAGTGTTATGAACAACATTATAAATCCCTGAATGAAAAACAGCAGCCAGGATATGCTGTGAAAGATTTTTGTTACTAAATAATTAAAGGTAGCGTAACCGATCTCAGCCGGAATCTTTTCCTTATAAGCAAAAAAGTTTCTCGCATATTTCGCATCCCTGAAATAGTCCCTTACATAAAAGCTGGTGTCTGTACCAATACTTAAGTCCCTGCAGCCTGCCAATATAGATGGAATAAGGATTGCAATCACCAGAAAAAGGATACCTAATACTTTCTTTTTATCTAAAAAAAAGTCTGCCAACTTAAAAAAAGTTATCGATAAAAAAAATGTAAACAGATATATCATATAGCTAACTATGCATTACTAATTCTCTTGACGGATACTTTGTATTGCTTCCAAAAAAAGCTCAGCTGAATGTTTCCAGCTTTTATTTCCACAGAAATACTCCTGCTCAATATTTGCCCTCATTGAATCCAGTTTTTCAGGATGAGTATAGAGTGACAAGAGAGCGTCCTGAAGATCTTTTTTATTGTTCTTCTCGATAATGATCCCTGTTTTACCATGCTCAACCATTTCGGGTAGCCCTCCAACATTAGTAGCAATAACCGGTTTTTTAAACGCAAATGCAGACATAACCACTCCACTCTGAGTAGCATCTGTATAAGGGCAAACTACAACTGAGGATTGTGCTATAAGAAGCGAAAGATCTTCCGGGGAAACAAATGTATTGATAATTTTAATATCGGGATGGCTTTTATATTCGTTGATATCAAAATCAAAATCACCGCTTCCTGCAATGGTGAGTGTCATATTCTGTATTTTCTCAGATGAAAGCATGCTTATAAATGTTTCCAGTAAAAATCTGATGCCTTTATAAGGTGATATTCTCCCGAAAAACAAAATATTGAATTCCGGGGAAGAGGTTTCAGACTGTATATTTTTGTGGTAATACGTCAAATAGGTGTAAACACTTAGAAAAGAACTGTGTATGTATTTTACGTTCTGCCCGCACTCTTTGATGAACTTGTCCTTCTGGGAATTGTTTAATATGATTTTATGACTGATAAGCCTGAAAAATAATTTTCTGAGGTATTTCTCAATAATAAATTCTTCACCGGAATGCTGAAAAGGATCATGAACAATAAGCAATGCCTTTTTTCTGAGACGGATAGCAGACCATACATACGTAAGGGTAATATTATCTATAATAATAACATCAGGTTTTATTTTTTTCAGCTCAGCATCTATTTTGTATGAATTGTACATTTTCCTAAACAGATCAGAGTTTTTAGTTCCCTTGATAACAAAGGTTTTACGAAGATCTATGAGGTCTCCGAAACGTTGTATTTGTTCTACATCATTTCCTTCTGTAATACGTTTTTGAAGTTGATCTTTGTCAATATAGTTATAGATCTGATGCAGGGCTTCTGTGAAGAAGTACACATCACACTGATCTTTAAGTGCATTTATTAATGAAATATTGGCATCAAAAGCAAAAACAGAAAGAAAGGCAACTTTCATACGTATTATTTATGATTCTAAGGATTTTAAATTTTTCAAGCTTTTCAGTAAATGCTTGACAGAGAACAGTTCTCTTGAAAAAATATTGATCTTCCTTTTCCTGATGATGGTGATCTGAATGGATATGATAATAAATTCAGTGGCAGTCCAGATGACAGATGTCGCCAGTGCTCCATATCTGGGAACCAACAAAAAGTTCAGAACTAGACTGAATATGGCGGCAAAAAGTGAAATTGAAAAGAAGAATTTATCCATGTTTAAGTTCAGCATGACTATTGAACCAAAAAACATATTAAAAAAGATAGCAAATAAACCTATACTCAACACTTCAAGTAAAATAATACTGTCATTGAATTTTTCACCGAAAAACACCCTGATTACATAAGGTCCCATAACAGCTAATCCCAATACAACTGTTACGGTAAGGATAAAAAATACCGGAAGTATGCGTTTTACAGCATCAACACCTGTTTCCAGACCTTTGGTAAAAGCAGCGCCTATAAATGGAAACAACCCCTGAACCAAAGGCCTCATGACAACATTTCTGGCTATATCAACAACTTTTTGAGCCGAGGTATAATACCCCACTACGTCATTAGAATGATAAAAACCTAAAATTACAGTGCTTGTGGTAGAATAAAGGGATATAATCATATTGGATAAAAAGATTACCCTATCCTCCTTTATCAGTTTGAAAACGTCGCTGAAAGCAGGCACAGAGAGTTTCAGCTGGAACTTTTTATACGCTATAATAAATGAAATGACCGAAACAGCTACAGGTACAAGATTGAAGATGCAGGCATAAATGATATAATCCTGCTCTTTTCGTATAAACAGAAGCACTCCTACCATGATTAATGATCTTGCAGCAAAATTATAACCTGCAATAAACTTCAGTTCCTGCTTTGCCTGAAACAGCCAGTTCTGAGAGAACAAAGACTGTATGCAGAAAGTAAAGCTGATAAAAGAAACCAGATAATCCTGCTTTAAAAATGGCACTAAAAACAGGCACGGAATAAAAATAACGAAAGAAACCAGCAATAAAAACAGCTGAGAGAAGAAAATTTTTGAGAACAGCTCATTAATTAATGTTCTGTTATTTCCAATATTCACAGCCCGGCGTACACCTGTCAGTTCGAAAGAATAAGAAACCAGCAATACAAAATACAGGGCAAATGATGCGGCATAGTTTACCAATCCAATTTTATCAGGTCCTAAGATTCTGGAAACGATAGGAATGGTAACAAAAGGAAAAATGTAGTTCGCAATCTGGACAATGCCTAATGAAGTTATACTCTTCAATAATTTCTTATTGCCACTCATTTGTTAACTGTACTTCTTTATCATGACTTTTTTTTCCACCACTTCGTCTTATCTGCCTGGTAACCGTACCCGAATGTGTTTCCATAGCCAAAGTTTGATTCTTTTACGCCGTTGAGAACTATTCCAACATTTTTAAGTTTCTGTTCTTCTACTGAATGATTTAAAAATTCCAGGTAACTCTTTTCCGTAACACCGGCACGGGTAACATATACAATGGCATCACTTTTATCAGAAATAAGGAAAGAATCGGTTACCAGTAAAAGCGGAGCTGTATCAAGTACAATATATTTATACTGATTCTGTATTTTGATCATGGAAAGAAGTTCATCCAGTTTACCATTTTGAAGCAGGTCAGTTGGATTAGGAGGAATGGATCCTGAATAGATAAAATCACAATTCTGGTTATAGCCGCTGGGATGGATAATTTCATTAAGCGAAAGCTCTTCTCCGCTCAAAAATTCAGTTAATCCCTTAGCCATTTTCATAGAGGGGTTATACCGTTGCAGCTGAGGATTCCTAACATCTGCTCCTATGACCAGAACCCGATCTCTTGAAGATGCCAGAATGATTGAAAGATTGGTGGACACAAATGTTTTTCCTTCACCTTTTACAGATGAAGTAATCATAATCACATGCGGGGTTTCTTTTACCGGCAAAAGAAATTTAAGGTTGGTAACAAAGATCCTGAATGCCTCAGCCATAGGCGATACATCATTAAAACTCACCAGGGATTTATCCTTGTTTTTTAGTTTTGGAATTTCAGCTACTACCGGAACCTTCGTAAGTTTTGTAATATCTGATCTCTTATCAATAGTGCTTTGCAGCATTTGTTTCAGATAGATGACAAAGAAAGGTATCATGATACCCAATACAAGGAATACGGCCAAGATCAGTATTTTTTTAGGCGCAACCGGCTTTTTAAGCACAAACGCACGGTCTACTGTCCTTGCCTTTTCAGCCGTAATCTCCATACTTATGGCGGCTTCTTCGCGTTTCTGGAGAAGAAGCAAATACAGGTTTTCTTTAATCTGCTGCTGCCGTTCTATGCTTCTGAAAAGTTTTTCCTGACTGGGAATTTTACTGATCATGCTTTCTGATTCACCCAGCTGACTTTCAAATTTACTTTTAGCTAATGCCAGGGATGTTTCATTCTTCTGCAGGGTTTCTGTTAATGATGCCCTTAGCTCATCAATTTGTCGGTTCAGATTCTTTACCAGTGGATTATCCGGGGTAGCTTCCTGCATATATTTATTTCTTTGCAGAACAAGTGCATTATATTCCTGAATAGATTTGGTAGCGGCTTCATTCTGTAAGCCTAAATTAAAAGGTAAAACATCTCCGGTTTCTTTTTTATTAAGCGTATTCTCAAGAATTCTGTTGAGTTCCAGCTGAGTGCCAATTTCCAAAGCCTGGGCTTTGCTTTGTTCTTTAAGCTGAAGATTGACTTTTGCCTCGGTAGGCAAATCCACGATATTATTGCCTGCTTTATAAACTTCTTTCTGGGTTTCTACATCACCCAACTCCTTTGATATGATCTGGATCCTGTTATCAATAAATTCCTTGGTTCTCTTTGATTCGATATTTTTATCATTGATAGCATAGACATTATATTGCCTTACCAGACCATTCAAGAAATCTTTTGCCTTATCCTTATTCTGAAATTCTACCGATAAGTTGATAATCGTTCCGTTTTTATCCAGTAAATCAACTTCTAAGGCTCTCTGAAAGCTATCAACAGTATCTTCAAAATCGCTGTAAGTAAAATATACGTCAGACATCTCCATTTTTTTAGGTGCCTGAAAAGACGGATTCTTGCTGATCATCAGTATAGCAAAAGGCAGATTTACCGTTTTATTATAATATGTTATAATGTCCTTGCTCCATTCTTCAGAAGATAATATAATTTTATCACCATGAGTTTTAATATAAACAGGCTTTTTAGGTACATCGACATTGCTTTTCTCCTGAATAATATTGATGATATAAGGACTGGTATTGCCATAAAGTTCTAAACTGTTGAATCTCTGTTTAGAATAGATCGGAGTCTGAAAATTGTGTTCTTTCAGAACATCTTCAACAATACTTTTGGATGCAAAAACACCAAGTTCATTTTCGATGCTGTTCGTACCCATTCCGCTAAGGCCGCCCAAACTTTGGAGAACCCCCATATCACCGGCTGCAGGAGACATTTTCTTAGCATCTTTAATTAATACAGAAGTCTGAGCTTTATAAACGGGAGCAGTTGATTTGATAATGTAAACAGCCAATAAGGCCATGAGGAAAATAGTTCCCAGGAAATACTTCCAATTTTTCAGATAAGGATTTAAAAGTTCTTTAAAATTGATTTCTTTATTGTCTTTGTTATCCATTTGTTGGATTATATTTTGAAAATTAAGATTATATCCCGTTTCAGTTAAACTTTGCAAATATATTTATATTTTATATATCGTCTGTAGTAATATCATATTAAAATGATTTTATCTGCACTTTCTGAATTCAGCCTTGAACTTAAGAATCATTAAGTAAGATGTACAGCAATACAGGTATTAAAATTTAAAAACTGAAAAAGCTTTCAGCAACACACTGATGTCTGTTTTAAAAGACAGTTGATAATAATATTGCAGATTCATTTTTACCTTATCCGGGAATAATTCTTCATCATTAAATTGTATCGGATTTGGATGTTGCTGAAGCAATTGATCTTCATTACGGTATTTGATTCCGGCTTCACTGATGACTCCCGGCTTCAGCTGGAGGACCAAGCGGTCTTCACCTTTCAACTGGTCATAATAACCCGGGATATCCGGTCTTGGGCCTATCAACGACATATCCCCTTTAAGAATATTGAACAGTTGTGGCAGTTCATCAAGTTTAGATTTTCTTAACCATGCTCCTATACCGGATTTCTGAAGGGTAATCGAATGTATGGTTCTGAATTTATAGATGTTAAACGGAATGGCATTTCTTCCAATTCTTTTTTGGACAAAAATACCCGGAAATCCTGTATCATAGGAAGCCACAGCGAAGAGAATAAAAAGTATAGGAGAAAAGATCACCACAGAAATACCTGCAATACTATAATCCATTAGCATTTTCCAGAAGGGATATTTTTTCACAATACTTGTATTGCGGGCAAATATAAAAAAATATCAGCGGAAATTATGTTATAAGTGGTGCGTATGATCTTAAAAAAAGATGAAGGACAAATCTGGTCACTTATCCTTCATTTTAAATTTTATAAATATGCAATGGTCAGAAAAAAAATCAAAGATTACATCTGCCAATCTTTTTTATTGCTTCAATTAAATTGCAAGGAAATTTAATATCTATTTATTAAAATAAAGCTTTTTAAGTAAATTTATTGCAGCCCCTGTTCTGTAGCATTTTTTTAACTGCACCTAACATACTGCGATAAGAATATATTAAAACAATAATAATGAGACAAGATCTAATTTATCTCATTTTCTTACTACTTCTATTTCATTATTAAATATTTCAGGTATTCCCCATACCCGCTTTTGCCATATTTCTTGGCCGTTTCAAGCAGCTTTTCTTCGTTGATAAATTTATTCCTGAAAGCAATTTCCTCGATGCATCCGATCTTGAATCCCTGCCTTTTCTCAATGACCCGTACAAATTCCGAAGCATCGTTTAAAGAGTCAAAGGTCCCTGTATCCAGCCATGCAGTTCCTCTGTCCAGGACACCTACCTCAAGTTTACCCTTATTAAGATATACGTTGTTAACATCGGTAATTTCCAGCTCGCCTCTGGCTGAAGGCTGAATGTTTTTGGCAATGTTCACTACTTCATTATCGTAGAAATAGAGCCCGGGTACCGCATAGTTTGATTTTGGAGTAGCAGGCTTCTCTTCGATGGAAACCGCCTTAAGATCTGCATCAAACTCAACTACCCCATAGCGCTCAGGATCTGAAACATGATAGGCAAAAACAACACCTCCATCAGGATTAGTCTTGTTTTTAAGTAGTGTGCCCATCTCTGACCCATAAAAGATATTGTCACCCAGGACAAGAGCCGCAGCGTCATTCCCGATAAACTGTTCTCCGAGGATAAAGGCCTGTGCCAATCCGTCCGGACTGGGCTGAACGACATATTCTATGTTGCACCCGATCTGTGAGCCGTCACCCAGCAGCTTTACAAAGCCATCCTGATCGTGCGGTGTCGTAATAATCAGAATATCCCTGATGCCTGCCAGCAATAAAGTGGAAAGCGGATAGTAGATCATCGGCTTATCATAGACAGGCATCAACTGCTTACTTACGGCTATGGTAAGAGGGTAAAGTCGGGTTCCGGAACCTCCGGCTAAAATTATACCTTTCATCTTTGTGTATTTATTTAATGGTATTGGTTTTCATAATATTTCTGGTAGTCACCGCTCGTTACATGCTCCAGCCACTCTTTGTTTTCCAGATACCAGTCGATGGTTTTTCCCAGTCCCTGTTCAAAAGTTACAGACGGCTTCCATCCCAGGTCTTTATTCAGTTTGTTGGCATCGATTGCATAGCGCTTATCGTGTCCCGGCCTGTCCTTTACAAAAGTGATCAGCTTTTCCGAATAGCCTTCCGGCCTGTTAAGCTTTGCATCCATCTGTTTAATAAGTTCTTTAACAAGATCAATATTCTGCCATTCATTAAAGCCACCGATATTATAGGTCTCCCCTGTTTTGGCGTCGTTAAAAATCTGGTGGATCGCTCTGGCATGATCAATGACGAACAGCCAGTCTCTCGTATATTTGCCGTCACCATAAATAGGTAAGGGCCTTTCATTGATGATATTGGAGATGCAGAGCGGGATCAGCTTTTCAGGAAAGTGGTTGGGCCCGTAATTATTGGAACAATTGGAAACGATAAAAGGCATTCCATAGGTATTGCCATAGGCTCTTACCAAATGATCCGAGGCTGCTTTTGACGCAGAATAGGGAGATTGTGGGTCATATGCCGTCGTTTCCAAAAAGAAACCGGTTTCTCCCAGGCTTCCGTAAACTTCGTCCGTGGAAATGTGATAAAAAAGATTGTCTCTTTGTTCATCAGGAAATCTTCCGTGGATATGATCGGGGTTCAGCGTCCAGAACTCTTTGCAGAGATTCAGAAGGTTTGCTGTTCCGTTTACATTGGTATTGATAAATGCCATGGGATCCGTTATGCTCCGGTCGACATGGCTTTCTGCAGCCAGGTGAACCACTGCGTCAGGATTATATTTTTCAAATACAGCTCTTAATTCTTCAGGCTTTGTAATATCCGCCTTTTCAAAAACATAATTAGGTTCATTTTCGATATCCTTCAGGTTCTCCAGATTGCCCGCATAAGTAAGGGCATCAAGATTAATGATTTTGATATCAGGATTCCTCTTTACAAACTCTCTTACGACATGGGATCCAATAAATCCCGCACCTCCGGTTATAATAATATTTTTCATTAAATATATGTAAATAATTACAACGAAATTCAGACAATAAATTCTATGTCAATCTATTACAATAATATGATAGATTGAATTTAAATTATTAATTAAATATTTTACTATTAAAAAATGTTAGAATAACATTTTTAATTCTCGTTCTGTCATCATCAGAAAGATTAGACCCTGACGGCAGACATAAACCATTTTCAAATAACTTTTCAGAGACATGAGTTCCATAATAAGGAGACCCAGAAAATACAGGTTGTAAATGCATCGGTTTCCACAAAGGCCTGGATTCTATGTTTTCTTCTAAAAGTGCTATTCTTAAATCTTCACGATTTTTTCCGGTAATCTTTTCATCAATAATAATTGCAGATAACCAGTGATTAGAAAAATAATCCTGGGATGGCTCAGAAAAAACACTTATTCCTTCGATATCTTTGAAAAGTTCAGCATAAAAATTATGCATATTTCTGCGGGCTTCTACTCTATTATTTAAAACCTCCATCTGTCCCCTTCCAATTCCTGCTACGATATTGCTCATACGATAGTTGTAGCCAATATGAGAGTGCTGATAATGCGGGGCATTGTCTCTTGCTTGAGTTGAAAGAAAAACTGCTTTATCCTTGTCTTCCTGATTGTGGCAAACCAAAGCTCCCCCCCCTGAAGTAGTAATAATTTTATTTCCGTTAAATGATAAAACGCCAAAACGCCCAAAAGTTCCGCAAGCTATTCCTTTATAAGTTGAGCCTAAAGCTTCTGCAGCGTCCTCAATAAGAGGAATATTATATTTTTCTGCAATTCTAAGGATTTCATCCATTTTTGCAGGCATTCCGTATAAATGAACGACGATGATTGCTTTCGGCTTATTTCCTTTAGAAATTCTGTCTTCAATGGCTTCTTCCAAAGCAGCAGGACACATATTCCAAGTATCTTCTTCTGAGTCAATAAATACAGGTTTGGCACCGCAGTAAGCTATTGGATTGGCGGAAGCTGAAAATGTCATGGACTGACAAATAACTTCATCTCCCTGTTTGACGCCGCATTCAATTAAAGCCAAGTGCAATGCGGCTGTACCGGCAGAAAGTGCTGCGACTTTTACATCCTTATTTAGAAAAGATTCTAGGTCTTTTTCAAATCCATCTACATTAGGTCCTAAAGGTGCTACCCAATTGTTTTCAAATGCCTCGTTGATATATTTTTGCTCATTTCCACCCATGTGAGGAGAGGAAAGCCATATTTTTGAATTCATAATTTATTTACCGTATTTTTTGATTTATAATAGTTTAAGCAAATTGAAGGATATTTTAGTTCCTCCATTTTAGAAATCACTTTCTGAATATCAAAAACAAATGATTTTAATTCAACAATATTTGTTTCGGTGTCTGCAATCAGATAATTGGCAACATCAAGCAGGGATCTGTTTTGTCCCAAACTACCGGTATTGTAAATATTTTTTCCCTTAATCACCCTGTGAAACTGCTGATGAGAATGACCAACAACTGTATTGTTTTCAAAATCTAAACTTTCGATATCTGTATCTTTAAAAATATATAAATCATCAACAGAATGTTTTATTTTGAAATCCCCAACTTTGATATCATCTCTAAATTCATTGATTAATTCAACATATTTGGCATTAAACATCGGATAACAATATTTAAAAAAGGATTTTGCAACTTCGTTCAATCCAGGGTAAAATTTTTCAATGTAATATTTTTCGTGATTACCTTTTAAAAAAAATCCGTTTTGCTGCTGAGATAAAAATTCCAGACACTCATTCGTCCATGGTCCATAATTCACAATATCACCATGACAGACAAACTGATCATAGTTACCTTTTTCAATTCCGAAAAGTTTTTCTAATGAAATAAGATTTCCATGAACATCACCAAATATAAGCACTTTCATTGTTCTATCACCTTCTTTATACCGTTTCTTAAATCCATGAAGGTATTGGTCTGAATGATCTTTTCTAACTTATCAATATTTATTAGAGATCTGCTTTCTGTAAAATCAGGATCATCATAATTTTCAACTTCAACTTCACCGTTAAAATATTCTCTAATTATCATTGCTAATTTTAAAATTGAAGTTTCTTTCCCTGAAGCGCCATTTATAATTCCCTCTGAACTATGTTTTATTGAAGAAAAAATAATTTTAGCGGCATCATCAACATAAAGAAAATCGGCTGTTACTTTTGAACCGTTCTTCAAGATAATCTTTTTATTTTTCTTAGCTTGATCAATTATATCACAGATTACACCGCTCCAATTCATTTTTTCCCCATAAAGAGCTGAAAAACGTATTTGGGTCAGACTGATGTTATGAGATTCTGCAAATGTCTTAAAAATAAGCTCTTGTGTTAGCTTTGAGCTTGAATATAAAACATGATTTCCTGTTGGATATGTTGCTTCATCTTCTGATAGTTGTAGTGGCCAAGGTTTATTAATGACAACAAGTGTTGAACAATTTATAATCTTTTTAACAGACTCCTGACCATTAATCCATATACAGATATTTTGGCTTCCTAATATGTTGGTTTTATAAATTTTTTCTAAATAGTTATTATCGAGAAAACTTCCTCCGGGTAAAATCGTAGCACAGTTGACAACAACATCAAAAAAATTATGTGGTAGCTGTGAAAATTGCTTAATATCACTGATATCTATGTTATAACTTGATTTTGAATCGGATCTGGAAACCGTATAAAATTCAACTCCATTCTCTTTTAAAACATTACAAAGCGAATTGCCTAAAAAACCACTACTTCCAAATATCAACACTTTCATTATTAATTACTTTTAAGTGAAAAATTATGAAAGATTGCTGTTGGATGCTCTAAATACTTCGCATTGCTTAAATCTGCAAATTCTTTTTCATTTATAAATAAATCCGACCAAGTTCTCAGTACCAAACCATTTTTCAGCTGTGGCATTTGAACTGTTTCATTGAAAAGATAATATTTTAGTACAGCTTCAACTTCATTAAATCCAAAAAAATGACGTAAAGGTGTTGTGCCACTAAATCTTCCGTTAATTTCAAAGATAACCGGTTTTCCATTAAAAATTCTAAACTGGAAATTAACGGGTCCGTCAGGATTCAATTTCTCCGCAATTGGAATAATAAATTCGTCATATTTTGATGTTGTATCATCTCTGTATGCCCTGTATGTATTTCCATCTCTTAAATCTCTTTTTAATGTTACCACCGCTATACATTTTCCATCTATCACTAAGCAGCCACAAGTAAATTCGCCTTCATTCTCCGGTAGAAACTGCTGCACAACCAAATTTGAATTTGGGTCATAGATTTCCATTAACTCTTCATGAGTATCTATTTTTTTTATACCTAAAGATCTAGCTCCATCGAACGGTTTTGCAAATAATGGAAACCCCAACTTTTCTTCTATTTCATACAATTTATCTTTATCATTTGCCATCACAGATAAAGGAAATGGAAAATTGTTTTTTTCTAAAAATTCAGCAGTTAAAAATTTATCATTTGCGATATTGATTACTTCTTCACTACTTACGATAATATGACAATTATAATTCTCGAAAAATGCTTTTTTATGTTTTGAAAGAATTGGTAATTCTACATCTGTTCCTACCAGAATAGCATCTATCTTATGCTCTGTTACAATTTTTTCTATTGCATCTATGTAAGATTCATCAGTTACTTTAGGTATAATAACTGCATAATCTCCCAGCCAGTGTCCTGTTGATCGAGGATCGGGATCGGCAGTGAAAATTTTTTTATCGAAATCTGAAACCTGTAAAAGTCTTAATATTCCTTGACCTAAAAGTGCTCCGGCTCCTGTTACTAAAATATTTTTTCTCATGTTGATAATTATATTACTTTTTTTGATCAAGTTTGTCAAATCTAGGCATTGTGGCGTGACCATCTGCGGTAATTCCGTCAGGAAATATTATTTTTTTTATTGTTAAAAATAATATTTTTAAATCTATGGAAAAAGACACATTATTAACATACCATACGTCATATTCAAATTTCTGTTCCCAACTTATTGCGTTTCTCCCATTTACCTGTGCCCAACCTGTAATTCCTGATTTAACCTGATGTCTCTTTTTCTGAAAATCCGAATAAAACGGCAAATAATCCGGCAGCAAAGGTCTTGGCCCCACAACAGACATATCACCTTTCAACACGTTTATTAATTGTGGAATTTCGTCTAAAGAAGTTTTTCGAACAAAAGCTCCGATCGATGTTAACCTTTCAGCATCAGAAAGCAAATTTCCCTTTTCATCTTTTTTATCATTCATTGTCCTAAATTTAATGATCTTAAAAATTTTTTCATTCAATCCCGGACGAGCCTGCAAAAAGAAAGGTTTACCATTATTGGAGATATATAAACCTATTGTAACTAATATAAAAATAGGACTTAAAAGCAATAAACCCAACAATGACAAAATTACATCTAATAATCTTTTTATAAACTTTTTGTACATGTTTCCTATTTTAACTTTAGTAAATTAAGTACTGCAAAAATCAGAAATTTTTTATTATCTCTCATTAAGGAAGTATTATATTTCCAAATGACACTATTTCTTTGAAAATAGGTTCCTAAAAATTTAGAATAAATTTTAAAATCTTCGGAATCAGGCTGAAGGTATTGTATATTATAATTAGCGTGTCTCTGATAATATCCTTTCAAAACCTGTATTGACTTTTCTTTAAAGGTAGAAAAAGATAATTTATTTAAGTGACCATGTACATTGTTATCATGCAGACGATAATGAATGTATGAATTTCCATCAATTACCACTTTGAACTTTCTTGATCGAGCAAAAAAATACACAAGCCAGTCATGAGAAAATCCATGCCAATCAGCAAATTCGATTTTGCTGACAAAATCTTTTAATTCCAGTGCAAACTTTTTTGTAAAAACATAGGTGCATCCGGCACTTCCTCCCTCAAATAAATAATCAAATTTTTTCTGTGGAAAGTCTTTTTTTAGATTGCTAAAAGTATTGGTCGATAAATTCCATTTTGTTAGGTTCGAACAATATAGATCTGCGTCTCCTCTGACTAGCGAATCTATTGCGGCTTTCATTTTATCTGCTAACCAAATATCATCCTGATCAGAAAAAGCAACAAAATCAAAATTTTCGTTACAGTTAAGTTCTGAAACCATCTTGAGAAAATTTTTTGCTGCAGAACCATTACCAGGATCATTTTTTACAATTGAAATTTGAGGATATTTTTCATGTAAAATATCTACAGTTCTATCCTTGCTATTATCATCACTTACAACAATATCAATATTCACATCTCTTTGATTTAGAATAGAGGCTATTTGTTCTTCAATATATTTCTCCCCATTGTAAGTTGCAACAAGAATTTTTACTATTGGTATACTCATTTATTCAAATAAATTTAGTTAAACTATTTTTTTAGCAGAGCTATAGTCTGTATAGTAATAAGTGTAGATATATAATAAAATTCACTATGATTATAAAATTGAAAATATTTACTTTGTTTTTGTTATTTACAATTGCATAGAAAATAAATGGAAACATAAAAACGTAATATTTGGCATTAGAATAATTAGGCAGTATAAATAAGAAAGATAAGATAGACGTAATTGATCCTGCAATAAAGATAAATTTTTGATTAGAACGTGGATCTTTTTTAGCAGAAGTATTTTTTTTAAAAATTAATCTTATAATTGCAATACCATATAATATATAAGCAGGAATGACTTTAACTCCAGAAGGAGTAAAAAAAATCCCTGTCATAAATGTAATGATTGGCCGCAGGAATATTGGATACTTATTACGAAGTCCCAAATCCTCTTCTCCTTGCATCATTCCATTGGCTTTATCGGAAAGAAATTCGATATTCGATATATATGACAATGAGCTGATGCCCAAAATTAACGAACACAATACAAGAGTAATCGCAATTAAAATTATTCTACGTTTTTTAAGATAGGAAAACAGACAGGCTATACTTGCAAAGGTCACAATTACAACACTATTACCTAAATCGAGTAATGATGCTAGAATTATCATAAATACAATTACCGGCCATCTCCCCCAGAAAAGGAATATAGGTATTGTCAATACTAATACAAACTGTTCTAAGGCTAAGACACTTACATGATATATAAAACCTAAAAAGACAAAAACGATGCACAGAACGTCTAACCTATAATTCCATTCTTCTTTAGAGAATTTCATTCCTAAATCATTCACAATTTTCAATGTTGTATCTCTAAATACCACAGCAATTAAAAACGGTAACATTGAAAAGATTGTTATTGCAATCCTGCCTAATCTTTGTACTATATCTTCTGTACACCCGTTATTCTGTATGCTAGACCAATAAGAAAATAATGTACTATTGGTATTGCATGAATTGTAATATGTAAACGTCCTTAATAAAGGTTCAAAATAGAAATAAGGAGTCCAAAAAGGTTGTGAATCACCAGTTACCAACTCCTGAGCACGTACTTCAAAATCCGGTTCATCACCAAATGGAAAAAGGTAAAGCCTACCTAATACTAAAAAAAAGATAAAAAAGAATACTGTCCGTATACCAAGCTTTGAAATCAACATATTATACTTCGGCTAATCTTTGATATAATTCTTTATATCTCTCAGCATTTTTTTTGTAATCAAATAAATCTTTTGCAATACCACTACGTCTCATTTCCTTTCCATCATTTATATATCTATTAATATTATCAAAAGTAAGCTCTTTAAATGTCTTGGGATTATAGGTAAAACCGAGATCATATTTTTTGGTTAAAACAGATGCTCCACCACATTCTTCATTTACTATGACAGGAATACCCATTGCAGTAAATTCAACAGTCTTAGTTCCTAAAATACTATAACCAACCGCATCTTCAAAACATGAGCTTGATCTACGATAAGGTAGCAATCCGAAATTAACATCAGACAGTTCTGCTTTCAATTCTATGGTATTTTTTGTTGAAGTTAGGATAATTTCATTACTAGGAATTTTCTTAAAAACTTCTTTTATTGCATCATGTGAAGATGTGGTTATAATTTTCAATTTACAATTTGGTGTTATTTTTCTTAATTCTGTATACAACTTCAACAGGTCACTTGTTGTATGCCATGTTGTTTGAGTTAATGCACCAAGATAACAATATATTATTTCATCTTTTAAGGTCTTTAAACTAGGTGCCAGATTTTCTGTATCTACGCTTAAATAAATCTTTTCTATTAATTTAACTCCAATTTTTTCGTATGATTCAGCCATAGTATCTGACACAACAATTGTAACATCCGCTTCTGATAGAAGTTGTTTTTCCATTTCTTTTAAAAATAAATAATTTTTATTTGGTCTGATATATTTATTCTTAAATGCATATTCTTCTGGAAAAAGTCCCCTTGCATCAAATATTACTTTATAATCAAAATGATATTTCTTTTTAATTTTTAAAGCCAAATATGTTGCACCATAACCTCTGCAATGAACAATATTTGGTTTTAAAGATCTCAAATGTTTCAAAAGATATGATTCTGCTCCATAAAATAAAAACTTAAATAGAAATCTATGCATATATACAACAGGTTGTAATGCAAAAATTGGCGTTTTTATAAATTTTATTGTTCCTAATATTTGTTTAACTTTTTCAACTTGTTCTTTATAGGCACCTTTTTCTCGAATGTGTCCACTATGTATAATCGGTACACCTGAGATAAAATAAAAACTGCCGTCCTTTATTTCATTTGTATTTGCTACAAACTGACCTAAAACTTGTGATCCAAAAACACCATACGATCGGGGTGTTTCTCCCCAAGTTAAATAGCATATTTTCATTTTAAAAGTTCTTTTATTATTATACCGCTAGCATCACCCCTCCCATATAATTCTTCTGAAAAAGCTATTTCTTTATTCTTTCCTTGATGATATGCCTCAAGAATCTTACTTTTATCTGTTCCTGTTAAGATGTTAGCTCCTACATCGACTAATTCTTCCCATTCTGTCTCATCTCTTAAAGTAACACATGGTTTACTAAAAAAGTAAGCCTCTTTCTGAAGACCACCGCTATCTGTCATTACGATAGTACAATTCTTTAGTAGCCAAACCATTTCAAGATATCCAACTGGTTCAGTAATTGTAATATTTTGTACAGGTATTGCAGATTCTTTTATAATTTTGCTAGTTCGAGGATGTAAAGGCAATATTACTTTTATTTCTTCAGCAATAGTGTCTAAAGATTCAATAATATTTCTAAGTCTATTGATATCATTAGTGTTTTCTGCTCTGTGAATTGTGCAGAGAACAAAATCACCCATGATATCAAAATTCGGTTGAGTTGCTATCTCTTTATAAAATAAGGCTCCATCTAGCATTACATCGCCACTTTTTATAATATTACAGCCAGTATTTTGATAATTTTCCGCATACAAATTTTCTACAGCTTTGTCAGTAGGACAAAATAGATAAGTACTAACCCTATCTGTTAATATTCTATTTACTTCCTCAGGCATCTTCATGTTGAAACTTCTCAAACCTGCTTCTATATGTGCTAGTTTAATATTTAGCTTTGATGCAACTATTGCTCCAGCTAAAGTTGAATTTGTATCTCCATATACCATAATAATATCAGGATTTTCTTTTAGCACAACTTCTTCAATTCGCTCAATCATTTGACCTGTCATCGCCCCGTGTGTCGCTCCACCAATTCCAAGGAAGTAATTTGGCTTAGGAATATGCATCTGTTCAAAGAAAATATCTGACATATTAGTATCATAATGCTGTCCGGTATGTACTATTACTTCCTCTATTTGCAGATATTTTTTTATTTCACGACTTACAGAGCTTGCTTTAATAAATTGTGGCCGAGCACCTAAAATTGTTAAAATTTTCATATGTGATTGTTTATTTTATTGATACATTGATGAATTATATAAATTTTAAAAAAATATCCATAACTACATCTTAAAACTATTTACTAAATACTTTTTCAACGTAATACCATTCACATCATTTTTATTAGGAGGTTCATAACCTATTTTGTCTTTTCTCCAAACAATATCTTTTGGTACAATCTCATTCATTGCTTCTCTTAAAATAAATTTAGAGAACCCATTATTAACCTTACAGATTGACGGTAAAGTAAATACAAATTCTACCAATTCGTGTGATAAAAAAGGAAGTCTTACTTCTAGAGAATGTGCCATAGAATTTCGATCTGCATATCTCAATAACTCTTGTAAACCACCTCTGAAAGTTGCATGATACAGCATTTCATTTAATGATGATGCGCTATATTTTCGATCAAACTGTTCGTTTTTATATTTTGAGTAAAGGTCTTTTTTAGCATCCTTTTTAATATAGTTATCTATTCCTGACTTTATTCCCAGTAATTTATCAATCTGCGCATCAGATAACATTTCTTTTAAGAAATTATTTCTCAGCCTTCTCGAAATATTGTTAATCTTGTTTGATGAATGTACTTCTTTATAAGTTTTTAACTGCTCCCTATAGAGTTTTTTATCTTTGCTCTTTAATTCAATAAAAAAAGAATCTATTAACCCGTGATAGCCACAAAGATACTCATCAGCACCTTGTCCATCCAGCAAAACAATTACACCATTTTCTCTAGCTAATTTCATTACCTCATACTGTGCCGCTATACTTAATGTACCAAACGGTTCTTCCTGATGATGAATAATTTTATCTACATTATTAAGCATGCTTTCTGTGGTTGGGAAGCAACTTATGCCTTTGGCATTTACAGTATCTAATACTTTATCAATATAAACTGATTCATCTTTAACGAAATTAGGAAATCTTGCAGAGAATGTTTTTTGTTCCACACCATTAACCTTCATATGATTAATCATGCATACAGTTGAGGAACTGTCCAAACCTCCGGACAAACTCGTTCCAACAGCAACATCAGAACGTAATCTTCTGCTGATAGAGGTTTCAAAAAGTCTGAAAAAAGTTTCTTTAGCTTCTCTAAAATCTACAAAGTCTAATTGGTTTCTATGATCTATATCCCAATATTTATGTTTCTTTACTATTTTCCCATTAGAATCTATGAACATATAATGACTTGGTTCCAGCTGATATATATCTTCATAAAAAGTTTCAGATAAATCATTTGAATTATTAATATATCCAAAATGCCAATAATTAAATAGCATTCGTCCATTCGTTTTTCTTGGTACATCAACTCTCCAAAGTGCTTTCATTTCTGACCCGAAATAAAAACTTTCATTATTTTGATAATAATAAAACGGCTTTTCTCCAAATCTATCTCTTGCACAGAATAATTTTTGCTCCTGTTTATCCCAAATAGCAAAAGCAAACATTCCGTCAAAATCTTCGAGGCATTTTTCTTTTTTATAATCAAAATTGGCCATTAAGACTTCTGTATCAGAATCTGACCTGAAAACATATCCTTTGGTACTAAGGAAATCCCTAATTTCTAAATAGTTGTAAATTTCCCCATTAAAAACAATACTGTATCGGTCTAAATAATGCATCGGCTGACTGCCTGCATCAGATAAGTCAATAATAGAAAGTCTTCGATGGCCTAATCCTACGTTCTCAGTTTCATCAATCCATTGCCCATCTCCATCCGGACCCCTATGCTCTATAGCATCGGTCATCATCTTTATTTGTTGATAAGTTAAAATATTTTTATTTCGACTTACAATTCCAACTATTCCACACATTTTACAATTCAGCTATAGTTTTATAATAATTTAAGCTTGCATTAACATTCAAAAGTTCCAGGATTAAATTCTTGTTATGCTTTCTATCTAGCGGATCCATTGGCTTTAGCTTTATAATTTCCAAATCACTTAAGGAATTTACAATAAATCCTTTATCTAAAAACCCTTTATAAAGCGGGTTGTTTTCATTAAAATATATTCTTGCGCCTATATATAGCATATATAGAATATTTCCTACAGCCTGTTGAATATAATGGTTAAAAACCGCAACCTTAACATTAGAAATGCTATTATTATACTGGTTTCTGTCTAAAAACTCACTCATGGCATTCATTCTTTCACCAAAATATTGACTTCCTAATGATATTATACTTTGGATATAATTATTATCTCCATAGCTGAGCGGAACAATTATTTTTCTATAATCTTCACTATTTAACTTTTTTAGTAAATTAAATGCTTCAGCATGATTATTCTCTAATGACCCTGAATTTCCTATCAAGATGTCTTCTTTTTTTGATTCAAAATCTGATTCCTGTAATTTCAATAATTCTAAATCAAGAAATGTAAATAAAACGAATTTAGATTTTGACTGAAATGTTCTATTGAATATTTCATGTTCGGACTGAAAAAAACAACAGAAATAATCCATACTTTGATTCAGCTTATAATAGGCACTGTAGGAAGGCATTTTTAAAAGCCTTAAACCAAAGTCAACAGCCTTAGATGAAAAAAATAATTTATTATTTTTTCTATATTTTAAAGAATGGTTATCATAAATACTTTCTTCATATGCAGGATGATTATACAATTCACCGCTCCAAAACATCATTATTAATTTAGCATCCTTAAAGTTGCTTTTTTGATGAATGTATTTGTAATAAAAATTCGTCGTTATTAATGAATTCAGATTAAAAAAGATTCGCCCATAAACCTTATTTAAAAAACTCAAATTACCATGAAATCGTCCTGAAAGACTAGAATGGATAAAATTAACTTTTTTACTTTTAATGTATTTAATTTCATTCGCTAAACAAATATACACATTTTTTCCTTCGGCAACTTGTTCGAATTTATCTATAATAATATCTGAATAGTTAGAATCTGGTAAAAAAATTAAATTAAATTTTTCCATTAAAAAATAATTTTATTTCTTTTGCTATATATAGCACATCTTCTTCTGTAAGTTCATAAAATAGAGGCAATCTCAATAAACAGTCTGAAAACCTGTCAGAGTTTATTAAGACTTCTTCTGAAAAATTATTTTTAACCATATATTCACTTCGATGTAGAGATTGATAATGAAATACGGCATAAATACCTTTTTCCTTCAAATACTTTATCAGATTAGTTCTTGTCTGAAGATCAGGTAAAACAATATAAAACATATGGGCATTGTTTACATTGTCTTCCGGGATTATAGGTAACTGTATATATTTAAGGTCATACAACTCTTTTAGTTCCCGATAGTAAAGATTCCATAAGTATTTTCTCTTTGATTGAATTTTATCAATATTTTCCAGTTGTGCAAATAAATATGCTGCTAAAAGGTCTGAAGGCAGATAAGATGATCCTTTATCTACCCAACCATATTTATCAATTTCCCCTCTAAAAAAAAGGGATCTATTAGTTCCTTTTTCTCTTATAATTTCAGCCCTATCTGCAAATTTATCATCATTAACAACAAGAAGTCCTCCTTCACCACAAATGATATTCTTTGTTTCATGAAAGGAAAATGCGCTGAATTGTCCAAAAGTCCCTAATCTCTTTCCTTTGTAAAATGAATCTATAGCCTGGGCACAATCTTCTACCAGATAAAGATTATGTTTTTTGCAAAGTTCTACCAGATAATCCATATCTACAGAAATCCCTGCGTAATGAACAGCAATAATTGCTTTTGTTTTTGGGGTTATCAGTTTTTCTATAAGTGATACATCCATATTAGGATCATTTTCCATAGAATCAATAAAAACAACTTTAGCCCCTTGCAAGATGTATGCATTTACTGTAGAAACGAAGGTATAAGAAGGTGCAATAATTTCATCTCCTTCTTTGATATCCATTAACAATGCTGTCATTTCTAAAGCACTTGTGCAGGATGTTGTAAGTAAAGGATTAGAAAAGGAAAACTTTTCCCGGAAGAAATCGTTACATAAATTTGTGTAATATCCATCTCCTGATATTTTTCCTCTTTTCACTGCATCTTGAATATATTCTAATTCATTTCCAACGATGGATGGTTTATTGAAAGGTATCATATTTATATTAATTTAGTTTAAGTATTTTTTTTACATCATTATATAAAAAAATAGGATTTATATAAGAATTAAAATGTATGTTATATTTAAGCTTTAAAACCATTATGCAGTATAGGCAGCTAGATAAATAAGCAATTACTGTTGCTGCTGCTGCTCCCCAGTACTGATATTTCGGTATGAGTATTAGATCTAAAATTATTACAATGAAAAATGATATTGAAGAACTTATCAGATTTAGTTTATTTCTATTTATCCCAGCAACATAACTTCCAAAAATGATCACGATTGAGAATGGAATAATTCCTATTAATAAAATAGGAATTATATAGATAATTGCTCTATATTGTACACCAAATATCAGATCTGATAAAAAATACACGGCAACTGTTAGTGAAAATCCCAAAAAAAGAGTTGCGTAAAGTGAAAGTCTCAGATATAATGATACAGTATTATTGATTCCGTTACTTCCTGTCTGAGAAATGAGAGAAAATAATATTGTAGAAACAGCTGTTGCGAAAAGCCAGGTTGTCTGAGACACCGTTACTGCTAATGTATATATGCCCGTTATTCCGCTTCCTACATATTTATATAAGATCCAAGCATCTATCTTGTATACAAAAATCTGAACAACATTAGCAATATAAACTGTTATAACGAATTTAAAAATTTCTTTTATCTCATTTCTGTTAAGTGCAGAGAACCCTAATTTTTTAAACTGTAGTTTTTTAAACAAAAAACTTAAATTTAAAAAAAACTGTAATCCTGTATTTACTAAGAGTAGTACAACAGCAGTATTAATAGATACGGAAGTGAACTTTTCAAAGAAATAATAGTAAATATAAAAAGATAATAGTAATAAATTTGATATAAAAATAATGATATTAACATGATTAAACATAAATTCCCCCCTCATAACGGAAACAAGAATATTGTTAACCATGAGAAGTAGAACGTAGATAAAAATCAGATAATAATAATTATTAATTTTTAAATTCAGCAAATCATGAGAGACATAATTATTTATAAAAAAAATAGAAAGTATAGTAACAACTGAAATAATTAATTGAAAAACTGAGAAATTAAATAAAACTTTAACTGTATCAATCTTAGAAGATGCTACAAAATAAATCACAGCACTAGGTAAACTTAAGCCGCCAATAATAGATGTCATTAACCCTAAATTCTGAAATAAAGAGTAATTTCCCCAATCTGACTGAGTAAGCATTTTTGTTAGAATAATAGTCGTTAGAAATGCAATTATGACATTTCCAGCCTGAAAAAAATACGACAGTATTATCTCTTTTTTAAATTTCATTTCTGATTTTTTACATGAATCTTGCCCTAAATTTCTTTAATGGCAGTAGATCAAGACCTTCTTCATCTTTGATTTCATTTACTAATAGCAGTCCTTCCCCACAAACTACAGTAGGACAGCCCTTCTCCATAAAGATAATTTTTCCAATATCTCTATTTTCAATAAAAACATCATCAACTAATTCCACATTGCCTATAGTGACCATTTTATTATCTAAAATAGCTTTTGCACCTTTATATGGAAACCCCACAGCATCTATAAATCTCTTAATCTTCTCAGATTTCTCATGCCAGTTGATTCTATAATCCTCATCATCTCTCCAAAGGCTATAAGTGGCATCTTCCTCACGTTGTTTTCTAAGTAACAGATGATTTGTATCTGTCAAAGTACTGAATATCTCTAAGACGATTTTTTCATAGCATATAGAAATTTGTTGAATAGCCTCATGAATTTTAATAGGATATTCTACAGGAATAGTTGACTGTGAAATAATATCCCCTCTGTCATATTGTTCAGATGCTATCAAAGCTGTCACTCCTATAACCTTCTCGCCATTAACAAGCTGATTAACAAGAGGTGCAAATCCCCTGTATTTAGGCAAAATAGAATCATGCAAAACAATAATTTTTGCTGAATCAGATTTAATCAATTTTCTCCAGCTGATTGCGAGAGCATACTCTGTCTTGATCCCTTCTGAAAGTTGATTATAACAGTACTTTACGTTATATGCAACACAAAGTTGTTCGATATCTTTAGAGTAATCGTTTACAACGTTTCTATCGGTTCCAATAACAACTTCATATATAACATGCACTTTCTGATTTTGAAGTAGTGAATGCAATACATGAAATCCCTTTTCTGTTGCTAAAAATAAAGTGACCATTATTGCAAACTGTAGATTCGTTCAATAATATCAACTACTTTTAGCCCCTCTAAGGCATTTGTAGTAATTGTGCTTCTTCCCTTCAAAACATCAACTACATTTTCTATAATATAATGATGGTTTGCTGCAGATCCTTTATATGCACCATAGTCGTTTCCTGGATTTGTAGGTGCTAACTGCGGCATCTGATAATCTTTAATGTGACAATACTCAACTTCATTCATATACTGCCCACCCACTTTTAAAGATCCATTTTCTGCAATAACAGTAATACTACTTTCTAAATTTGTGTTCCACACAGAAGTAGAATAGTTAAGAGAACCCATACCTCCATTTACAAAATCAAAAGATATTAGACCTGAATCTTCAAAATCTGTCAGCTCACTATGATTGAAATCAGCAAATTTTGCCTGAATATTTGTAATGTCACCAAAATACCAATACATTAAATCAATAAAATGGGAGAATTGAGTAAATAATGTACCTCCATCCAGATCTTTTTTACCGTGCCAGGAATCTGGTTTGTAATAACGATTGTCTCTATTCCAATAACAATTAATCTGTACCATGAAAATCTTACCCAACTTACCCGATTCTAGAAGTTCTTTTAACCAGACGGATGGAGGAGAATAACGATTTTGCATTACACAAAATACTTGCTTATGCTTTTGTAATCCTTTAAAAATTAATGCTTCTGAATCTTTTTTAGTCAAAGACATAGGTTTTTCTATAACCAAATGTCTCCCAGAATTCAAAACTTTCATACCCTGTTCGGCGTGAAAACCATTAGGAGAAGCAATATTGATAACATCTACCTCAATATCTGATGCTAAGAAATCATCTAAGCTATTGAAAAACGGTGCATCAAAATGATCAATTTGCAGGGCTGATCTTTGTTTAACATCAATAATTGCTACTAATTCTGCCTCTTCATTTCTGCTGATCATTTCAGCATGTCTTTTACCTATATGCCCACAACCAACTACGGCAAATTTTATCTTATTGCTCATGTCTCACCTAATTTTTATAATTTTATGACTATATTATTTTCTAGTTTATATATTTCGCCGCTTTCAGGACAAATTGCAGTAAAATTTTCATCAAATTCTAATCTTTGTCCAAACTCGCTCATCCAGCCAATTTGTTTTGCAGGATTACCAACAACAAGCGAATAGTTTAAAACTTCTTTGGTAACTACCGCTCCAGCACCAATGAATGCATATTCACCTATATTATGTCCGCATACAATGGTTGCGTTCGCTCCGATTGAAGCTCCTTTTCCAACATGAGTTTTTAGATACTCATTTTTACGATTAACAGCACTTCTGGGATTAATAACATTTGTAAAAACCATTGAAGGGCCTAGAAACACATCATCATCACACGTAACGCCCTCATAAATAGATACATTATTCTGAACCTTCACATTTTTCCCTAAAACAACTTTCGGAGAAATAACTACATTTTGACCTATGTTACAATTTTCACCTAGAATACAATTCGGCATAATGTGAGAAAAGTGCCAAATTTTTGTTCCGGCTCCTATTTCACAACCTTCATCTATTACTGCTGTTTCATGTGCAAAAAAGTTCGACATATCTTTTTGTTTATAATTAGTTATTAGAAAAAAAATTTTTAATTTCTGAAATAATAAAATCTGCTACTTCTTGGTCAAACTCTGTATGAATAGGAAGAGAAATAACCTCAGAACAAAGTTTTTCAGTTACCGGTAGCCTAAAATTTCCTTCTACATATTGTTGAAATGCTTCCTGCTTATATAAAGGGATAGGATAATAAACCATACTTGGAATATTCTTTTCACCAAGATATTTCTGTAATTCGTCTCTTTTCCCATTTTTTACCTTTAATGTATATTGGTGGAAAACATGAGTCGAATTTTGCGCTCTTTCAGGAACCTGAATTTCAGCAACAGTTTTAAGATTCTTATCATAGTAAGTTGCCATCTTATTTCTTGCTGTAGAGTATTCGTCCAGATATTTTAGTTTAACTTTTAAAACAGCTGCCTGAATAGTATCTAGTCTTGAGTTACAACCCAAAACTTTATGATGATATTTTTTTTGCTGACCGTGATTGGCAATCATTCTTATTTTGATTGCAAGATCATCATTATTGGTCATCAAAGCTCCACCATCACCGTAACAACCTAAATTTTTAGAAGGAAAGAAAGAAGTGCACCCAATGTCTCCAATGGTTCCTGTTTTTTTTACTGTTCCATCTGTAAAGGTATAATCTGATCCGATTGCCTGAGCATTATCTTCAATCACAAAGAGATTATGCTTTTTAGCAAATTCAATAATATTTTCCATATCGGCACTTTGCCCATATAAATGTACAGGAACTATAGCTTTAGTATCTGGAGTAAGATGTTTTTCTAAATCTTTTAATTCTATATTAAAAGTATTTTCATCTACATCTACCATAATAGGTTTTAAACCTAAAAGACCAATTACTTCAGCAGTAGCTACATAGGTGAAAGCGGGACAAATGACTTCATCCCCTGGCTTTAGATCTAAAGCCATCATCGCAATCTGCAAAGCATCTGTTCCATTAGCACAAGGAATTACATGCTTTACGTTCAGATATTTTTCAAAATCCTTCTGAAATTCTTTTACTGCTGGACCATTAATGAAGGCTGTATTATCCAGGCATTCCTGAATACCTGTATTTACTTCTGCCTTTATTTTATTGTATTGGCTTTTAAGATCAACCATTTCAACTTTCATATAATTTAAATTTGCTAAGTGTTTTTATATTAATTTTCTATTAGTTCACTGATCTTATTGCCAATAGAAAGACAAGAAGTTGCCGCCGGTGAAGGAGCGTTTCTTACATGAATAATATTTCCATTCTTTACAATATCAAAATCATCAATTAAAGCTCCATTTCTATCACAAGCCTGTGCTCTTACTCCAGCCCCTCCTGCAACAAGATCATGTTCTTGAATTTCCGGTAAAAGTTTTTGTAGTGCTTTTGTAAATGCAGCTTTAGAAAGTGAACGATGAACTTCTCCTAACCCTGTTTTCCCGTATTTTGCTACAATCTTTCTAAAACCAGGCCACATGAGTGTCTGCATTGTTTCATTAAAATTAAAATCAAAAAGCTTATAGCCTTCTTTTTTGAATGCGAGAACGGCGTTAGGACCAGCTTCTATATTTCCATCAATCATTCTGGTAAAATGAACTCCCAAAAATGGAAAGTTAGGATCCGGAACAGGGTAAATAAGATGTTTTACAAGATGCTTCTTTTCGTCATTGATTTTATAATATTCACCTCTGAAAGGAATAATAATTACATCATTCTCTTTATTTGTCATTCTTGTAATTTTATCAGAATAAAGACCGGCACAAGAAATTAATTTCTTTGTTTTGTATTCAGAATTATTAGTTTCAACAATAATCTCCAAACCTCTATTAACAATATTTGTTACTTTATTATTAAATTTAATTTCGCCTCCTAATTCTTCAAAAAGTTCTTTAATTTTTTTTGCAATTCCAGGATAATCGATGATTCCAGTTTGTGGAACCTTTATAGCTTTGATACCTTCGCAATGTGGCTCAATTTCACGAAATTCTTCTCTGGAAAGATATTTTAGATCTTGCAGACCGTTTTCAACTCCCCTTTTATAAATATTATCTAATAATGGAACTTCCTCCTGCGAAGTAGCCACAACAATTTTTCCGCAAAGATCATATCGAATACCATATTCTGTGGCAAAATTAATTATAGAATTGTATCCTTCAATACAATTTTTTGCTTTTAAGCTTCCCGGTTTATAATATATTCCACTATGAATCACTCCACTGTTATGACCGGACTGATGTAATGAAACATCATTTTCCTTTTCTAAAATTAAAATTTTATACCCTGGATTTTTAAGTTTGGCTTTGTACGCCGTTGATAACCCTACTAATCCAGCACCAACAATTATGATATCGTAGTTCATTGTAAACTTTTATAATCTCCCATCAACTAAATTCCTGTCCAAGCAAGCTTTAGTATCAAAAACAACTGCATTTTCTTTCTTCAAAGTATTAAGATCCATTTGAAGAAATTCATTATGAGAAACAGCAATAATCAAAGAATCATATTTTTTATCATCAGCAAGGACATCAAGAATATCAACTCCATACTCATGTTTTACTTCTTCTTTGCTTGCCCAAGGATCATAAATATCAACCTTTACCCCGTAATCTAAAAGCTCTTTATAAATGTCTATCACTTTTGTATTTCTTACATCAGGACAGTTTTCTTTAAAAGTAACTCCTAAAATTAGAGCTTCGGAATCTTTTATCACTCCACCTTTTGCTATAAGAAGCTTAACAACTTTCGATGCAACAAATTTTGCTATGGAGTCATTTACACGGCGGCCTGATAAAATAACATCAGGATGATAACCCAGTTGCTCGGCCTTATGAGCTAAATAGTATGGATCTACAGAAATACAATGTCCTCCTACTAATCCCGGTTTATACTTAAGAAAATTATATTTTGTTCCTGCAGCTTCAAGAACATCGTTGGTATCAATTCCTACTCTATCAAAAATTAATGCCAATTCATTAACAAAAGAAATATTTACATCACGCTGTGCATTTTCAATAGCTTTTGATGCTTCCGCAACTTTCAGACTTGGAGCTTTATGAGTTCCTGCGATAATAATTTTTTTATAAAGATTATCTACTTCTTCAGCAATTTTTTCTGTAGAACCAGATGTTACTTTTTTTACACTTGTAAGTGTATTTATTTTATCTCCCGGATTAATCCTTTCCGGAGAATATCCTACAAAAAAGTCCTGATTATATTTTAATCCTGAATATTTTTCCAACACAGGTACACATTCTTCTTCTGTACAACCTGGGAAAACTGTTGATTCGTAGATAACAATATCATCCTTTTTAATAATCTCTCCCAACATCTTTGAAGCAGAGATTAATGGATTAAGATCCGGAGCATTGTATTTATCAATTGGAGTAGGAACAGTTACAATAAAAATGTTAGCTTGAGAAATAGTTTCTAAACTATTGGTTGCAGAATATCCGATTTTCCCATCCGATTCCTTGAATAATTTTAAACTATTGTTTAGTTTTTCAATATCTGCCTCCATTGTAATATCTATCGCTTCATTCAATTGATTTACTCTCTGCTCATTGATGTCAAAACCTAATACAGGAAAGTGTTTAGCAAACTCCAAAGATAAGGGTAGTCCTACATAACCCTGTCCTATAACTGCTATTTTGTATATTTTCATTTAATTAAGTGCTTTATTTGAAGTTTAAAAAATTTTTATTAAGTCTTGAGTTAAAATCAAAGATATATTTAGGAAAAATCATTACAATTTATTCGAAGCGGATGACTACCACTCTCATTGTAATTTTTAGCCCATTAATTTTTTCCACCAAGGTTTATGAGTATCTGCTGAGTAACCATATCCATATTTCCCATAACCATATCCACCATGTGCTTTGCTTACGTCATTAAGTACCAAACCAACGTTTTTGATTTTTCTGTCTTTTATCTGTTTTCTTATAAATCCAACTAATTCTTTTTCTGTGTAACCAGATCTTGTAACATATACTGTTATATCTGCAACATCTGCGATTAAGAATGAATCTGCTACAAGCATTAATGGTGCGGTGTCTAATAAAATATAATCATACTTTGGCTTCAGACTCTCTACTAACTCCTGATACCTTCCATTAGATAATAATTCTGTGGGGTTTGGTGTAATGGCTCCTGAATAAATCACGTCACAATGTGGATTAAAGGAAGTAGGGTGGATAATTTCAGAAGCTTCCATTTGATTATCATACATAAATTCAGACAATCCGATCAAACCTCTTCTGCTTTCATTGTATCTCTGCAGCTGAGGATTTCTGATATCTGAACCAATAATAATTACCCTTTTTTGAGGCGTAGCTAATGTCAGGGCTAAATTTACAGATGTAAATGTTTTTCCTTCACCCTTTACAGAGGATGTCACAAAAATTACATTACCTTTTTTATTTTTAGGCAACATAAAATTAATGTTTGTGATCAGTATTCTAAAAGCTTCTGCTACAGGTGATAAGTCATTGAGCTGTACGATTTCACTATCACCTTTTTCTAAAGAAGGTAATTCCCCAATTACTGTAGTTCCTTCAGCAAGTTTTTCTAATTCCTGTTTGGTTTTAACTTTATTATTAAATAATTCCAGCAAATAAATAATTGCAAATGGAATTAACAATCCAATAACCAAAGCGACTAAATAGACTATTATTTTCTTGGGAGACACTGGTACAGGATTGGCTAGAGCATCATCAACAATTCTTGCTTTTGGTGCGGCAATCGCTAATGAAATGGCAGCTTCTTCTCTTTTTTGTAATAAAAGAAGGTAAAGTTGTTCTTTAATATTTTGCTGTCTCTCAATACTACGGAACATCTTTTCCTGAACAGGAATTTTTGAAATCTTTCCAGATAACCTGTTAAGTTCTCCTGAAATTGTATTTTTTGAAATCTGCAGGGCTGACTTGCTTTTCTGAAGACTCTGTAATACAGCACTTCGCATTCCGTTGATCTGTTTGGTTGCATCCTGAACAACAGGGTTAGCAGGTGTTGAATTTTCAAGCAAACGGTTTCTCTCAATAACAAGCTGGTTGTATGCAGCAATATCTGAAATGGTATTTGAATCAGCTAATCCAACATTTAATGGGAGTACCTGATAACTCCCTTGTCTGGTTAGATTACCAATTAAAGCATTCACAAGTTCAAGCTGAGATTCTATCTCCAGCTGATTCTGACGACTACTCATTGCAGTCTTTAAGGATAGCTCAGCTTCCGTCTGAATATCAGCAATATTGTTTTGAACTTTAAAATTTTCTTTCTCAGTCTCAACATTTCCCAGCTCTTTTCCAATCAGGTTGATTCTCTCATCAATAAAACTGGCAGTTTTCTGAGCTTCAGAATTTTTATCGAGATTTGCCTCTTTGTTGTAGTTAATTGCTAATGCATTCAGAATATCTTCTGCTTTATCAGCAACCGGATCGGTAATTGAAATTTTTAATACAGTAGCTTCTTTCTGAACCACATTAACACTTAACTTGCCTAGATAGTATCTTGCTCTATCCATGCCTGACATGAACTGAAGCCTGAATTCTTTTATTAATTTATCACTTGAAGATGGCTTATATTTTTCGTTTTTCTGAAACATAATTATGCCGAAAGGCATACTTACTGACTTATTAAATTCAGTAATAATATCTTTTTTGAAGTCTTCGGATTCTACAATAATCTTATTGCCATCAATTCTGGCAATTACATTCTTCGACGGATATTTAGCCTTTTTCTTTTCGCTAACAACGTGAACAATAAATGGTGTACTTTCGTTATAGAGCTCTGTTTCCTTGATTTTTCCAATTGCATATACATTGGTTTCCAAAGATTTTTCTCTTACTACAGAAAGCATGAGTTTTTTTGACTTAAGAATTTCAATTTCGTTATCCACGGAATTGGTTCCCATACCACCAATTCCTCCTAACTCAGAAATAACAGACATTTCAGGTTGTCCGGAAGTTGATTTTTTAACCTCTTTAATCAATAATGTTGATTCAGCACTGTAAACAGGTACACTATAACGCAAGAAAAACCACGCTAAAATAACGGCTACTATTGAACCAATTAGAAACCAATACCATCTGTAAGCATATGGTTGTATAAGTTCTCTGATATTGAGTTTTTCTTCCTGAAACTCTTCCTGGTTTTGATTATAATCCACTATATAAAATAACTTTCGTAAATAAATTTCTTAATTTTTAACCAATGCCAAGACCCCGATTACCAAAGAGGCAAGAACTGACGCTACGGAAATGTATAATCCTGTATTCGGGTCTACTCTTGCAGCTTTTTCTCTATTGGAGTTTGGCTGTACATAAATGACATCATTTTGTTTTAAATAATAATAAGGAGAATTGATAAATTGTGCACTGGTAAGATCTATACGATTCTGTGTTATAACACCATCAACATTCCTTAAGACCAAAACATTTGTTCTTACTCCGAATGGCGTAAGATCACCTGCTAATCCCAATGCGCCAAATACTGTTGTAGTACCATCCGGGACTACATAGGTTCCTGGCCTAGTAACTTCCCCTACTACAGAAACCTTGAAATTTATTAATTTAGCATCTACAACAGGATCTTTAACATACTTACTTATCAGTCCCATAAGTTTTATCCTAAGACTTTCAATATTTTCACCTTGAACGTTAACTTTTCCAATCTGAGGAAAAACAATATTGTAATCTGTATCTACACTATAAGTAGGACCAGAAACTGGGATTTGCTGTGGAAGACTATTGGAGCTAGGAGTGGAAAATTGTGTTATTGTTGAGCTCGAAGAATAAATCTGATTAAAAGGTTTAACAACATCTAAATCTTTTGCCGTTACCGTAATAATCAGCTGGTCACCCGGCTGTAAAGTTGATCTGCTATTTTTAATTGAATTGTCTAACACTATATTTTCAATATCCTTCATATAGTTGATCTCCTGCCTCGCGCCACAGGAAAATAATAGCATTAAAAGCGCGCTTCCGCAAATAAAGTTTTTCCAATTCATTGATGATAAATTTTTCACAAAAATAGGATTATTATTTTAGAACTTAAAAAAATATTTATTAATGTATGCCTACATCTTCTATAAGCACTAAAGAATTAAGAAACACAGGATAATTTATAAATCGCTCCACTTATAGCAAAAATAATGCCAAATTAAAACATATTATTTTTGCTAAAGATTTATATCCTATAGATAAATAAAATAATTCTATGTCAAAAAAGTATTATTGACTATTCCCGTCAATTAAACTTTCTTTTTTCTGATGATCCAGCAATTCAAACTCTGAATTATTACTAATAAATTCTGGAACAATATTTTTCAGTATTCGGACTACCTCCAATTTATCTCTTTTAACAGCTGCCGTTATGATCTTGATAATCAACACATCAATATCATTAAAACTCATGTACGGATCTTTGGAAATCATAATTTTATCATGATGGGTAGGGATCGTAGTGGTATTATTGCTTAAAAGTTCCTCGTAAAGCTTCTCTCCCGGACGCAATCCTACAAATGTAATTTTAATATCAATATCAGGAGTGTATCCTGAAAGCTTGATCATACGCTTTGCAAGATCCAGAATCTTTACAGGCTCACCCATATCAAATACATAGATTTCAGCACCATTTCCCATGGTACCCGCCTGTAATACCAATTCACAGGCCTCCGGGATAGTCATAAAGTATCTGATGATGTCCGGATGGGTAATAGTCACAGGCCCTCCTTTTTCAATCTGCCTTCTGAAATGCGGAATCACAGAGCCATTAGATCCTAAAACATTACCAAAACGAGTTGTAATGAATTTGGTAACATTTCCTTCAGAATTCTGTAATGATTGCACGAAAAGCTCTGCTGCCCTTTTAGAGGCGCCCATAACATTGGTAGGATTAACAGCCTTATCCGTGGAAACCATTACAAAACGATTGACTTTATATTTTTTGGATAACAACGCAATATTCTTGGTCCCTAATATATTGACAAATACAGCTTCGTGAGGATTGTCTTCTATAATAGGTACATGTTTGTAAGCTGCCGCATGGTACACCATTGAAAACCTATATGTTTCAAATACTTTTTCCAGTCTGTAACTATTGGATATATCAGCCAGGATAAATTTAAAGTTTTGCTCAGGAAATTTTTCAAGCAGTTCCAGTTCCAGTTCATACAGAGGTGATTCTGCCTGATCTAGTACAACAATTAATGAAGGATTAAACTGTGCTACCTGCCGGACGATTTCACTTCCTATTGAACCTGCGCCTCCGGTAACAAGAACATTTTTTTCAAAATGTCTTCTTTTTACTTCTTCGTTTTCAATTTTAATAGGTTTACGGTTCAATAAGTCTTCAATCTGGAGTTGCCTGATCCCTCCTACAAGGTCAGAATCTCTCATCTTACTGAGAGAAGGTGCTTTTAAAACTTTCAGGCCTCTGTCTAAAGCAAAAGTCATCCACTCTTCCAGATCACTTTTAGTCATGATTTCTTTGATAATTAATACAGCGTCAAACTGGTTAACTAGATGTTCATTCCTAAGGATCTGCTCCTGATTGTAAATTTTATGCCCTAACAATAATGCTCTGTTTGAATCGGATCTATTTGTAAGAAAACCGGCAAGCTGATAAGGATAGCTTGGATTATGAACAATCGCTCTGGCCAAGGATACAGAAACATCTCCTACGCCTATTACGGCAACCCTTATCTTGGAGGAATTCCCTTTGATATCCATCAGCATATTGAAAAACTGTTTCGTAAAGATCCTGAAGAAGAACATAATGGAAACAGAAATAAAGAAATATAAAAACAGGCTTGGATAAAGGTATAATGATGTTCCTACTGATAGTTCGAAACAATAATTAATAAACAATAAGGTAAATAATGTAGCACCAGAAGACAACAATATTTTAAAGAAATCAAAAAAGGTTGAATGACGTATAATCCCTGCATATGTTTTAAAAATGAACATAAACAGGATATTTACTGCTATAATAATAAGTCTTTTCTGAAAACTGTAAGATGCATAGTTAACACGTATATGAAGCTTTTTCAAGAAGAAATAAGCTAATAATATCGAAAATAGAACGATTAGAACATCAATAACAATAACCAACCAGCGGGGCAGATATCTCAGTTCCGTAATCTTCAATAGATTGTCGCCCCTATACAATGCCCTGAAAGCGTCATTTAGCTTTTTCATTCAACATCAAATGGTTTATAATTGAACACAAAGGTAAACATATTATTCATTTTGACAATCGTAGTAATCACTTATTTTGTTATGTGGCAGGTAAGACCATGTAACTCATTGAATTTAATTTTTAGCAAAAACCCATCTGTAATTGTAATAAAAAATCCAAAGTCTTATATACTTTGGATTTTTTTATCTTATTTGCTATCAAGCATCTATTGTTTTCTTTCTTTTTGCATGAAGAATAATTGTAGCTATTCCTGCAATAAAGAGAATCGGAACATGTTCATCAATAGGTGCAGGCTGTACAGGATCTCCGGGCGTACCGGGAACCGGATCCGCCTTTTCCTCTGCAATATCATCATAAACAAAAGGGTTATCAGACTGCTGTGCATAAGCAATACCTGAAAATACCATTACAATTACTATTATTAATTTTTTCATTTTATTTTTATTTAATTATTTTTCTGCTGTATTCTTTACCTTCAGAAATAGCTTTTACAATATAGGCACCATTAGTATTCAGTCTGAAATTAACGGTCGTTTTATTATTCTTTAGCTGAATAATAATTCTTCCTGACGCATCATATACTTCGACAGACTGAATATTTTTATCGTTTCTCACTACAAATTCTTCCCCGTTTCTGTAGACTTCGAATGCCTCTTTTTTTGAATGATCACTTACAGAAAGTACATTCTGTTCTTTATAAACGATTTCAAACCGGTTTGAAACTTCTCCTGCAGAAGCTGTGAAATGATAATTGTTGTTCTGAAGATTGGTATAGGTATTCAACACTTTATCATGAAGATAAACCGGCTGACCACTGTTGAACAAACCTTCTTTTTTGATCATTGATATCATAAAATCACCACCTTCAAAATGCTTTGCCCCTACAGGCACTACATCGTTAATATTGAAGTTTCCTTTTCCCTGAATAACCAGTCTCTCTGCATCTGCCAATGTGTAAAATGCATCCGAACCTGAAGCAATTGCTTTAGAATCATACTGATCATAATTATGGGAAGCCTGGGACAGATAGGCTACCGCTAACGTATTCTGAGTATTATATGAAGAGCTTAACTGTAACCAGAATTTCCCTTCCGTAACACTAGCCGCAGATTTATTAAAGTATGCTCCCTGACTACCAATTCTCATAGCATTGGTAAAATTCAATGATGTATCCGCAGTATTGGTAGCTTTTACAATAAAGCCCTGACCAATGCTTGCTGTATTTACTGTAGGAACAGTACTGATGTTCGGTGCAGGAACCCAGATCTGAGAGGCCGGATTATAGGTAGCATACCCTACGTTCGTTGTCGTAGATCCACTTTGCGTAGTCACAGAATTGCTTGTATTATCCCAAAAATAGAATGTGTTGGAAATTTTCCCTGAGTTTGCTGTGTAGAATGCGTTAAGATCTAGGTTTGATGCATATGGGTTACCAACCAGGTTAAATCCGTTTCCGGCTACAGATAAGGTAAATGTCTGGTTATCATTTACAGGAGTCCCTGAGAAGGTTAACGATGCATTAGCTGAAGGAGTTTTAATAGAGTACGCTTTACCTGCTACCGCAGTTGTTGAACTTGCGTTAACAAAATAGTCCGTTGCCGTATCGTATTCCGTAATAAATGCAGGTGCAGTAGCTCCATAAATGTTTGACAGGTTCTGAGATAGTACCGGTGAAGACCAGAAGGCATATTTATTCTGGGCACTTGTACCAGATTTATTTACAGTAAATACACCATTTCCTGAATAAACTGATCCAGACGTTTGTATAAAGTTACCTCCATTATTTACAACAATGATTCCGTCGTTTACTGTATTGCCGGTAGTCACTACTTCACCTGAATTAATAGTTAAGGTTTTTGTAGTGCTCACATTTAGAGATTGTGACGAAAAAGATCCTCCTGAATAATCTTCATTGATCACTACAATAGAGGTGTTTATAGGCGAGCCATTAGACCAGCTGCCAGTCCAGGTTGTAGCTGTACCGCATGAAATGCTTACATTATCTACAAATGCTCTACCTGATGTAGTTGCTATTTTTAAAGTTGATCCAAGCGGAATGTTTGAAAAACTTAATGACTTATTTTGAAATGATCCTGAAATAATTGATGTATATGAAACGGTCTGAGTCTGTCCACCAAGAGTGACTTCTATATCTCCTTCTACACTGCTCCAGCCTTTCACACCAAAGGAAACAGTTACATTTCCTGCAATATTGCTTAATACAAGACTTGTCATCGATCCCGAAGAACTTGAGGACCCGAGTCTCACAGCACCACCTGCATTATAAGCAGTATTTGCACTTGTGAAATTAGCATTACCACTCCATGTGGTATTTGATCCACTGGTACTTGAATTACTACCGCTGGTAATACTTGAAAAATCTTCATTAAAACATGCATTGCTTGCTGTAAAATTTTTAACAACATTCAGTGGGTTATAATTACTGTTACCGGGCTGGTTAGCCGTAATATTAACAGAACCTGGCTGCGCAAATGTTAATGTATTTCCTGAAATTGAAGCTATAGAAGTATTTGATGAAGTATATGAAATGGATAATCCCTGATCAGTCTGTGCCGGCAATGTTATAGTTGAGCCATTACCTAAATTTACTGACGTATCCGTAAATCCACTGATACTTTGATTTCCCATTTGTACATCAAAATTAAAAGTTGCAGGGGAAGATGTACCTAAATTATTGGTGGCAGTTATTCCTGTACTGGAAGTACCAACTGCATTTGGAGTTCCACTTATTAACCCTGAAGAGCTCATGCTCAAACCTGAAGGCAAAGAGCCACTTGCAATTGCAAAAGATGATGGATATTCAGTTGCCTGTACCTGATAAGAAAATGCTGCACCTACAGTTATAGTTTGATTACTACCTGTAACAGTTGGAACTGCAGAAGATAAAACTTCTTTAAACAAATATACCGGACTCTGCCCTGAGGCATAACAGGAAAATAAGTTATTATACATCAGTACGTTTCTACTTACATTAGTCTGGCTCGTCATTACAGCAGAACCATTTGAAAATGTAATAGTCCATGTAGTTGAAGTATTCTGTGTTCTTAAATAATTACTGCTGCTGCTTGCTGCATATAAGTAACCTGGATTTACAGGATCATATAATGTCCAAGATCCAGTATTACCTCCTAAGGTAATCTCAAATGCACCAGTATCACCTGTAGAAGCAGCAGGAGTAGTTACAATCTGTAATGCTGAAGTAATATTAACAACCGCTCTGGCTCTGTTATTTGCAGATTGTGAACTTAAAGCATAACCTGATCCTTCAGTATTCCTATTTACTATCAGATATTTGCTTCCAGCATTTAATCCTGAAGCATCTGTAATTAGTTGATAGGTTTTTTGTCCCCAGCTCCATAGTGAGAGCAGCATAAAAGATACGAACAGTATCTTCCTCAGATAGAATAGTTTTGTTTTCATAATCGTATATAATTTCAAAGCAAAAGTATTATTTTTTTGTATCTAAATGCTTCTAAATGAAATTACGATTTTGTTAACTCTACATGATTGCCTACATGTACTATTTAATGCATAATAAAAATAATACTATTCTTCTATGGAGCTGATAATAGCATCATATTCATATCCCTTCCCCATGACATATTTTATTGTTTTGCTTTTTTTCTGATATTCCTGTAAACCTGTATGCTTTGAATAGTAATTGTCATATATTTTTTTGATTGCTGCTCTGTAATCATCTTCATCAATCTCATCAAAACACTTATTGATCAGTTTTTCAGGAACTTGTTTCTGTTTGAGGTTTATCTTTATTTTATTCTTACCCCAATGCTTGATATAAAATTTTCCTCTGATATAACTTCTGGTGAACCGCTCTTCATTAAGGTAGTTCTCTTTCAGCAGGTAAAGGATGATTTCCTCTTTTGCTTCATCAATAAGTAAAAATTCCCTCATCTTCTGTTCCACTTCCGCATGGCAGCGGTCCTGATATACGCAGTAGTTGACCAGTTTCTGTTTTATTTCTTCATACGTAAAATACTTCTTTTCCATAGATAAAAAAAGAATGGACAAAATGCCCATTCTCTGATATTAAAAATTAATATATTTTTTTAGTAATTAAATAAAGCTTTGTCTGCCATCAGTTCGTTCACTTTCTTTCTTACTGAAGACAGGACCTCTTCATTTTTGATGTTATCCACAACTTCCGAAATCAGTTCGGCAATGGTATCCATATCTTTTTCTTTAAGGCCACGAGTAGTAATAGCTGCTGTTCCCAATCTGATTCCTGATGTAGTAAAAGGAGATTTATCATCAAAAGGAACCATATTTTTGTTGCAGGTAATATCTGCCTGTACCAGGGCTTTCTCAGTTTCCTTGCCGTTCACGCCTTTATTTCTCAGATCTACCAGCATCAGGTGATTGTCTGTACCGCCGCTTACGATGTCAAATCCTCTGTCAATCATAGCTTTCGATAATGCCTGAGCATTATCTTTCACCTGCTTGGCATACGTAGCAAACTGAGCATCCAAAGCTTCACCGAAAGCAACTGCTTTTCCAGCGATGACATGCTCCAGAGGGCCTCCCTGGATTCCAGGGAATACTGAACTGTCTAACACCTGACTCATCATTTTGATTTCTCCTTTAGGTGTTTTGTGTCCGTAAGTATTTTCAAAATCTTTTCCCATCATAATCATTCCTCCTCTCGGGCCTCTCAGTGTTTTATGAGTGGTTGTGGTTACTACGTGGCAGTGTTCAAACGGGGAATTCAGCAATCCTTTGGCAACAAGACCTGCAGGATGGGCAATATCCGCCCACAATGTGGCTCCTATTTCATCGGCAACCTCTCTGAACTTGGCATAATCCAGATCTCTTGAGTAAGCAGAGAATCCTGCGATCAGCATCTTAGGCTTTTCTCTCAATGCTACTTCCCTCATCTGGTCATAATCGATAAGGCCTGTTTCCCTGTTTACGCCATACGAAACTACATCATACTGCATCCCTGAAAAATTCACAGCTGAACCGTGGGTAAGATGCCCTCCCATGGAAAGATCCATTCCCATAATTTTATCTCCCGGCTTCAATACCGCAAGGTAAATAGCTGCATTGGCCTGGGATCCGGAATGAGGCTGCACATTCGCATACTCAATCCCGAACAGTTCTTTGGCTCTGTTAATGGCTAATGTTTCGACCTCATCTACTACTTCACATCCTCCGTAATATCTTTTCCCGGGATATCCTTCAGCATATTTGTTGGTAAGTACACTCCCCACTGCTTTCATCACATTTTCAGAAACGAAATTTTCCGAGGCAATCAGTTCCAATCCGTGGGTTTGTCTTTGTCTTTCCTTTTCAATCAGGTCAAAAATAATATCCATTTACTTCTTTATTTTGAATTTTTCACCCCAAATGTACGGAATTTCCGGTAAGCTTCCAGCATCATCAGAGATGATTTTTAACGTTAATTCCCAAATATTTACTGATTAAAAGTCTTCTTCAATCAGTTCTTTATTAACAATGGCCCCGGTCATGTTCCCATGGGCAATGGCTGTGGCTACCGACCTCATCAGCGTTACACTGTCACCACAGGCAAAAATGCCATCCACACTGGTTTTATGAGCAGAATCTATCTTTACCACCCCGTGCTCTGCCAGTTCACAGGCAATAATCCCTGAGACATCCAGATTCTGTTCAATATTGATTTTGGAATACAATGCTTTTAAGGGTACTTTTTTCCCATTTTTAAAAATAAGCTCCTGAATATAGCCGTTTTCATGATGGATTGCTTTGATCCTGTCTTCAACGATCGTAATATTTTTCTCCCTGAATTTCTGCTGCTGTTCGGTAGTCATTTCCGAAGGGCCATTAGTGAACAGGGTCAGTTTTTTGGTCCAGTGATGGATCAACTTTGTAAATTCATAAGCGACATCGCCGGTGGCCAATACTCCGGTAACTTCATCCCGTACTTCGTAACCATGGCAATACGGGCAATGCAGTACTGAAATTCCCCAGCACTCTTCAAATCCGGGAATATCAGGTTTAATATCTTTGATTCCTGTAGCCAGAATGATTTTTCTCGCACTGAAGTTTTCTCCATGTTTGGTTTCCACTTCAAATCTTCCGGCATCCTTTATAATACCGGTAACCAGCCCGTCATAAAATTGTATAGTGTCATATTTAAGCACCTGTTCCTTAGCGGCAGAGCTGATTTCCGCAGGCGTAGTCCCGTCATGAGTCAGAAAATTATGGGACTGCGGGGTCTGGATATTACAAGGCTTGCCATCATCAATAATCAGGGTATTTCTCAGTGATCTGCCGAGGGCCATTCCTGCAGAGAGTCCTGCATAGCTTCCTCCTATAATGATGACATCAAAGTTTTTATTTTCCATAATGATAAATAAATGGTGAATGGTTATGCTGTAACGGCAAAACCTGTTCCTTTATCAGTAAATCTTATGAATTGCAAAGAGAGATACATTCTTGATTACCAATTAATCCGGACTAATAACCACATTCTGATTTCCCGTATTCAATTGTGGATTTCTTTACTCCTCTGATGGAAAAGCTATTTACCAGTCTCCTTTGATCTCATTAATCTCATCCTGAATTCTTTTACGAATATCTATTTTTGAATTTTCAAAACTGAAAATTACTGTCCCTTTTTCTCTAGCAAAAGGATTATCAACAGTACCGGCAATGCGCGAATGTTCAAAATAAGGTCCGGTTTCTTCAAGTTCATGTTCCGGCTTTTCTTTAACCCGGATGACATTTTTAAACCTTTTACTGAGGTCAAACCAATTGATATAGTCCGCATTGAATGACACCGCTTTAATCCCTTCTGTCGTATAATAATTGATGGCTCCCGCCTCTCCGTAATTATCACATATCACTATCGTTCTTCCTGTTTTTGACAGTCCCGCATATTCCTGATCCACCTTTCGGGCCAGCTCTTTCCAACCCTGCATATCGGCAAAATCCTGAGGTAAAGAATGCTCATTTCCATCTTCCCAGCGAAGCAATCCGAACTTTCTGTATAGATCCTGATGAGAAACAATATACCCGGGACTTTTATTTGGAAAGGCTATACTGTACAAAGGAATAAATAAAACCAGAGGAATCATTATACTGACCGGTTTGAAAAACCTGGCCTTCCCCTTATCAAACAGATGACTGAGAAATACCGCACCGAAAGCAATATACACCGGATACAGCCCTATTGCATAATAATCCTTTGCTTTTAAAAATAAAAATATAAGCATCGTAATGATATAGCTCCAGAAGAAAACCCTGAATCTTTTAAAGGGCCTGTACCATAATAATGCTCCCAAACCTGCGATAATGAAAAAAATGCTTCCTATAAAAAACAGCACCTGTGCCTTAAGAAAATTCATTCTGCTGACATGCACCAACTGACTTTCCGAAAGTTCTTTCATATGATGCACAACCGGAAAATTATTCCGGTACTGCCAGAACAGATTAGGGAAAACAATTATCAAAACTAAAAGCGCTGCCCAATATAGATGACGGTTCCTGAATATCTTCCTGTGCTCGGTTAACAGAAATGCAGGGATAAGTCCGAGTACCGAAAAAGCAATATTATATTTGTTCAATATTCCTATCCCAAAAACCACAGCTGCGACATACAGCCATTGTATTTTTTCAGAATTGATGTATTTGATTACTGCATAGTACAAAAACAGCCAGAGAAACACCTCTAGTGATGTAGGCTGAAACAGCATGTTCAGCCGGAGCAGGGCAGAAAATAAAATACCTGTAGAGGCAAGCACCTTAGCAAAAAGATTTCCATTCAGCGCTTCAACGGTTTTCCAGATAAGAGCAATCGTCAATGCACCGAACAGAGCAGGAAAAAACTTAACCCAAAACACATCATTTCCCAGCGTCCTGATGATCCAGGCTAACCATGACGTTACAGGGGGAACAGACAGATATCCCCAGGCAAGATGATTGGCCTGGTCCAAATGCAGGTATTCATCTCTGTGGAGTTCATATTCAGGGCTGATCAATGCGTACTGAAGAATAAACTTTGCGATGATAAAAACAAAAAGAATCCAATAGTCTTTTTTCATGGTATATCATGTAGATTTAAAGATAAGACATTCTGATCCGGCCGGTTGTTACATGCTTATTGTAATATTCTGCACAATGTAAAAAAAATCCCGGAATCATAAATTCCGGGATCAATCTAAATGTATAGAGTCGTTTATTATTTTTTCTTCTCCTTAAGCTCTTCCTTATCTTTATCTGAAGGATTCCACACTTTCACCTCATCATCTTTTGACAGTCCGGAAAGGATTTCAACATTAATACCGTCACTTGCCCCTAAAGTCACGTAAGCTTTTCTGAACTTACCATCTGTCTGCTTCACTTCCACAAAAGGTTTATCTTTTCCTTTCACCTTCTCATACTGAATCAGGGATTCGTCCAAAAGCAGTGCATTTTTACGGGACTTAAGCACAATTTCACCATTGGCGGAGAATCCTGCCCGGATGTATTCGTTGTTAGGATTATACACATCGCCTTCTACCGGAAATTTGATGGTTCCGTTATTATCCTTACCCTTTGGAGCAATCATGGTCAGTTTCCCCGGGAATGTTTTATTCTGCAAGGCACCGATAACAATTTTCATCGGCATACCCTGTTTCAGTTTTCCGGCCTGGGCTTCATCAATTTCTCCCTGGAAGATCAATGAATTAAGATCAGCGATAGAACATATGGTGGTTCCGGCGTTGAAAGAGTTGGCTTCAATAACCTGGCTCCCTACTTTTACCGGAACTTCAAGCACGGTACCCGAAGCTTTTGAACGGATCTGGGTTGTAGCCAGTCCCTGAAGCTCCGGTGTAGCTCCTGTTTTGGCTATCTGCAATCTTTTCTGTGCCGTAACCAACTGCTGATTTGCATTTTTCAGTGCCTGTTGCACAGAATACAGCTGCTGCTGGGAATTCAGGTATTCCTGTTGGGAAATAACGCCCTGGCTATAAAGTTTCTGCTGCATGGCAAACTGCTTCTGCATATTGCTTACGTTCATTTTCGCGTTGCTGATCTGGATCTGGGAAGTCTGTACATCCTGCTGGGCATTGTTCACCTCAGCAAGGTTGGGAACAATCCTCACCGTTGCAATCAGCTGGCCCGCGGTTACTTTATCACCTTCATCCACCAGGATTTTATCAATGATCCCGGCAATATTCGGTTTGATTTCGATCTCTTCTTTTGGAACGATCTTTCCGGTAGCCATCACTTTATCCTCCATATTCTGGATGGTAGCCTTACGGGTAAGGAAGGCTTCCGCCTGCTTGGAATTGGATTTTACAAGATAACTTATCCCTGCAATTAATGCTACTGCCAGTAAAAGTCCCAGCAATATATAAACAGCTTTTTTCCAGGTAAATTTCTTTTTCATATGTACAGTTTACTTTTTAATTAAGCGGTTAATGTTGTATTATTCTGTTCTTAATGCCTCAATAGGCCTGATTTTTACGGCCCGCTGAGCCGGAATCATCCCGATGACCAAACCTAAAACTACCATGACAGCCATGGCTGCGAACACATTGGAATAATTAACGGTTGGGTTATAAAAAGGGAAGTCATCCTGGTTCTGGGTCAGTATATTTAGAATGATCAGGGTGAAAATCCCGAAAATAAAGCCGAGCAGCCCCGAAGACAAAGTAATGACCACACTTTCAAGGAGGATCTGATTCCTTACCTCAGCTGGCTTGGCTCCCAATGCTCTCCGGATCCCGATTTCTTTGGTTCTCTCCTTTACCGTGATGAGCAGGATATTGGAAATCGCAATGACTCCGGCAAGGATGGTTAAAGTTCCTACGATAATCGTCAGCAGCTGCATGCCGGAAAGGAAGCCAGTCAGCTTTTTAAACTCTTTTCCCAGGTTAAAGCTCCCGAAAGCATTGGTATCGTCAGGCGATACTTTATTTTTAGCTTTCAGTTCACGCTTGACGCGTTCTTCCACTTCATTTACATTGGCGTTGGGCTTGCTTACTATCGCAAACATATCTATTTTATCAGCAGCATTGTACATTTTCGTGTAGGTAGAAAGCGGAATGAAGACCGTCTGGTCATTTTCAAAGCCTCCTCCTTTCTTAATCCTGAACACACCGATCACATTGAAGAAAATCCCTTTGATATTGATGGATTGCCCCAATGGGTTTTCTTTCTTTTTAGCATCAAAAAAATTCTTGTATACTTCTTCCCCTATTACAGCTACATTTTTATTCTCCGAAACATCGGCATCATTGATATACCTTCCGAAAATAAGCTTCTTCTCTGAAATTTTATTTCCTACCGGATAATCACCCGTTAAAGAATAGGTAGCACTTTTACCATTCTTAGACATGGATTCACCAGGCGTTCCGGTAAAGCTTCCCCTTGAATTTTGTGGGGAAATATAATCGATTTCAGGAACCTTTCTTTTGAGCATATCCATATCCGGCAGCTGCAGGTTTACTTTCCTTCCTTTCGGAAAACCGTCATAAGGAATGGAAGTATTCTGGGCCCACAGGAATATGGAGTTGGTGGCAAATCCGGAAAACAGTTTATCAAAACCATTCTCCATCCCTTTTGCAGCACCAAGCAGGCTTACATACAGAAACATCCCCCAACCTACACCGATCATGGTAAGGAATGTCCGGAGTTTATTATTCCGTAATGAATAATAAATTTCCTGCCAGGTATCTTTTTTAAATAAAATATTCACTGTAGTGCCGTATGAGTTATTATTTTTTATTCTGTTCTTAAAGCTTCTATCGGTTTGATCCTTGAGGCCCGGTATGCCGGCACGAATCCTGCAATAAGCCCGGAAAAAATCAAAGCAATAAAAGCCATCAGGATGGTTCCCCAGCCTACCGCCGGTTCCCTGATGAAATATTCTTCTAAGTTGTTCCCGATCAGTTTCAGAGCCAGCACGCCGAGTGCTACCCCGACAATCCCTGAAACCACCGTAATAACCACACTTTCCTGTACAATCAGCGCCACGATGCTTCCCGGTTTGGCTCCGATCGCTTTTCTCACCCCGATTTCCTTGGTCCTCTCCTTCACGATATACACCATGATGTTACTGATACCGATTATCCCCGCCAGCAGTGTACCCATCCCGATAAACCCTACGATAGCCGTCAGCACAGCCATAAAAGTAAAGGTATCATTCATGTTCTGGGCATTGTTCCAGACCCTGACTCCGTTTTCATCATCAGGCGCAACATTTTTCCTTGATTTCAGGCGTTCTTTCAGTTCATCCCCGTATTTGATGGCCTGCTGAGGAGTAAGATGCTCATCATAGGCAATATATACCATATTTACCGTATCAGAACCTTTCTTCATCTGCTGCAAAGTAGTTATGGGGACCGTAATATGCCTTTCATCCCAGTCTCCTCCATCATCAGAAAACACACCCACTACCCTGAACATCGTTCCGTTGATGTTTAAATCCTTTCCTACCGGGCTTCCGTTTTTAATGAGGTCACGCTGCACCATCCTCCCGATAACAGCAACATTCTGCTTCCGTTCTATATCAATAGGTGACAGATAACGGCCTTCCAGGATTTTCCTGTTTTCAATAAACTGCTCCTGAGGATCTGCGCCGTTCACCTGGTACGTACCGCTTTCCTTTCCGTATTTTACCATAAGGCTGGACGTATATCTCGGTGTGGAATAACCCACCTTTTTCTTATCGGTATCCACCAGGAAATCATAGTCATCATTATTCATGGTTACCGTTCTGTCCGACTGCAGTCCGTTATAAGCGATTGTAGTTTTCCCGGTAAAAATGGAAATGAGGTTTTGCGCATCCCGTGTAAATCCCTGGGTAAATGCATTCTGAAGCCCCGTTCCGATCCCGAAAAGAACAATGAAGATAAACAGCCCCAGCGCCACGGTAAAGCCCGAAAGTACCGTCCGCAATACGTTACTGCGAATAGAACTGAATATTTCCTGCCAACGGTCTAGGTCAAACATGTTATTTATAATTTAATATTGAAAAATTTAAAGATTGAAAGATTAAAATTTCAATAGGTCATATTTAAAATTTAAATACCGATCACAATACGTGCTGTACAATAAATTCATCACTTTCTATAATACCGTCCTTTAAGACTACATTGCGTTTGGTTTGCGCGGCAACATCGGGTTCATGGGTTACTACAATGATGGTTTTACCTTCATTATTGATGTCCTGAAGAAGCTTCATGATATCGTGGGTAGTTTTGGAATCCAATGCACCGGTCGGTTCATCCGCAAGCACCACTTTAGGATCAGTAATCAGCGCACGGGCAATGGCCACCCTTTGTTTTTGTCCACCCGAAAGTTCATTGGGCAAGTGGTTGGCCCATTGTGCCAGTCCTACCTTTTCAAGGTATTCCATTGCTTTCTGGTTCCGTTCTTTTCGGGGAATATTCTGGTAATATAGCGGAAGGGCAACATTATCCAGGGCGGTCTTATAGCCGATCAGGTTAAAAGACTGAAAAATGAATCCTAAAAACCGGCTTCTGTATTCGGCCGCTTTCACTTCAGATAAATGCTCAATCGGGACATTATCCAACTCATATACCCCTGAATCTTTTTCATCCAGGATACCGATGATGTTCAGAAGCGTTGACTTTCCTGATCCGGAACTCCCCATGATGGAAACAAACTCGCCTTCGGAAATCGTAAGATTGATTCCTTTCAGCACATGGAGCTTGCTCTTTCCGGTGTCATATGATTTATGTAAATCTTCGATTACTAACATGAAGTGGTTATATCTTTATGCCTAATAAGTAGAAGCAACCCGGGATTTGTTACAAGAACCTGTTTTTATTGTAATAAATCATCGTTTAATATATTACATACTGATTTACATACAATTAAAAAAAAGTGTTTAACTATAATCCTGCAATTTCACACCTTTTTACAAGGCAACTCCTCCAAAAACCAATAGGGAAGGAAGTTTCCGGCAAATGTGGAAAACTTTTACGGTTAAAACTCAATGATTTAGTATTTGCCTCTTTTAAAATCAGTTCTTTTTTTAGAACTTTGTGGTTATAGATAACTAAGGATAAAGCGGCACCGTAAGAGAAGGGCAAAACCCTGCAAACAACGGTTAATCAGCCAATTGAATTTTCTCAACTTCATCCAAAGTGTCCTGATTATAAATTTTAAAGACGTTTAGTATGGGAGTTTTTGATAAAAGAGTAAGTTATAAACCATTTGAATACCCTGAAGTACTTCAGTTTGTGGAAGCGATCAACAAATCCTTCTGGGTGCATTCGGAAGTGGACTTCACGGCGGATGTTCAGGATTTTCATTCACAGCTGGAGCCTCATGAAAAACATGCTGTAAAAAATGCCCTTCTGGCCATTGCACAGATTGAGGTATCCGTAAAAACCTTCTGGGGCAACCTGTACAATCACCTTCCGAAGCCTGAATTCAATGGACTGGGAGCCACATTTGCAGAATGTGAGTTCCGTCATTCGGAAGCCTATTCGCGTCTTGTAGAAGTCTTGGGTTACAATGAAGAATTCACAAATGTCATTGAAATCCCTGCGGTAAAAAAGAGGATCGATTTCCTTTCCAATGTTTTGAAACATGCGAATTCAGCCACTCCCAAAGAATATGTATCGTCACTGTTATTATTCAGCATCCTGATCGAAAACGTATCCCTTTTCTCCCAGTTTGCCATCATTCTTTCCTTTACCCGTTTCAAAGGGTACATGAAAAATGTTTCCAATATCATCGCCTGGACTTCCATTGATGAGCAGATTCATGCCAATGCAGGAATTTTCCTCATCAATAAAATCCGTGAAGAACAACCGGAACTCTTAACCGATTCTGATATCGAAGATATTTACACCCTGGTAGACCAGTCGGTAGAACTCGAAGGGGAAATCCTGGACTGGATTTTCGAACTGGGTGAACTGAGCGTATTCTCCAGAGAAGACCTTCTGAACTTTATGAAGTACCGTGTTGACGACAGCCTGAAGAAAATCAATATGGAACCACGTTACAACATTTCTCCTGAACAATACCGTCCGATGGTATGGTTCGAAGAAGAGGTTTTTGCCAATTCCATGGATGATTTCTTTGCCAAAAGGCCGGTGGATTATACCAAACACGATAAGAGTATTACCGCGAACGATCTTTTTTAAGGACTGGTCGTTTGGTAAAGGCGCGAGCGAAGCGAGCGTCAAAGCAGCCTGAATCTCAGCCGTCATGTTATGTAATGCTTTACATCATGGGGGCAGCAAAAGATCTGATGAACAGTTTCCGGATGTTAAAAGTACATTCTGAAAACAGAATTTCGAAATTACTACAATATACCTAATAACAATTCCTGAGTATTAAACATGCTCAGGAATTGGAAAATATAACAGCTATGGAAGAACAACACACAAATATATGGTGGCTTAATGAAGAGTCTGAGCAGATGCTCAACAGAGGCTACCTCCTGAAAGGTGAAACAGTGGAAGGTGCTATCGACAGGATTACCACTGCCGCTGCCAAAAAATTATACAAACCGGAGCTTCAGCCGGCGTTTAAAGAAATGATCACTAAAGGATGGATCAGTTTCTCGTCTCCGGTGTGGGCCAATATGGGAACCCAGAGAGGACTTCCCATTTCATGTTTCAATGTTCATATTCCGGACAGTATTGAAGGCATTACCCATAAGATGGGTGAGGTCATCATGCAGACCAAAATCGGGGGCGGAACTTCAGGATATTTCGGAGAACTGCGTAACCGGGGTACTGCTGTAACAGATAACGGAAAATCTTCAGGAGCCGTATCTTTTATGAAGCTTTTCGATACGGCCATGGATGTAGTATCCCAGGGCGGTGTACGAAGAGGTGCGTTTGCCGCTTATCTTGACATCGATCACGGAGATATCGAAGAATTCCTTTCCATTAAAGATATCGGTAGCCCGATCCAGAACTTATTTACCGGTGTCTGTGTTCCGGATTACTGGATGCAGGATATGATAGACGGAGATATGGAGAAACGTAAAGTATGGGCAAGGGTTCTGGAAAGCCGTCAGCAGAAAGGACTTCCTTATATTTTCTTTACCGATAACGTTAACAGAAACAAGCCTCAGGTATATAAAGATTTAGGATTACCGGTAAACGCCAGTAACCTGTGTTCAGAAATCATGCTGCCTTCCACCAGGGAAGAATCGTTCATCTGCTGTTTATCTTCCATGAATCTAGAACTGTATGATGAGTGGAAAGATACCGATGCAGTAAAACTAGCCGTGTATTTCCTTGATGCTGTTTTATCTGAATTCATAGACAAAACAGAGGGTAACTATTATCTTCAGGGAGCAAGAAATTTTGCTATGCGCCACCGTGCACTTGGTTTAGGCGCATTGGGATACCATTCTTATCTTCAAAAGAATATGATCCCTTTTGAAAGCTTTGAGGCAACACAGTTCAATGCAAGAGCATTCAGGCATATTAAGGAGCAGGCAGAACAGGCTTCAAGAGAACTGGCCAATATCTACGGTGAACCGGAATTGCTGAAAGGATACGGATTGAGAAATACTACTACCATGGCTATTGCTCCTACCACTTCAAGCTCGGCTATTCTTGGGCAGACTTCTCCGGGAATCGAGCCTTTTGCTTCCAACTATTATAAAGCCGGTCTTGCAAAAGGAAACTTTATGCGTAAGAATAAATACCTGGCAAAATTGCTGGAGCAAAAAGGACTGGATAATGAGGAAACATGGAGAACCATCATGCTTAACCACGGTTCCGTGCAGCACCTGAAAGAACTTTCTGAAGAAGAGAAAGCCGTCTTCAAGACATTCAAGGAAATCTCTCCTATGGAGATCATTTCTCAGGCTGCACAGAGACAGCAGTATATTGACCAGGCGCAATCACTTAACCTTCAGATTCCTTCAACCATGCCGGTAAAAGATGTTAATTACCTGTATATTGAAGCCTGGAAAAAAGGTGTAAAAACTTTGTATTACCAAAGAAGTTCTTCGGTATCTAAAGAACTGATGGTTAATTTCGTAAGCTGTTCCAGCTGTGAAGCTTAATAAGATTTAGATTTCATTATTATATCGAAACCCGGGATTCAAATCCCGGGTTTTTGTTTGATCAATAATTCCTGATCAGGTTCAACGCTGACAATTTCCCGTACTGCATTAGCATAGGAATGGCTGTTTGCACATATTTTTTCTCAGAGTAGCTCTTAAAGACCTTAATGAGTTCAAATAAAAAGGCCGCCAAAGAAATGGCAGCCTCGTGAAAAAATTTAAGTAAATAAAAATGATTAAAAATTATATCTTACGCCAAGTTGTGCCTGGAACCTCGAAGCGAACTGATCGATCGTGTAAGGCAGGTTGGGGGTTTTAAAGTTATATGTAGGATCTCCTGCGCCCGGCTGTCCCGTAGCAACATTGCCTACTTTGGTTAATCCTACGCTAGCTGTTGAATTAAAGGTATTCGGTACAAAGTACACCTTACCCCAATCTTTATTCAGCAGGTTGGTCAGGTTGATGATGCTCAGAGAAATCTGTAAATTACTTTTGTTCTTCTGGCTCAGCCTGATTTCATCCATAATCCTGAAATCTGCCTGGATGTTCCACGGCGTGAAATCACCGTTTCGTTCCGTAAACTTTCCTCTCCTGCTGCTCAGGTATTCATTACCGTTAATGAAGCTTTCATAATCAGCAACCTGCTGTGCAGCAGATACAAGAATATTTCCTGATGCATCTTTGATCGGGGTAATATATTTGGCTGCTTCAGCCGCATCCTTAAAGATATAAGCTAAACCGGCTGCCTGTCCTGAATTGGCAATTGTGCTGTTTACAAATCCCCATGAGAATGGGTTTCCTGACTGTGCGTTGAAGTATACGTTAGCAGAAATCCTGTTGGATTCAGAAAGGTTAAGCCCATATCCAAGATTCGCCACTACCCTGTTTTTAATGGCAAAGTTAGAAGTAGCTAATTTAGGATCATTAGGAGTGAGCGACTGGTTCATCTGCCAGTTGCTTTCCATGGAATTACGGATTCCGTTGGTCAGATCTTTGGCATCACCATAAGTATAAGCCACAAAGAAATTGAATCCGAAATTATACGATTTTGATAGCTGTGCCGTCAGGTTATACCGGTACCCTTCTTTGGTATTGGACAGCATATAGGCATTGGAGAAATTGCTATTGATATTCGAGCTGTAGACCGGCATTTCATGATTGGTATCATAGCTGTAATAGGATACTACATCTCTCTTATTGACCTGCTGGAATTTAAGGTCATATAATACTTTTGTATAGATTCCTTCCAACGTAAGCTTATATCCGGAAACCGTATAATCCACTCCCAGGGAGCTTCGCCATACTTTTGGCATTTTGAAATTATTATCAATAAGGTCTACCTGAACTTTGGAGGAGTTCTGCCATTTCGGGAAATTAGCATTTACAAGCGGATCACCGTTGGCAGCCAGCTGAGCAGCCGTCGGGGAATTATAATCGTAACTTCCGAATCCTACTCCGTCATTATAATAGGCGTATCCCAGCCATGCAAATGGAATCCTTCCCACGAAAATTCCTGAACCTCCTCTCAATACCACAGACCGGTCTTCGGTAAGGTCATAAGTAAATCCTAATCTTGGCGATAAGGTAGGTTTATTCAGATAATTATTGGTAAGCTGGCTAAGCGGGGTATACGTATACGTTGTTCCATAGTTAGGATCCTGAGGCGAATTGTTGACCTGAGGGCTTAACAGCGGTTTATTCGGAAGGTCGGTGTAATCTACCCGTACCCCAGGGGTCAGCCTGAGTTTCCCCCAGTTGATTTCATCCTGAAAGTATAATGATAACAGATTAACCTGATAGTGTGCATAAGGATTGTTGAAAAGGGCATTCCTGTCTTCGCCGTTCAGGGAATATGTCCCTCTGATCCTTGCCGGATTAGAGTTGAAAAAATCATTCAGGCTCTTATATGAAATCCTTCCGTTCAGTGCATTTACAAAACCATAATCAATATTGTACAACTCATTGTGAGTTCCCAACAAGAAGGTATGATGTCCTGTCTTATAGGTCAGGTTATCGGTGATTTCAAAAGTTCTCTGTTTCATATTGAATACCGTTGCCTCCCTGTCATTCCCCAGAAGGATTGTCCCTCCGTTATAGGCAATTTCAACCTGTGGGAACATAGCATTGGAAGACGTAGGATCCCTGTAATCATGGATAGACGAATACCCCAGTACTAAATTGTTGTTCCATTGATCATTGAAACGGCTTTTCAGCTCTAAAGTTGTGGTGGAAGCGGTATTCTTTTGAACGAAATCCATACCTGAGAACCTGAAATTGGCTCCGTCACGCTCCAGGTTGGAAGCCTGAGAGAATACGGTATTGTTCTTAATGGATAACGTATGCTTGTCATTGATCTTCCAGTCGAGCTTATTAAAGAGCTTGGAACTTTCCGAAAAATTGGTATAAGCATCATAGGTTCCCGGATCAAAGTTATATTTGCTGCGTACAAAGTTCGAAATCTGACTTGCCACAGCATCATTTACTAAAGCACTCAGATCATTGGCATTGTAGAATACGGGATCTGTTCTTCTGGTATATTCCATATTGGTAAACAGGAACAGCTTATCTTTTACCACCGGTAAACCTACCCTTCCTCCATAAATGAAATCCTCGAATGAGTTAGGCATTTTGGAATTGTCACCAATCCTGTTTCTTCCTGTTATCGCCGCATTCCTTCCGTATGCATATAAAGATCCCTCAACATTGTTGCTTCCGCTTCTGGTTACGGCATTTATACTTCCACCAAGGAAATTTCCTAATTTGACATCATATGGTGCAATATAGACCTGAACGTCCTGGATAGCATCTAAACTTATTGAATTGGAACGCGTGCTGCTTCCGGGCATTCCCGATGTTCCGGTCTGGCCTCCCAGAGATGGACTGAATCCGATTGCGTCGTTATTGATGGAACCGTCAATGGTTACGTTATTATAACGGAAATTGGTGCCGTTGAAGGAGTTGTTGGCACTCTGCGGTACCAGTTTGGTTACATCTTGAATACCCCTGTTGATATTAGGAAGTCCTGAAATCTGCGCCTGGCTGATGCCTACCCCGTATTTGGCAGTACTTTTCTTAGAGGTTAACCTTACCTCATCGATCATTTTTTCTTTACTGTTAACTTCTACAACAGGCAGATCATTATTTCCTAATGAAAGCTGTACGTTACTGTTGGAATAAACGACCTGTGAGCCATCAGAGATCTCGATTTTATACGGGCCTCCCGGCTGCAGGTTATCAAGGCTGAACTGTCCTTTACTGTTACTTTTGGTTTCAAAAGTACTGTTGGTAGGTATGTGCACTACTTTTACCGTCATTTCAGAAGCGGTTCCTCTTAACCTTCCGAAGATTTTAGAGCTTGTTTCCTGTGAAAAGGCAAGACTGAAAGAAAGCAGCGCAACAGCACAGATTATTCTTTTCTTCATAACTTATTTTTAGGTTCAAAATTGTATGGCAAAATTAAGTGCATGAATAAGAACCAGTGGTAACACACAGTTAACATTACGTTACCCAATTTTTAATATTTCCTTAAAAAAACCTTAAAGAACATCCGGCATATACCACAAGTGATCAGAAAAATCCCTATTTTTAAGTTTAAAATTAACCAGATTATGAAATTCGGAAAAGTAGCGAATCCTTCCCATATTGACTTTACTTTACCTGAAAACCATCCGTCGACGGAAGCCATTCTGAGGCGGAATAAAAAAGGCCTGGAAAACATCTCCATAGGATGCGCCAAATGGAGCCGTGCCGACCTCAAAGGATTTTATCCTAAAGGCACCAAAGATGAACTGCGTTATTATGCCACTCAATTTAACTCTATTGAGCTTAACGCAACGGTTTACGGAATGCCTACACCAGAACAGATTATCACCTGGAAAGATAAAACGCCTGAGCATTTCAGGTTTTTTCCTAAGATCACCAATACAGTCTCACACTTCAGACGGCTGATTGATGTTACAGATGCAGTTACACAGTTTGCTTCTGCCGTTATGCACTTTGATGAAAAACTGGGTATGGTATTCTTGCAGCTGCACGATAACTTTCAGCCAAAGGATTATGACCGCCTGGAAAAATTTGTCAAAGACTGGCCCCAAGAGATTCCGGTTGCTGTAGAGCTCAGAAATGAAGCATGGTTTTCAGACGAAGCAGTTTTCAATAAAACCTGTATGCTGTTTGAGGATCATTGTATCACCAATATCATTGTGGATACGCCGGGAAGAAGAGATATGCTCCATATGAGGCTCACCACACCCAATACTTTTATCCGGTATGTGGCTACAGATACTGAACATGACTATCAAAGACTGGATGCCTGGATCGACCGCCTGACCCATTGGAAGCAGCAGGGGCTTCGCAACCTTTACTTCTTCGTACATCAGGATATCAGTAATTCCAGTCTGTTATCCGCTTACTTTATTGAAAAGATAAATAATGCATGGAATACCTCAATCCATATTCCCAAAATGGCTACCGAAAGTACCGGCACCCTGTTTTAAAATCAATATGATAAGACCATAAACATACTAGAATACCGATCCGCACGACCGATACTAAATCCCAACATGTCAGTACATTTGCAGGAAATCAACCATCATTTTTATTCGTTTATTTTCATTAACTTAGCACGGTAAATAATTCACATCTAATTTGAATTATTAAATTAAAACAAATGATATGGAAGATCATAAAATCTGCAGTATAATCCTTCCTGAAAATGATTTCAGTGATGAGTATACCTTCTACAAAAATGGCAAGATTGAACGGGTACGCCTGGAAGAAGGTGAAAAAAAAGAACGGATAGGCAAAGAACAGATCAGCACCAGGAATAAAGACAGGCTGATAAGATTATGTCCGGAAAATGATAAGGAAAAAGTAATGCTCGTTCTGGATTATCCCTGATAAAACAGGAGGATTTTATTTTCTTCTAAGCAGCAAAACAAGATTAAGGAACAGCAACAGCAGATCCAGGGTCACCCAGATTCCGTATTTTACATTCTCATGATTATACGCCTCAACCTGCTTTTTAGCAGTGTCTGAAAGCTTCATGCTCTGATTGATATAATTATGGATTTCAATTACCTGGTCGATATTTTTATTAGGCACGGAATGCTGTGAAAAATACACCAGGTTTTTCTTTCCCAGATATCCTACGATCCAGTATTCATCGGATTTATCCATCCTGAGGTATTCTATGCGGTAATACTCCGGACGGATAGTCCCGATATGTTTTACTTCCGGGGCAGCTGCATTCGCAGCTTCATTAACGTTGATGACATAAAAGTCCAGTGTCTGCGGAAGCTTGTTAATAACCTGTAGCGCCAGTGAATTCTGCACAATTCCCACAGAGCTTTTCTTAATAAACCAATAGGTAAAAACAGAAACAGCCAAAACAACCGTTACAATACGAAACAGCTTTGCCCATTCTGCACCGCTCCCTTTCCGTACTTTAGACAGAAACAAAGAGATGACCAGTGCCAGGAAAAGTGTAAAAATGATCAACATCATACGGCAAAGATACTGATTTAGTATTTGAACAGGTGATTAATCTACATTCCATTCCCTGTAAAACTGGTCAAGGAAATGCAACATGAAATTATGGCGCTCTTCTGCGATTTCTTTGCCTTTACGGGTATTCATAAGGTCTTTCAGCAAGAGGAGTTTTTCATAAAAGTGATTGATGGTGGTACCATCGGATTTTTTATATTCATCCTTAGACATATCCAGTCTCGGCTTCAGGTCGGGATGGTACATGAGGTTATTTTTAAAACCTCCGAAATTAAAGGTCCTGGCTACCCCGATCGCTCCAATGGCATCAATACGGTCTGCATCCTGAACAATCTTAAGTTCCAATGGAAGGTCTTTTGGGGCTTCATTCCTATTTTTAAAGGAAATATTTTTAATAACAAATAAAACCTGTTGAATCAGATCCTCCGAGGCACCCTGGCTTTCAAGGAATGTACGGGAGACCTGCAAGGCAAGGTTTTCATTGCCATTGTGAAACTTAGGATCTGCAATATCATGCAACAGAGCCGACAGTTCAACCACTTCATGATTGCAGTCTTCATCCTGAGCAATTTTTCTGGACAGTTTCCAGACCCTTTCAATATGAAACCAGTCGTGCCCGGCTTCCGCCCCTTTAAGTTGTTCCTTTACAAATTCTGCTGTGTTTTCAATCAGATTGTTTTTCATGCATCCATTCATTTAAAATAATAGTCCAGAGCTTTCTGTTATAGCTTCTGAAGAAATTGACATGCCCTATTTTGCCTGCCTCAGATTCGGAAGTCCGTATCAACCTGTGAATGGGCTTAAGGTGGCTGTACGTATCATTCAGCAAACTGTTTACCGCTTTTTCAGTGAGCCACCGGTCATCCTCAGCACGGATAACGAGTGTTTTTTGGGTAAGCCTTTCAGAATAATCCTTTGCCGTCTTCAGCAGGGCACCGGTAGATTTCCGGTTCAAAATTAAGATTCTCCAGTCATAAGCGCAATTTTTTGGCAAACTTTCTCCCAGTCCGAACCACTGTGCCGGAAAATATCCCATCAGTGAGGTAAAGAAGGGCTGTGCAATTCCAAAGCCCAGACAGGCTTCTATCTTTGTTTTCCAGTTTAAATGTCCTACAAAGGCATTCTGTGCTCCTACAAACGCAAATTCTTCAAACATTACAGAATCCTCATTCAGTCCTACAATCAAAGCCCCTACAGAATGTCCAAGCAAATACTTTCTGTAATCCTGAAAATGAGTTTTGATGTAATCTGTAACAGCTTTGTAATCTTCTGTTCCCCAGGTTCTCATGGATGCACTGCATCTTGTGAGGTCTTCAGGCTTTGAAAGCCCTATTCCGGAATAATCATAGGTAATCACTGTGAATCCATGCTCGGAAAGATATTGTGCGAATGAAAAATAAACCTGCTGCTTTACGCCGGTAGCCGAATTGATAAGCACGATACTTCCATTGTTCTGATCCGGTGTAAACACATGGGCTTCAATGGAGTTTTTACTTGCAGTAGTGAGAGTCAGCTGTTTCATAATTTAAAATAAAAAAGTCCACTATAAAAGTGAACATTTTGTACTTCTTTTTCTGTACGAAAAATTGGTTTTCTGTATGCAGCAAATAATGGATCACCTGAAATCTGAAAGCCGTGGTAATCCGTTCTGGGACCCCTTTTTGCAGGAAACCCTGGCTGAAACTTCATTCCCGAATCTTACGCATTCATCGATAGGATTCCCATGGCAGAGGGCAATGGCAAAGCCTGAAGTAAATGCATCCCCCATTCCCATTTTATAGATTGCCTTATCTCCGTCATGGCGGAAGTATTTCATTTCCGTACCGTCAAAGTAAACGGTAGAATTCGCATCATCACGCACAAAGAGTTTATTGAAATATTTTTTCAGGATATCCTCCCGCTGTTCTTCCCCGAATATTATATGCAGTTCACTGCTTTTGGCAACGATAAAATCAATCTGATCCAGAATTTCTTTGCTTAAGGGTGTTGCGGGTGATGCGTACAGGCCAACCATTTTACGGTATTTCTTTGCCTTTCTGATGGTATATTCTATTACTGGCATCGACACTTCCAGCTGTACCAATACGAGATCTGAAGTCTGAAAGTATTTGTCTGCAGCTTCCACATGAGCATTATCCAGGCAGTGGTTGGCCGCCGGAACCACTACGATAGCGGCATTTCCATCAGCGGTGGTGACATAGGCTGTACCTGTAGCGTCCCTGTCAGTCTCATGTACGAAACCTACATTGACATTTTCGTTCACAAGATTCCTCATGATCTGCTGTCCGAGAGGATCCATGCCTACACAACCTACAAAATAGACACTGCCACCCAACCTTGATGTTCCTACGGCCTGGTTCGCACCTTTTCCTCCGAAATAGCTTTCCGAATTACGGGCCATCACGGTCTCATTAGCTGAAGGAACCTTTTCAGTTTCCAGGACCAGGTCTATGGAAGAACTTCCTACCACAATAATTTTGGGTTGATCTGCTGAAAATTTCATTGTGCTCTACACTGTTTATGGTTATACACAAATGTATAACAAATATTGTTGTTACAATAATGTTTTTCAGTTAGCTGATTTCAATGAATTCTGTAACGATTTTTACCGGTCTGTGCTCTTCATCATAACCGATATAACTGGCATAAAAACCTTCTCCGTAGCCAGTTTCAAATGCGAAAATAGTTCCGGGATGATCTTCCGAGGGCTTCAGGAAAGCGTATTGGTCTATAGCACCGTTTTCATCGAAAAAGTAATCATGAAAAAACTCTTCATAGATGCCCATGAAATCCACTCCCTTACTTCGGTAAAGCCTCTGCTCCAGTTTATTGAGTTCATCCTGCGTAATGGTATCCATAAAACAGCCCATGCCACTCTCTACAGGATAGCCGAATACTTCATCATCGGCAAGCTCTGCTGTGTTCTGGCCTTCGGTTGTGGCCATGCTCCATTCCTTTACAGCTTCTGTACTGAAAACAATTTCCGCATAGGCTACGCAGTTGCTCTCCCTTTCCTTATGCAACAGGACAGAAAAATCACCTTTGGGAAAAACCGTAGTGAAGGGCTTCATATCGCTGGTGATCACAGGATCACAGGAGACCAGTTTTCCGCTCGGAAGATAAATCTTCCCTACTTCGAAGCTTTCCAGTAAAGGGCTTTCAACAAAGCTTTTGGAAAATAATCTTTTTATGTTTTCTATGTGTTTCATATATTCTACTTATCCAATATCAGGCTGAACAGTATCAAAACCTTATTCTTTTTTAAAAATTAATGCATCAGGCTCAAATTCAATGCCTTTAAATCCAACACATCCTGTCTGGCTATTTTCAGACCAGGCTAAAAAACTGCAAAGAAGACATGTCATGCTGTCTTCTTTGCTGATTATTTATTACAGAGTTCATTTATAACTTCCTGCAGCAACATACCAGTAGCTTTTCAAGAGCTGCGGTCATTACTGCTGTATATACTATGAAAGGCTTTTCAGCTTTTCTTCCAGGATCGTAATCTTGTCCTGTGCATCTTTCTGTTTTTTGCGTTCCGTTTCAACCACTTCAGGTTTTGCATTGGCGACAAACTTCTCATTGGAAAGCTTTTTATCAACAGAAGTGAGGAACCCTTTCAGATATTTCAGTTCTTCCTCGGTTTTACTTTTCTCTTCTTCCAGATCAAGGTTTTCGCTTAAAGGAATAGACACTTCTGTAGCACCTACCAGGAAAGTAAAGCTCGGCTTGTCTGTTTTTGTACCGAAATAAACTTCAGAAACATTAGCAAGCTTTTTAATCACAGCCTCGTTGGCAAATGCCGAAGCATTAGTATAAACGTCTACCGTTTCCCTTGGGGAGATACCTTTGGTCTGACGGTAGTTTCTTATCCCTGAAATTAATTCGGATGCTGTTTCAAAGTTTTTAATGATTGCTTCATCATAAGATCCGGCTTTTTTCTGCTGGGCAATAACCAAAGCCTCATTAATACTCCTTTCAGAAATGGTCTGCCATAATTCTTCCGTCAGGAAAGGCATAAACGGATGCAGAAGCTTCATCAGCTCTTCAAAGAACTCAATTGTTTTATCATATACTTCTTTTGAAATCCCCTCACCATAATTCGGTTTGATCGCTTCCAGATACCAGGCACAGAAATCGTCCCAGATGAGTTTATATACCAGATGCAGTGCATCAGAAATCCTGAATTTCTCAAACTGGTCCTCAATTTCAGCAATGGTTTTATTCAGTCTGTTCCCAAACCATTCAATAGCCTGGTTGTCCGCTGTATTGGCCGGTTTATCTTCATGGTTCCACATGTTGATCAGTCGGAATGCGCTCCAGATCTTCGTCATGAAGTTCCTTCCCTGCAGCATCAGATCTTCATCAAAAAGAAGATCGTTTCCTGCTGCGGAACTTAAAAGGATTCCTACACGGACACCGTCTGCACCGTATTTATCCATCAGCTCAAGCGGATCCGGTGAATTCCCCAGCGATTTTGACATTTTCCGTCTCTGCTTATCCCTTACGATCCCTGTAAAATATACATTCTTAAACGGAACTTCTTTTCTGTATTCCAGTCCGGACATGATCATCCTGGCCACCCAGAAGAAGATGATATCCGGCCCGGTAACCAGATCAGAAGTCGGATAATAATAATTGATATCTTTATTTTCAGGATCAAGCAGACCATCGAAAACAGACATCGGCCATAACCATGATGAGAACCAGGTATCGAGGGCGTCCTCATCCTGCTTCAAATGATCTGCTGACAGTTCCCGGTTCCCGGTCTTTTCTTTTGCCAGTGCCAATGCTTCTTCCCTGGTTTCAGCAACAACGAAATCATTTTCACCGTCCCCATAATAATAGGCCGGGATCTGTTGCCCCCACCATAGCTGACGGGATATATTCCAGTCGCGGATGTTATCCATCCAGTGCTTATACGTATTTTTAAACTTTTCAGGATAAAACTTCACTTCATCATCCACCACCACATCCAGTGCAGGTTTGGCAATCTCAGACATTTTCAGGAACCACTGAACGGATACCTTAGGCTCAATCACTGCGCCGGTTCTTTCGGAAGTCCCTACTTTATTTACATAATCTTCTGCCTTCAGCAAAAGATCTTTTTCTTCCAGCTCTCTGGCAATCTGCTTTCTTACCTCAAATCTGTTTTTTCCGGCATAATGCAGGCCATGGTCATTCAGGTTTCCGTCATCATCCAGCGCATCGATCATCTGAAGGCTATGCTTCTGGCCAATTTCATAATCATTGGTATCATGCGCAGGTGTAATTTTCAGAACTCCTGTCCCGAATTCAATATCCACATATTCATCTTCAATAATCGGAATTACCCGGTCAACGATAGGCACAATGACTTCTTTACCTTTCAGATGAGCATACCGTTCGTCGTTAGGGTTGATACACACGGCAGTATCCCCGAAGATCGTTTCCGGACGTGTGGTCGCTACAGTAAGGAACTCATCCGAACCGGCAATTTTATACTTCAGGAAATAGAGTTTTCCGTTCTGTTCCTTAAAAATGACTTCCTCATCAGAAATATTGGTTTTGGCTTCAGGATCCCAGTTGACCATTCTGTAACCTCTATAGATCAAGCCTTTGTTATATAAATCTACAAAAGACCGGATGACCTGCCGGGAAAGCTTTTCTTCCATGGTGAAGCGGGTTCTGTCCCAGTCACAGGAACAGCCCAGCTTTTTCAGCTGTTCAAGGATGGTTCCGCCGTATTTATCGGTCCACTCCCAGGCATGTTTCAGAAATTCCTCCCGCGTAATGTCGGATTTGCTGATTCCTTCCGATTTCAGTTTGGCTACCACTTTGGCTTCAGTAGCAATGGAAGCATGGTCTGTTCCCGGCACCCAGCAGGCATTAAAGCCCTGCATTCTTGCCCTGCGGACCAGTACATCCTGAATGGTATTGTTAAGCATATGCCCCATGTGCAAAATCCCCGTTACGTTAGGCGGAGGGATGACCACGGTGTAAGGCGGCTTGTCGTTGGGCTCTGAATGGAAATACTTATTTTCCAGCCAGTAGCTGTACCATTTCTGTTCTGCTTCCTGTGGATTATACTTTTCTGAAATCTGCATAAATACTGTTTCTTTAATTACAATCTGCAAAAATAGTTTAAAGAAAAAAAATTTTAAGTATGAATTAAAATAATTTTTAACTTTGTTTCTCAAAATTTATCTAACAAACATATTTAACATTTCAAGAATATGAAAAAATTAATTGCAGGTATTGCACTATTCGGAACATTTGCTATTGCATCTGCACAAACCATCACTTTTGATAAAACCACTTTTGACTATGGTACAATTAAGCCAAGTTCTGACGGTATCAGATACTTCACAGTAACGAATACCGGTGACAAGCCATTAGTTCTTTCCAATGTAAAAGCATCTTGCGGATGTACGACTCCGGAATTCAGCACAGATCCTATTATGCCTGGAAAATCTGCTAAAATCAAAGTTGGATACAACACCGCGATCAACGGAGGTTTCAACAAAATGATTGAAGTATTCTCTAATGACCCTGCGAACAGCAGAAGCGTAATTTACATCAAAGGAACCGTAGATGCCAACGCTCCTGAGCCGAAGCCATTAACTCCTGAAGAGCAGAAAAAAGCGGCTAAAGATCAGAAAGCGGCTGAAAAAGCTGCTAAGAAAGCCGCTAAAGTTGCTGCCAAAAAGTAATCTTTACCAAAGAAAAGAATCAAACCGCTTCATTAGAGGCGGTTTTTTTTATTATATTTAGGTAGGAACAACTCGAGGATCTCAATCAGATGATACAAATAATTAAAGATCGATTTATATGGATACACAATTTTCGGATGACTTTCTGGTAAAAGGGAAATTTTCAATGGATAAAACAGCTACGGAATACCAAGGCGCACTGACCAAAGAACAAGGCCTGCAACTCCTTGCCGATGAAAAAGAAAAACTCAGAAAACTTCAGGAGAAATTATACGCAGACGGAAGCCAGTCGCTGCTGGTGATTCTTCAGGCTATGGATGCTGCAGGAAAGGACAGTCTCATCGAGCATGTTTTCGGAGGCGTGAATCCCCAGGGATGCCATGTGACGAGTTTTAAGACACCCAACTCTAAGGAATATGAACACGATTTTCTGTGGCGCCATTATCTTGCCCTGCCCGAAAAAGGAATGATCGGGATCTTCAACCGTTCGCATTACGAAAGCGTTCTGGTGTGTAAAGTCCATCCTGAATACAATCTCAACGAGAAGACCTGGAAATCCGTAAAGGATTTCGACCAGGAATTCTGGAACAACCGTTATGAAAGCATCCGTAATTTTGAAAAGCACCTTGCCAAAAACGGAACAAGGATCATCAAAATCTTTCTGAATGTGTCTAAAAAAGAGCAGAAAAAAAGATTTCTGGACAGGATCAACGAACCGGATAAAAACTGGAAGTTTTCTGCAGCAGACCTTCCGGAGCGCGCCTTGTTTGACCATTATATGGAAGCGTATGAAACAGCGATCAATGAAACGTCAAAAGACCATGCCCCGTGGTATGTGATCCCGGCCGATAATAAATGGCTGGCAAGGCTTGCTGCAGTACAGATCATCACGGAAACCCTTGAAAAAATGAACCTGGAATATCCTCAACTTTCAGAAGACGATGCCTCAAGGCTTAAAGAAGCTAAAAAGCAGCTTGAAAGTGAATAATCTGTGACAATAAAGAAGTACAGATGTACATCAAAGAAACCACGAGAAAATCTGTAAGCCGGATTCTGTACTTCCTGGGAAGTGCCTGTTATTTATCTGCGTCTTACATTGCTGCAAAACTTGAGCTGATTACCCCTCGGCTTTCGGAGCGAGCCACTCCTATTTCCATTGCTGGAAAGAACCGATATACTTACCATTGCACCGCAAAGAGTTTACCTGGTTTCACTACAGCCGAACTGTACCTGCTTTCTGTTGCACTTGTCCTACCCTCACGGGTGACGGATGTTATCCGCTTTGCTGCTCTGTGGTGTCCGGACTTTCCTACCCCTGTAAAGGGATCAACAGGCCGATCTTCTCGTGAATGCAAAGATACGGGATAATTTGAAAATTCAGCAATGCGTCAATTTGAAAATGGCAGGAAAGCTTTTTAAATAGCTTGTTTCGCTGAAAATTTTCAAATTTTCAAATTAATACATTTTCAAATTAATTAATTACTTCAATATTATTATCTTCGTGCCATCATTTATTTACATCAGCCTTGGCTTCAAAAGAGAAAGAGTTTGCACAGCTTATCAAGGATAATCAGGGTTTGATTATCAAGGTTTCGCGGCTCTATACCAATTCTCTTGAAGATGAGGAAGATCTTTTTCAGGAAATTGTCCTGCAGCTTTGGAGAAGCTATGATTCATTCAAAGGAAATTCTAAAATATCCACCTGGATGTACCGTGTAGCCCTGAATACTGCCATTACTCTTTTCAGGAAGAAAACCAAAAGCCTGCCTACCAACGAGCTTGACATCAATCACCGGGATTTCGTAGAAGATGACGATGATAAACAGCAACAGATCTCCCTATTGTATACCGTGATCAAAACCCTTCCTAATGTAGAGAGAGCTATTGTTATGATGTACCTGGATGACCTGCCTTACAAAGATATTGCAGAAAACCTGGGAATTACGGAAGTAAATGCACGTGTAAAGATGAACAGATTAAAGAAAACCCTTAAAGAAAAGATGGAAAAGTATGCCTGAATTTGACTTAGACAGCTTTAAGAAAACCTGGCAGGACCAGCCGGTTGAGAAAAAATACGACAGTCAGGAGATTCTTCAGATGCTGAACAGGAAATCACGTAATTATGTGAAGTATATTTTCTGGATCAGTGTGGCAGAATTTATATTCTTCACTATCCTGGGGTTATTTTATATTTTCCAAAATGATGAAGCAGACGGATTCCTTAATACACTAGAAAAGCTTGGCGTTAAGAGGACCTCCGGGCTCGAAGAAACATTCAACACCATTTATCTGGCGATAAAATGCCTTAGCCTGGCCGTTACCGCCTATTTTGTCTACAAATTCTACATCAATTACCGTCTCATCCGGATTGAAGAAAACCTGAAAAAACTGATCATCCGGATTATCCAGTATAAAAAGACCGTTAATGCTTTTATCTTGACGAATATCATGCTGATGATCTCGTTCATGTCCATCATTACTGCGGTCATCTTCTATATTTTAAATTCACAGAATATCAAACTGGAGAACCCAAGGCTTACAGGCCTTCTGATCGGTCTTTTCTTAAGTACGGCTTTATGTGTACTGATCGTATGGGTCTATTATAGGCTGGTATACGGCATCATCGTTAAAAAGCTTGATAAGAATTTAAAACAGCTGAAAGAGATTGATTCTCAGGATCAGGCTTAAAAAAATCAAGGATAAGATTACACATACTCCTATCTCGAAGTGGAAATTTCAGTTTCTGCCGGAAGCATTTTCATGCTGCATGATCTCAATCATAAATTTCAAAAGTAATATCGACTACTTTTGGGGCACACCAATCACAAAATATTAATTATGAAATTGCATTGTCTCACCAGTTGTACCGGATAGATCAATTACCGTGTTTCAACTTTCACAACCAATAACTTACAGTATTCCATAAATTCATACCCAGCATTCGTTTACCACTAATAGGAACTGAATAATATGAGCCTGCAATGATTTTACTATAAATCATGCATTGTGGACTAGTATGGTATTGTTAAGGTTGTTGTGGGACTTATTATGTTACTTTCTGAACAAATAAATTATCAAATACAAGAATACATTTGTTGAATGACCGAAACTATGAATGGCGTTATTATTCAGTTTTTCCACTGGTACCATCCGGGAAATCTGTGGAATGAATTTTCAGAAAAAGCAGAATACCTTAAAGAACTGGGTATTACCGCCGCCTGGCTTCCCCCTGCTACCAAAGGAGATCTGGGTACAGAAGGAAGAGGCTATGATGTTTATGATCTGTATGACCTGGGAGAATTTGACCAGAAAGGTACGATTGCCACAAGGTACGGAAGCAAACAGGAATACCTTAAGGCTATTGATAAAGCCCATGAAATGGGAATTGCCGTTTATGCTGATATTGTACTGAACCACAGAATGGGCGCTGACGAAAAAGAAGAAATTACCGTTCATGAAGTCAATAGTGAAAACCGTACCCGGATCATCAGTAAGCCATTTACAGCAGAAGCTTTTACACGCTTTACATTTCCGGGCAGGCAGGGAAAGTATTCTGATTTCATCTGGGATTACAAATGTTTCAGCGGAATAGATATCATCACCAAAAACCGGCAAAAGCTTGAAGGAATCTTTAAAATCCATAATGATTTTAAAGACTGGAATCCTTCGGCCAGCCATCAGCTCGGCAATTATGATTATCTGATGGGTGCCGATGTGGAATACCGAAATCCGGATGTGATCCGGGAAATGAAGGAATGGATCCGATGGTACATAGAGACTACCCGTATCGATGGTTTGCGGCTGGATGCGCTGAAGCACATTTCTTCCGATTTTCTGAAAGAATGGATCAGCTATATCAAAACTGAAGTAAAAGACTGCTTTATGATGGGTGAGTTCTGGAAAGATAAGGTGGAAAAAATATCGGAATTTTCGGAGCATATAGGAAATATCATTTCATGCTTCGACGTGCCCCTTCACTATCATTTTTTCATCGCCTCCAAGGAAGGTAAAAACTATGACCTGAGAAAGATTTTTAACGGAAGCCTAACAGAAATTAACCCAAAAGCATCGGTTACGTTTGTAGAAAACCATGATACCCAGAGGTTCCAGGCTCTGGAATCCACAGTAAAAAACTGGTTTAAACCGTTAGCTTATGCGCTGATCCTGATGTCTGAAAACGGATATCCCTGTATTTTTTACCCGGATCTTTTCGGAGCCGAACATCCTGAGATTAAAGATGGTAAAGATATAAGGGTCATCATCCCTAAAATAGCCGTCCTTCCCAAGCTTCTGGAAGCAAGGCAGAAGTTTGCGTACGGGCAACAGATCAATTATTTTGATCATCCGAACTGCATCGCCTGGGTAAGGAAAGGGGATAATCACCATTCCGGTTGTGTTGTTATTATTTCCAGTAATGAAGAGGGTTATAAAGAAATAGACCTCGGAAAAGAATCAGCCGGTTGCGAGCTGTACGACTTTTTAGGATACAGGCCGGAAACTGTACTACTCAATGAAAGCGGCAAGGCCGTTTTTCGGGTTAATCCACGCTCCGTAAGCATATGGACTTTTAAATAATTTTTTTTAATCTTGTGTTTTTCAACTCCCGGTCAGTATTGGCCGGGAGTTATTGGTTCTGATGGTCATCAAAACGTAAAATATGATAAATGAATGTTTGGTGTCTTCAAGTAATGATCAATTACACAATGTAAGAAAATGCTGATTGACCTGTATCCTGAATTTCGCATCTGATTTCAGCCGGTTGCCGATGGTGCTTTCAAAAGCATGGACATCCTCCAGTCTGCGGTTGATATGCTCTGCGATCTGAACCACTGAAAAAAGAAAGTCCCTGTATACCGCCATATTCACTGTTTTCCCTGAACATGGCAGATACGCTTTCAGAAAAGGCAGTACAGATAAATGCTGACTGAAATCTACGCAGTATCCTGCACCATTCCTGAAGGTCACCACTTCCCTGTTGCTCAGATAATCCAGGATACACTGCCCATTGTTCAGTATTATCCCATTTCCGGAGATATGGTCATTGACTTTGTCAAGGATATGCTGCGCATATTCCATCATGGAAATAGTTTTCCATTCAAATACATGGTTCATCTTTTCTGCATCCTTTGCTTTTCCATGGTCACATCCCGTGCAGAAAGAAATTCCGATCTTTTCATAATACGGAAAGAAACAGTCCTTAATTTTCACAGAAGCATCAGCCTGCAGCCGCTCAAGGGAAAAGTTATAGTACAGATAAGGCGCATACAGATGTGCCAGATGTTTCAGATAATCGGTTTCGCTGCTATTACCCTCCTGTTCGAACCATCGTTCAAGGTTGTCATAATAGGTATTTTCAAATTCTTTATACGTCAGATAAAACGGCACTTCCATAACACTGTATTGATTTGAAGCAAAGCTATAACGGTAATGCGACAAAACTTGACGTGTTATAATTTATGTTTAAATTTATAAATGCTCTAGAGTATTAATCCCCCATGACAATTTTAAATATAAAAATTTTATTTACAGTTTATCAATCTTTATCCTTACTGTATGTTTCATATGTAATAGAATTTTAGCATAACAATCCGTTCAGTATACATAAATCAAAACAGTTTATCAAAAATTAATAAGACATTTTTTAAAAATCATTTTAAAAGATTTAATAGTATCAATGAATATACGAAGAAAGAGACTGCCTTCCGGCAGTCTCCCTTTCAAAAACATTAAAGATTTATAATCACTTCCAGCCTCCGCCTAAGCTCTTATAAATATCCACAACTGTACTCAGTTGTTTTTGTTTTGCTTCAACCAATTCCATTTTCGCGTCCAGAGCATCCCTCTGGTTCAGAAGAACCTCAAGATAATCGGCCCTTGAATTCCGGAACAGCTGATTCGCAATATCGATCGATTGTTCTAATGACTTCGTTTCCTGGGATTTCAACTGATAATACTGGTCAATATTTTTCACCTTTGACATCAGGTTAGCTACATCCAGATATGCATTGAGGATGGTTTTGTCATATTCGTACAGTGCCTGGATCTGTTTGGCATCTGCGGTTTGAAAATTAGCTTTGATCGCACTTTTGTTGATCAATGGACCGGCCAGTTCTCCTGCCAGGCTCGCTGCCATGGATTCCGGCAATTTTACCAGATAAGAAGGTTTGAAAGCTTCCAATCCTAAAGTCGCAGAAATTTCAAGAGAAGGATAAAATTCTTTCCTCGCTGCTTCTACATCAAGCTTGGCCGACTTCAATTCCAGCTCAGCCTGTTTGATGTCCGGACGGTTTGCCAGCAGTTGAGAAGGAATTCCTGTATACACCGTTTGAGGGATCGTAGACATAAAGCTTTCCTTTGTTCTTGCTATAGGCTGTGGGAAACGTCCGCATAATGCATTGATCTCATTTTCCTTTTCTGTAATTTGCTGACGGATGGTATATTCCGTAGCCTTGGATTTGGCCAGCTCGGCTTCAAACTTCTTTACAGCGAGCTCGGTAGCTGCTGCTGCCTCTTTCTGGATTTTTGAAATCTCAAGGGCCTTCTGCTGAAGTTTGATATACTGCTGAATGATATCCAGCTGATTATCGAGAGCCAGAAGTTCATAGTAGTTATCTGCCACTTCTTCAATAAGATTGGACAGGACAAAATTCTTTCCTTCCACAGTAGAAAGATAATGTGCTACGGCAGATTCCTTCTCTGTCCTCAGCTTTTTCCAGATATCAATTTCCCAGTTGGCCGTTAAGCCACCTTCGAAATTCATCAGCGGATCTGGCATTGCTTTACCGGGTTCTATTTCCGTAGTAGCATCACCGGCTCCCTCACTGGTATAACGTCCTGCTTTTCTTACTCCGGCACCGCCTCCGGCCGAAACTGTAGGCGTTAAACGGCCTTTTTTGGCTAAGACGCCGCTTTTTGCAATTTCAATTTCCTGTAGTGTAATAAGCAGTTCCTGGTTATTCTTCAATGCAACTTCTATCAAAGCTACCAGATTGGGATCTGTAAAGAATTGCCTCCAGGGTGTGGTTCCACTATTGGTATTGGCATCGCTCTGATCTTCCTGATTAAAGTTCTGGGGTACGTTTTCTTTTACCTCGTCTTTTATGACGGTTGCCATCGGTGCCTTACAGCTTGCTAAGACAAGCGATAGAGCAATGGCTGCTATATATTTGTTATAAATCTTCATGTTTGTCATCGTGTTGATACGGTTCTGTTTGTTCTGTTAAAGGATTTTCCTCTTCGTACCTTGCCAGTTTTGATTTCTCTGCAATGGTTCCGAAAATGTAGTATAAGCCTGGAATAATCATCAGTCCGAAAACAGTACCGATGAGCATTCCCCCTGCAGCCGCAGTACCAATGGTACGGTTCCCGGTAGCACCCGGCCCTGTTGCCAGTACCAGCGGAATCAATCCCGCAATGAACGCGAATGAAGTCATCAGGATCGGACGGAACCGGATCGCTGCACCCTCAATCGCTGCCTGCGCCACCGGAATTCCCTCTTCGGCTTTCTTCTGGACGGCAAACTCTACGATCAGTACAGCATTTTTACCCAGTAATCCGATCAGCATGACCATGGCAACCTGAGCATAAATGTTATTTTCCAGCCCTAATAATTTCAGGCAAAGAAACGCTCCGAAGATACCCGTTGGCAATGACAGGATTACCGGGAGTGGAAGAATAAAGCTTTCATACTGTGCGGCAAGAATCAGATAAACAAATCCCAGACATACCAGAAAGATGAATACGGCTTCGTTCCCACGGCTTACTTCATCCTTGGAGATACCCGCCCAATCTATTCCGAAGCCTCTCGGAAGGGTTTTGTCGGCTACTTCCTGAATGGCTGCAATGGCCTGCCCGGAACTGTATCCCGGCGCCGGAGTACCGCTTACCTCTGCTGAATTATACATATTGTGCCGGGTAATTTCAGACAGTCCGTATACTTTTTCAAGACGCATGAAATCCGAGTACGGAACCATCTCGCCTTTCTCATTCTTCACATATAATTTAAGCAGATCAGTCGGCAGTGCACGGTATTGCGGCCCTGCCTGTACGATCACTTTATAAGGCCTGTCGAACCGGATAAAGCTGGTTTCATAATTGGAACCGATCAGCGTAGACAGGTTATCCATTGCTTTCTCTATGCTTACTCCTTTCTGTTCGGCCAGATCGTTATCAATTTTCAGCATATACTGAGGAAAACTTGCTGAGTAGAAGGTAAACGCAGACCCCAGTTCCGGTCGTTTTTTCAATTCATTGACGAATTCGTTACTTACTTTTTCCATTTTCTGATAATCCCCGCTTCCGGCCTTGTCAAGCAAACGGAGTTCAAAACCTCCTGCTGCTCCGTATCCCGGAATGGATGGCGGCTGGAAAAATTCTATGTTGGCCCCCGGAATATTTTTAGCTTTTTCCTCCAGCTTTTCAATAATTTCCGCAGCAGATTCTTTACGGTCTTCCCAGCTTTTAAGGTTGATCAGACAGGTTCCAGAATTGGATCCGGTACCTTCCGTTAAAATTTCATATCCTGCCAGTGAAGAAACAGACTGTACGCCATCGATCCCTTCAGACTCCTTTAACAGTTCTTTGGCAATCTGATTGGTTCTTTCCAGTGTGGAGCCCGGAGGTGTCTGGATGATGGCATAGATCATTCCCTGGTCTTCTGACGGGATAAACCCGGAAGGCAGCGAGTTGCTTAAGAAGAAGGTACAGGCGCAGAACGCTAACAAAAGCGGGAGTGTAAATGTTTTCTTCTTAACTGTCTTGGTAAGCATTTTCTCATACTTTCCGGCTCCTCTGGTAAAGAGATTGTTGAATTTATCCAGGAAAATGGTTACCGGGGTTCTCTTTTTAGCTTTTCCATGGTTATTCTTCAGGATTAAAGCACATAAAGCCGGTGTCAACGTTAATGCCACAACTCCTGAAAGGATAATCGCTGAAGCCATCGTAATGGAAAACTGACGGTAAAATACCCCTACCGGACCGGACATGAATGCAATCGGGATGAATACGGATGCCATTACCAGGGTAATTGCGATAATCGCCCCGCTGATTTCGTGCATCGCTTCTTCCGTTGCCTTTAAAGGAGATAAATGTTTTTCCTCCATCTTGGCGTGAACTGCCTCAATCACAACAATGGCATCATCTACCACAACCCCGATCGCCATAACCAGTGCAAACAATGATATCATATTCAGCGTAATCCCGAAAGCGGACATCACGGCAAAAGTACCGATCAGCGAAACCGGAACTGCAATCGCCGGAATTAATGTTGAACGCCAGTCTCCCAGGAACAGGAATACCACGATCGCCACCAGAATGAATGCCTCAAATAATGTGTGGACTACTTTTTCAATGGAAGCATCCAGAAACTTGGATACATCATAACTGATATCATAGTGCATTCCTTTAGGGAACGTGGTCTTCTGCAGTTCCGCCATCAGGGATTTTACATTCTTGATAACATCGCTCGCGTTGGAACCATAAGATTGCTTTACGGTAATCGCTGCAGAAGGTTTTCCGTTCAATGTAGAATAGATATCATACATGGATGAACCGAATTCAATGTCGGCAACATCTTTCAGGCGGATGAATTCTCCGTTGGATTTTGCTTTCAGGATGATATTCCCGTAATCTTTTTCGTTATTGAAACGTCCGGGATATTTAAGGATATATTCAAATGACTGCGAACGTTTTCCTGAACTTTCCCCTGTTTTTCCGGGAGATGCTTCCAGACTCTGCTCGTTCAGTGCTTCCATTACTTCATCTGCTGAAATGCTGTAAGCCGTTAAACGGTCAGGCTTCAGCCAGATCCTCATGGCATATTCCCTTGTTCCGAGGATATCGGCAAAACCTACCCCGCTTACCCTTTTCAGTTCAGACATCACATTGATATCTGCATAGTTGAACAGGAATTTCTGGTCAGCCTTAGGATCATCACTGTATAAGTTGATATACATTAGCATGTTTGGCTCCTCACGGGTAATTTTAACCCCTTCACGGACTACCAGAGGCGGAAGCTTATTGACTACCGAAGATACACGGTTCTGTACGTTAACCGCAGCTACGTTAGGATCGGTACCCAAATCAAAAACAACCTGAATGGATGCTTCACCGTCATTTCCGGCATCGGAAGTCATGTATTTCATTCCGGGAACTCCGTTCAGCCCTCTTTCCAGAGGAATAACGACGGATTTAATCAGCAATTCGTTATTGGCACCCGGGTATTCTGCCGTAATGTTTACTTTCGGCGGTGAGATGGACGGGAATTGTGTTACAGGAAGTTTTAACAACGATAAAACTCCCATAAATACGATAATCAGAGAGATTACGATAGACAGAACAGGTCTGCGAATGAATTTCTTAAACATAATTACTTACTTCATTAAAGAGTCCTACTCTGCTTTTAATTTCAATGACTGAAGCACTTTTTTCGGATCCTGGTACTTAGTCTGAACTTTCTGGTCATCTTTTACTTTCTGAACGCCTTCCAGCAGGATTTTGTCTCCTTTTGCCAGCCCGGAACTCACCACGTATACATCCGGAAGCTCATAAGCAACCTTAATGTTTTTAGACTTGATCACTCCATTGTTGCCAACTACAAAAACATATTTCTGATCCTGGATCTCATAGGTTGCTTTCTGAGGGATCAGTAAAGCATTTTTCACCGGTAAAGTCATCCGTACTTTTCCTGTTTCCCCATTCCTTAATAGTTTATTCGGATTAGGAAACTTTGCTCTGAAGGCAATATTACCTGTTTCATTATCGAATTCTCCTTCGATAGTCTGGATCTGGCCCTTTTCAGGAAGCAATTCACCATTGGCCATTACAAGGCCGACTTCATTACTTCCACGGTCTGCAGCATGCATCTGATAGCTCAGGTATTCAGGTTCTGAAACGTTAAAATACCCATACATATTGGTATTGTCTGAAAGTGATGTGAGTAAGTCACCTTCATCAATAAGGCTTCCCAGTTTAAGGGGGATCCGGTTGATAATTCCTGAGTACGGAGCTTTGATGTCTGTGAATGAGAGATGGATCTGGGCCAGTTTAGCTTCCGCATTCGCTGCATCCAGTTTGGCTTTCGCCATCGCCCGTTCATTTTTAGACACGATGTTGTTGTTAGCCAATGTACTTGCATTTTTCAGTTCAATGGTAGCCTGGGCCACTTCTGCCTGTGCTTTCAGGAGTTCGGCCTGATACAGTTTCGGCATAATCCTGAACAGGGTCTGTCCCTGCTGCACGAACTGTCCTTCATCCACGAAGATCTTCTCGAGAAAACCCTTTTCCTGGGCGCGGATTTCAATGTTTTTTACAGATTGGATCTGAGCTACATACTCTTTGTCAATCACGGTATCCATCACCACCGGTGAGGTTACGGGATATACGGTAGCTTCTTCTTTTTCTTCTTTTTTCTTGTTACAGCTGAACAATAAAAGACTGCTTAGCGCAATGCCTGCGACAACTCTTTTGATCATAATTCTAGAGTTTATATAAATCGTTAATGTTTTGAAAATGAAATAGAATACATCAACCTGCATAGAGTACAGGCTGTAAAGAACGGCGTATCCCATCCTTTTAAAGGACAAAATACTTTTCGGAAAAGTTTAGATTCTTATAGAACGGATCAGAATAAACCTTTTTACGGTATAGGAACAAAGGTTAAAACCATGCAGTGAAGGCCTTAATTCTTTGAAGCGGAGTAATCCTAAAAAATATGCGAATGTGAAAACTGCTGCTAAAACAGCTACAGCCTGTACATCCGATAACTGAAAACTGCTTTCCAGAAGTTCAAGAGAATAGTTTTCACTGTCAACCTTCTGCTGTATAGAAAGCTTTTCATAAGTCTGATTAAGCTTATTGGCTTTCTTGAGGATATGATGAGACACAGACCCAACCTTGGAGGTGTCCAAAGTCCTGACATTGATTTTGCTTTCTACCACAAAGAGCAGAAACAGGCAGGTTAAAAAGTATGTGATGTAGTTTCTCATCTGATGCGGCAAAGGTACATCTAAACATAAAAACTATTTTTCAATTCCGCCTAAATGTTAAAATCATTAACAATATTTAACATTACTTGAAATAATCTGAAGAGAATATTCAACCATTTAAAACTCTGCCAACAAATACATCACTCTAGAAAACAATAATTTAAATACAAAAAAGATAGTTTTACTGGTATAATAATATATTCAACAGATATCATAATCAGATAAATTCCTTTAAGATTTTAAACTATTAAAAAAATAATCTGAATTCATAAGTAAAAGTTATGATTTGAAATCAATTATTTTTAAATAGTTAAAATAATTAAATGGATATACAATATATAGGATTTTTTTCTGATTCCAAATCTTAACAAAAATTTAAAATTAGACCAGATGTTTTAACCTTTGTTAGCAGAAATATTCGTAAATTTATGAAATATTAACACCATCAGACCTCACTACCAATCACTTCTTATTATGAAAAATTATATTCGACTCATTCTTCTGCTTACCATCGGAATTTTTACAACAGCATGTCAACATCCCGGGAAAGAATCTGTGACCAATATTCAGACAGAAGCAGCCCCAGATCATGATGAAATTACCAAGGATATTTTTACAGATGACCTTGGAGAGCATATGGAAGTTATTATCAACCATACGGCAAAAACGGTCACTATCCATTTGGGCGGAAAGACTTATGAGCTTAAGAAAAAAAAGGATATGCCTGAATATTCCGCAGCCAGCACCGAATATCAGTATACAGATATTAAAGGAGAAGTAATTTTTCTTAAGAGAGATATCCAGATGGTACTTTTCCACCACAAAAAGCAAGCTTCTTCTGAAAATAAACAGAAGAGCACCAGTATGGCTTCTTACTAATTTTGATATGCCTTATTCATATGTAATGATCAACATCATTACCCAACAGGTATAACTTATTTCCTATATATTAAATAACAGGTCAAAAGGCTTATATTAACAAGAACGGCAAAAGCATTAGATAATATAATAGGAAGTTCATCCTTGAGAATTCCGTACCATACCCATAATGATACACCGGTAATCAGTACCAGAAGCGTAATCCAGGACAGATCTTCAACATTTTTTTCCTTTAATACCTTGACCAACTGCGGGATCATTGAAGCTGAAGTAAAAACACCTGCTATAATTCCTAAAATATTTTCATCCATAATTTAAATTCTCTTATTAAGATAAGAAATTTTAAATCATTCTCATTACATTTTAAATATATGTAGATAAAATACATTATTTTTTAAATCTCAACAAATCTATTTCTTCAGGTAAAGGGATTCCTTTTTCAATCAGATCATATAAAGAAGCCGAGAAGTAACAGCCATTTAAAATTCCACGTGCGCCTAATCCGTTGAATACATATAAATTTTTATGATCTTCATGCCTTCCAATGATCGGCCGTCTGTCTTTTACCGTAGGCCTGAACCCAAAATGAGTTTCATCGATTTCAAAATCAAACGGGTAAAATTCAGAAAGACCATTCTTAAGCTGTTGGACCGCAGTTTCGTCAATATGATGATGCAGCTGTTCCCGGTCATAGGTTCCGCCATAAAAATAGCGGTCTTCATCAACAGGAAAAAGGAAGTGTTTCTTTTTAACTGTTATATCATCGGGCAGAGGCTTGGATAATTTCACTTTGATATGATGTCCTTTATTGGGGCTGACCGGAATCTCAGAAAAATATGGATTATTTTTAACACCCATCCCTTCACAGAAAATGATGTGTTTGAAATTAATGCCTTTATAGGAAGAATCCAAAGCATCTAATTGCTCATAAATAAACTTCTCCTTAATCAGATAAGACCTCTCTTCAAAAAAAGTAAATAAATCATTGAAAAATCCTTTTACATCAAGTCGTGCTGACCGGTTTACCTTTCCGGTACCATACGGATTATTAAGAACATCCAGATATCTAAAATCTCGATCTAAAAAATAAGACAGTTCTTCGGTTTCAGCTTTCCTAAGCCATAGCTGCTGCTCATTTTCATCATGGAAAATCCTGTGAATCGGCGCATCAATCATGTAATTTTTGCCTGTATAGGCTTCTATTTCACTTAGGGAACTTTTAAGGAAATCAATTTGTTCCTGGGCTTTCCAGAAGGTCGTGAACTTTTTCAGGACAACAGGATTGATCATCCCGGCAGAAACCTGGGAAGCACTCTTATTTCCTTCTGAAAATATTCTGAATGATTTCTGATTTTTAATAAGCTGATGAGCAAAAAAAAGGGCTGCATACCCATCTCCCACAATAATATAATCTACATATTCCATAACAAAAAAAACCTGAGTAAAAGTACTCAGGTTTTATATAAATATCAAATGAATTTTAATAATTCCACATGCTGTTTTCCATATCAAGGATCTGAGCCTTGATTCTGTCGCTTTCTTCAAGCTGTTCGTCAGCATTTCTTGGGATGTAATCTTTAATAACACCATCACCTAAACCAGTAGATGATTTGTAAATAATAGAAGAAAACCTTCTTGCATTGATGATATCATCAAAAGATAGATCAGCAGATGAGTTTTTTCTGTTATACACATAGTTATTAGCCAGCACTTCTCTTGCGTTTGGATAGTAGATCCAGAATAGGTCTATCAATTCATCTGCACCTGCCAATGGCTCTCCGTTAGGTCCTGTTCTTCCCTGTACAGCAGGGTCAGGTCCCATTGCAGCAATCCCAAGGGGTCTGTATTTCATCTGCCCGTCTCTCTTATCGATAAACCACATACCCATAATTTTAAGAACCTTTACTTTATCGGTAGTAGTCTTATAAATATCGGTATATTGCTTCTTTTCATCGTCGGTTAATTGTCTTCCGGAATTCAGAATATCAATGGCAGCATCGGAAATCCTTACACTTTCCAATCTTTTCTGAATAGCTTCAGGACTCAATCTTGTAACGAAATCATCATCATCATATACTTCCTTAATCTTACCGCTCAGTGCACCTTCTAATAAAAGCTGATACAAAGATCTCGTGGACGAAGCAAGAAGTCCGTTTGGATTATCATAATAAAAAGGCTGGTTGATCTTATCATTCATATCAATTACCTCCCAAACGAACATGGATTTCATGATATCTTTATCATCTACAAAACCATATTCAAGTGGCTTCACTGTTTTATCAACAAGTGTATCACCTATCTTTTGTTTATTTTCAGCTCTCAACTGTCTGAACTCTTCCGGAGAAGATGCATTCAGAATGGTTTGGGAAAAAGCAAATCCTGAAACCAAAACTAAAAGACTGCTTATATATTTTTTCATAATGTTATTTTATTAAACTTACTGAACATTGATTACAACAGGAGAGATATTTTTAATCTGTTGATTTCCTAATCCTGTAGCGGTAGCCTTAATCTCGAAAACATATACTACATCTCCTGATCTTAAGTTTTTCATTAATCCCGCAGCATCACTTAATGAATTTCCACGGATTAACAATGCTGCCCTACCTGGCACCTTCACCATAAATTGATTCACAGTAAATGATACAGGGAAATCGAAGTCCGGAATAGCTGCCTGTACAGTCTGATTAGGGATGGATGTAGCCGGCATACCCAGTACGTTCTGCCCTCTCATCTGTCCTTGCGGAGGCGGTACATTTTTAATTCTGTACTCAAATACCTGAGAGATACTCTTACCGCTAGGATCAGATCCTGACAATGTTAATTTAACGGTATTTCCTGTAGTAGGAGTAACAATCCATTTTCCTGGACCTGCACTTCTCACTGAAGCTCCCGGGGCAGAAAGTGATAATTTAGCATTATCAGCACCAAGAATAGACCCTGATACCGGATTTTCCAATCCTCTGTACATTACATTCATTTTATCAGCAGATAGGAGTAATCCTTTCTGAAGTTTCACTTCCTGAGGACCTGCAATAACATTATAGGTGTGTGACCACTGGAAGCTTTGTGGTTTCCCTGAAGCGTCGGTTAATGTAATGGTTCCACCAACTTTATGCTCTCCAAGGCCTGCTCCTGAAATTGGAATAATACCTTTTCCGTTTTCCTGTCTGCTCACTCCTGAAATGTTGATCTTATTGCTGTTTGAATAGGTACCCAACATCACAGTAACATCTGCCTGCTTTCCTGATTGAATATCCGTTGGACCGGAAACAATCGGCTCATAGTTTGAAAATTTGATGCTTGCATCAACTTTTTCTTGCAGCATTAATGCTAATGCATCAGATTGCACGTTTCTTGCATCATTCTGGATAATCTCAAGATTGGAGATCGCAGCAATCAGAGGCTGGTGGTAGAATTTATTTTGGAACCACGTTTTTTCGTTAGGTGATTTCCCTTTTGGATATTCTGCAATCAGAGATTTATTGGCTCTTTCCACCAAGTCTTTCAGCTGAGGGTTATTTCCAAAAGTTGCATTGATATAGTTCCTTACATCGTCAATTTTAGCTTTAAGCTCTAAAGCTCCTTTAGAAGGTGTATTCTCATCTCCTTCTTTAAAGAAGTATTCCGTAGTAGCTTCATTGTTATTTAGTGCAGCGAAGTTTTCGCTTACATCCACATCTTTTCCGGCTTGGTCTTTCTCATGGAATTCAGATTTCTTCTTAAGAAGATCTTTGATATCCTGAGCGGATTTTACCAATCCATTGATTTTATCTCTTAAAACCTGATACTGCTGCCAAGGCTGAGCGTAAGTATCCGGTACCTGCAGGGCTTTTGCTTCAAGAGTCCTTTCGAAAATCCTTTCGTTTTTTCTTTCCGTTAAGGTCCTGGTTTCATTAAGAGCTTTTGTAGAGTCATAATATGACCTGATGATTTCTGCATCAATATTTAGGGCCATCATCGCGATGAACACCAAATACATCAGGTTGATCATCTTCTGACGAGGGGTCTGTTTTCCTTGTGCCATTCTCTTTTCTTTTGTTTTTAATTAAGTTTTATATTAGAAATGGTTTTGGAATTAAGACTTCATTGCGGTTAGCATACCACCATAAACCCTGTTTAAATTATTCAAGTTAGACGTTAAACCTTGCAATTCCTGGTTGAATTTTTCAGAATGCTCAACAGACTTTTGCATATCGCTCACATATTTTTTGGCGAATTCTGCCTGTCTTTGTCCGCTTTCCAGCTGCATAGCATACAGTGCGTTCATGCTTTCCATATGTTGGGCAGCTTTATTCAACTGGTCATTGTATTTATGAGTAGAGGCAGAAACATCCACCGTCTGGTTGATCTGATCTACTGAGTTTGAAAATTTATCGATCCCTGTTCTTAATCTTTCGAATAACTGAACATCAAGTTTCGCATCCTGAAGCATTTTGTCCAGTTTAGTTGAAAGTGAATTTTCCAATTCAGCAAACTGAGCAGCAGCATTACTTTTGGATACATTTGAATGTAGAGGGTTAGGATTAGCATGCTTATCCAAAAGTTCAGGATATACATTTTCCCAAGCATAAGACTCTTCTGATTTCGGCGGGTCGAAAGCAAAGATGATGAAAATGATAGCTTCTGTGATAAGTCCCACTGTAAGAGCCATGTTACCATTAATAGGTCCCAAAGTAATGTGGGTAATTTTAAGCCAAGCCCCAAGAATTACAATTGCAGCACCGAATGAATAAAAGAAATTCATCCAAGCATCTTTAGTCTTAAACATATAAGTCAGTTTTTTTAAAGTTAAATAAAATTGTTATTGAAAAGTAATAATAATGGTCTGATTGAATTATCTGCTAACTCTTCTTGGTTTAACAGCTGCTTCAGGAATGTCCTGTACTGTTCTGAATCCGATATAGCTTCTTGCAGAATCTTTTCTTTCCCAGTCTCTTGCTCCTGTCATCAGTGCATAACCAACATCTTTCCAAGAACCTCCTCTTACAGACCTTTTGTCATCAGTTCTATCTTTTGTAGAAGGGTTAAGTGTTGAAGAGAATGCGGGTGAAGAATTATTATAGGCAGATTCCGTCCATTCTGCAACGTTTCCAGCCATATCATACAATCCGAATCCATTTTTCTTAAATTTCTTTACCGGAGCTGTATATGTGTAAGTACCTTTTTTCTCATCTTCCATATAGTTACCTCTCTTAGGTTTGAAGTTAGCTAAATAGCAACCTCTGTCGTCCATTAAATAAGGACCTCCCCAAGGATAGGTAGCATTCTGCATTCCGCCTCTTGCTGCATATTCCCACTCAACTTCAGTAGGAAGACGGAATATCATTGGTCTTTGTTTTCTTCTTTTTAAACTTTCATTATAATCTGTTTTCAGCTTAGTTCTGAAATTACAGTAGGCTCTAGCCTGATCCCAGGTTACCCCTACTACAGGATAGTCTTTGTAAGCCTTATGCCAGAAATACTGTTCAAATAAGGGCTCATTATATGCAAAATGAAAATCTTTTACCCAAACTGTGGTATCAGGATAAATAGCAATGCTTTCACTTTTAAGGTAGTTTACTCCTCTTTGGTTATCTGCAATAGCCACATCCATATCGCCCCATTTGTAGTTATACTTCAGTTTGCTAACATCCAGAATCCTTTCATTACCTACTCTTGATGATGCCGGTAAATACATAGATTCCAATACTTCTGCATATTCTACATCAGGATATTTATTGGTATTCCAGTGCAATGGAACTTTCCAGTCCAGTTTTTTGCTTGGGTCATAGCCATCTTCTCTTCCTCCCTGTCCTTCAAGATATTCCTGATATGGTGTTAAGTTTTCTTCTTTTTGTGCAAGATATGCATAATCACCGATGCTTGTTCCTCTTCCTTTACCTTCTCCTCCTTCTCCGGCAGCTTCAGCAAGCATAGTTCTCGCGATAGAATCTCTTACATAATTGATAAATACTCTGTATTCTGCATTGGTAGTTTCCGCTTCATCCATAAAGAAAGAAGAAACAGTAACCGTTTTCAGAGCCGCTTTTTCAGGAGTATTTGTAGGATCCTGATCAGCGAGACCTGCAACGAATGATCCTGCAGGAATTGCAACCATACCGTAAGGTCTTTCTGCAACAAATGATTTCGTTTTTTCTCTAGGTATCAATTCTCCTTTTGTTCCCGGTTTACCAACGGAAGAAGATCCTCCACCTGAACAAGATACCGATGCTACCGACGCAGACACTAATAAAAGAAATATCCTTTTCATGTTAATTTTTATAATTAAGCCGTAAATATATAATTTTTTTAAGAAACTTTTAAGATTTTTTTTGAAATAACGGAGGAAATCTAAATTTATTTTATTTGTGCATTGTTTTTATTCTACAGTGACGGATTTTGCAAGGTTTCTCGGCTGATCAACATTTGCTCCGCGGTATACTGCAATGTAATAAGCCAATAGCTGCAGAGGTACGGAAGCCACGATAGGTGAGAAACATTCTGAAGTTTCAGGGATCTCGATAACATAGTCTGCCATTGCACTTACCTGCTGATCTCCTTTATTAACTACTGCGATTACCTTTCCTTTTCTTGCTTTAATTTCCTGAACATTGCTTACAATTTTATCATAGTGCCCTTTCTTTGGAGCAATAATAACAATTGGCATGTTTTCATCAATCAGTGCAATAGGTCCATGTTTCATTTCTGCGGCCGGATAGCCTTCAGCATGGATATAAGAAATTTCTTTAAGCTTCAATGCTCCTTCCAATGCTGCCGGATAATTGTATCCTCTTCCTAAGTAAAGGAAATTGGTGGCACTAATAAAATCTTTTGCAATGGCTTGTGTCAGCTCGTGAGTAGACTCCAATACTTCTTCAATTTTTTTAGGAAGTGCGTCCAGTTCCGCGATCAGGCTCATAAAATCTGCATTACCTAAGTTCCCGTTATGCTTACCGAGCTTTAATGCAATTAGGCTGAGAATCGTCAGCTGTGCCGTAAATGCTTTTGTGGAAGCTACACCGATTTCAGGACCTGCATGAGTATAAGAACCGGCATCGGTAATCCTGGCAATTGAAGAATCCACCACATTACAGATACCATAAATGAAAGCACCTCTTTCTTTAGCCAGTTTCAAAGCGGCCATCGTATCGGCAGTTTCTCCGGACTGAGAAATAGCAATGACTACATCTTTATCCGTAATAATTGGATTTCTATATCTGAACTCTGATGCATATTCTACCTCAACCGGTATTCTTGCATATTCTTCAATAAGATATTCTCCGATAAGACCGGCATGCCAGGAAGTTCCACAGGCGATAATGATAATTCTGTTGGCATTCTTAAAACGCTCAAGATGGTCCCAGATACCCGCCATTTTTATAATGCCTTCCTCTACCAGAAGCCTGCCTCGCATGGTGTCATGGATGGATTTTGGCTGCTCGAAGATTTCTTTAAGCATAAAATGTTCAAAACCTCCTTTTTCAATCTGTTCAAGACTTAATTTAAGCTCCTGAATTTCAGGTTCAATTTTGGAATTATCATTGATGGTTCTGATATCTACTCCATTTTCCAATGAGATGGTAGCCATATGACCTTCTTCAAGATAAATGGCTTCTTTTGTAAATTCCACGAAAGGAGAAGCATCAGACGCAATAAAATATTCATTATCTCCGATACCAATTGCTAAAGGTGACCCCAGTCTTCCAACGACAAGTACCCCTGGATAGTCTTCGTGCATTACGGTTATAGCATACGCTCCATACACCTCATTCAAGGCATAACGTACTGCTGTAGGGAAATCCATTTCCACATTAAGATCCATAAAATACTGGATAAGATTTACCAATACTTCAGTATCTGTCTCTGACTGAAAAGTAAACCCTTTATCGCTCAACATGATTTTAATGGTATCATAATTTTCAATGATTCCATTATGGATAATAGCTATTTTACCATTATTGGATACATGCGGGTGAGAATTCCTGTCGCTAGGCACACCATGGGTAGCCCAACGGGTATGGCCCATTCCTATATGGGCAGTACCTTCCAATTGGCTTGAAATACCAACAAGATCATCTACCTTTCCTTTTGTTTTCTGAACCTCAAATGTATTATCTGACTTTTCAAGAACGATTCCTGCACTGTCATAACCGCGGTACTCCAACCTCCTTAGACCATTGATCACTATACTATAGGCATCCTGAAATCCTGTATATCCTACTATTCCGCACATAATTTATATTAATGTATTAGATTGTGTTTATTTTTATTTTGTCCCGTAAATAATTCTCAGCTGAGCTTTGTTGGAATCAGTAGTGTTTGATCCTACAAATACTGCTCTATTGATAGAATATGCTCTTGATGTAGATGATTGACCTTGAAGTCCAGTATTGGCTGCATTGGGTAAAAATCTTCCGATATCTATTCTAAAATACTTATAAGTATTGTCAACTCCACCCTCTACAATATCTTTTACTGATTTAGTTACAGTAAATTCGTAATAAGCAGGATTTTTATCAAGGTTATATAATTTATAAATTCTAAAATTAGGTGCTGCCGCCAAATTAAGTGCATCTGCCGTAAAAGCACTAGTCACTTTACCATTGCTGTCTTTATCCTTTTGAATAAAAGTTAGTTCTGTAGGTTTTTTATAATTGTTATTCCAGGAAACAGCATCAGTGTAAAGTCTAATTTTAGCACTTATGATGGCTGCCTTATTAGTTTGATATAATTTCTTTAATTTATTTACTGTTTCAAGTGGAATTTTAATTCCTATAGAAGGCCCCCCCATTCCCTGTGCAAAAAGTTTGGCAGCTCCTGTATTGAAATCCCCCAATGCAGCAGTTGAGTAGGCAGATCCCGAACGGTCATACTCATATTGACCGATATGTACATTTCCTGCACCTAAAACAAAAGCATAGTTTGCAGATGTCCTTGTCGTTGTTCCGTTATCTGTCTTGTCATATTTATAATACATGATAAGCTCCATAGAATTTGGGGAGAATTTGAACAAATAACCATCATTCTCATCAACAGCAATTCTAAGCCCTCTGAAATGTCTGATGAAATTTGATGCATCCTGAAGTTCCGGCTGGCCTTTTTTTGCAATAATCTTGTTCTGGAACAAAGTTTTGTCCAGATTAATCCTGATGCCCGGTGCAGACGATGTGAATATGGAGGAATTATCGGAATCTTTTGTAATGGTAACTGAATTGATATTACCGTCAAAAGTTTTAGAACCTATATTAGCAGCATTATATTCAAAGACCTGATTAGATTTCACAGTATCTGAAGCTCCTTTCAGGAAGTCCGATACTTCATATACTTTAATATTCAGTGTTTTTTTCGCTTTTCCGAATTTCCTTACAGGATAAGTATTGACTACTTTCTTAGCCGCTACATTGCCGTCCGGATAAATATAGTCTTCATTGGTCGTTGTTTTCACAGAATCTGCTGCATACTCCGGCTTTAAAACCAGAACAACAGAATCTACCACAGCATTGGCTCCGAAATCAGGATTATAAGTTGATAACCTGAGCTGAGTAAGATAAGAAGCTCTCTGCATACCGAACTGGTCTTCCTTAAAGGCACCGAGCACTGCTGAATCGAGCTTCGCTGCATCACTTCTGATACTGTCATAATTTTTGATCGTGAATGCAGTAACGTCCATAGAATCTACCTTCCCCTGTGCAGCATCTCCTAAAAACAGCTGCTCTCCAAGGGTATCCGGATCCGGTTCGCAGTTATAAAGCAATACACTTCCGAAAATCGCCATGAAAATTACAGCGAAAACTTTTTTAATCGTATGAGTCATTAAACTGTGTTTTTAATAAAGTTGATTGATTGAATCGACATCCAGGTATTCTGATTTCTGAGTCGGGGTTTCATTGAAAGCAGTATCCAGGTTTCCTTCCAGGAATTCATCTCCTTTCACTACCATATCCACATAATTCATGCTTTCAATCACAAAACTCTGGATGGTAGGCTTATCTAATGCCTTAAGCCCGGAGATATTATCGAATTCCAGTTTTTCACCGATATTCTGATCCAGTTCGGCATCCTTTTCGTTGTATAAAGAAAGTACAATTCTGGCATCTTTAAAATAGGTATCTGATTCGTAATAGGTTTTAAGGTAAACCGGGACAAAAGAAGCCATCCATCCGTTAAGATGAATTACATCCGGTACCCAGTTGAGCTTTTTAATCGTTTCTATGACCCCTCTTGCAAAGAAAATTGCCCTTTCATCATTATCAGGAAAAGGAGCTCCTTCGTCATCGAAATAATATTGTTTCCTTTTGAAATATTCTTCATTATCGATAAAATAAACCTGAAGCCTTTCTCCCGGCAGCGAAGCTACCTTAATAATTAAGGGCTGATCAAGATCATTGATAATAATATTCATTCCTGAAAGGCGGATGACTTCATGAAGCTGGAATTTTCGTTCACTTATCTGTCCAAATCTTGGCATAAAAACTCTTACATCATTGCCTTCATTGTGCATTTTAAGTGCCATTTTATTCACCACTGCAGCCATGTTGGTATCTTCTTGGTACGGATACATCTCTGTAGTAATATACAGTATCTTTTGATTCGGCATAAACTCTATCTAATTTTTGTAAAACGCTTTAATGTGCAAAATTACAAAAAAACATCCAACATAATTTTAATTAACACTTTTTTACGACAATTCCTCAGCCCGGATTACGAAAAACCCACTTTACTGTATGATATTTTTAGTATTTTTGAAATACTATTATAATTATGCTATGGAAGTTTTAAAAAATAAAAAAACCCTTCAGGATTTTATTGAGCGGCAGAAAGAAATGGGTAAACGGATAGGGTTTGCTCCTACTATGGGAGCTTTACACGACGGCCATCTGTCCCTGTATGCAGAAGCAAGGAAAAAAAATGACCTTATCATATCTTCTGTTTTCGTCAATCCTACTCAGTTTAACAATGCAGAAGATCTTGCAAAGTACCCCAGAGATATTAAGAAAGATATTAAGATGCTGGAAGATTCCGGATTGGTTGATGCCGTTTACATTCCTGAGGTTACTGATATTTATCCTGAAAAAACGGAAAGCAAATCCTATGATTTCGGCGGATTGGAAGATGAAATGGAAGGAAAATCCAGGCCGGGACATTTCGATGGTGTAGGAACGGTTGTTGAAGAGCTGTTCAGGCAGGTGAAGCCTGATAATGCCTATTTTGGAGAAAAGGATTTTCAGCAGCTGGCTATTATAAAAAAAATGGTAGAAAATAAAAAACTTCCCGTAAGTATTCACGGGGTACCAATCCTCCGGGCGGAAAACGGACTAGCCTTAAGCTCCCGGAATCAAAGGCTTGATCCGGAACGCAGAAAAGCGTCACGGATCATTTATGAAACTTTAAAAGAAGTTAACGGCTGGTTCAGGGTATTAACCGTAGCCGAAATCAAAAACAGGGTGAAAGATATTTTTGAAAGCCAGCGTGGTATGGAATTGGAATATTTCCTGATTGCCGATGAAAAGACTTTGAAAGAAACTGATTTTTTTTACAAAAATAAAAATTACCGGGCTTTTATTGTCGTGATAGTAGACGGAATAAGGCTTATTGATAACATGCACCTGGATTGACATAAAAAAATCAAAGGCTTCTTGAGGAAGCCTTTGAAACACCAAATCACAAAATATTAATATGAAAAAAATTTACTTTTCAGTAAACTGTGACCCGGCTGGGATTCGAACCCAGGACCCATACATTAAAAGTGTATTGCTCTACCAGCTGAGCTACCGAGTCGGCCACAATTAATAATGATAAATATAAAATAAATTTTAATTCGTCAATATTAATTATTTCAAATTTTTGCAGTGCCTGCGACTGGACTCGAACCAGCACATCCTTAGGAAACCACCCCCTCAAGATGGCGTGTCTACCAATTTCACCACGCAGGCAAATAAAATTACAAAATCCAGTAATTTTTTGCTTGTGACCCGGCTGGGATTCGAACCCAGGACCCATACATTAAAAGTGTATTGCTCTACCAGCTGAGCTACCGAGTCGGTCACTTTATTAATCAAGTTTTCATTAAAGTAATGTCCCTTGTTTTAAGTGGTGCAAAGATATAGCTTTTTTTTATTTCTCAAAACTTTTTTGCAAATTTGTTTAAAAAAAATTCATGATAATTTCACTTGTAGGATACATGGGAAGCGGCAAATCTCACATTTCCAAAATATTAAGCGACAAACTCGGTTTTAGGCTGATTGACCTCGATAAAGAGATTTCAAAAAGGAGTAAATTAACCATTCCTGAAATCTTTGAAAAGAAGGGAGAAATTTACTTCAGAAAACTGGAAAGAGAAGTTCTGGAAGAAATTCTGGCTAATGAAAAAAATATTATCCTGAGCCTTGGTGGAGGTACGCCTGTGTACTATAATAATATGGAAATTATCAACCATAATTCAAAAAGCATCTTCCTTAAAGCATCTGTCGCTACTTTATCTGAAAGGCTGCTTAAGCAAAAAGACAAAAGGCCGCTGATTGCCCGCATTACCGATGAAGACCTGCCAGAATTCATTGCCAAACATCTGTTTGAGAGAAATGAATTCTATGGCAAATCCCAGTTTAGTGTAAGCACTGATGCCAGAGAGCCTGAAGCTATTGTTGATGAAATCATAGAAAAGCTCTATGAGTAGAGCTTTATGATTCTTCCTCTTCGCTATCTCCTTTTTCGCCGAAGAAATCATCCCAGTCGGTAAAGTCAGAAGCAATATCATTGCCTACATAATCATCCATTTCCCTCCTGTCTTTTTTGGTAGGCCTGCCTTCTCCCTTTATTCTGTAATAGTCCTGGGAAGCTTTACGCAATTTCAGGAGTTCATACTGTTCTTTATCCGTTACATCTTTGATATGAAGCGGTACGAGTTTAGCTCCTAGCCTGCTTTTAGGAATCTGCAATACTTTGATTTTATAGTCGATCTGGTTTTTTCGAACTTTAATTACATCTCCTTCTTTTACCTCTTTGGATGATTTCACTACAGAATCACCAATAGCAACCCTGTTCTTTTTAATTTCATCCGCAGAAACCGTTCTCGTTTTATAGAAGCGAATACTCCATAAAAATTTATCTATTCTCATATTTTTTTATACTTTTGCCGTTATATTATTTGTAAAGTAATTAAAGTTTTTGAAATGAAAAAAATATTTTTATATATCCTTGCAGGATCTTTGTGTTTCTCTGCCTGTAAAAAGGATGATGAAACCGAAACTTTTGTGGAGCCGGAAGACATCTCAGTCAGAAACTCATATGATGAGCAGGCCATCCAGAAGTTTATGGATGAGAATTATCTGGATACCCAAGGGAATATAAAAGCCTTCAGCAGTACAGATGCTACTGATGACAATTACAAAAAGCTTTCTGAACTCAATCCTGTAAAACTTCCATCAGGAGTTATCTATATCATCAGGGATGGGGCACAGCCTGCTGCAGGAAAAACTATCGGAACCGATACCATGATCCGTACGATGATCAGAGGAAATTACTATCTTGCTACGGATACGGACGGAAAAGTAGCTTTTAATAATTCTTATTCCGGAACGCTGATCAATACCATTGACGGGCAGGGTTCTCCCGTAACAGATCCCCTATTTTATTATGTGAAAAATATTATTCTAACCAATGCCACTTCTGATGCAGCAAAGCAAAGAAGCTATTATGAAATAGAAGGATTTCAGGAAGGAATCAAATATTTCAAATCCTTTGATAACAAACCGGATGGTGAAGGATATAATCTTCAGGGAGTAATCATAGTTCCTTCCAAAGCTGCTTTTGGCAGGGACGTCCATTATAATTATGTCGGGACATCGTTACAGAACAGATGTTTTGTATTTAATTTCCAGCTGTATAATGCTGTCACTCCTCGGCCAGCAAGTAACCAGTAATAGAAACAACATAAAACGCTTCAGGGATTTCTGAAGCGTTTTTTTTATTTAGTATTTCGCATGCTGCCTTACATTTCCCAATACATCAGGAAAAAACAGGTCAGAAAGATGGTCAAATTCATCGCCTCGCATAAACATATTGGCATCTACCTCCTCATATGAGCTTCTTCCTGCCGCTGCAATAAGTTCATTGCATGTATGAAGCGTATTTTTGTGAAAATGGTATACCCGCTCACTTTTATCGGTAACATCAAGTCCTTTAATCAACATTTTGTCCTGCGTCGCCACTCCGGTAGGACATTTATTATTATTACAGCGCAATGCCTGAATGCAGCCCAGTGAAAACATGAACCCTCTTGCATTGTTACACATATCGGCCCCCATGGCAACAGCTCTTAAAATATCCAGGCTGGTTAGTACTTTTCCGCTGGCTATTACCCTAAGTTTTTTCCTTACATTATAGCGGCTGAGAATTTTATTTACATAAATTAATGCCGGTTCCAAAGGCATTCCGACACCATCTGAAAATTCAGGAGGCGCTGCACCTGTTCCTCCTTCAGCACCATCGACAGTAATAAAATCCGGATAAATCTTTAAAACATTCATCTGAACACAGATATCTTCAAATTCTTTGGTGTCTCCTATACAGAGTTTAAAACCTACCGGCTTACCTCCTGAAAGGTCACGCAGCTGGTGAACAAACCTCAGTAAACCTGCAGCATCGGAAAAAGCTGAATGCGCAGGAGGAGAAAGAACGGTAATTCCCGGGGTTACATGACGGATTTTAGCAATTTCCGGAGTATTTTTCACTCCGGGTAAAACACCCCCATGACCCGGTTTGGCACCCTGAGATAACTTAATCTCAATCATTTTTACATTCGGTAGTGTGGAATATTTTTTAAAGAGGTCAGGATTGAATTCCCCTTCATCATCCCTGCATCCGAAGTATCCTGTTCCGATCTGCCAGCAGAGATCCCCACCTTCCATATGATAAGGCGAAATTCCTCCTTCACCGGTATTATGATAAAAATTTCCTTTTTTTGCTCCCCGGTTCAGTGCAATCTGTGCCCGGTCGCTCAAAGCCCCAAAACTCATTGCTGAAATATTCAGTAAAGAGGCATGGTAAGGCTGTGTACATTGTTCGCCTCCTACCCATACTCTGGGGAGCTCTTCGGACGGCATTTTAGCATAGATGGAATGCTTGATGCCTTCATATTTCCTATGGTTTACTTCCAGCTGGGTTCCAAAAGGAACAGTATCACCAAGATTTTTTGCCCGGCGGTAAACTGCAGAACGCTGATTGCGGGGGAAAGGTTTCCCGTCTGTCTCCCTTTCAATAAAATACTGCTGCATTTCCGGGGAAATACTTTCAAAAAAATACCTGAAGTATCCCAGTACCGGAAAATTCCTTAAAATAGCATGCTTGGTTTGAGTTACATTATATACCCCAATCGCATAGATAATGGTGAGAAAAAAAGGAATCCACCAGTCTGCTCTGATTAAGAATGCAACGGCCCAGGCAATGGCTACAATAATTGCGCCCCACAACAAAAACTTGTCTCTCATATCACTTGGATTTTTATTTTCTAAAGATTGCTGCAAAATGCCTACCACATCCCAAGAAAATCAGAATAATGATACACGAAAGATATATTCTCCGGATCTATTAATGTACATGGTAAAGACTTTTGAGTTTTTTCGTTGAAAATCCAGTGACGAGTTTTAATTTTAATAAAGAAAAAAAACTTTATGGGAGTATCATAAATTCCGTAAATCCTGAGCGCCAAAGCAAATTCCTGGGTAGTTTGTCTATCGCAATATATTACTGATGGCGAGTAATACTATTTAAAATATCCAGAAGATCACCGTCGAAGGTAACTGAATGTTAGTCCGGGCCTAAGAATTGAAGCACCTATAGTATTCCTCTTATATTTTTTCAAGAAACGTTTCAAAAGAACTCATGACGGATACTGTGCCGTCAGCTTCAATTTTTTCCAGTTTGAGAAACTCGATCTGATTGACAGAGGAAGGATCAAAGTCTTTCTGAACCCTAACATAATTCTCAGTAAAACCGAACATCTTACCATCTTTGTTTTCATGCTCCCATAATACAGGCAAGGTTTTACCAAGCTGCTCCTGATAGAAAACCATTTTTTTCTTTTCAGACAGGATCCTGAGCATTTTGTTTCTTTTTTTTCTTTCAGAAACAGGTATTACGCCCTCCATTCCGGCAGCCTCTGTATTTTCCCTTTCGGAATAGGTAAATACATGGAGGTATGTAATAGGAAGTTCATTTAGGAAATTATAGGTTTCCATAAAACGTTCTTCGGTTTCTCCCGGGAAGCCTACAATCACGTCAACTCCAATAGCAGCATGAGGCATTACTTCACGGATTTTGTTTACCCTGTTGCGGTACAAACCGGTAAGGTAGCGGCGCTTCATCTTTTTAAGCAGATCATCGCTTCCCGATTGTAATGGGATATGAAAATGGGGTACGAAGCTTTTGCTTCTGGACACCAGTTCAATGCTTTCATCCTTCAGCAGATTGGGTTCTATAGAAGAAATCCGTATTCTTTCTATTCCGGTCACCTGGTCGAGCTCGGAAATAAGGTCGAGGAAAGTATGCTCATGTCTTTTATTCCCGAATTCCCCTTTACCATAATCCCCGATATTCACGCCGGTAAGAACGATTTCCTTAATATCCCTTGCAGCAATTTCGCGGGCATTATTCAGTACATTATTGATGGTGTCTGAACGTGAGATCCCTCTGGCCAGCGGAATGGTACAATAGGTACATTTGTAATCACAGCCGTCCTGCACTTTCAGGAAAGCCCTGGTCCGGTCACCGATAGAATAGCTCCCGATGAAAAAATCTGTCTCTTCAATCTCACAGGAGTGTACGGTTCCATTGCTTTCAGATTTTTCCAGATCATCCAGATAACTGAGGATGTTGAATTTCTCCTTGGCTCCTAAAACGAGGTCTACACCGGTAATCTGTGAAATTTCCTCAGGTTTCAGCTGTGCATAGCAGCCTACAATTACAACCAGCCCTTCAGGATTGGCTTTCATGGCTCTTTTTACATGAAGCTTACATTCCCGGTCTGCATTTTCAGTTACCGAACAGGTGTTGATCACATATACATCTGCCTTATCATCAAAACTCACCTTATCGTATCCGGCATCCGTCAGCTGACGGGCAATGGTAGATGTTTCCGCAAAATTCAATTTGCAGCCTAAGGTATGGTATGCGGCAGTTCTGTGAAAAGTAGACATGGATAACTCCTGATTTTTAGGGTGCAAAGATAATACTTTTAACGGTAATACTCTATTGATACCTTCTATGGTCCATTATATAAGGCATTTATCTGTCAGTATTTTAACCAGACAGAGGTTTTTCCGATTAGTGACGCGTTTCATCCTGAAAGTCATCCCTGACCTCAGGGCTATTATGATAGCAGACCGGAGAGGAGTTTTCAGCTAGAGAATCTTCAGAAAATTTGCTTTTCATTTTCGCATTGAATGCCTTAGATTTATTACGGGCAATAGACAGGGTATTCCAATCTTCATTCTTCACCATTTTGGCAATATAAATAATCTGACCGATATGGTACGGGTAATGGGCAAGCTGACGCAGAATGGCATCAAGAACGGAATGCGCCTCACCCCGTATATAAACGGTTGCATGAATATTTTCCTCATTGATCTGGTCCAGCGCACCAAAAAGGCAGTCCCAGCCTTTTTCCCAGGACTCCAGAATTTCACTTTTGGTCATAAGAACATTGATAAATTCTTCATCCCGGTTACGCCATTCCTTTTCGCCGTCTTCCGTCATAAAATTGGTCCACCTGGAAAGCATGTTTCCGGTGATATGCTTTACGATCACTGCTATAGAGTTGCTTTCCTCATTATACTTCCAGAACATCTGCTCTTCTGAAAGTTGTGTGAAAGTTTGGTCTCCCAGAGATTTATAATACTGAAATCTTTTGATCAACAGGTCTTTCATAAAATTGTTTTGATCAAAGTTAAGCATTTAACCGACTGGTTTTGAATTGATGCAGATAATTCCTCATGCCCTTAATCCTAGCCCCGATTGGAGCATTTGCCTGAGCTCATTTTTGTGTTTCGGGCAGCGGCTTTGCCGCCGCCCGAAACACAAAAATAGCGAGTGCGGAAAGCGGGAAAAAGCTCCTGAACAATGCTTTATTGATCCCGGATCCTCTATATTACTTGATATTCGTGAGGTTCCCGCAAAGGTTCTCCAGATGGAATATTTTGTGGAACGGGCTTCTGACTTCCCTGAGCTGCTCTTTATCCTGGATAAATGTATACCGGGACGCCAGGGAATTCATATCCGATACGATAACAAGCCAGCATTCATCCACCGAAGAATCATAATAAGGAAATTTCTCATTCTTCTTCTCGATCAGCTCCATGATTTTCTCGGAACAGAGTTCGTCAAAAAGACTCATATTGTATTCATGGGTGATGAATACATTCCTTCGGTGAAAGGATTTCCTGAGGTTCCGGACATGTCCCGAAGGCCTGTTTTTGCGGATGCTTTTATAAATGGACAGAATGATTTCCTGCTGATCTTCGGGATGATGGAATTTAAGGTTGGGCTGAAACTCCAAAAAATAAACACCACGATATTTCGTAGTGTTTTCCTGTTCCAATAGTATTTCTGCCTGACGGAATATTTTATTAAGGCTGCTCTCCATTTTTTTCATTTCCAAATGGTTGATCACTTCCGTCAATTCAATTCCAATCTTTTTGTCGTCCAGCGTAGCAATGAAATCCGGACTTTCGCAGGTAAGGTCCTCAAACTTTACGCTGGGAAAATGATGCATAAAAGCATTCAGCAGTAAAATTTCAGATTTTTTCCTGTACTTCTCCCTGTCATGCAGGGATGACTCATCTATGGCACGGTGGTATTTCTCTATCGGCTTCTTCTTGAGATGCCGGTTCAGATAGTATAAACTGAGATTTTTAATTAAATCTTCATCAGAAAATGCTTTTTTCATGTGTTTATTTTTTGTGTTGCCCATACAGGCACAATGGTATGGTTTTAGTGCCTGATCTTTGATTACCAAAAAATTACATTCTAAAGGTAGTTAAAAAAAACATCTGATACACGCTTGAAGCCTTAATTATCAAATAATTAATATAAAGTTTGTTTTCATAATTAATTACCTTTGCCAATTCAAAACAAAACTGTGTTTATGGATTTTAAAAACTTTGAAATACCCTACAACGTCAACCCTAAATACTCAAAAAAGGTAGCTTATTTCTCTATGGAATTTGCTATTGAACAGGTATTAAAAATATATTCAGGCGGATTGGGATTCCTTGCGGGATCGCATATGAGAAGTGCGTATAACCTGAAGCAGGATCTGGTGGGAATCGGTATCCTGTGGAAATTCGGATATTATGACCAGGCAAGAAACCATGACCAGACCCTGCAACCGGTCTGGACCAAAAAAATGTACAGCTTTCTTGAGGATACGGGAATTAAATTCCAGATTGAAATTCATAGTGCCCCGGTTTGGGTGAAGGTATGGTACCTGGATCCTGAAATCTTCAATACGGCTCCGATGTTTTTCCTTTCCACCGACGTTCCTGAAAACGATCACGTGTCTAAAACGATCTGCCATAAACTGTATGATGCCAATGAATCCACCAAGCTGGCGCAGTATATTCTTCTAGGAAAAGGAGGCGCAAGACTGCTGGATGAAATGAATATAGAACGGGAAGTATACCATCTGAATGAAGCGCATGGTCTCCCCGCAGCCTTCCATCTGCTTAAAAAGTACGATGGCGATATGAAACGTGTGAAAGAAAAGCTGGTTTTCACCACCCATACTCCTGAAGAGGCCGGTAATGAGAAGCATAATCTTAAGCTTTGCTATGATATGTCATATTTTTCCGGGCTTAGTATGGAAGAGGTAAAGCAGATTGAAGGAACTGACGATGACCGCTTCAACCATTCTTTATGTGCGCTTAAAATGTCCGGAATTGCCAATGGGGTTTCAAAACTTCACGGAGAGGTTTCTAATACGTTGTGGCACAAATATCCGGGGATCTGCGAAATCACTTCCATTACCAATGCCCAGGATTTTAAATACTGGGCAGACAAACCTCTGTACAATGCAAAGGATGAAAACGATGAAACGGCATTTGATTTCCGGAAAAAACACCTGAAGAAAAGGCTGTTCAAAATCGTGGCAGACCAAACCGGGAACCTGTTTGATCCTGATGTGTTCACCATTGTCTGGGCAAGGCGTTTCGCGGGCTACAAGCGTGCTGATCTCCTCCTCCATGATAAGGACAGGTTTTACAGGCTCCTGAACAACCCGAAATACCCGGTTCAGATCATCTGGGCTGGAAAACCTTATCCGATGGATTATGCTGCGATTTCCACCTTTAATTCGCTGGTGGAAGAAAGTAAAAATAATAAAAATATGGCTGTACTTACGGGATATGAACTTTCCCTAAGCAAATCGCTGAAACAGGGCTCTGACTTATGGCTCAACAATCCACGGGTACCGAGGGAAGCTTCCGGTACTTCAGGAATGACGGCGGCTATGAACGGTTCGGTAAACCTTTCAACAGATGACGGCTGGATCCCTGAATTTGCAAAACACGGAGAAAATTCATTCGTAGTCCCTAAAGCGGATTATATGAACACCAGCATTTATGAGCAGGACAACCACGACCTCAATACGCTGTATGAAATCCTTGAAAATGAAATTCTTCCTACCTATTATGATCAACCGTCACAATGGAGGAAGATCCAGTACAATTCCATGGAAGATGTAGAGTACCAGTTCAACAGTGACCGGATGGCAGATGAATACTATCAGCTGATGTATAACCATCAGAAATAGGCATTGCTGTTACAGTCAATAATGATAAAAGAATCGGCGGAGCCTTTGGCTCCGCCGATTCCAATTTTTGAAAGTACCGTATATTAATAGTAAAGATCCTTCTTTTTCAGGAATCCGATCAGTTCCTTGGGACGATCGGTCTGGATCATATTGACCTTATTTTTTAAAAACCATTCGTATACTTCAGGATTTTCAAGAGCCAGATCATCATTATGTCCTGCATTGTGGTGTGGCCAGAGCGCATTGACCCACACCCTGCAACCTTTTTCCCTGACTTTATTAAAGTCAATCATATTCTGTTCCGTCTCTCCTACCGTAAACTCAAAGCCGTAGACCTGATAATGATCGGTATATTCGGTGATTTTCTGCCATCCTTCTTTTAGATTCAGCCTGACAATAGGCATGAAATGGATATCATTTTTAATCGCTCCGTATTTACGGTTGAATTCTTTATAGGTTTCACTTCCTTTAAATAAAACCTGGTCGAGCATCTTCCTTTTTTTTAATAAAGGATAGACCATATTGATATAATCGAATCCTTTGTCAAGATTGATCAGGATTTTATCCTGGGTAATGTCCAGGATCTCTTCCAGGGTAGGCACTTTCATTTGTGTTGTACTTCCCAGTCCGTCTTTTAATGAGAATTTCCGGAGTTCTGCCAGGGTATAGTCAGCGGGTTTTCCGGTTCCTGTAGTGGTACGGTCGATGGTTTTATCGTGCATCAGGACCAGAACGCTGTCTTTTGTCAGGGCCAGGTCTACTTCTACCATATCAATCCCTTTTTCAATGGCTTTTCTCACTGCCCAGGCAGAGTTTTCCGGGGCTTCCCGCCAGTCGGCCCGGTGGGCAATAACCATCACCTTATCTTCCGGAAAATGAGACAAGGATATTTTCTTCTGTCCGAAAACAATTCCGGAAACAAAGATCAGCAGGCATAACAATTTAGTCTTCATATTTTTTCTTTTTTAGTTTAATATATCTGATCACTTCCTTTTTCAGGCCCGGGGCATTTTTACTTCGTTTCATAATGATTTGCTGGGAAGTTCCGGTTAGATCCGCCAGTTCTTTTATTTCAGGGGTGTAGTCCCATGCTTTGTCAAGATTCAGCATCATCGTTTTTGCCTTGTATGAAGATAAGCACTTCTCAAAAAAACCAATAGCAGCAGGAGAGCTGCGATCTTTTGGTATACTCATATCTTCTCCATAACACTTTTTTAATATCCCGGATTTTGTTTGATGGCAGGGTCGGTATTGATCTGTCCCTGCGGAACCGGCATCAGGAGGTTATGCTGATCAATCGTAGCTGTACTGTAGCCGGGAGTTGATGCAAAGTGCTGTGTCATTACCTGAACGGCTTTCCCGGTCCTTACCAGATCAAACCAGCGATGGCCTTCTCCAACCAGTTCCAGTCTTCTTTCCTTATCGATCTCAGCAAGAAGAGCCTGCTGGGAAGCAAGGTTTACATTGGCAATGCCAGCCCTAGCTTTAATTATATTCAGATAACCATTAGCATTGCTCAAATCATTAGCCTTAGCATAACATTCTGCCATCATCAGGTAGACATCAGCCAGGCGAAGCACCACGATATTGCTTCCGCCATCCGCAATTACGTTCGATGTCTTTACGATTTTTTTGGTATATGGAATCCCGTTGGAAGTCAGCCCGATGTAAGCCGATTTCCTTTGATCATTACCAGCATACAGGTTGTATATTTCTTTTGTAGGCAGGTTGTGGCCTTTAGCGCCGGCCACGGTTCCCGATGGGCTGAAGAGCTGAAATGCCGGGCTTCCTTCCGAATTCCCGTTAATTCCTGAAGCAAACTGGACATCAAAAATAATTTCAGTATTATTTTTATTGGTGACATCAAAAATTTTAGACACGTCAGAGAGCAGGCTGTATCCCAATCCGTCTATCTGCGAAAGATAAGGTAGGGCATCGCTGTATTTATTTTCTGTAATGAGCACCTTTCCCAGTATGCCCAGCGCAGCTGCTTTGGTCACCCTTCCTTTCTGTGTGGTTGCAGCCGGTAAAAGCGGAATGGCATCTTTCAGTTCCTTTTCTATGAAAGCATACACGTCCGAAACAGGCGTCCTGCCCTGCCCGAAGTAGTCATTCACATTAGTGGTTTCTTTGGTTACCAGTGGGACATCACCGAATACCCTTACAAGATTAAAGTACATCAGCGCCCGCAGAAACTTCATTTCACCGATCCTGTTGCTCTTCGTAGCCTGCGCCATGTCCTGGATGGCATCAATTCTGTTGAGGATAATATTAGCCTGCTGGATCCCGATATAATTATCTTTCCAGGTACTTGCAATAAGCGAATTGTTAGGCTGAATGGTAAAGAAATCAAATTCACCATAGGTAAATGAATCATTGGCCGGAACCTCATCATAAGTGTTGTCAGAAGGAATTTCCCCGATAACCAGCATTGCCTGCTGATATTGCCCGGTATACTGCAGTGTGCCATATACTGCATTAATGCCCTGTTCAATTTGTGAGGCGTCCGCATAAAACTGTGAGGTTACCTTAGTAGCTTCCGGAGAAGTATTCAGAAGGTCGGATGAGCACGACTGTAAAAGCAGTAAAATAACGATTGGAATAAGTATTTTTTTCATTGTACGTTTGATTTGATTAGAATTTAAAATTCATCCCGAAGGAATACACCCTCGTTACCGGATAATAGGCACTGTCATAACCCTGGGTAAGCACATTGTCTGTTGTAGCATCGATGTTTTGCCCTCGGTAGGAAGTAATGGTCAGTAAATTATTTCCCATGAAATATATCTGGGCAGACTTAATTTTTAAATTTTCCGTGATGCTTTTAGGCAGGTTATACGCCAGTTTCAGGGAACGCAACCTGACATAATCCCCGTTCATAAAAAAGATATTGGAAGTCCGCGCTTCTTTTCTGTTGTTGGAGAAATTCATGTTAGGCATTGCAAAAGAACCTCCGGGATTGGTCTCGGCATTGTAACGGTGGTCGAAATAATACTGACTTGCCACCCCAAAACCTTCACCGGACTCTGTGCTGCTTACCAGGTCCCCGTTATATACTTTTTTCCCGAGTTCACTGTACAGCATGAAATTAAGCTCAAGGTTTTTATATTTTAATGTATTGGAAAAGCCAAGGATGTATTTCGGAATCCCTGAACCGAAGCTTTTTTTATCATTATTATCAATTTTTCCATCTCCGTTGAGGTCTTCCATAATGTAATCCCCTACCAGCGTCCCTGTAATATGCGGACTACTGTCGATCTGCTGCTGTGAAGTATATACTCCGGTGATGTTATATCCATACATTTCTGCAATGGATCCGCCCACTTTGGTAACAGCAAAATTATTGGCCCCCGCAATAATCTGGTTCTGTCCATTGGCTAAAGCCAAAACTTTATTGGTATTGACAGAAAAGCTCAGGTTATTGGAATATTCCAAATGCTGCCCGATATGAAGCGGCCTGGTCGAAAGCTGGATCTCAAGCCCTCTGTTCCTGACTTTCCCGATATTCTGTAGAGAAGTGCTGTACCCCGACTGTTGCGGAACCGGTACATCCAGCAACAGCCCGTCACGCATAAGGATGTAGTAGTCGGCAGATACATTCAGGAAGTTCCTGAACAGTGAAAAATCGATCCCGAAGTTGTCTGATTTTGATTTTTCCCATGAGATATTTGGGTTAGGTGCCGTTGATGCCCTGTATCCTGAAGCGAGTGCCCCTGAAAAGAGATAATTTTCTTCCGCCATCAGTGAAAGTGCCCCGAAATTAGGAATCTGGTTGTTCCCGTTGCTTCCTTTACTGTACCTTAGCTTTACAGGATCAATAAAATCATTTTTGGGAAAGAAGTTTTCATTGCTGAGTGTCCAGCCCAGCGACAGCGCGTAAAAATCGCCCCATTTGGAATTGACCCCGAATCTTGAAGATCCGTCTCTCCTGTACGACGCCATGAAGTTGTATTTATTGTCAAAACTGTAAGAAAGCCTGCTGAAATAAGAGATCAGAGTCCACTTATATTGTGAAAGCGTATTTTTAAACGAAGATCCGCCGGCAATATTGGTGATGCTGTTATCCGGGAATCCTGTGGCCTCCACCAGCAGCTGATTGTTGTTTTCTTCCTGGTAGGATTGTCCTGCAATTGCATTGAAAGTATGGCTCCCGATTTTCTTATCAAAAGTCAGCAGGTTTTCCACCAGATAGTTTTTCCTGATGTATTCCGTCCTGCTTGCCATAGTGACGTCGGGAGCAGCGGACCGGTAAGACCCTACTGTAGACGGATCGAAAAAATTGTATTCGTAATTGCTGTAGTCTCCGCCCACCGAAAACCTATAGTTGAAGTCCTTGAGGAATGTCAGCTGGGTGAATACATTTCCGAATGTTTTAAACAGCGTATATTTCCTGCTGGTCATGTCCACCATCGCTACAGGATTTTCAACCAGAGCTGCATCTGTGGGAGTATTGGCTTTTATCTGTTCAGAGATATTCAGGTTACCGTTAGCATCATAGGGCGCAAAAAAGGGATACATGGTTGTAGCCATGGCAATCGGGTTATAGCTTCTTCCTCCCGATACCATATCCAGGATGCTTCCCTGTGAGAAAGACGGTGTAATGGAAACCCCTATTTTCAGTTGATCACTCAGATCCGTCGATAAATTGACGTTGGTTGAATATTTTTCATAATCTGAACCGATAACAATCCCTTTCTGATTGAGGTAACTTCCCGTGAAGGCATATTTGCTTTTGTCCCCACCTCCAGTGACTGTAAATGTGGTCTGACTGATCGGAGCCGGTCTCAGCACAGTATTGTACCAGTCTGTATTGATGAGTCCTGGTTGCCTTTCGAGATAAGGTTTCAGGTAATCCGGAATCAGTTCTCTCAGGGATGCTCCTTTATTTTTTCTGGTTGCAGTATCGTCACTGATACTTCTGTTAGCTCCTTTGGACAGGTAATTATTATCCCTGGATTCTTTCATGAAAACGGCCATATCATATGCGTCGACAAGTTTGGCCTTGTCACTGCGGGTCTGGATTCCGTAATAGGAATCCAGGGTTACTTCCATTTTTCCTTTTTTGCCCTGCTTGGTTTCGATCAGGATAACTCCGTTGGCGCCCCTGGATCCGTAAATAGCAGATGAAGCAGCATCTTTAAGGATATCGATCTTGGCAATGGAATTGGGATCGATGGAATTCAGGTTGGTTCCTTCTGTAAGCGGGAAACCATCGACAACAATCAAAGGATTGGAACCTGCAGTAAGCGTCCCGATTCCCCTCACCCGGATGGTGGGTGATGATCCCGGACTTGCATTGGCCTGCGAAACCTGGATTCCCGTAGCTTTTCCTGCTATGATATCACCAAAATTACCGGATGCAACACCTTTCATCTGCTTCTCATCGATGGATGAAATAGAACCTGAAATATCCTTCCTGTTCTGCTTTCCATAGCCTACCATTACGACTTCATCAATATTCTTCTCCCGGGGAGAGATGGTATCCCGTTTCATTGCATCCATATGAATGGAAAGCGGACGATTATCCGAAGATTTTGCAATCCTTCTTACCGTAACGGTATTGTTCTGAATAATAAAATCAATGGAATAGCTTTTTTTAAGGTAGCTGAGTGCTTCTTTCAAAGAGCTGTAATTGATCTTGGTATCATCCACAAGGATCCCTTGCATATCGGAAGCCGAATAAAAGAATTGCGTCCGGGTTTTCTTTCCCAGTTTTTCAAATACCTGCTTTACAGGGATTCGTGCGGAGTTAACAGATTGCTGACAGGTGGCCGGAACGTATGCATGCGTCATTTCAGACAGGCATAAGACTCCCAGTACCGCAATGCTGATTGCCGTTTTTTTCATAGATTTGTAAAAAATTAGTTTGTTATATTCTTACTAGTTCGCCGCATCGATAACCCCCATTATCGGTGCATTTTATTTTAAAATAATTTGTTTGTCGGTGATTTTAACAGCTGTAAGACTGAAAGGATAGCTTACAATGGTAATAACATCTTGCAGGTTTCCGGTAAAAGAGCCCTGTATTTTTTCTTTGCTGTACTGTACGGGATATTGTATCTCTACATCATAGGTGTCTTCCAGCAGACGGATGACTTCTCCATAGTCCTGTCCGTTAAACGCAAATGTCCTTACTTTAGAAGGGCTGTAGTAATGATGCTCCCTGTTAACGGCATCACTCACCCAAGTTTCCTCAGGAAGCAGATACGTGATTTTTCCACGGCGTTCTATCTTTACTTTTCCTTCCTTTAGGGCTACGCTTTTATCCGCCGATTTCTGATCCAGGAAAAACCGGGTTCCCAAAACCTGGACCTTAAAACCATGGGCATCAATACGGAATGGCTTGGTCTTATCTTTGGCAATGTTAAAAAAAGCTTTCCCTTCGAATTCCACAGGTCTCTCCTTTTTACCGAAATGATTCCTGTCCATTGTAAGCTTACTGTACGGCTGCATGGTGATGATACTTCCGTCAGAAAGCCTGTAGGTCTTCATCTCATTTCCGGTTTTTAGCACCAGTATATTTCCAGCATCGTTATGGTGTCCTGAAAATAATGGGTACAGGCAAAGCAGCCCAAATAAAGGAATAAGGACGGCGGCAGCCCAGTAAACCTTCTGCTGCTTCGCCTTACGTCCATAAGTCATGCGCTCTATATTCTGCCAGATCCTGTCGTCAGTTGCCTCATCGATCCGCCGGTTTTCTTTTTTCACCGTGTCCCAGTCTTTTTCGAATTGATTCATAAGTGGTCTCTCTGATAGTAATTACGCAGGGATCAAAAAATATCCACCTTTGAAAAGTGGATTTAATGATTTGTTCATATTCGTTAACAGAGGCTTAAAAGAGGCTGAGGTTGCTACGGATGTACGAAAGGGCTTTATTGATGCGTTTTTCAACGGCCGTTTTAGACATATTATTTTCTTCGGCTATTTTAATATAACTAACGTTTTCCAGTTTGTTCCTGAGTAAAAATTCTTTATTCTGAACGGGCAGTTCGCTGAGCAAATGTTCTATTTTACTGAGATTTTCTTCTTTCCAGAGCGTGTCCGATTCTTCTTCGGTTTCTTCCAGGCCGGCAATGATGTCCGGATCCGAATTGAAAATCATTTTATTTTTCCTGTAAAAATTGGCAATCTCCTGCTTGGCCGTACGGAAGATGACAGCCTCCGGATGTTCAGATTTCTGAAGCTGTGTATGGTGCTTCCATAAGTGGACAAATATTTCCTGCACCACATCTTCAATATCTTCCTGTCCGGAAATATATTTTCTGACAAAGAAATACACCTGGTGCTTATAGTCTGAATATATCTTTTTAAAATGTCCCATCCAATCCTGAAATAAGTAATACTCAGTATTGTTATTTTTCGCAAATATATCCAAAAACCTTTATGGTGCTGTTAAAGGTATATTAATTCTAATGTATAGTTATACACATCTTATCACTGAACACTATACATTAAAAAACCGCTCAAATTATGAGCGGCTTTATACTACTTGTCTTTGCTTTTCTTATTTTTAGAAGGAGCTTTGAGTCCTTCTTCTCTTGCTTCGGAAATGCCGATTGCTATGGCTTGTTTCCTGCTTTTCACCTGGTCTCCGGAAGAGGACTTTAATTTTCCCTCCTTGAACTCGTGCATTACTTTTTCCACTTTTTCCTGAGCTTTGTCTGAATATTTCTTAGTGCTCATGATGTTGATTTTAAGATTTGGATATGGCAACTCCTATTTCATATACCTTAGCTTGCTTCAGGTATTTTGAACGCTCTCTTGAAGTTACCGATTCAAAATGATCATTTTTGATCACGATAATCGGGTCTTCTGAATTTTCTATCTCAAAATTGGCCAGGTACCGCTCGTCAGGTGCATCCTCGCGCATTTTAGCTTTTATTTTCTGCAATTCATCGGCATAATCCCTGAATCCAGGGTCTGAAGAATGAATAAATTTATATTCGTCCCCTGCAACTACAAAATAATGAAGTTTTTTATCGATCAGCTGAGCTTCATCTGTAATCTGAGGATTATCATTTCCGTCTTTAAAGCTTACTTCCACCAGTTTTCCGTTTTTCTCCCGGGAATACCTTTCTGCATCTTCAAAACTTGAGAATCCTGTATAGATGGCCTGGTCTTCCAGTTCGTATTTGTTCAGCTTCTGGTCGTAGTCATTCGTTTCCATAATTATTATTTGAATATGTTATGTAAATGAATATTCAATTTTTTTGCCAAACATTGGATTTTGTTTCACAGTAACACTTTTCAACATGAAGGGATTTGCACATAATTCAATAGAAATACACATTTAAAATAAAATAATAATTATAATTAGGTTAGTATTGAAAAAAAATTAAATTTGCAGACTAAATTTTAAGCATGAAATACAACTCTATCTTATCCGTTTTATTTTTATCGGTTGCTACCTTGGGGTATGCCCAGAGGATCGATTCGGAACAGGTAACCTTCCAGCTTTTAAAAGAGCCTGCTAATCCGGTAGATTCACAAAGCAGAAATTTTTCTGTAGTGGTGAATTCACCGTATAACATGACGAAAGAAGATGTAATCAAAGAAGCGAAGGAAAAGTTCCAGAAGCAGGTAGACAACTACGATCAGAGCGTACAGGATGCCAAATTGCAGCATGAGGAAAGGCTCAAGGATTATGAAGCGGAAGTAAAAAAACTTACCGAAAAGTACAAAACAGAATCTGAGCAGTACAATAAAATGAAAGCTGTGGAAAAAATTGCCATGAATGCCATGCCCCCGGTGCTCAGACTTCCTTCACGCCCGCAGCTCAACGTTCCCCAAAAGCCGGTATACCGCGATCCCGATCTCAGAACTGCCCTCATTGTAGACAATAAAGTCCTGGCTTCACAGGTTAATATCGACGGTTTTTCAAGAGGCGGAAATGCCGTTGACATTTCCATCAATATGGAACGGACCAACTTTCAGGATAATGCGGGTAAAACTTTTGCCAGCCAGCCTACCAAGCTGGTAGTAAAGCAGAACGGCGTTGTGAAGATCGATAAAACCCTTTTCTCAGACTTTGAAGAAGTTGCCTCTTCGCCTACCAATGAAATCAACCTGAGTGACCATGAGAGAGCATACCTTCAGAAGGTGATGAACAAGATCAACGAAATCCTGGCAGATAACTTCGGCTATTCCAAGATCAATTCTACGGTAAAGCTGGAAACGGTAAAGAACAAAGGAGAATACGATGACCTGGAGAAAGCGTCCATTTATGTAACCACAAACCTGAAGAAGTTGCAGGCAAGACCGGATTACACTCCTAATAAAGCTGCCCTTGAAAATATGGACAAAGGGGTTGCTTTATGGAAAGATGCGCTTAAAAAAATCAATTATGAAGATAAAAAAGCAGCCTATAATGCTAAGATTGCAGCATATCTCTATATGAACCTCATCCGCCTGAACCTAGCCATGGGTAAAAAGGCGGAAGCTGAAAAATACCTGAATGAAATGCAGGAGCACCTGGTAGACATGAAGCTTTCTTTTGACCAAAACTATGAACTGAAAGGACTTGAACAGAAAATTTATAACTAATCGATACTATGAAAAAAACATTGATCCTTTCACTGGCCCTAATGAGCGCTATCGCTTTCGGTCAGGATAAGAAATTTGTGTACGGCGACAATTTCGAATACAACTCCAAATACGAAAAGGACATCAAGCTTGTCCTGTGTGATGACTATAACCAATATGTTTTCAGCGATATCAATGAAGACGGCTACAGCAGTTATCCGCATAAGAAAATCATCATGAGGAAACTCGATCAGAACGGAAACCTGATTGATACCTATATTAAGGATTATGCCAATAAAACCAATGGTGTCCTGCACAATTATCTGGGATCAGCTGAGATTGGCAAAGACCAGTTCGTTGTGTTTACGGAAGAACTGGAAACCCGGAATAACAGGAAAGAAATCTTCCAGCATGTTTTCAACAAAAAGGACAATAATTTTACCACGACCAGCATTGCCAAGCTTTTTACGGAAGGAGGCATGAAACAGGGAACCACCTATATGAGGTTTTCACAGAACGGGAAATATGCTGCCATCATCAACGACCGGTCTGTTTCTAAAAAGACAGCCAATACCATTGATAATATCGTGATTGACCTCTCTACCCTGTCCAGAAAATGGGATAAAGAAATCACGCTTGATACGGATTATATGGAAGCTGATGCGGCTGTAACCAATTCCGGGAGGGTTTTGATCTTAAGAAAATCCACCGGCTGGAAAGAATCCTCAAAGCTGGTCTATGTTTCTGCTCAGGGTGAACAGGATATTCCCTTAAAGGAAAAACTGATTTTAAAAACCCTGACTCCGGTTTCCATCAACGACCAGGATTACCTGGTATCATTCGGATATTTTACCGGCGTAAGGATCAACCAGAGCAACTTCGGGGATATGGCTTTCATCAACCTGCAGAACGGCAATATCGTTATGAGCGAATTCTCCGAATACAGAGGCAATACTACGATGTCCGGAGTAGAAATCAGTGCTGTACAGGCCAATAACGGTAAAACATACCTGTTCGGATATGACGTTAACAAAACAATGCCGCCATCCACACCTTCCAACCGTTTTCCGGACCCCATTATTTCATACGGTCCGGGCCAGTGGTTTACTCTTAACTCAGACGGAACTGCCGTCAGCACTACCGCAACACCGTCAGGGAAGATCGGGTATTTCATGAAAGATAATAAAGGCTATTTCTTCGCCAATGAAGATACCCTTCAGCCCTACGCGATAGGAAATGTAGTAACCGATAAAAAGAAGGCCATCAGTCTCTACAATAATTCTGAAAACGGGGAACGTTCCGGCTCTCCTGTACTGACCTCCATCAAATATATTCCGGAGTCTGACCGGGTAATCTACCTGAGAAAATCCGGAGAAGGCAGGCTTAACGTAAAAAGTGCCTACAACTGGAATCAATAATTTCCATCAGGATCAGGCCGGCATCATTGCCGGCTTTTTTCTTGTAAAAATCACTATATTTGGTGCTTTATGATATTAGAATTTAGAATGAAAAAAATATTCTTGACCCTTAGTCTTGCTGCTGCTTTTCACAGCCTGTCGGCACAGGAAATCACTTTAGATAAAATTTATTCAGGATACTACCGCGGGAAAGGCATTGCCGGGATCACTTCCATGAAGAACGGTGAAAACTACCTGGTAATCGAACCAACCGGAATTGCCAAATATTCATATAAGAATTCCCAGAAGGAAGGAAATATCATTGACGGCCAGTTTGAGAGTTACGAGTTCTCCGATGACGAATCCAAAATCCTTTTGCTGAAAGAGAGCCAGCCGATCTACCGCCATTCTTTTCTGGGAAAATTCGAGGTAAAAGACCTGAAATCTGGTAAGGTAACGAGCCTGAATAACGGGAATACCGTTCAGGAGCCAAGGTTTTCCCCGGATGCTTCAAAAGTCGCCTTTATTTCAGATAATAATTTATTTTGCCAGGACCTGAATACCGGTAAAATTACCCAGATCACTACAGACGGTAAGAAAAATGCTATCATCAACGGTTTAGCCGACTGGGTATATGAAGAAGAATTCGGGCATGCGAGACAGTATGAATGGACCAAAAATTCTGATGCCATCGTTTTCGTTAAATCGGATGAAAGCCAGGTTCCGGAAATATACATTCCTATTTACGGGAAAACGCTTTACCCTACGGAAATGCGTTATAAATACCCTAAGGCGGGAGAAAATAACTCTGTCGTATCTGCACAGCTGTACCGTTTAGATACCGGAAAAACCATCCCGGTAAATCTTGGGGCCTTCAAAAACTATTATATTGCCAATGTATTCCAGACGGCTAAAGCCGATGAAATTGTTCTCATTACTTCCCAAAGGATACAGAATGCTTCTGATATCCTGAAAGTGAATACCAAAACCGGAGCGGTTCAGAAGCTCTTTACCGAGACGGATGAAAAATGGATCGATACCGATAATCCGACCCTTGAGTTCCTGGAAGATGATTCTTTCCTTTGGGCATCTGAAAGAGACGGTAACCGTCACCTGTATTGGTATGACAAAGAGGGTAAGCTTAAAAAACAGGTTACCAAGGGCAATTGGGAAATTACAGATTACTATGGTTACAATCCGAAATCAAAGGAAATTTACGTTCAGACAACGGAAAAAGGAAGCATCAACAAGGTGGTTTCCAAAATCAATATCGAAAACGGAAAGTCCCAGCTGATTTCCAGACCTGACGGTAACAATTCTGCAAGCTTCAGCAAGAATTACAATTATTTTATCGAAACTTCTTCTACCGCTGCAAGCCCGTATACATTCGTTCTGAAAGACGGCAGCGGAAAAGTGGTGAAGGAGCTTCAGAATAATAATGAGCAGCTTCAGAAACTAAAAGCGGACAACTTTGTGGATAAAGAATTTATTACCATACCTAATGCGGTCGGCGATCAGATGAATGCATGGATCATGAAGCCTAAAAACTTCGATCCGAAAAAGAAATACCCACTTTTCATGTATCAGTATTCAGGACCGGGATCCCAGCAGGTATCCAATTCATGGGATATCGGTAATACATTGTGGTTCAATCACCTGGTACAGAAAGGGTATATCGTGGCCTGTGTGGACGGACGCGGAACCGGATATAAAGGTGCTAAGTTCAAAAAGGTCACCTATATGAATTTAGGAAAGTACGAAATTGAAGACCAGATCACCGCTGCCAAATGGTTCGGGAACCAGTCTTATATCGATAAAACCAGGATTGGAATGTTTGGATGGAGCTTCGGCGGGTACATGACCAGCCTTGCCATGACGAAAGGCGCCGATGTCTTTAAAATGGGAATCGCAGTGGCTCCGGTGACCAACTGGAGGTATTATGATTCCGTATATACCGAAAGATTCTTAAGGACTCCGCAGGAAAATGCTGACGGATATGATAAGAACTCCCCTACTGAATATGCCAGTTTAATGAAAGGTAAATTCCTTCTGATCCACGGAACGGCAGATGACAATGTACATTTCCAGAATTCCATGGAATTCTCTGAAGCATTGATCCAAAACAGGAAACAGTTTGATTTCATGGCATACCCGGATAAAAACCACGGGATCTACGGAGGATATACAAGACCTCAGTTGTACCAGAAAATGACCAATTTTATCCTGGAAAATTTATAACCTGATAAATTGAACTATAAAAAATCCGAATCTTACATGTAAGATTCGGATTTTCAGTTTTTAACTTTACATCCTACATTTATGGTTTCCCTCAAATATATTTTAACAAAAATGACTTTAAACTTCTAAATATTTTAACGTAATTTCCATTTTCTCATCTTTATGGTATTCAAAGTTACCCAAATTCAATTATTATTTTTAAAATTCTATATTTGTGAAATTTGAAATTTACATCTATGAAAATCAAACATCCTAAAGGGCTGCCATTCCTCTTTTTTACGGAAATGTGGGAGCGTTTCGGGTATTACCTGATCCTTGGAATCTTCGTTCTGTACGTTATTGAACCTACCGGCCTGAAAGGTGGCCTCGGGCTTCCGGATAAAACGGCTGACGACATTTTCGGAACCTATATTGCCCTGACCTATCTCACTCCTTTCATCGGAGGATTTCTGGCTGACCGGGTCTTAGGATATATCAAATCAATATACTTAGGCGGTATCCTGATGGCTGCCGGATATATCGGAATGGGTGTTTTCAAAGATCTTACCTTATTCTACAGTTCCCTCGCATTAATTATTATCGGGAACGGCTTTTTCAAGCCTACCATTTCCACTCTTCTGGGGAACCTGTATTCTGAAGAGCCATACAAGGCCAATAAGGATTCCGGATATAACATTTTTTATATGGGAATCAATATCGGGGCTTTCATCTGTAATATTATTGCGGCATTTATGCGGAATAAATTCGGCTGGGGCGAAGCTTTTATTACCGCAGGTGTCGGAATGTTAGTCGGGCTCGTTATATTTACGGTCGGCAGGAAACATTATATTCACGCAGCGCAGATGAAGCCTGTGCAGGATGGCGATACGAAGCTGTCTGAAATCCTTTTGAAGGTATTTTTACCGGCTATTCTTTTCGGAGCGGGAGGATGGTTCATCCCAGGAAATATTTTCGGGAGTGACAGTACGGATGCCTTTATTTTTGCCTGTATTCCCGTTATTTACTTTTATGCCTCACTGTATTTCAAAGCAAAGCCTGAAGAAAAATCTTCCATCGGTGCTTTACTTTCAGTATTCATGATCAGTATGTTTTTCTGGGCGGTCTTCAAACAGAACGGAACGGCTCTGACGAGGTGGGCTAATTATTATACAGACAGAAGCGTTCCTGCCATAATGGAGAAACCTCTCGAAAACATTTATATGGTAGATGGGAAGAGCTATGCCAACAGCGAAGTCCCTGTTTACGATGACCAGTTCCAGTCGCAAAAGGACAAAGACGGAAAGACGATAAAGGAATCCGGAAAGGATGTGTATTTTAAAAACATATCGCCCGAACAGCGTGCAGAACTGGAGAAAAATCCTGACAAGAAAGTATACCTCTATAATACGGAACTGTTCCAATCCATCAATCCGTTCTGGGTCATTGCCCTCACACCGGTAGTGGTTGGTGTCTGGGCTTTCCTGAGAAAAAGAGGGAAAGAACCGCTTACCCCTACGAAGATCGTTTTAGGGCTGTTTATTTCAGCCTTATCATGCCTGGTCATGGTAGCTGCTGTAGCAGCCGGTGATAACGGTGCCGTTAAAGTATCTCCCTGGTGGCTGGTAGCCGGTTATGGGGCTATTACTGTAGGAGAACTTTGCCTTTCCCCGATGGGGTTGTCATTTGTATCCAAGCTTTCACCGGCGAGGATTACTGCGCTGATGATGGGCGGCTTTTTCCTGGCCAATTCGGTGGGTAATAAGCTTTCCGGGATCTTGGCAAGTACGTGGTACAGTTATGACAATAAGATGAATTACTTCCTGGTAAATTTCGGGCTGCTGATATTTGCCACATTATTAGGGCTTTCCATGCTGAAAAGACTAAACAGGATTATGAAGGAAAAAGGGCATTAAGCTTCAGCAATACAATGATCAATCAGGCTGCAGGACTCTTCTGCAGCTTTTTTTGGCAATTGTAAAATTAAACCTTGCTGAAAACCCAAAAAAAACTATATTTGTCAGTCTTAACAAAAATTAACAATAAAATGGATAATACTGAAGCATTAAGTCCGAAACCGGATGAATGGGTAGAGAAAAAAGGTTCCAGACACCCGAAAGGTTTATGGGTGCTTTTTGGAACAGAAATGTGGGAGCGTTTCAATTTTTATGGAATGAGAGCTCTGTTGACGCTCTTCATGGTAAATTCCCTATTAATTAAAGAAGCAGATGCAGCAATCATTTACGGTGGATTTTTAGCTTTATGTTATTTAACGCCTCTTTTAGGTGGTTTTATTGCCGATAAATATATCGGAAACAGGAATGCGATCCTGATCGGTGGGTCTTTAATGGCTATCGGGCAGTTTTTGCTGTTTATCAGTGCATCCAGCTTTTCGGCTGACCTTGGGAGTGCTAAGATGATCATGTGGCTTGCCCTGTTCGTTATTATCTTTGGTAACGGGTTTTTCAAGCCTAATATTTCCTCTATGGTGGGAAGCCTTTATCCTAAGCAGGAAAAATCAAAATTGGACTCTGCATTCACCATTTTTTACATGGGAATCAATATCGGGGCATTCTTAGGCCAGTTTATCTGTCCATACGTAGGTGACGTAAAGGACGCCACTACAGGAGTAAGGGATATTTTTGCTTTCAAATGGGGATTCCTGGCCGCTTCTATCGCGATGGTGGTAGGAACCGTAACTTTCTTTATTCTTAAAAATAAATATGTAGTAACCCCTGAAGGAAGGCCTATCGGAGGATTACCAAAAAACAATACGAGTGCGGATTTTGAAGAGGGTGAAACCCAGACTGCTAAATTCTCCAACAAGTTTCTTGCATTTACCGCAGTAATCTTTATCGTGCTATTCTTTGTGTTCAGATACCTCCTTGTAGGAGAATTTGGGTTCAATTCCGTAGAAATGGGCCAGCTGATTAAAGGAATCATTTATCCGTTCATTTATTCAGCAGGTATTTCTCTTGCATTCCTGATCATGTCTTCTGCAGAAAATAAAGTGGAAAGACAGAGGATATGGGTCATCTACATCGTATCATTCTTTATCATCTTCTTCTGGGCAGCATTTGAACAGGCTGGATCTTCATTGACATTCATTGCTGATAACCAGACGGACAGAAACATCTTCGGTTGGAATATGCCGCCTTCCATGGTGCAGATCTTCAACGGGATTTTCGTCGTGATCCTGGCAGTGCCTTTCAGTCTGATCTGGGATAAACTGAGAGCTAAAGGAAAAGAGCCGGTTTCTCCTATGAAACAGGCAATGGGTCTTGCTTTAATCGCTTTAAGTTATTTTATTATTGCACATAATGTAAAAGATTTAGGAAATTCCGGACTGTTGGCTATTAAATGGTTAATGCTGTTGTACTTCATCCAGACCATGGGTGAGCTGTGCTTGTCTCCAATAGGATTATCCCTGGTAGGTAAATTGGCTCCTAAACGATTTGCATCGCTTTTATATGGGGTATTCTTTATTTCCAATGCCGCAGGATATGCTCTTGCAGGTTCATTGGGAGCACTGATTCCGGCTACGGGAGATAAATTCACAAAGGCCCAGGAAATAGGCGTTAACCTTCAGGATGTACTTGATAAGAAAGTAACTCTTACCACAGAACAGGCTGCGGCTTTTGAAAAAGCCCAGCTGCCATTGCAGAATCCTGTATTTGCAGGGTTTGAAATCCATAATCTTTTTGAATTCTTCATGGTATTCGTGGTATTGTGTGGTATAGCTGCCGTAATTCTGGCGCTTATCTCACCGATCCTTAAGAAAATGATGCACGGTGTCAACTAAGCATAAATAAATATTTTTTAAAACCTCTGCCAAGTCAGAGGTTTTTTTTATTTTCGTATGATGGAAGTTTCCGAAAGTTCTTTATTCCATTCCATAAAGGATATTATACAGCAGTCGCGCGAAAAAGTATTTCGGATAGTGAACTCTACCCTTTTGCTTACCTACTGGCAGATCGGGAAATTAATTGTGGAAGATGAACAGAAAGGAAAAGCAAGGGCAGAATACGGAAGCTATATCCTGAAAAATCTCTCCCGGCAACTGACCACTGAATTCGGAAAAGGATTTGATGAAAGCAATCTCAGAAATATGAGAATATTTTATCAATCCTTTCCAATATGTGACGCATTGCGTCACGAATTGAGCTGGACTCACTACAGACTGTTGATCAGATTAAACAATACTGATAAGATAAATTACTATATTAACGAATCTATTCAGAATAACTGGAATTCCAGAGACCTGAAAAGGCAGATCAATTCGCTGGCTTATGAAAGAGTGCTGGAACATCGTAAAACATCTGAAGAAACCATTCAGAATATACTGAAAGATCCATACATCTTTGAATTTCTGGGATTGAAACCGGACGAAAAAATTTCAGAAAAAGACCTTGAAACGTCTATTATAGACCATATCCAGAAGTTCCTGCTGGAATTCGGGAAGGGATTTGCATTTGTAGCCCGGCAGCAGCACATTGCTACCGATACTTCAGACTTTTATATTGATCTTGTTTTTTACAATTACCTACTGAAATGTTTCGTCATTATCGATCTGAAAACGGGGGAACTTTCCCATCAGGACATCGGGCAGATCGACATGTACGTAAGGATGTACGATGACCTGAAACGTATTGAAGGCGATAACCCTACTATCGGAATCCTCTTGTGTTCCGAAAAAGACGAAACCATCGTCAAATACTCGGTACTGAATGACAAAAACAACCTTTTCGCCAGCCAATATTTATTATACCTTCCCAAAGAGGAAGAATTAAAAGAACTTATAGATCAGGACAGGATCCGGTTCGAGCTGGACCGGGATCAGTCAAAACCTTAATTACATATTTTTAATCAGACATGAATTTAACTTTAGACGAAATAAGGGATTTCAAAGGAAAATACCCGACGCAGATCTGGAACCTTTTCTTTTCCGAAATGTGGGAACGCTTCTGCTTTTACGGGATGCGGGGAATGCTTGTGGTATTTATGATCTCCCAATTAGGGTTCGGTGAAGAGAAAGCCAATCTCCAGTACGGAGCAACCCAGGCTTTTGTCTATGCATTCACTTTTGTAGGAGGATTGTTTGCAGATAAGATCTTAGGATTCAGGAAATCGCTGTTCTGGGGCGGACTCCTGATGATCGCGGGAAGCATTATCCTTTCCCTGAATCCGCATGACTATTTTTTCTTCGGAATTTCATTTACCATTATCGGCACCGGATTCTTTAAACCCAATATTTCCACTATGGTCGGAAAACTGTACAGGTCCGGTGATACAAGAACAGATGCCGGTTTTACCTTATTCTATGCAGGAATCAACCTGGGTGCCCTTCTCGGAGGATACTTCTGCGTTGCCATTGGACAGGGAGATGTTTTTTCTGATTACATCCCTCATGATAAAACCTGGAATATAGCATTCAGCCTGGCTGCCGTGGTCATGGTGATCAGCCTTATCAATTTTGTATTCACACAAAAAAAGCTGGGGCCTATCGGTTTACAGCCCGGGCATCCGTTATCAGATGAACCTGCGAAAAAAATAAAAAAATGGCATGAAATCGCAGTATACATAGGAACACTCGCTGTTATTCCGCTCATTATGACTATGGTTTCGGTTCCTCAATATACCAATTACTTCATGTATACCGTAGGACCTCTTACCCTGCTGTACCTTTTGTATGAAATGACCAAAGTAACACCGGCAGAGAGGAACAAGCTCATTGCCGCATTGATATTCATTATCTTTTCCATTATTTTCTGGGGCATTTTTGAACAGAGCGGAGGCTCACTGAGTATTTTCGCAGCCAAGAACCTGAACAGGGATCTTTTCAATCTTAATCCTAACGGGGTTAATAATTCAGGGGGAGCATTTTTCATCCTTCTGCTGGCTGTTCCATTAGGGCTGTTATGGATCTGGCTGGGCAAAAGAAAGATTGAACCCAACACCATCATTAAGTTCGGGCTTGGTTTTCTCTTTCTGGGTCTGGGATATTATGTCATATTCACTACGCGCTATTTTGCCAACAGCCTCGGCATTACTTCTTTAGGCATATTTACTATCGCCTTATTTGCCATTACATTGGGGGAAATGTGCCTCTCTCCTATCGGCCTTTCCATTATGACCAAACTTTCAACTAATAAGCTCCAGGGCGTTATGATGGGCATGTGGTTTCTGGCCTCTGCTTACGGGCAGTATGTTGCCGGAATTATTGGTGCCAGCATGGCAACAGCAAAAGAAGGTTCATCAAATTATGATGCCCTCATCACCTATACCGAAGGCTATAAGCAACTGGGACTGTATTCCATAATTGCCGGTGTGCTTCTCTTTATTATTTCCCCATACGTTAGAAAATTAATGCAGGAAGTAAAATAGCAATACGCAAATTATGCTTACTTTTACTTAAATATCCAAATCATGAAGAAAGTAGTAAGCATTATTTGCCTGTTCTGGTTAAGCTTCAGCTTTGCCCAGGTTAAATGGATGACCATTGAAGAAGCATTGTCTGCCCAGAAACAGCACCCTAAAAAAATACTGATTGATTTCTATGCAGACTGGTGCGGTCCCTGCAAAATTATGGACAAAACCACATACGGTAACACAATCATAACTGAAATGCTGAATGAAAATTTTTATCCGGTAAAATTTAACGCAGAGGAAAAAAGGACGGTGAGTATATTTGAAAGAAAATTCTCAAATCCTGACCGCACCCATAAGAAAGGCAGGAATACACTTCATGAGTTCACGCAGTATATGAATGTAGCAGCCGTACCCAGCACTGTATTCCTGGATGAGACCGGGAGCCCTATTACCTTGCTGCAGGGAGAACTGTCTGCTAAGGAACTGGAACCTTACCTTGAACTGATCTCCAAGGACCTGTATAAAAAGATACGCACCCGCCAGCAGTGGGAAGAATACCAGAACAAATTTAAATCCAGATTAAAAAGTTAAAGTTCCGGAGAAGTTTTAACCATTAGATTTTAAAGTTTACTCTATTTTCCCGAAATTAGAGGCTCGTTTTTCATGACTTTAGAAACTTCCATAGAATACGTAAAAGGAATTGGTCCGGAGAGAGCTAAATTGATCAAGAGCATCTTGGGGATCACCACGGTAGAGGATCTCCTGAACTTCTATCCTATCCGTTACCTGGATAAAAGCAAAATCTATAAGGTATCGCGGCTGCATGAGGCCAATCAGGAAATTCAGCTGAGAGGCAGGATTACCCAGGTACAGGAAATCCAGACCGGCAAAACCAAAAGGCTTTCAGCTAAGTTCAGTGATGATACGGAAACCATGGACCTGGTCTGGTTCCAATATTCCAAATGGCTTAAGGAGCAACTGCCTGTAGGCCGTGAAGTGTATATTTTCGGAAAAGTGAATTTTTTCAACGGACAGTTTTCTATGCCGCATCCGGAGATTGAAGCTGAAGAGAAGAAGGAAAATGACAACCGGCTGAAGCCCATTTACCCAAGTTCTGAGAAACTTGTTAAAAGAGGACTAAATCAAAGGTTTTTCCAGGTAGTCCTGAAGAATATCTGCAAAGAAATACCGGAACTTATTCAGGAGAACCTTCCCGACTATATTACCAATGCATTTGGTTTTCTTTCCAGACAACACACTTATCTTAACATTCATTTCCCGAAAGATACAGAGCATGCTGAAAAAGCAGATTACAGGCTGAAGTTTGAAGAGTCTTTTTTCTTCCAGCTGGGCTATGGCCTGAAAAAACGCCATCATAAAACACATTCCCGCGGCAATCCTTTTCCGGTAATCGGAAATCATTTCAATGACTTCTATGACCATCATCTTCCCTTTGACCTTACCGGTGCCCAGAAACGGGTACTTAAGGAAATCCGGATAGATATGAAAAGACCTGTGCAGATGAACAGGCTGTTACAGGGTGATGTGGGTTCCGGGAAAACGATGGTCGCCCTACTCACCATGCTGATTGCCTTAGATAACGGTTTTCAGAGCTGTATGATGGCACCTACGGAAATTCTGGCCCAGCAGCATTACACCGGAATTAAAGACCTTCTACAGGACACTCCGGTTAATGTACGTCTGTTAACCGGATCCACAAAAGCTGCGGAACGGAAAATCATTCATAGAGAGCTTGAAAGTGGTGAGCTTTCTATTCTGGTCGGCACCCATGCGATCCTGGAAGATAAGGTGAAATTCCGGAATCTCGGTTTGGCAGTCATTGATGAGCAGCACCGTTTCGGAGTAGCCCAGCGCGCCAAACTGTGGGCAAAGAACAGCATTCCGCCCCATATTCTGGTCATGACAGCTACACCAATCCCCAGGACGCTGGCCATGAGCTTTTATTCCGATCTTGACGTATCGGTCATTGATGAGATGCCGGTCGGCAGGAAACCTATTATTACGGCCCACAGACGGGAAAAAGACAGAGCTTATGTCTATAATTTCTGTCGGGATGAAATCCTGAAAGGCAGGCAGGTATATTTTGTATACCCGCTGATTGAAGAATCTGAAACGCTGGACTATAAAAACCTCATGGAAGGCCTGGAGCATGTGATGGATGCTTTTTCAGACTATAATGTAAGCATGCTGCACGGAAAGATGAAACCGGATGAAAAAGATGCAGCCATGAATTATTTTGCCTCCGGCAAAGCAGAAATTATGGTTGCCACTACCGTAATTGAAGTAGGCGTAAATGTACCTAATGCTTCTGTCATGGTGATCGAAAGTGCCGAAAGGTTCGGGCTGTCCCAGCTCCACCAATTGCGCGGCCGTGTAGGAAGGGGTGCCGAACAGAGCTACTGCATCCTGATGACTTCAGACAAACTGACGACGGAAAGCAGGACGCGCATAAGAACCATGACCGAGACCAATGACGGCTTCAAAATTTCCGAAGTGGATATGCAGCTGCGCGGACCCGGTGACATCCTGGGTACCCAGCAGAGCGGTGTGGTAGATTTCAAAAAACTGGATCTGGTTAACGATTCCGCCATCATCAAAACCACTAAAAAAGCTGTTGAAAAAATACTGGATAAGGATCCTCTTTTGTCCCTGGCCGAGCATCAGATTATTAAAAATTACTATCTGAGATACTACAGAGGCAAAAATAAATGGAGTAAAATTTCATAAAAAAACCGCACAAAGCATAGCTTCGTACGGCCCCCTTATAAAACTGTTATTCAGAAGAAATAATCTCATTGAAAATCAGCTGAAATTATCCAGCTGGTCCTTTCGACGAGGATGAATGTTTTTACTGTTTGTCTGATTCATGTGCCTTTTAAAACAAAATGAATTATGTTTCCGGTATGCTTATTATAAAAATTAAACTACAGTCTACTAAAGAAAGAATAATAAAATGAAACGAATAGGATTCCCTTAATAAGATAGAGTTTTCATGATTGTACCGTTTATGTAAAGATCTTCTGCGCTTAATGCCAGAAATACAGATAATTCATTTTGTGATTAATATGGTAACCGGTAAAGCCTGTTGCTGCCTTTACCTTTAAAGTTTCACATTACTGTTATTACAAAGATGATGATAAATCAAGGAATGTTTTTACATCATTCCCCTAATTCATTACAAAATTCGCATATATAATTATTATGCAATAAATAACATTAATATCAGCAATTATTTATTCAACTCTCATTATAAACGTCTCAATGCTTAGTGCTGATGCATGGTATTGCCAGCTTGAGTTTACTACTTCCAGAAGCAGTTTTTTCAGTTCCTGGTAATTGTCCGGCAATCTCATAAAAATATTGCCGCCCCGTATAAACATATCCTCAATCTGCTCTTCTGTAAGACCGGAAGAGTATATGACGACAATGAGCCTGGAAAATTCGGGATCCGATTTTATTTTATTAAGATAGGCAGCAGATTCTTTACCCGGGAGATTGTGATTCATAAAAAGGATCCCAGGTATAGCCTTGCTAATAGTATTGAAATATTCCATCATGGAACGGCCTGAGTCAAATTCTAAAGAACTGACCGGTACTTTAGCCTCTTTAAATATGTTCCTGAAAAATATCCTGTTTACTTCGTCGTGATCAGCGACTACAATCCTCAGATTTTCAGTATTCATGATTGCATTTTATGATTCAGGGGATTGTACAGTCTTTTTCTCTTGGCCATAATTTTCTGGAACTGCGAAGGTGTAAGGCCGGTTGTATTCTTAAACTGTGAACTTAAATGCGCCACACTGGAATAATTAAGCTTACGGGCAATCTCAGTAAGATTCTGCCTGCCTCCCACAATCAATTCTTTAGCATACTCAATTTTCTGCAGGATGATAAAATTTTCAATGGAAGTACAGGCAATTTCGGAAAAAAGATTGGATAGATAGCCGTAGCTGTGATTCAGTTTTTCCGCAAGATAAACCGATGCCTTAACAGGAATAATCTCATCTGAAAAAACAAGCTGAACAATGGCATCTTTAATCTTCTGCACCAGTGCCGTTTTCTGGTTTTCTATGACTTCAATGCCATAGTCTGCCAGTTTGTTCCGGAAAATCACATGCTGGTCATGGTTCAATGATTCGTACAGCTCTACTTCTCCGAAGCTGAGAAAACGGTACCGGAGACCATGTTCCCTGAGCTGTTGATCCAATACCTTTCTGCAAAGCGTATTGATATCAAATTTCACATAAAGTTTCATCGTAATATAGTGTATATGGTGTATTAAAAACATCGTAAATATAGCAATTTATGTCATAAAATTGTGATTTAGAGTGCTTTTTATCGATATTTTTAAAAATAAAAACTCCTGTATTGTATAACACAGGAATCAAACACTAAGGATGAAAAAATATGTATACCTGAATAAACCGAAACCGGATCAGGTATCTGATTGTATTGCAAAGCTCATTATACTGTACTGCAAAGATGCATGAAACAGAGACCTAAGCTGTTACAGAATTACCTTTAATATTTACATAATTTTTAGTCGGCCCTGAGTGAAAGCTCCATCAGATAATCATCCATCACATGACCATTACCAATATCAAATACGCCTTCATCATACACCGCATATCCCTGAGATTCGTAAAATATACGGGCAGGATTATACTTATTGACATTCAGGATAATTCTCTTATCCCCTGCTTCGGCAGCCTGTTTTTTCAGGAATTCAAGGGCTTTCTTACCATAGCCTTTCCCTTTGCTTTCCTCTACCAGATAGATGCGGTGCAGCTTGGTAGTTTCAGGCTCATAATGGTATTCAAAACCCAGGAATCCGAGAAATAAGTCTTGGTGTTCGTCCATCAGCAGATAATAATGGTAGTGCTGCTGATCCAGATGCCCGGAAATTTCTTTTTCCGAATACATATTCTCAAGCATATACCTGATCTGATCTTCAGAAAGGATTTCTGAATAAGCACTCTTCCAGGACATGGCGGCTAAGTCACGAATAAGCTGTATATGTTTTCGTTCTGCTTTTATAAATTTCATATGCCTTGTTTTTTTCATTAAAAAAGTGAAAGGCAAAGGCCTCTCACTTTATATTTTACATTCAGTATTAAATATTGGCCATTTCAGATTTAATCTTATTGTAAAGACCTTCTGAAGCCTTTACAAGAGGAAGGCGCAGGTAGTTTTTAATAATCCCTTTTTCTGTTAAAACAGCTTTGACTCCGCATGGGTTGCCTTCAGCAAAAATCAATCTTGTAATATCAACCAGTTTATTGTGGATAGCATAAGCCTCCTGTACTTTCCCTTCAAATGCCAGCTGGACCATGGTGGAAAATTCTTTCGGATAAGCCTGACCGATTACGGAAATAACGCCATCGCCGCCGGCTAAGGTCACCGGAAGCGTATACTCGTCGTCTCCGGAAACCAGGGAGAATCCTTCAGGCTTTTTCCTGAGGATGTCAAAATACTGAAGGATATTCGGAGCTGCCTCTTTAATCAGAAATAAATTCGGGAATTCCTGAGCAAGACGCAAAGTGGTATCTGCTTCAATATTCTGTCCTGTCCTTGACGGAACGTTGTAAATAATGATCTTTTTACCTGTGGAAGCCAATACCTTGTAATGCTGATAAAGTCCTTCTTGGTTAGGTTTATTATAATACGGAGAAACTGATAACACAGCTTCGAATGCGGAAAGATCAGTTTCTTCAATCTGTTTTTTCACTTCAAGGGTATTGTTGCCGCCAATGCCCAGTACCAAAGGAAGGCGCTGGTTATTTACCTTAATGATATGATCGATCACCTGCTTCTTTTCTTCAGCAGAAAGTGTTGCCGCCTCTGCTGTCGTTCCCAATACCACCAAATACTTAGTTCCGTTTTCTATGTTATATTCCACCAGCTTGGTAAGGCTGTCGAAATCTACGGACAAATCTTCATTAAAGGGCGTTACCAGGGCAACACCTACTCCTTTTAAAATGCTCATCTGTTAGAATTATTTTTTCCAAATTTAATAATTTAGACCAAGAATTTATCATAAATAATCATGTTTTATTATACATATAATTATATTTGCATATACTAAAAGATCTTATGAAAAATAAATTCTTATTACTAGGAATTGCTCTTGCTTCCCTTACCTCGTGCGGTACAGCCGCGCTTCAGGTAGCCCAGGTGAAGACTGAGAAGAATATTTCTATTAATAAAGAGCTGAAGGACGACCAGGAATTTGTACGTGTTATTGCACCCTATAAACAAAAACTGGAGAAGGAGATGAACCAGAAGATTTCTCATACCAGCGTAGACCTTACGAAGCAGGGAGATAACAGCAACCTGGGCAATCTTTTAGCAGATTATCTCTTTGACAGCGCTAACCAATGGGCGAAAGCACACCTGAATAGAGGTGTGGATGCCTCACTGCTCAATATCGAGGGAATCAGAACGGTGATCGGAAAGGGAGACATAATGCTGAAAAGTATTTATGAAGTGATGCCGTTTGAAAATGAATTAATTATTGTCAAGATGAAAGGTTCAGATGTTCAGGGCCTTTTTGACTACTATGCCAGGACGCAGATCAACAATCCTGTATCCCATTTATATATAGAAACGGCGGATAAGCACCTGGTAAAAACTTTGATTAACGGAAAACCTGTTAATCCCGACCAGGAATATTATATCGCCACTTCAGATTACCTGGCTTTAGGCGGGGATAATATGACTTTTTTTTCCAAAGGGGAAATGATTCCTACAGGAATCAAACAAAGGGACCTTTTTATAGAATATTTCAAAAACAATCCGGAAATCATTCCTCCAACAGATATCCGTTTAAAATTTACCGGCAAGAAATAATGAACAGAAAAAGTTTTTTAAAAACCGTAAGCGGCGGAACCCTGGCCATGGCCTTGGCTCCGAATATCCTGATGGCGGAAGAACTGAATATCAGCTCATTGAAAATAGCCAAAAAACTGACTATTCTCCATACCAATGACCAGCATAGCAGAATTGAACCTTTCGATTCCAGTTATACAAGAAACCCTAACCAGGGCGGCTTTGCCAGACGGGCTACCCTGATCCAGCAGATCCGGAATCAGGAAAGCAATGTATTGCTGCTGGATTCAGGTGATATTTTCCAGGGAACACCGTACTTTAATTTTTTTGGGGGTGAACTGGAGTTCAAGCTGATGTCTATGATGAAGTATGATGCTTCCACAATGGGTAACCATGATTTCGACAACGGACTGGACGGTTTCCTGAAGGTGCTGCCCAATGCACAGTTCCCGTTCATCTGTTCCAACTATGACTTCAAAAATACTGTTCTTGACGGAAAGACCACTCCTTACAAGATTTTCAGCAAAGACGGGATCAAAGTCGGGCTTTTCGGGGTAGGAATAGAACTCAAAGGTCTTGTAGGAAAGAAGCAATATGGTGAAACGGTCTATTCAGATCCTGTTGATGTAGCACAGCACTACGCCAGTTTCCTGAAAAATGACCAGAAATGTGACCTTGTCATCTGTCTTTCCCACATAGGATACGACTATCAAGATGAACCGGATAAAGTAAGCGACAAGATCCTGGCCGCCCGTACAGAAAATATCGACCTGATTTTAGGCGGACATACCCATACGTTTCTTCCGGAACCGCAGGTCTTCAAAAACAGGCAGGGGAAAAATGTACTGGTCAACCAGGTAGGCTGGGCAGGACTCCTGTTAGGAAGAATAGATTTCTTTTTCGACCCCAATAAAAATATACAGCACATCTCCTGGAATAACCAGGCTATCGACAGCAGCATAATCGCATAATATGAAAAAACTCTCTTTAATTTCTCTGGGTATTTTAGCCTCTCTCGGCCTGATGAACGCACAGACGATCTCATCAAAAAAATGGGCAGACCTGTTTTCTTACAATAACGTCCTGGTGATGAAAGAAGACAACGGCAAGATCATTGCGGCTACGGAAAACGGAATTTTCTACTACACCGTTTCCACAGGAGAAATTACAAAGCTGTCCAAAGCCAGCGGATTGCACGAAGTGAAAATTTCGGCATTCGATTACAATCCGCAGACGAAAACCGGACTTATCGGCTATCAGAATGGCTCTATGGATGTGATCACCCCGGACGGCATTACCTATGTCGTGGATATTCCTATCGCTACAGGCTACAACGGCAGTAAGAGAATCAATCATATTTCTATCACCGGCGACAAAGCCGTCGTTTCAGTTGGATATGGTGTTTCCATCTTTGACCTGAAGAAAAAAGAATTCGGGGATTCTGCATTTTTCCTGAGCGGAGTATATGAGGCCAGCAACGAAGCAACCATAGTTGGAAATAAGGTTTTCGCCGTTACCAATTCAGGATTGAAAAGCCATGAAATGAATGTTACTTTCCCGGTATACTCCACCTGGACAACGGAAATGGCAGGAGCATTTACACAGATCGATTCCGATCCGGTAATGAGTTTTTCATCCCCTACAACGGCCTATATATATAATAACGGCGTTTCCACACCATTATCACAGACATTTACCGGTGTAAAAGACATTGTGGTACATAACAACAGTATTGTAGTAACAGACAAAAACAGGATTTATACCTTCAACACCAACGGCAACTATACCGGTACGGTAAGTTTTGGTGAAGAATGCAATACTGCTATGATTGCAGGAGGCAAAACATATGGAGGGACCATTGTTTCGGGTATTAAGGATGAAAGCAACAGCATTTTTAAGCCGGACGGTCCTCATTTTAACTACGCCTATAAGATCAATCTCTTCAGCGAAAACCAGATGCTTGTATCGTCCGGGGGAAGGTCTAACAGGTTTAATACTCCTTTAGACAATCCTAAAAACCCGGGATTTTATTATTTTAACGGAATGGAATGGATTTATCCGTCTTATTTTACAGGTGGAAGTTCAGTCTTTAATGTGCTGGATGCCATTGCCAACCCGGCAGACAATACCGAGGTCTTCTTTACCAATTATGTTATTGCAGACGGCCACGGCATTTACAGGATGAAATACAATGCCTCCAAAAAGGATTTCGATTTCGTTAAATATTATGACCTCGGATCTCCGGATATTTATTTTTACCGTCCTGTAGGCTTTACCTTTGATGATCAGAATAACCTGTTTGCCACAGTATCTTTCGGTGATAATACCAATGCTGTGGTGGCACCGTATGACAGAGCAGGAGACAAATTCCTGATCAAGGAAACAGGAATCAGTACCGCGACACAAAAACCTCTGTTCTATGAAGGCTTATTGTGGATTCCTCTTCCGAGAACAAATAATTTCATGGCCTATGACTATAAAAATACCCCAACCAACATTTCTGATGATGTAAGCTATGTTCTCAGTCAAAGCAACGGATTCTCTGCGAACTCCAACGGGACAGTTTCTGTAGCCATCGATAAATCCGGAGATGCATGGATCGGTACCGACAATGGACTAAGAATCCTGCCTAATGCATCATCAGCTATTAAAACACCGACAAGTGCCGTAGTGGAGCCGATTGTTATTGAACAGAACGGCCTTGGCGAAGAATTGTTCAGGGATTCCCAGATCCTGCAGGTAGAAGTGGATGCCGGTGACCATAAATGGGTATCGGTAGACGGCGGTGGCGTGTATTATTTATCTTCCGATGGCCAGCGGACTATTAAGCATTTTACTAAAGAAAACTCTCCCCTTCCGACTAACAGTGTTACGGATATCAAAGTAGACCGCAAAACCGGAAAGGTTTATTTTGTTTCCTATGACGGAATTGTAACCTACCAGGGCGATGTGGCTGATGTTACTTCCAACTTCGGAAATGTACTCGTTTATCCTAACCCTGTCGTGTATTCCAATTTTAAGGGAAAAGTCACGATCAAAGGATTAGCAGAAAAGACCAATATCCGGATCGCGGATGCCGCAGGTAATGTGGTTCATTCGGCTGTGGCCAGGGGCGGCTATTATGAATGGGATCTGAATAACCTTAAAGGCAAAAGAGTGGCTTCAGGAATCTATTTCGTCCTGATGACCAATGAGGACGGGTCTGATAAAGCAACGGCTAAAATTGCTGTAGTCAACTGATCCATGAATTTACAGAACGGTTTTTTACTTTCTTACCTCAAATACGGCGACCATGATGCGGTGCTGTACTGCTTTACTGAAGAAGAAGGATTCCAAACCTATTTTCTGAAGGGAATTTATGCCAAAAAAAATAAAAAAAAGGCATTGCTCCAACCGCTGAACCGGCTAAGCTTTACCGTTAATCCCGTAAAAGGCAACGGAATATGTACCGCTTCCAGGCTGGAACTGGTCAATAATTACGATATGTATACTGATGTTAAAATCAATACCATTGTATTTTTCATATCGGATTTCCTGAACCAGATTTTAAGGGAGGAACATAAAAATCCGGGTATTTTTTCCAGCGTTGCTGAATTTTTAGAGGTACTCAGCCACCACAATTACCAGTCCCATCTTATTTTTCTTATTAAAATCCTTAAAATACAGGGAGTAGCACCCCTTTCGGCAGATGGGAAATATCTGGATCCGGAAACCGGAACATATTCCTCCGGCCTGAATCATCAGCTGTTCACTGCTGAGATTTCAGAATTGTGGAAACATATTATGTCTTCACAGCAGCCGTATGGCATAAAGATTCCCGTTTCATTAAGGAAAGACTTTTTAGACAGTATACTGGTCTATTACCATTACCATATTACCGATTTCAGCATTCCTGCTTCTCTGGAAATTATCCAGCAGATCTTTGAGTAGTTAGACACCAATCAAAAACTATTATTGGGCATCCATTCCTTCCGGCATCTGGGTTTCGGACTCGGCGACCTTTCTCGAAAGCCTTGGATGGAGGATTTTGGCAATCAGTCCGGTCCAGCCGGTTTGATGTGATGCTCCTACTCCACGTCCGCTGTCTCCGTGGAAATATTCATAGAAGAGGATATAATCTTTAAAATCGGGATCGCTCTGAAATCTCGGATATTGTCCGTTGAAAGGCCGTTTCCCGTCTTCATCCTTTAAAAACAGGGCAGACAGGCGTTTGCTCAACGATTCAGCAATTTCATCCAGATTGGAGAATTTCCCGCTTCCAGTAGGGTATTCAACGAGGAAATCAGGGCTGTAATAAAAGAAAAAACGCTGCAGGCTTTCTATAATCAGGAAATTGATCGGAAACCATATCGGTCCGCGCCAGTTGCTGTTGCCACCGAACAGGGAGCTGTCGCTTTCTGCCGGCGTATATTTTACAGAATAATTGACCCCGTTGATCTGTATGGTATAAGGATGATCCTCATATTCTTTTGATAAAGCGCGGATCCCGTATTCACTCAGGAATTCATCAGGGTTCAGCATCCGGTATAAAAGCCTTTTCAGCCGGTGCCCTCTTAACAATGAGAGCAAATGCTTGGAGTCCTGCCCTTTTACCTGCCAGTGCGAAACCAATGCGGCCAGTTCGGGCTTATTTTCGAGCACCCAATTCATCCTTTTCTTGAAATTAGGAAGTTTCTCGATCATTTCGTCATCAATCACCTCGACGGCAAACATAGGAATCAATCCCACGATAGACCTCAGTTTAAGGTACATATGGCTTCCGTCGCTTGCAGCAATGGCGTCATAGAAAAACTCATCCTCATCATCCCAAAGGCTGAAGCATTCATCTCCCATCTTATCCAGCGAATTGGCAATCGCCAGGAAATGTTCAAAGAATTTCATGGCCATTTCCTCATAAATATTGTTGTATAGAGCCAGTTCGAGGGCAATCCGCATCATATTTAAGGCAAACATCGCCATCCAGCTGGTCCCGTCTGACTGTTCAAGCTGTTCACCATTCGGGAGGACGGCATTACGGTCGAAAACGCCAATATTATCCAGCCCAAGAAAACCGCCTTCAAAGATATTGTTGCCGTTATGGTCTTTCTTATTGACCCACCACGTAAAATTCATCAGGAGCTTCTGGAAAGCACTTTCCAGGAACTGAAGGTCCGGCTTGCCGCTGAGGTGCTCGTCAATTTTAAATACCCTAAATACAGCCCATGCATGCACCGGCGGATTGACATCACTGAAATCCCATTCGTAGGCGGGGAGCTGCCCGTTAGGATGCATATACCATTCAAAAAGAAACAGCTTCAGCTGGTGCTTGGCAAAACCGGGATCTATGAGTGAAAAACTCATTGCATGAAAAGCGAGGTCCCAGGTTGCATACCAGGGATATTCCCATTTATCAGGCATGGAAATAATATGCTCATTGTTGAGGTGCTTCCATTGGAAGTTCCTGATTTTTTCACGGGATTTCGGCGGTTTGATGTCGGCAGGGTCTCCTTTGAGCCATTTTTCAACATTGTAATGATAAAACATCTTATTCCATAGTATGCCGGCGAACGCCTGCCGCTGAACCATGCGTTCATCCTCTGATGTGATTTCCTTCTGGAGATCCGCATAGAATTCGTCTGCTTCAGCCTTCCGCGAGTCAAACAATGCATTAAATTGGGCAAAAGGTTGCTCCAGGTCCTTGCCTGAAAGCCTGAATTCAAAAGTTTTGCTTCCGCCGGCCTGAAAAGTTTCTTCAATGAGGAAAGAGGCTTTTGTACCGGTATGCTCAGGGTTGACAGCAGCTTCATTGCCGTTAATGATATAATCATTAATCCCGTCCTTACAGTAAGCCGTTGCATTGGAAGAACCGTACAGCCTCTGATTATTGGTTTCGTTATCGCAAAACAATGTCTTATCAGACTGTCGGGCATATATGTTTTTAATGGACAGATCTCTGTGCTCAATCCTGATATGATCTTCCTGCTGCGCACTTAGAGCAGGTTTATAATCATCATATCCCCACCTCCAGGTATTCCTGAACCATAGGGAGGGCAGAATGACCAGAGGTGCCTCTTTTCCCGATTTGTTTACAACAGTCAGCCTGACCAGCAGGTCATCCGCATCCGCCTTAGCATATTCGATGAACAGGTCAAAGTATTCATTACCATCGAAAACCCCTGTGTCCAGCAGTTCATATTCCGGATCTTTTTTACCTCTTTCTGCATTGGTTGACACCAGATCCTCGTAGGGAAATGGATTCTGCGGATATTTGTACAGCATTTTCATGTAAGAATGCGTAGGCGTAGAATCCAGATAATAGAAATATTCCTTTACATCTTCCCCATGGTTTCCCTGCCGGTTGGAAAGCCCGAAAAGACGTTCCTTGACCATTCTATCTTTTTTATTCCAGAATCCGATAGAAAAAACAAGTTTCTGCATATCATCACAGATCCCGCATATGCCTTCTTCTCCCCAGCGGTAAGCCTTAGCCTCTGCAATATCGTGGTTGGTGTAATTCCATGCATCACCATCTGCACTGTAGTCTTCCCGCACGGTTCCCCATTGCCGGTTACTGACATAAGGGCCCCATTTTTTCCAGGAAAGGTCGGGCAGTCGTTCTTTTTCCGTCATAGATGTATTATGTATTGATGTAAAAAGTACAATATATTTTTGTACTTTCTAATTGCATTATATAAAAATCTGTTGATTAGCCAGGATAGTTGTACTGCTGTAAAAGCATCATGTATTCATATATTTTGAGCATGAAATTACAATCTTCAGATATGATCCGGGGTGGACTGACATCGCTGATATATTTCATGATATTTCTACATTCGGCACTCTAAAACACTCTAACTCTCCCACACTTTAACTCAACCCTACCCTCCTGTTGCAAAACTTTCGTAGGTTTTCATCCCTCCGTCTACAAAGATGCTGGTCCCTGTAATATAATCTGACAGGTCACTGGCGAGGAATGCAGCGAGATTACCGATATCTTCAGGCTGTCCGATTCGGTCGTACGGAATTAAGGTAAGCAATGATTTCAGAGCTTCCGGTGTATCCCAGGCATCGGTATTGATTGGGGTTTGGATGGCACCCGGACAGATGGAATTCACCCGGATCTTCTTGCTTCCGTACTCCTGGGCCAGCGTCTGCATAAGCATCCTGATCGCGCCTTTACTGGAGGCATAATTGGCATGTCCTGCCCAGGGAATTACTTCATGTACAGAACTGATATGAATGATTTTTCCGCAGGCTACGGAACGGGCAGGATCAATTCCGCGACGAAGAAACTCTTTTATCGCCTCCCTTGCACACAGGAACTGTCCGGTAAGGTTGACGCCGATTACCGCGTTCCACTGATCAATGGTCATATCAATAAATTTGGCATCTTTCTGAATGCCTGCATTGTTGACCAGAATATCCACAGTGCCGAACTGCGCAACGGTATCTTCAAACATTTTGATGACTTCCTCTTCTTTAGAGACATCACAACGGTACGTCACGCCTTTTCCGCCGGCATCCGTAATTTCTTTCAATACCTTTTCAGCATCCGGCTGAGAACGCTCTGATGAATGGTTAACAATAACCGTTGCTCCGGCGGCGGCCAGTGATTTGGCGATTCCGGTTCCTATTCCGCTTGAAGCCCCGGTAACTACTGCTACCTGGTTTTTAAGAGATATTTCCATAGTTTTTTGATTTGATACCTAAATGTACAGGAAAGTATCACGCCAAACTAGAATTTACGACTTAAAATTTTCTTAAACTTTTTTATAAAGGATATCCTGCGGACCGCTCCTGCCTATTCTGGATTTTCCTCCATAGCAATATCCGGCTTTGAGGTACAGCTGGTAAGCAGAAGTATTGCTCTGATTGACAGCCAGAACAACTTCATTACAATCTTTAAAATTGGTTTTTATGAAGCCTTCTAACTCCGTCATGACAGATGTTCCGATACCTTTTCCCTGTAATAAAGGGTTTATGGAAAAAGACCTGAACAAAACGGCTTCAGGATTATTAGTCAAATCATGTTTATCTTCTCCGAAGTCCAGTGAAAAAAAACCGGCCGGCTTTCCATTGAACAGAATTGTTACCGGAAATTCTTTGCCGGTATTCCTTTGCCTGAACCTTTCCAGCGCCTTGGCTGCCAGTGAAGTGTTTCCAGCCTGAACCTCATCCAGGCTATAGCTGAGTTCGGCAAGATCTTCAGGTTGAAAAAATCGGAGGGATACCATAGCATTCGTGTTTAAAAAAGTTGTCAGACAATACATCTGGTTTGGTACGCGCTGACTAAGGTTTAGTGTTACTGATGATACACATCATCATACATTACGCCTGCCCTGATTTCTACAGGAAGTTTATTTTCTTCGGGGACAATCGGACAGTTATAATCATAAGCGTTATAGGCACAGTAAGGCTGGTAGGACTGATTGAAATCCAGAATTACCGTATTTCCTTTTGGAGTGGTAAGGTCCATATATTTTCCACCGCCGTATGTTTCCTTTCCGTTGGTAGCATCACGGAACGGCAGAAACAAATAGTTCCGGTATTTTTTCTGTTTGATCAGATCAAGGCTCTGATACAGAGTTAAGGTATAGTTTTCCCCGTTAAGCTTAAAAGTTGCTTTACCATATTCCCTGTACGTTTTTGTTTTACCGGAAGAAGTGGGAATTTCAAAAGGTTTCGGATTTTTCGTTTTCTTAAAATCTGCGGTTACCCTGTATTTCATATCGAAAGGAAAGAACGGGTGCCCTTTAAAGCTGGAAAAATGATCTCCCCGTAAAGGAGTTTCTTTAGGATTAAGGTATTCTGCATTCAGGTCTTCCTGAAACTTTTTGACATCCATTACTTCCTTAGACACCATTTTCTGGGAAAACAGCCCTAAAGGGAGGAGCAAGAGAAATACAAATATATTTTTCATATTCTTAAAGATAAGGATTAAACAGGACTAAAAACTACTTTTCAGGTTTTGAACGTAATGCAGATGCTTCATCATTCCCTTCTCTATTTCCAAAGGATAAGTATAACCAAGATGTTCAGACAGGCTGATTCCAAGAGTATGCACCAGGTCTGTCATGGCCCATAATGCGTTCCAGTTTTCTTCTGTGTCATGGCCTGAAAATGTGGCTTCCACTTTCTGCCATAAGCCATTGGATAGGTATTTTTTAAACAGCCTTCCGTGTTTATTGGTGGTTATATTCTTCCAGTGATGCCCGGATGCAATATGCCATTCTATTAAAGGGATCAGGTATTCTGTGCGGATAATATTTTCAGCCATGTATTTTACATAAAAAATATCCCCGCGATTCAGGCATTTGGCGACATAGGCCGTATCCCACCAAAAGTCTTTGATCAGCCGGTAAAATTCCTCTTCGGATGGTTTTGCGATCATGATTGACTGATAAGACGGAGCTTTCATAGATCCGGTAATCCCATCTTTGTCCACCAGCACATTATATCCGACATCCCAGTCTTCCGGAAAGGCTTCTGACTGTACTTCCTGATTAAATTCCCGAGTTCCGTACAGTTTAAAATCTACTTTTACATGATCTGAATAGAGCACCATCTTCATGGCATGGATCCCATCAAAAGCCTCAGCACTTTCTTCAATGATACATACCGGTTCACCAAAAACTCTGATCCAGCCATCCTCCGTTTCATACCTGTTTCGGTCTGTCAGTATAAGTTCGATATCAAGATCACTCAGGTCATCTACAGGAGCGTAAGGATTGGCTAGGGAACTGGTGAGCAGCACAGCCCTGATATCCGGATTGGTTTCTGCCCATCTGATGATATCATTCAGCTTCTTTTCTCTTGTCTTCATACATCAATAGGATTCTGATATTTTCACGCGGTAAACATCTGAAGAGTTTCTTTTTACCGATTCCACATAGAACCCACCTTCTTCAGGAATGACTTCTCTAAGATCGAAGCTTTTACAATCTTTCGGCAGGCCTGAAAAAATAAGGGTAAACCAGAAATCCTTCATGAAAGGAATCGGCGTCCAGTAAGGAAATAACGTTATATTCTCCGTATGGATGAGCTTGCTCTGATGGTCAGACTGGAGATCAAAAAGATAAGTGGACGGCCAGATCCTGATCAGGTTTCCTAAAGACGGAGAGGCAGGAAAACAACAGTGCACGATCACCTGCTTTTCTTCTTCGGTTTTAGCCTGAAGGGATTCCAGCAGCTCTTTGGCAATGACGGGTTTTACAAGGGTATCAGACATTGATGATGAATAATGAATAATGAGTAATGGGTAATTGTTTAATGCTGTATTATGTATTCCCATTACTCATTGCTTATAAATTAATATTCCAGTTCCAGTTTTTCTTTGGTGTAGTCCCTCATTTTAAGGGTAAGTTCAGGATTGCCGGAAAGTTTCTGTCCATAAGAAGGAATCATTTCCATCAGTTTATCTTTCCATTCTCCTTCAAGTTTTTCAGGAAAACATTTTTCAAGGACATTCAGCATGGCGTATACTGCTGTGGAGGCTCCGGGTGATGCTCCCAGCAGGGAAGCGATTGTTCCCGCTTTGTTTACCACGACTTCAGTCCCGAATTCCAGTTTACCACCGTCTTTTTCATCTTTTTTGATGATCTGAACCCTTTGGCCGGCTACTTTCAGTTCCCAGTCCTCCTCTTTGGCATCTTTGATAAACTCCCTCAGGTGTTGTATACGCTGGGCTTTATTCATCGCCACCTGCTGTACCAGGTACTTGGTGAGCGGAAGGTTATGCCACCAGGCACCAAACAGGGATCTTATGTTTTTGGTATTCACACTTTCCGGAAGATCAAGGTAGCTTCCTTCCTTCAGGAATTTGGTTGAAAAGCCTGCAAACGGCCCGAAAAGCAAGGCTTTTTTACCGTCAATAATCCTCAGGTCCAGATGCGGGACAGACATGGGCGGCGCATCCACAGTAGCCTGCGTATATACTTTCGCCTGATGTTGCTCCACCAGGTCCTGATTATGGGTAACCAGCCATTGCCCTGATACAGGAAAGCCGCCATACCCTTCGCTTTCTTTGATATCTGAGCTTTCTAGCAAGGGTAAAGCATACCCTCCGGCGCCGATGAATACGAAGTCTGCCACCACTTCCTGTTTATGGCTGTGGATCCTGTCTTTAATTTTCATCTGCCATTTTCCGTCTGCTCTCGGGTCAATATCCTTTACTTCATGGTACAGGAATACCTCTACGTTGGAATCTTCCAGCAGGTGCCTTCCCATTTTCCGGGTCAGCGATCCGAAATTTACATCGGTACCCAGGTCCATTTTCGTAGCCGCCATAATTTCGGTGGCATTTCTCTTTCTTATCACCAGCGGGATCCATTCCTTCAGCTTGTCGTGATCATTGGAAAACTGCATCCCCTGAAAAAGCGTTGACAGGGTCATTTTGTCGTATCTTTTTTTCAGGTATTCGGCATCTTTTTCACCGAAGACCAAGCTCATATGAGGGCAGGAATTGATAAAGTCCTTTGGGTTTTGAATGTATCCTTTGCTGATCAGATAAGACCAGAACTGCTTGGAAATTTCAAACTGTTCCGCAATGCTTTCAGCTTTGGAAATATCAATGGTTCCGTCCGGTTTTTCCGGAGTATAATTAAGCTCACAAAATGCCGAATGCCCTGTTCCTGCGTTATTCCAGGCAGCGGTACTCTCTTTGGCAAATCTTCCGAGCCTTTCAAAAATCGCAATTTCCAGATTGGGATCAAATTCATGCAGTAAGGTGGCTAATGTGGCACTCATGATGCCGCCCCCTACCAATACAACATCATATTTTGGTTTGGGTGTTCTGCCCGTAAGCGGTTGTGACATATCCTAAATTTTATATCAAATTTCGGGAAAAGTTATTAAAACAGAAACTCCTTTAAGATTTTTAACATGACTTTTACGGACATCAGTGTATTGCCGGAGAATTTTATTCAACGGCCTTAATACAAGTTGCTGTATGTATTGATGAATCAGTTAAGTTTAGCCGTCAGTTTCCTGAATTGTTTTTCTGCATTCTTGCCTTCATACAGAATGCCGTAAATAGTATCGATAATCGGAAGCTTCAATCCTTTCTGTTTGGCCGTCTTGTAGATGGAATCTGCGGCGTAATACCCTTCTGCCACCATGTTCATGGACTGGATTGCCGATTTTACCGTATACCCTTTACCGATCAGGTTTCCAAGGTTACGGTTCCTGGAAAACAGGGAATAAGCTGTTACCAGTAAATCTCCCAGGTACGCACTTTCATTCACATCCCGCGGTGCTTCATAAATGGATTCAAGGAAGGTTTCCATTTCGCGGATGGCATTGGAGACGAAAACTGCTGTAAAGTTATCCCCATATCCCAGACCGCTGGCAATACCCGCGCCTATGGCAAAAATATTTTTAAGGATGGCACTGTATTCATTGCCGAGGATATCTTTGCTGGAATGTACCTTGATAAAATCTGAACTGAAGATGCTCTCCAGCTTTTCTGAAACTTCATCTTCCACAGTTGCTATGGTCAGGTACGATAACCTTTCCATCGCTACTTCTTCGGCATGACACGGACCGGCAATAACGGCCTGGTTCCTGAATCCGATCTTAAATTCATCTTTCAGATAATGGGCTACGACATCATTAACCTTGGGAATAATCCCCTTGATGGCCGAAACGAAAACTTTTTCCGTACACTCCACACTCATTTTATCAAGCGTATCCGACAGATAGATAGATGGTGTAGCGAGCACTACCACTTCACAGGAAGACACCAGCTCATTGACATCGGTGGTCAGTTTCAAATGTTTCAGGTTGAAATTAACGGCTGTAAGGTAGGTAGGATTATGCCCGCGGAGCTCAATGGCTCCTTTTACAAATTCATTTCTTACGCACCAGTGCACCACCCTGCAGTTTTCAACCAGCATTTTGACGATCGCAGTTGCAAAACTTCCGCTTCCTATCACTCCTACAGCAATATCCTTTTTGTTTTTTTTCGGATTTGAAGATTCTGAATCGGTTTTCTTTTTAGCCATAATTGAAATGTGAACTGCAAATATATTAAAACAAAGACGTAACCGCCGCCCGAAGATGATGATAAAAGTTATTTTTCGCCAAAAATAATATTGTGGGGCAATCAAATGTCAACTTATCCGTTAAACAGATATAAATATTAAAATTTAATAAAATAATATGCAATTCTGTTATTTTAATTAAATTTGCAGCTTCGAAACTGCTTACCTACTTAAGAGAAGAAAATGAAGAGATTTCTCAACAACAGAAAGAACGTCAATGTTCTTATCGGTGTGCTTTTATGTATTGTTTTTGTACAGGGCATTCTTATTGCCAGATTATTTTCCGAGAAGGATGACAAAAATTACCAGGTAAACCTGGTAAGGATTAACACAGAGAAAGACAGCGTGGATTACCTGAAAATGAAAACCGACCTCAGCCTGGTAGACCGCACGGTAGCTCAGCTGAATTCATTCCTGAAATCCAAGAATATCCCCAATGAAAACCTGATGGTCCTTAATCATGACAGCATTTCAAATTCCGTATACCTTGCCAGGCAATCCAACCGGTACAGCCAGTACCTGATGGATCTTCAGCAAAAACTGATGCAGGTACCGCTCGGAATGCCTGCGGACGGATATATATCATCCAATTTCGGCATCAGGAAAAATCCGATCCCGTTTAAAACCGTATATGCTTCGGTAAAGCCTAATGCTGCTGCGGCAGCCAAACCTGCCATAGCAGAGGTAAAAGCTGAACCGGTGGAAAAAATTGTAGAGCTGACGGACAGTTACGGAAACAAAAGAGAAGTAAAGGTAATGGTCACGCCTAAAGCATCGAACGTTGCGGCACCGGTTGCGAATGCACCAGCTTCTAAAGCTCCTGCTGAGAGAGACCATGCGCCAGCAGAAGAAGACCAGATGCAGTTCCATAAGGGTCTTGACATTGCAGTTGCTTACGGATCCGCTGTAAAAGCCGCTGCTGCCGGCACCGTTATTTTCTCGGGGCAGAAAGGAGGCTACGGAAATTGTGTGATTGTTTCCCACGGTAACGGACTGGCCACTCTGTACGGCCACCTGTCGGAACTGATCGCGAAAACCAATGATAAAGTGAAAGTGGGTGATGTGATTGCTAAGTCAGGCAATTCAGGCCGGTCTACAGGGCCGCACCTGCATTACGAAGTCCATAAAAACAATACTCCCGTGAACCCGCGGCTGTTTATGAGCTTATAAAAATTTCGGCGGCTGTCTTTGACAGCCGCCGAAATTTTTCCTTTTATTTTCAATATTAATTTAATACGCTGCCGTAAACCGCTCACGGATATGGTTGTTCTGCTCCAGTTCATCTGCGAGAACCACCGCCACATCTTCCACAGAAAGCACGCTCCTTCCGTTTTCGTCAAAAACCGGGTTTTCCAAGGCTGTCCTGTATTTTCCAATTCTTACGCCTGCTGTTCCCGGATGCATTTCAATAGCCGGGCTGAAGAACGTCCAGTCCAGTGTTGTATTTTCTTTGATTTTGTTCAGGTAATCCCTGGCTGCCTGTGCTCCGGGCTTGATATCCTGCGGGAAATCAGGGCCGTCTACCAATTGTTTTCCATTGATATACAGGCTTCCTGCGCCCCCTACCGTGATGAATCTTTTAACCCCTGATTTTTCCACAGCTTTTTCAATGTTGACGGAGCCGTTCAGGAAGTCATCATACAGATTCGGGTTCGTCCATCCGGCATTGAATGTATTGATTACGGCATCATTTCCTTTCAGGACTTCAGCCAGTGCTTCCACATTATTTACATCAATGCTTTTGGCGGTCACATTTTCATGTTGCTGAACTTTTGAGGTATCCCTTGCCAGAGCTTCCACCTGGTATCCTCTTTCAGACAATTCCTTTACGACATGGGTTCCTACAAATCCTGTGGCCCCGATTACTGCTACTTTTTTCATAATGATTTATTTTAATTAATTGTAATATATTTTGTTACATTTACTGATAAAATTTTTTATTTAAACTGATCTGTAAATGCCTGCAGTGTTTTATTACCCAAAAACTCTGCAACGAGTTTATTCGTCTCGCTGAACAGGTTATTGAGATGGCTGTTAATGTCCTTTCCTACAGGACATACAGGATTGGGATTCAGGTTTTTCTTTCCCAGTACCTCAGTATTCTTTACTGCTGCATAAATCTCAGATATCGTGATGTCTCCCGCATTCCTGGCCAAACGACTCCCTCCTTCTTTTCCCTGGCGGCTGATGATCAGGCCGGCCTCCCTGAGAACGCTTAATTCCTTACGCACGATAACGGGATTGATGTTAATGCTTCCCGCCATCCATTCAGAAGTCAGCCAGTCGTGAGGACTGTCTGCCAGTAGAGTCATAATATGTATTGCGGTTGCAAATCTGGTATTGTTCATATCAATGCTCTGCAAAGATATAAACTTTTTTAAATGTAACAAATTTATTTACATTTAAATTTGATTATGCTTTGATTGATTGTTGTACTATCGGGTTTCGATCTGTATGATCTTCTTTCCTGATGCTCCGAGGTACCGGTTAATCAGGGTTTCATAGATGGTATGCCCTTGATCAGTATTGGTGAAAATAATGAGGCCCTGTTGTGTTTTCGGCAAAAGAAAAACAAGGGTATTCACCCCCTGATCGGAACCACCGTGTGAAAGGGCAATTTCATTATTCCCCAAATCGTATATTTCAAAACCAAGCCCGAAGTATTTATCCTGTTTTGTTTGCACCTGCCGGGTCATCATTTCCTTGAAAACCTCGGGTGAAAGCAATTCATTATTCATAACGGCCGTTAGGAAATGACCGTACTCTTCTACGGAAGTCATCAGGTCATCGGCCGCATTAGGTGTTGTGTTTATTACCGTTGCGTAAGGCTTCAGGTTTTTATCATAGCCTGTCACCGTTTTTCCTGAGTTTTTCTTTTTATTCCATACATAACTGGTATCATGCATATCAAGCGGCTGGAAAATGAATTCTTCAGCTAACTGTTCCAGGTTCTTATGGAATTTGTTTTCCAAAGCTTTCCGCAGATACTCAAAACCTTCCCCGGAATACTGGTATCGGGTTCCGGGATCGAATCCGAAACTGAGTTTTTGATCTTTAGTTTGCCATCTCCAGTTCGGGAAACCGGTTTGGTGGCTCAAAATCAAACGTGTGGTCAGCAGCTTATGCCGCGGATCATGGGCGATATCCGGATCTGTCCAGTAGTGATCAAGCGGCTCATCAAGGTTCCATTTCCCAAGGCTTACCAATCGCAACGCAATCATGGCTGTTACCGGTTTGGTTAAAGAGGCTACATTAAAAAGACTGTTAACTGATGCTGTTGCCTTGCCATCAAGAGTTCCCATAACCCGTATCTGGGTCAGTTTTCCGTTTTCAATGATGCCTAATCCTAGTGTTGGGATACGGTTGTCTTTCAGCAATTGTTCCAGATTATCCATAACCTCCGACTTACCGGGTTCGTGATGGTTATAGCTGAGAATGTCGCTAATGGTCCACCTGTCTTCCTTTTTGATCCAGACGGTAGTAAATTTTGCCTGGCCGCCCAATACATCTTCTTTGTTTTTTTCCCGGATATAGAACTGATGCTCCCCGGATTGTATGGCTCCATACAGGTTTCCGTTGCTGTATAAAGGAAAAACTTCAATGCTCTTTTCTATTCGTTTACGGATGGGCTTCTGACCAGGATTGGAGCAGATATTCTGCTTCATTCTTTCCAGAAACAGCTTTTTGTCCTGAAAGCCTCCGTTATCATGGTAAAACCTAAGATCATCATCAACAGATTTTTTCAGGTAAGCCATGTCACAATGATTAAAACCCCGTTCAAAAAAGAGGCTGTCCTGTTTTTTAAGTTCTGTAAACAACGGTGAATTTTTATCGATCTGGGCTTTCATGCTGCCAATAATAAGGAAGATCATCACAGGGATGAGCAGGGCAAATTTTTGCATTCAATTATTTTCGACAAAGGTTCAGAAATAATCCGATGCCAACTTAAAAACAGACCTGACAAAAACCCGACAATTACCTGACAGCATTATAGAAGACTGAAATTCAGCTTATAAAAAAGTTTCTGTTTCCGGTCAATCTCATAGGCATTCCTAAGGATAATATAGATATTAACAAGGGTCAGCAGGATCATAGTGAATGTAACGGAGGCATGGCCGAGCTTCAGAAAAACCACCAGCATAAAGATAACCGGCAAAATGACGGATAAAAATATCTGCAGCGAAATGATCTGTTTTGCCAATGAGGATTTCTCTTTTAAACAATACAGCAGCAATAACGGCAAAAGAAAATTGGCAACCGGAAACCAGGCCACAGGGAGTGAAGAAAGATTGATTGTTTTAACGGCGGTATCATTTGCAGCTTCTGCTTTCTCCAGTACCGGAGCCGGTTCATCATTTTTTATTTCCGCAGGAGCAGCCGGGATCAGTAAATCTTCTTCGGGAATACTGAGGCTGGAAGCCAATGTTTTCAGGGTATACCCTCTGGGAATAGTCCCTGATTCGATCCGCTGGATGGTCCTGACTGAAAGGCCGGACTTTACCGCCAGTTCTTCCTGTGTCAAATGCTGCGCTTCCCTGATTTTCTTTAATTCCGACATGAATAGAGATAAAAAGCAAATGTACAAATTCAAAAGTTGTATTTTTCGGCCGGTAAAGATCTGATTGTGAATTTCTTTAATACAGTTATAAAATCAGTTTGTCCAGGTCCAATAAAAGGTAGTTTATATTCTGGTTGATGGTTCTGGTAGCGGATTGCATCTGATTAAGCATGGCTGCACGGTTATGGAGATCATCCGACCGGTAATAGCCTCCATCCTTAAATATAACGGACTGGTCTGCTTTTTCCTGATCATCATCAAACTGGTAATGAAGCCATCTTTCTTTCATGCTGCTGATGATGGAATGTTTTTCTTTATTGGAGAATTTTTTCTCTGTATACATGTACCAGATAAAAGGAGGAAAATTGGGTGACTCCAGCTTTTCCTTCCATATATCCCTCAGCAGGTTCCTCTGATGGATGAATTCTACCTTTTTTCCTTTAGGGTTCAGGGTGGCAAGCCCGAACCCGGCTCCCAGTACCCCACCACCGATATCAATGGCATTGCTCCATCCTCCGTCTTTCACAATTCCTCCGGCAATAGAAGTCGCAGCTCCGGCAACTATGGAATATAAGATCATCTTATTGTTTCTGGACTGGTTCAGGTTATCCACATAATTCCCGATCTGTGCTACCCGTTCTCCCTCACAATCAAATTCTGCGGCTACGGCATCAAGCTCTGTCAGGGAAATCGTTATCTTACTGTTGATCCTGCTTTTAAGCTGAAGGATCTGTACCTGTGAAGCCAACGAAGAATCTTTTTTAAGTTTAATGATCTTATAGACTTCATCAAGATTATCCAAAGCATTAAGGATCAATATACTCTGATCTGAAAACATCCCTTTGAGTTCTTTGTTAGCCAGCAGGATGGAATCTGAGTTATAGGAAGGCAGTCTTTCGGAATAGTTATATTGGAAAGGAGCTTTGCAGTAGCTGTCTTTCAACGTAAGGATATTCTGTTTAATGGCCTGGTTTTTTTTAGACACACAGGAGGTCAATACGCTGAAAACAAATAAAATGTACAACAGTTTTTTCATAGATGTATTTTTATAATTATGCCACTGATTCCTCAGCCATAGCAGAATAAAGGCTTCATCTTCTTACTGCCGGTCCTTCTTCAATCTCTGCATTATGCATAACGAATATAATACAAATAAAAAAATTTACCCTTAGCAGGGTAAATTTTTAAGGTATATTTAAGTAAGCCTTATTTAATATCGAGGAGTTCCACTTCGAAAACCAGGGTGCTGTTCGGCCCTATTTCCTTGCTGATCTGCTGATCTCCGTAGGCAAGGTGCGGCGGAATAATAAGTCTCCATTTGCTTCCTACAGCCATCAGCTGAAGGGCTTCCGTCCATCCGGCGATCACCCTGTTCAGAGGAAACGATGCCGGCTGGCCTCTTTTTACAGAGCTATCGAAGATTTTCCCGGAAATAGTTGTCCCATGGTAATGGCATTTTACAGTAGATTTCGGACCCGGCTTGGCGCCGTCTCCTTCCGTAATGATTTCATACTGCAGCCCGCTCGGCAAAGTAACCACAGATTCCCTTTTACCATATTCTTCCCTGTATTCATTTCCGTCTTTGAGGTTTTTTTCAGCCTGTTCTTTTTTGCGCTTCTGTAATATATCGGATACTCCCATTGCTGTTGTTTTTGCAAAGATACTTTTTATTGCCGTAAGATGATGACCTGTTTTGTTTTAAATCACTATAACTTCAGATTGATATCTGCGTTGACAGACAATCCTTTTGATTATTATCCCATTTTCACAGGGGCGCGAAATAATTTCAAAAATACTTAATACTGGCTTAACATCCTATTCGGAACTTGGCGTTATTATTGGACTTAAAAACTGATGCCAGAGCCGTTAAGATATAACAGGAAATTTGATGAACTGACAGAGAGGGAAAAGGTACTTCTTGAAATCAACAAAAAAAGTATTGCAGATTTTGTAGAGCAGTCTTCATCTGTAAGCGATGTTAATTATGCTACCCGGAACGCCCATGCTAAAACCTATGCTGTAGCTAAGGGACGTTTCCAGATCTCAGACTCTGTCCCGGAATTCCTGCAGCCCTTTTTTGATAAGAAGGCATATGATATCCGAGTAAGGCTTTCCAATGCCCATCCTAAAATAATGAAAAAGGGGAAAGATATTCCTGCGTATGGCTTTGCCGTGAAAATTATGAATGACCACGGAAGCACCATCGCCAATTATCCATTGGTTAACTTCCCGTTATTCCCCATTAATTCTGTCAGCACTTTTCTGAAACTGTTCACCTACGTCAACCGGTCTTTCATAAAAAAACTGAACCTGTTTGCAGCAGCGGCCCAGTTTTTAAAGGTGATGCCGTGTTTTTTTACCATACCGTTTCTCAAAAATGCAGTCCAGCTGATGATGAAGAAAAATCATTTTATGCTTTCTTTCAGTTATCATTCCGTAGGAGCATACCGGTTGGGTGACCATATGGCCAAAATAAAACTGGTTCCGAAGTCTGTAGAAAAACATTTCGGGAAATCAATGAAGCAGAGGCTTTCGGTTGAGGCTTATTTAACAGACCATACTTTTTCTGCTGATGTCTATATCCAGCTTTGCTATGATCTTAAAAACCAGCCGGTCAACAGGCTGAACGTAGAATGGAAAAATTCACCCTTTATAAAAATAGGGGTAGTTACGATAGATCAGGGTTCACTGCTTGACCCTCGGGAGTGCAGTAATGAACTGCTTTCATTCAACCCGTTTGAAAGCAAAAATGTCTTCCAGCCCGTAGGAAGAATACAGAGGCTTCGTGAAGAGGCCTACCAGGTTTCTGTACAGACCAGAAGGAAAATCAACAAACTCCTGCATGGGGTATAAATTCCGACTCAGGCAGGAGAATATTTAAACATTCCAATGGCGAAAAAGCATTGAAATCTGTTGAGCAAGATCTTTGTCTATTTGAATTTCCGTTCCTCTTCTGTGATCGCTACATCATTGATGCTTGCATATCGTTTGGCCATCAGTCCGTTTTCATCAAATTCCCAGTTTTCGTTTCCGTAGGCTCTGAACCAATTTCCGTCTGCGGCCTGATACTCGTATTCGAAACGGACGGCAATCCGGTTTTCCGTATGTGCCCAATATTCTTTCCTGAGTTTATAATGATGTTCCTTCTCCCATTTTTTCTTCAGGAAAAGTATGATTTCTTCTCTTCCGGTAATAAACGTATCCCTGTTTCTCCATTCACTGCTTTCAGTATATGCTTTTGAAACCTTCACAGGATCGCAGCTGTTCCAGGCATCTTCTGCCATCTGGATTTTTTCTTTTGCCGTTTCTGTGGTAAACGGCGGAAGCGGATGTTTCTGTTCCATGAATTAAGATATTAAATGAGTAACTATATTTTTTGATTTTTCAATGAGCTCATTCGATCTGAATACCTGGCTTTCGGTAATGCTGCTCTCAAAAAGCAGATAGACGTGATCTGAAAGGATACCATCCTTCAAAAGGTTTGAAAAATATTTTCTGAGGTCAGATTTATGGGATTGGATCACACTCAGGATCCTGGTATGATCTGTAGGGATCTCCGAAAGGATATTAAGAAAACTGCAGCCCCTGAAATTTTCCTTTTCATTCACATAGACTAAGAAATCAAAAGCATTGAGCACCTTCGAAACGGCATCATGGGACTGACTTGAAAAATTCTGCATTTCACTGAACCAATACTGATGCCTTACCTTCAGGAATTCGATGCATAAGTTTTCCTTAGACTTAAAGTGCTGGTAAAAACTGGCTTTAGCTACGCCTGCCTCAGCAATGATCTGGTTGATTCCTGTAGAGTTATAGCCTTGTCCGGCAAACAAAACGAATGTGGTATCGAGAATTCTTTCCCTTGGAGATTTCATTATCATTTCTTATCTACAAAGATAACTAAAATAACAGAACAGACAAACCTGTCTGTCTATTTTTTTTACCATTATTCTATTTAATAATAAAAAGCCTCTGAATTTTTTTTAGAGGCTGCTATATGATACAGAATTATTTTTTAATGTGACTTTTCGGTATTTTCTTTATCAGGAAATATAATGGACAGGAGCACTGATATCACCAGGACACCACCTACAATTCCCAATGAAACGGGAGACGGAATATGAACCCATGGTGCCATGAGCATCTTGATTCCGATGAAGGTAAGAATAACAGCCAACCCATAAGGCAACTTGCTGAACATATGGATAAAGTTAGCCAGCAGGAAATATAAGGACCTCAGTCCCAGAATGGCAAATATGTTTGACGTATACAGGATAAACGGATCATTGGAAATTGCAAAAATAGCCGGAATGGAATCCACGGCGAACAATACATCCGTAAATTCAATGACTGCTACCACGACCAGTAACGGAGTGGCCATTTTCACACCATTCTGAACCGTAAAGAATTTATCACCTACATACCTATCAGATACTTTCCAGAATCTTTTAATTAACCTGGCTCCCGGCGTATTGCTGTAATCTTCATCCTCGTTATCTTTTCCCCCGCCCCAGGACTTTATACCTGCGTACACGAGAAATATCCCGAATAACGTCATTACTGCATTAATTTTAACGGGATGACCAAAAATATTCATTTCCGGCAAATACGTTATCTTGATCAGCCCGACTCCGGCAAAAATGAAGATGGCTCTGAAAATCAGTGCCCCGATGATGCCCCAGAACAGTACTTTATGATGCAGGTATCGCGGGACCTTAAAAAATCCGAATACGAGAATAAATACAAAGAGATTATCAACGGAAAGCGCCTTTTCAATCCAATAAGCAGCCTGATACTGGGTAAATTTCTCAACAGCCAGGGCATGGCTGCCTGGACCTAAATCTGAATTATACACCCAATACACAACACCTGAAAACACCATTGACAGTGAGATCCACACCACAGACCATATGGTAGCTTCCTTTGAAGAAACTTCATGGCTTTTTTTATTGAACACTCCCAGGTCCAGGAGCAGCATAATAATCACAGTCACTGCAAATCCCCAGACCAAGCCAGGATGCAGCTCTAAAATACTTTGATGTTTGTCCACTTTATATGTGCATATGATATGATAAAAGCAATATTTATACAGAAGTACAAATATTGCCATTTAATTTTTTCTCACTAATTTAAAAAGAGTTAAGTAACCTTAGCTTCTTGCCTAAAGATAACCCGTGCTGAAAGCCTATGTCTTTCTGTAAGGCATTCTTTAAAGATTTCTCAATTCTCTTCAAAGATAAAATTTTTAGAATTAAGCGCCGGATTTTTATAACATTTTAAGAGTAATCATTGACAATGGTCTTATATAAGAATGATTGTATGGACTATGATCATTTTCATGCAATACGAGCAAATATGTGAATTTTTTTAAAAGGATTAATGATTCAACCAAAGAAATAAACATTATTAAATATTCAAAACAAAATAATTTAAACTAAACATTATTCAATAAAAATACCATTAAATTAATTTTAATATCAAATATTAGCTTAATTTAACAATTTATTGTAAAATTGCAATAATTATAAACGTATAAATAAACTTCTATGAAAAAAATCTCTTTTCTTGCTTGCTTAGCTATTTCGTTATGTGCTACGGCACAAACTCCTAATTATGTTCCGGCTTCAGGTCTGGTTGCATGGTGGGGATTTAATGGCAATGCTAACGATTCCAGCTCTAACGGCAATACCCTTACGGTAAATAGCGCAACCCTTACTGCCGACCGTAACGGAAATGCCAATTCAGCCTATGCATTTAACGGTACCACGAGTTACCTGAATACCAATGCACTCTCCTATACCTTTTCGTTATCCGGAGCCCATTCTATTTCTTTCTGGATGAAAAAGTCCGGAAATACTGAAGGGGTCGCCCTTATGAGCGGGTCCAACACAAGCGGGAATTTTATCTGGCTTTTTCAGTGTGACACTACAAAATCAATTTACGGAACCAACAAACAGGGACAATCCTGGACATGGGTGAATGGACCTGCTTATTCCACTACACAATGGGAACATTATGTAGCAGTATACAACAACCAGAATATGCAGCTTTATAAAAACGGTGTTTCGGTAGGGACTACAACCAACACCTACACCAATGCTACCCAGGCTGCAATGCCATTCTATATCGGCAGGGCGATCAGCGGAGGGTACATTGCCGCCAGCATTGATGATGTGGGGATATGGAACAGGGCGTTAAGTGCTTCAGAAATCAGCCAGCTCTACACTGGAGTTTTATCCACTAAAGAAGTGAAAACTTCAACTGGAAGTATCGCACCGAATCCGGCCGGTGACTTTATCAGTGTTACTATACCTTCCAAAGGCTCAAAAAGCTATACCATTACTGACATGAACGGAAGGAAAGTATTATCAGGAACTCTTTCCGAAAAAAAGAATATCCAGGTTTCAGAACTTCAAAAAGGGAACTACATTATGGAAATAGATGGCGCTCAGCCGATTAAATTCATCAAAAAATAACTTTCTTTGCTACTATAATTAATCAGAACAGCTGGCCATCAGGCCAGCCGTTTCTTTATAGACAGATACTTAGTGTGAGTAATAGCTTTTACATGTAATAATAAACCTTATTAGTCGGCTAACGTTCCGGCATGACCTTGTAAGTCGGATCTTCCTGAATATTCACTTCTATTACCGCTTCAGCATTTTTCAGCATCCTGATACAGTCCTCGCTCAGGTGCTTTAGGCGTACCGTTTTATGATGCTCCCGGTAACGCTTTGAAATTTTATCCAGAGCATCAATCGCGCTCATATCCGCAACCCTGCTGTCTTTAAAATCAATAACGACTTCTTCAGGATCATTCTCCGGATCGAATTTTTCTGTAAATGCAGTAACAGATCCGAAAAAGAGCGGACCATATATTTCGTAATGTCTGACGCCATGGTCATCTGTATATTTTCTCGCACGGATCCTTTTAGCATTATCCCACGCAAAAACCAGCGCGGAAATAATGACACCTATCAGGACCGCCAGGGCAAGGTTATGCAGCAGAACCGTGATCAGGGCAACGGTTACGCCAACGAAAATATCAGATTTAGGCATTTTATTTACGATGCGCACAGATACCCACTGAAAAGTGCTTACGGCAACCATCATCATAACCCCTACTAAAGCAGCCATAGGAATCATTTCTATAAAAGGGGCACCCACAAGGATAATAATAAGAATGGTGAGGGCCGCAATAATCCCTGATAGCCTGCTTCTTGATCCTGCATTAAGGTTGACAAGCGTCTGGGCTACCATGGCACAGCCTCCCATTCCGCCGAAAAAGCCATTGGTGATATTGGCCACTCCCTGAGCAACAGATTCCCGGTCTGCATTCCCTTTGGTACCGGTAATTTCGTCTACCATAGAAAGCGTAAGCAGAGACTCTATAAGTCCTACTCCGGCCATAATCATTGCATAAGGAAAAATAATGGTAAGCGTATCCCATGAAACCGGGATCTGAGGAATATGAAAGGAAGGAAGACTTCCGCTTACCGAAGCTATATCAGCTACGGTTTTGGTGTTGATGCCTGTAACGGTAACCACACCAAAAACAATCAGGATGGCAACCAGAGATGCCGGAACGGCTTTTGTCATCTTCGGGAAAAAATAGACAATGGCAATGGTAAGCACGGTTAATCCCGCCATAATGTAGAATGACATCCCATGCAGCCAGTGCACAGAACCGTTACTGCCGGTAATTTTGAACTGTTCTACCTGAGCCATGAAAATAATAACCGCCAGACCATTCAGAAAACCATACATAACCGGTTGCGGGATCAGTCTTACAAATTTGCCGAGCCTGAAAACACCCACCATCATCTGAAGCAGCCCTGCAAGGATTACAGTAGCCAGCAGATACTGTATTCCATGGGACTGTATCAGGGCAATGAGGACTACAATCGTTGCTCCCGCGCCACCTGAAACCATTCCGGGTCGCCCACCCAAAACAGCGGTCACCAACCCCATAATAAACGCAGCATAGAGTCCGGTTAGAGGGGATAGCCCTGCAAGGATGGCAAAGGACAAAGATTCAGGGATCATCGTCATTGCCACTGTAAGACCTGATAAAATTTCATTTTGTAGTTGATTTTCCTGGAAAAATCGAATAATGCAAAATCGGTTTTCATTGGATGCAAAGGTAAGGTATACAGAATGATTTTCATCCCGTCTCTGCATTTACTGACCGGGTAGAGAACGATCCAATGTTTCAATTTTTAATTAAAAAATCTTTTTTACAATATTTTATCATACACTATTTGGGTTTAATTTTTATTTTTTTAATTTTGAGACTTACATAAGCTGGACAATGAAACTAATAAATCATGAAACCGGAATGCAATATTATACTGAGAAGCACGCATATTATTCCTGATTCACAGATGAGAAAATGTAACCATTACATAACTCAATACATTTTCATGACAAAATCAGCCTATAAAAAACATCAGCATAAATAAAATAGATTTACGTGATAAACCAGAGGGTCAGCACATAAATCTTGCATAGAACGATTGGTTTTAACCGTCCAGAATATTGATACAATTAACAAACAATTATCATCATATAATGTTATATAAAGAAATACATATAGGGCAATTCATTAAAGAAAGAGTTGCAGAGCAGGAAATAACAATGGAAAGAGTATGTAATTTCCTCAAGAAAGACGAAGAGTTTATTGAAAACGTATATGAAAGCAAATCAATAGATACAGACCTGCTCCTTAGATGGAGCAAGCTGCTGGAATACGATTTCTTCAGGTTATACAGCTCCCACCTCATCCTGTACGCCCCGCCTTCTGCCGTAAAGAAAGATGCCAAGAAGTCTGACAAGATCCCATACTTCAGAAAAAATATTTACACCCAGGAGATCAAAAATTTCATCCTCAAACGCATCCAGTCGGGAGAGATGAATCAGACAGAGATCATCAGGGAGTATTCTATTCCAAAAAGCACGCTGCACCGCTGGCTGCAAAAAAATACCGATACTAACGTTTAAAAACACAATGTAATGCGTCCCAATTATGTAAAAATTTTCACGGATATGCTGAAAGAGTATGATCCTGAAAAGCTCAACGATCCCAAAATACAGCGGCAGCTGCGGAATCTGAACACTTCTGAAGACGTTCTGAACTTTAACGAGAAAGTTTTCCAGCAGTCTAAGGAGATGCAGAAGAGCAACCAGAAACTGAAAACCTACGACAGGAAAACCATGATCAAACTTCTGAAATACCAACAGAAACACGGCTTTTCTACCAGTTATATGTCCAGGAAATATAAGATCAGCAGGACCACCCTCTCGAAATGGAGGAAAAATTTTGAAGATGATATCAAATAAACGGCAGATACCGTTTAATACAATTAAAAGGCTGTTATTGCAACAGCCTTTTCTGTGAGTTTGTATCCTCATTTCTTAAAACAATCATAATGTACATTTTATTTCTGCTGCAGACACCAGTACAGAATCTTTGCAATATTCCTGGCATCATCCATACCTCTGTGATGTATGCCTTCCAATCTGAAATTCAATTCTCCCAGCGCTCTGGCCATTCCTACACTTTTGCGAACCGTAGGATGCAATTGGGCGAATAAAGTTTTTACATTCATGTGGTCGTCACTCAGGGGATAATCCACCCGGAACTTAGCTGACTGGTCCTTAAGCATATTCAGATCGTAATTTCCATAACTTGCCCAGGTAAGGTGCTCGGAATTGTATTCTGCACGAAGGATATCAAAAGCATCTCCCAGCATTATTCCTTCATCATCCAGCATCTGCTGCGTGATGGAAGTCAGTTCGGTACAGAACGGGCTTACTGTTGAAAACCGGGGTTTCACCAGGATGCCTTCGCTCTGTAAGACTTTACCGGTTCTGGCATCCATCAGGCAAACTCCGATTTCTATAATTTCACTTTGCTGACCTTTCGGAGTGCGGTCATTCCAGCACGTCGCTTCAAGGTCTATGATCAATATATGGTCTGTTGTGTTCACTTTTTTTATATGTTTCATTGTTACTGCAGGATCTCACGTAAAATCCTGGCCGCATTATAGGCATCATCCGCTCCGCTGTGGTGATGGCCTTCAAAACTCATGTTCAGAGCTTTCAGGGCTCTTTTCAGTCCCATCATCTTATACAGCCCGTTATAATTTCTGAACAGGTGCATGATATTGAGGTAGTTTCCTGAAAAAGGGTTTTCAATGCCCAGATAATCGCACTGCTGCATCATCTGTTCCCGGTCGAAAGCGCCAAAGCCTGCCCAGGTAAGCATTTCAGGATGGTACTCATCCCTTATTTTTTCACAGGCTTCTTCAAAACGGATTCCTTTCTCTTTAATCAGCTTCGGGGTAATTCCGGTGAGCCCGGTACAGAAAGTACTGATTTTGGATCTTTCGGGAATGACATAGATGCTTTGTTTCCTAGAAATTGCTTTTGTTGATTTATTCAGTTCGCAGATTCCTATTTCTATGATATCAGTCTTCTGCCCCGCAGGAATCCTGTCATATTCCCAGCAGGTAGCTTCCAGATCGATAACGATTATATGGTTCATCTTCTTTTGTTTTTATTTTTACAGCACCTACGCACCGGCCTGGATCTGCCTGACAAATGAATGAGGCAGAAAGTGCATGGTTAGTTGATTCTGCTGCTAAAGCCCTGCAAAGATAAAACCATCGGCATGCATTCTATTTGCTTATCACCAAGCTTTGACTGAGATTAGCGGACTACTATCGAAAAATTGTTATTTGGTTAGCGCTTCACAAGAAGTTCCGGCAAATGTATTACCGGAACCTTATTGATCACCTGTTTTTAAAATTATTCAAGAGACGTTCTATATTGTCCTTTCCAACAGGATTCATGGAATGGCAGTAAAATTCGGGAAGATCTAAAATATGATCCATGCAATATTCTACCAGCCATTTGGCGCAATCATATCCTGTCTTTTCAATATACTCCTGACTATCAGGCTTTATATAATGCTCATCAGCCAGGTCATGGTCGAATGAAATCATTGCGGGAAGTCCTTTCTCAAGGATACTGCCGGTAAACTGCTCATAGTTCCGTACAATACACCAGTCATTCCTCAGGAAAATACCCTCTTTAGTATATGGGTATACGTCAACAGGATCTCGTATATCATCCAGAAATATGAATCTTTTTGTTATTTTCATGGATTACCCTTATTTTATTTAATATTTTAATCAGTTGTAATGTTGGATATCAATTAGATCAATATTCAGTATCTTAATCTGATGTTTTAAATTACACCATCAAATCAGCGCAATTGGAACTCGCGAAGGCAAAAGGTTTTGCTTTGAATACGTACCCCATCCCCAGAATATATCCCATAGCATCTTTTAAGGCTGCATTGGATTTAAAATCCGGGTCGGTATTGATGTCCGCGTGTACCTCCATTTCTACTCCGTAAGCATCCAGAACGGCACAGATTGCATAGGCAATTGCGACAGATTTGTTAACTTCATTCAGCATCCGTTCTTTGATGCTGATCCGCTGGATCTCTCTTTCTTTCCTGATAAAGGTAAACGCTCCTTTTCCCTCACGAATCAGGACTACGGCCGTTGCATAATTAATAGCATCTCCGTAAACATGGGAATCTGATCCCACACATACTTTCAGACGGTACCCCTGAGCCTGTTCACGGATGATGGCTTCTTCTACCAGCTGTGTGATAGGACTGCGGAAAATCTTTCCGGTCATGTTCTGCCAGGTTTCTTGTTGCGTTTCCATTTTTCTACCTATTTATTTAACTGTTAGTGTTATACTGTAAGCTTGTATTATATATTTAATGAGTAATGAGTAATGAGTAATAGGTAATATTAAAATCTACTATTTACGGGCAAGCAGCATTACTTCTTACTCATTGCTTATTACTTTTATGACCATCTGACCAGGAATCGAACCTGAACAACAAGAGTATAGTTCCTGCATGCTGCCATTACATTATCAGCGGTTTGTGGAAACAACAGGATTTGAACCTGCTCAGCAAAGACGCAACGGTTTTACAGACCGCCCCGGCCCTCCGGCTCCGGCGTGCTTCCTTTTTTTATGGGTAATCAGTAATGGGTAATAACCCTCTGATTTTCCCATAACCTATGGAAAAATAAAGCCTGTCTTAATTTTTGTTTGATATAAGAACTCCTGCGCCCGACAGGCCTTTTTTTTCCGGAACAATCTCATTTTAGCTGTTTGAGATGGTTATGGGATTGTTCATGATTATCGCATTTTTTTATTGAATTCACGAATGTTCCACATTTTGAACCCACTCAGCTTACGCAACGGTTTTGCAGACCGCCCCGACTCTCTCGCTTCGGCGAACCATCATTTGTATGAGTAATAGGTAATGAGCAATGAGTAATAGATTATAACTCATTAGTGACTTTCCGTCATTATGATGATCGTGTTTTATTAAAAACAAAGCCTGTCTTATTGTGTTTGATATAAGAACTTCTGCGCTTCGACAGGCTTTATCATCTCTAAAAACTGATCTTACGGTCACTTTGTCCATTATTACTGCTGTCCATTTTTGAGTTGAGAAAAAGCCCGTCTATAGGTATTGTGTTTTTTGGCTAAAGATCGTCTGCGCTGACGGACTTTTCCTTTGCTCTCTTCTGAAACTATTGGTCTGGAAAATAGGATTCGAACCTATGACCTCCCGCGTCCAAGGCGGGTAAACAACCACCGTTATCTTTCCAGTTGTGCAGGTTCACCATACAATCATTTCCGGGAGACAGCCGGAGCAGACATTGATGAACCTTTGCGGTCTATGCGGGAATCGAACCCGCGGTACCCGAGAGACAGTCGGGAAGGTTACCATTACCTCAATAGACCTGTTGCAGTGAATGGTGAAAAGTCAATTCACTTCGCTTGTCAATTTTTTTAAAATATGTACCGGTAAAAGCGAATCTGCCATGACAACATATTTACCTGTAATACCGGAAAGGCTTCACCTTATATTTCCGGTTTCGAAGGCCGGTGCTCTGATCATTCGAGCTACGGGACCGTTTATCTCTACCATTCACCATAAAAAAAGCGCCTCTTTTCAGGAGGCGCTTATATGTTCGGACGTGTCAGTTCATTAGCTGACCCATGTATATAAGCACCTTTTATGTATAAAATCATTATCAAGAAGAACCTTACAGGTATACTGCTGACCTCTCGGCTGCCCGCCGGGCTGTGTTGAGTTCATTTCAGATAGGGTATGTAAATGTTTCATTGTTTTGTTCTTGTTTAAAGTTTGTGAAAGACTGAAATCTGTTGTTTTCAATTTTCGGTTGCAAAGTAAAGACGAAATTTCCACATCCGCAAATATATTTTTAATATAAACATTTGATAATCAGTAATTTAAACTCAAAATTTAGCATAAAAATTTCCTGTCCGCGGCTCACCGCAGATCCTTTTTTACCTAAATGACTGTCTCTCATCGGGTTTACTGATCACGCTCTATTTTCGTATTAGTTGTTCATTGGTTGTTAAAAAATTTTCACTTGTATGGTTATTTTTTATCATTCTAAATAATTTCTGCCTTAAAAACACAAAAAACGCCCCGTTGTCTGAGGCGTTTCTGTTTTATTTTGATTTGAATTTTACGGGATTATTGTCAATAATTTTCAAAGCAAGCACAGTTCACCTCATCTGATATCATGCAGTCATATGCAAACGATCCCTTTCCTACAGGGCGATCGCAGAGATTTAAACAGATATGTGTGCTTTGTATTGTCATCATTATACTGGTGCAAAGATAAATCTTTTTCCTGTTATGGTGGGGTATTTTAATTTTTAACAAACCTGGTAGCTGAGGTTCTCAAAGCCATTTGGATTTAAACAACACGATTCTTTTATTACCTAAAAACTCCTTTCAAAAACCAATTTCTCAATTTTAAATCTTTAAATTATTCAATCTTTAAATCTTTAAATTTATCAAGCCTGTCAATCATCACCCACCCTTCAATATCCTGTTCCTACCCGTCTTATACCTCGAAATATCCTTCAGGATGATCTCATCTTTAGGATTGAAATGTTTCAGTTCATTCACGATTTCTGAATGAGTCGCTATTTTTTCAGCGATAATCTCATAGGCGATAGTTCTGGTAGCTGCATGAAGTTCTGGAGCTTTTTTGAATTCATGCTTCATGGCTTCCAGGTAAATGATTTTACGATCTGAAGGAGTCTTGTAGTAGAGTTCCTGAATCTGCTCCTGAAGCTTTTCAACATCAGTAATTTGGGCAAAATAGTTATTCAGGCAGTTAAAGGCATCGCGGTTTTCTTCCCAGCCTTTGAGCAGGATTTCCTGAGCCTGATCCGGCAGGTTCATTTTTTTCCGGTAGATCAGCGAACCTTTTACCATCTGGTTGTTGCTGACATAATCATCTACAACCATCTGATAATAGGCATTGGCATGGTTACGGTCATTCATTTCCAGATACAGGTCCCCTACTTTTTCTTTCTGGCCGAGTTCTTTATAAAGATCAATGGCTTTCCGGTACTGTCTGGCCTTTTCGTAGCAATGGGCGGCCTCAGGTTTATTTTTGAGTTTTTTAAGGTAAATAACAGCCGCTTCACTGTACCATCCCCCTTCTTCCAGTGCTTTGGCGCCGCGGTAATGGTCCCGGAGCAGGTTGATGTAGACCCTGGCCGCTTTCCTATAGTCGTTTTCTGTGATGTATTTCTGGGCAAGCTCTTCATAAGTATTCCTTATCCTGTCGAAAAGGGAAGATTCCACATAGGCATTCCCACTGCCGGATTTCCTGGTACGTCCGGATGCACTTTTTTCTTTTTCTTTATCTTCCAGCCGGAGCAGGACAACGAAAAAGATCAGGGCAATCACAATGAACAGCATCAATGTACCTACAACACTCCAGAAGCTCTTGTGGAACAGCTGTGCCAGGATCCCGATGACCTTAATGATGACCAGAAGGAAAAATGCTGCGATGAATTTATTGATAAACCTCTGCTTATTCATCCTTATCTGATTTTAAAATGGTTTTGTCTTCGCTGAACAAACGGTACAGGAGCAGGACCACACAGATGATCAGGAACCATACAAACCAGTTGTATCCGAACATTGCAATCAGCGGGTAGAAAATATAGGCTACCATAGCTACGAGTACCAGCATCAGGAAAATTTTGATCCCGGCCGGAACATGATCTCCACCGATATTCAGGCTTCTCTTTTTTACTACAAATGAATACAGCCCTACCATTCCGATCATGGAAATGATCAGCCAGAAGATCTCTGTGAAAGAAATACTGTGCTCCTGATCAGTTGATGTTCCTTTGTTTTGAGAATGTAAGGCCTTTTCAGGATTAACAGCCGGAGGTTCCAGGTAATCTTTGGTTCCATAGAGCCGTCCCAGTGAGTCTTCTACGAGCATCTGTTTCTTTTTGAGTATTTTCTTTATGACCCCTTCAGCAGCAGGCTTTCCGGAACCGGTTTTCTGGAGGGAATCTGCAATCTTTTTCCTGAATGCCTGTTCATTCTTCACTAAGTAGGTAACAATTTTTTTACGGTAGACTCTTCTTAGTGAATCGGTAGCGGCATCGGTCCGTTCATTCAGCTTTGCTATATCGTTCTGAATCTTATCGATCGGCCTGCCGCCGGCCTTCAGGTATGCCTCATAGCTCTGTTCATTTTTCCTGCTGAAGCTGGCTTTCAGGTGTTCCCTCATGAGTTCTTTCCGTTTTCTTCCGTAGATGGAATCGATTTTCATATCGATATCGGTTACACCGGACTGATAAGCAACCATAGGAGTCATCATATTTTCATCAGGTTTTCCGGAAATCTTACCCGAAGATCCGGTCTCTTCAGGAGAGGATTTTTCTTTGTTTAAGTAAGTAATAAGTCCTGCGAGCCCAACAACGATCAGGAATACCCAGAATATCCATCGGTATCTGCCGGAATATGATACATCCTCTTTTTCACGGTTTCCTCCGAACAACTTTTCAATCCAGGAATGGCTAAATATAAATTTTGCGAAGCCGTCACCCCGGGAAGTCCCGGTAACGTCCAGCGGCACGCCAAGATCAACAGCCCTTTCAGGGTATTTCTCAATATATTTCAGGTATTTTTCAATTTCCTTTTTATTGCCGTTCATCACTTTCTGCAGATCAAAAGGAAGATTGTTCATCCATTCCTGCTCGGTCCCGGATTTCTGGAGGGCTTCCAGTGTTTTCTCATCGTCTGTTTCTACGGCATAGCTTTTAATTTCCTGAGGAATCTTCACACCGGCTGAGGGTTTCCTGATTGTTGCTTCTGATGGCAGAGGATCGCTGATCAGTGAGAGCCAGTCAATCTCTTCATTCAGCTTCACCATCCCGAATTCCGGATGCATCAGCAGGAATTCCGCACCGGCAGCGCTCCATTCTTCCGGGGACACTTTAGGGTAAAAAAGGGTATATTCGGGAATGAAAAGCTGATCATCCACACATTGGAAATAGGCATTCTTCCCGATCCCGGCAGGAGCTTCATGCTGAAAAACCAGGAAGCATCCATGCAGCCTATTCGGTTCATTGGCGGGCACGGGAAATGAGCGGACCATGGTGAGGTCTATCCCCAGTATTTCCATCTCATGCAGCCAGACCATGGGTGAAGCCCCTTTGATCAGGAGCCCTTTTCTGGGGTACGTATTTTTCGGAAAAGGGTGTATTCTAAGCTCCATATTCCAGAATATGTTTGATAAAGGGTTGCATATATACGAAATACATTTCTTCCATTTCCCTGATCATCAGTTTCGATTTTTTCGGAAGGTAATATTCCGATCCTCCGAATTTTTTTTCCGTAGCCAGTGCTATGTAACCATCGCGGGTGGACGGCATATAAAAAGTGGGAATGCTTTTATTGCTGCTGATCAATGTGAGCATTCCGCGATGGTCTGTGATCACCTCACTTCCGTCGCTGAAAGTGAATTTATTCTTATCCTGATGGGCCTCAGTCTCTATCTTTACTGAATTCTTTTCCAGCCGGTATTCGTTTTCCGAATGGAACTGCAAAGCAAATTTTGAGATCACCAGCTCTTCGGCATTGTTGATTCCGATACCGGTAAAATTATTTAAAATTTTAGTCCCCTTATTTTTGAGTTTGTTAAGTTCCATTTCGGTTTTGAATACACTTTTACGGATTTCGCTGTTATTGTCGGTTCCTTCGGCAGACAGGTTTCCTTCAAGGTTAATCCTGAATATCTTGTCATATTGAAGTCCGTACAAGAAAAAGCTTTTACTGAAATAGATCAGTGAAAAATTCAAAGGAATATCAAGGCCGGCCAGATTCAGTTCCGAGTACTCGCCTGTCGTCAGGTCCAGCCTGGAGATGCTTTTTTTATCCGGCTGGTACTGGGCCAGGATATAATTTCCGGCTTTGTTCCTGGCCAGCGCAAACTGTCCCCTGGGCTTTACCGAAATATTCTCTTTGATCACCTCACAACCCTTCTGGATGCTGGTATCCTGATAGATATTCTTATTGTAGTAGTTGTCTGACAGGTATGTTTTCAGCAGTTGCTTTTTATTGCTTAAAATATAAAATTCCCCTTCATACAAAAAGGTTTCAATACGGTCTTTAGGCGTAGGAAACAGCAACGGATAATTTTCCGGAACTGCTGTTTTAGCACCGCTTCCGTCTCCTCCGGAAATCCTGTTCCTTTTCGGAGGATGCGCCCAAAGCTCCCGAAGTGGAAGTTTGATTTTCTGAATATGCTTTCTTGTCCCTTTATGGTGTTTATAAAAGTTAAGCTCCCCGTCTGCGGAAGTCGTCACCAGGAATTTCAGCCGATCCCGGTTTTCATGGATGGCCTTCTGCATATGGTGGTCCTGTACATTTTCCTCGCTGGTAATGAAAAAAACTTCCAGGTCCCTTCCGGCATGTTCTTCTTCAAAAAACTTTTCCAGGGCATTTGAAACGTCCAGCACAGGGCTTACTGCATTCTGGTTCCGGATCACTTCTTCAACAGTGTCCAGAGAAACGGGTATGCTGTGTTCCCCCAGGACGAAAACCCTGCATTCGGAATGGGCTTTCGGATGTTTGATAACGGCAATTGCCGATGCAAATGCCAAAACTTTTGGGATACCCCAGTTCTTCAGGGAAATATCAATCAGGATAACCCGCTCAAAAATATTTTCTTCAGGCGGGATTTCCCGCTGGATATACAGGGCTTCGTTATTGGCAACACGGTTCATAAAAACCTCTTCTTCATGGGCAAATTCAGACAGAAGCATCCTGTTGAAGTCCCCTTTGTTCGTCATGTCTGAAATCCCGCCAATCGGCTGTTCCCCGGGAGAAAGGTGGCGCATGGGGATTTTAAAACCGCTCCAGATTCTTTTGACCAGGCTTCCGACCTGGAATGTTTTCGGCTCTTCGATCAATTCCTGTACGAATTCTTTACCGGTTTCAATGACCGGTTCTTCCTCAACGACTTTATCTTCAAGTTCCGGAATAACAGCGATGCCTTTCACAGCATTAACAATAGATTCTGTGGTCGGGAACTGATGGTGGAGCAGCGCCAGCGTTTTGAGATCCCTGTTGATAACAGCCTGAGTCAGTTCCCTTTTTTCTGCGGCCTTGGAAATGATCACTGGGCTTTTCTCAAACCTTTTCATAATCAATTCAGAGCTTACCGGAGACAGCTGATTGTGGCTGTCCTTAAACAGGGTCTGCAACAGATTGATCTTATTCTGCCCTTTCTTCAAAGCACTTTCCATCTGACTTAAATGCTCTAAAAAATGAATCGCCGATTCAATATCTTTACCAGTCTCCTGTCCGTATCCTTCATGATTGGTCCTTTTCAAATAATAGAAGATGCCATCCTGATTTACGTGTCCTTCCTGGACTGCATACAGAACAAGCAACAGGGCACCGAAAGGCGGGAGCCCCTGTTCTTTCAGGATGTTCAGGACTTCGATGATATACGGCCGGTAGGCAATGGCTCCTGCATTCGGAATGGAAATCAGGTTATGTTCATGATAGCCGGTATCATCGGGAACGTCTTCATCAGTGGTCCACTCCCAGAAATAGCCTCTGTACGACTGGAAATAAGCAATTATATCCATTCCTGTGATTTTTCGGTGAGACGGAAAGAGCTTACGGACAGCTTACGGAAGTCATTTTTCCTGAGCGACAGGACGCTTCCGTCTTCCTTCCATAGAAGCCAGGATTCCGAATCTGCATTGTATTTTTTCTGCAACATCAGGCTCAGGTTTGTATATTCAAAATCGAAACCGGCAGGCAGAAGATGGCTGTCTTTTGACCAGTATGCTTTTCCCGGAAAACCCAGCAACGGAGTGCCGATAAACAATGCCTGGTCATCAATAACGATCCAGTCCAGCCTTTCCAGCTTGAATTTAGGCAAAGCTATAAGGCTGTTTCTGATTTCCGCCATCGGGCTCATCAGGGCTATTGCAGCGTGCTCATCTCCACCCGGTACCAATTTTACCTCAATTCTTCCGTCGATGCCGAAAAAATTATTGTTGGAAACAGGGAACGTCAGGCGCAAAGCTTTATCAATCGGGTTCCACAGCAATACTGTCCTCATCTTTTTACTGGGGACCAGTGCATCTTTCCGGAATAAAAGGCCGTCACGCAATTCGTACAGCAAAAAACCAGGAAGCTGCCGGAGCTCCGGTGAAGCAGCCTGTTCATCGGTAAAACCTTTGAGCCAGATCACTTCATCTTCAACTGCGACCTGCACATTTTGCCAGTCGCGAATGGTTCCCAGATAATCTTCATTCACCCGGGGAATTTCTGCCCGGAATTCTTTTATATGCTCTGAAGGATCTTTTGCCATAGACTTTCGATTTCCTGTTGGATGTACTGCTTCTGCTCAGGATTGCGGATCCAGTCGCAGCGGGTCTGGAGGTATCTCAATTTATCTTTAATTACGTTCTGTTCTTCAAAGCTCAGCGGTCCGCCCTCCCATTTTTCAACGAGTATTTTCACATCTTTCATCACTTCTTCAGGATTCGGCGTTTTATTCTGAAGGGCCTGCGGATGGGATTTCGGATGGGCGTCTTTCTCAATGGTCCGGTTGATGATCCCCTCAAGGATTTCTATCTGTTCCTCGGTATCCCAGATATGCTTCAGTACCCACAGATCGGAAAGTACGGCCTCAGTCCTTCCGCAGATCAGGGCGCTGGCTGCGATAAGGTTCTGCATTTTTACCGCCCTCCGGTCAGAGATGGCAATTCCTGTATTTCTAAGGCTGATAACTGTATTTAGGTACACTTCGTATACCGGTTTGAGGTCAACGGTTTTACACTGTTCCTGCAATGCGCGGATCTCGCCGGAAAGGATTTCAGGAACATCCGTTTCAGTATTGTTCTCCAGCTTTCTTCCGGCTAAAAGCACCTGCTGGAGCAGTTCAGGATGTACATAATCCACATTGATCCGGATCAGGAAACGGTCGAATAATGCATTCAGGGCCTCATCTTCAGGCAGGACATTGCTCGCTCCCACAAACATGAGCGCAGGAAGATGCCTGGTTTCCTTCCCTCTTTTGAATATTTTCTCATTCAGTGCCATCAGAAGCGAGTTCAGAATAGCGGAATTGGCATTGAAGATCTCATCCAGGAAAACCATGGATGCTTCGGGCATCATGCCTTCCGTATTCGTCAGCAGTTCTCCTTCTTTCAGTTTCCTGATGTCAAAGGGCCCGAAAATCTCATTAGGCTCCGTAAATCGTGTCAGGAGATACTCAAAGTTTTTCCCGTCTTTTACCGTTTTGGCCAGGGTCCTTACAATGGCGGATTTTGCCGTTCCGGGAGGTCCGTAGAGAAATGCATTTTCCCTTGCCAGCAAAGAGATTCCCAGCAGGTCTACCACATCGTCTTTTCCTACAAAGGTATCTTTAATATAGCTGAGGACACGGTTTAGTTTTTCTATAGTTTGAGTCATTGACCTTTATTTTATGATTAAACGCAAAAAGCACAGTTTCCTTTTGATCATTGTTTTTGCTGAAGACGACTTCATGACAGCAAAGCAGGAAGATTTAATGATTCCTATCTTTCAGTTCTTTCCAGAATATATCTTTATACATCCCGAATTCCGCCATCAGCAACTGATTGATATACGGAACCTCAGCCAGCTGGTACGCTTTTTTTCCCACGATCCTTTCCAGGTACAGCTTCCGGTAGGTCGGATCTTCCAGCTCTTCTTCCCAATTGGCATTCTGAAGATCCAGGTCTGCTCCGATGCCTGAATAATGAAACCGGGTCAAAATCTTTTCCAGCAATGCAATCAGCGGATCTTCCGGATCAGCCGTCTGAAGAGCATACAGTACCTGCGGCAGAAATCTTAACGACAGATCGGCAGAAAGGATGGCTGAGACATCTGTTTTACCGGTATACTCCGGAATGAATTTCATCAGATCCATGGAAGTATCTTTACGAACAAGATATAACTGAGCACTGTGATAGAGTATTTTAGCTGCCCAGACCGCAGCATCCCGATCATAGAGGATTTCAGCCGATAAAAATTCCAGTCTTTCTTTCTCAAATTCGGATCCGAAATAATCCGCTGCTTCCTGGATTTCATTTTCAGGAATTTCCTGAAGGCCGGTAAAAACCGTCATGTATTCATCTTTCCGCAGCAGAAATAAAGTATCTAGAAATGGGGATCTGTTTTCCGTCATCTAACAAAAATAGACATAATTACTTTTGAATCGTCAGTTTTAAAAGGTACCCAGAAGATAATTAACAAACCTTCCGTTAAAATGCTCCCGGAAGCGGTATCGAGCATCCACTATTCTCATATTTACTATCTTTGCCCTTTGAAATAAAAAATTATGAGTATCCACATCAGTGCAAAAAAAGGGGAAATTGCCAAAGTTGTTTTACAGCCGGGTGATCCGCTACGCGCAAAATATATTGCTGAAAATTTCCTGCAAGACGCTAAACTGGTCAGCCAGACCAGAGGTATTTTCTATTACACAGGTTTATACAAAGGGAAAAAAATTACTGTAGGAGCCAGCGGAATGGGCTTTCCGAGTATCGGGATCTATTCTTTCGAGCTGTTTACGGAATATGAAGTGGATACCATCATCAGGATCGGAACCTGCGGTGCATATACCACAGATTTAAAAGTTTTTGACCTCCTGAATGTTGAATATGCTGCCAGTGAAAGCACCTATGCGAAATATGCCTGGGACATTGATGATGAGATCCTTTCCCATCAGGGGAATATCTTCCATACTATTAATGAAACGGCACTGGAAATGTCTTTAACGGCAAAAGCGACGAATATCCACAGCAGCGACATTTTTTACAGGAAGGATCCGGCCATTCCGGCCATTGCCACGAAGCATCACTGCCCTGCCGTAGAAATGGAAGCTTTCGGATTGTTTGCCAATGCGCAGCACCTGGGGAAAAATGCAGCGACCATCCTCACGGTTTCCGATATTATCCCGACGCATGAGAATATTTCTGCGGACCAGCGCGAAACAGCACTTAAGCCTATGATCGAATTGGCCCTGGAAGCGGGAATCAGGAGCTTGTAAGAATGAGAAAAGGCAATTGCCTGCAAATATTAAACATCAGAGTTTTACAGCATTGTAAAACTCTTTTTTTATGAAAAGCATGATCACACATTAAAACATTATTATATATTATAATTAATACCCAGACCCGCATCCATCTGTTTCCTTTCATTCAGTGATAAACCCTTCCAGAAAACCGATCAGGAAGCAGCCACCATTGCTCCAGCGGATGCCGTGTCCTTCCTGTTCCCTGACTTCAAAAACCAATTCATGCTTATAGTGATAAAACACATTCCACCAGGTTGTATGGCCAAGGATATGGTTGATTTTATCCATTACGAGCTGCTGTTTCTGATGGTTATTGCCTTTCACTTCTCCCCAGAACGGATCATTAAGCCTTCCGGTATGTTTTTCCCATGCCCTTTGTGCAAGGGTAATTTCACTGTTGTACGGAGTCTGGCAGGCTTCAATAAGCACAGACCTGAGCGGAGGGATTGCCTTTTCATCACGGAGGCTGGCTGAGGTTATCCTCTGCCCCAGTACATTCAGCCAGTGCTCAAAGGAAATTTCTTCTAATTGGCGGCATTTGACTTCCGCTTCATCCGGACCTTCGAGAACCTCTGTCATGACAATAAAACTTTTGTCACGGTCGATGTTAATTTCCTCGTCGAAAAAAGGCAGGTTCCAATTGCCTTTACCCGATTTGAATTTCCGGATGTTCAATTCCATAGCCTGGATATGCTCTTCTGCTAAAATGGCTCCGTATTTCAGCTTCCATTCTTCTGACACATGCCGGATGCAGAGTTCAAACAGGTTCATCATGGAAAAGTGTTACGGAGTTTACAGGAAGTTTTTCTTCGTGGATCAGGTATCCGATCAGGTTGAACCAGCTTTTGCAGTAATCCAGGATCCAGGCGTCGGAAGAAACTGCGATTTCCGCCTGTTCCGCTAAAAACTGATCAGGATTGAATTGCAGTTCTGCCTCCCAGTTGAGATCATGTTCGCTGGCAAAATCCGTCACTATCTGTCTGATTCTTCCGCTGTTGGAAACCGGCTGGTCAAAAATCCAGATCAGTTTTGAGGCTCCCGATTTTTTAAAGAATGAAGCAACAAGCTCCACTGACCTCAGCGTCTGATTGACCCTTTTGTATGTTCCGTGCACACCGGAAAGGTCTCTGAAACAACCATCAAGCCCCTCAAAAATATAGGCTCCCGAAAGCAGACTTTCCAGCAAAATCAGGACATTGAATCCGTCAAGAAACACCATTTTATTTTTCAGGCCCTGGATCTCCAGCTGTTTTGACCTCCTGGTTTCAAGCTGGCTTTCAGATGCAGACGCTCCGCGGAGTGCCTGGATCTGGCGTGTCTTCAACCTGTAGCGATTGCCAGCCAGTTCCGAAGATGCTTTCTCAGGATACCCCCGGCTGAGCAGATAATGCATGTCACGAACAGCCGCCCTCAGTTTTTCAAGCTGCTTCCCAGTCCCGAACAATCCGTCATCACCGGTATTCTTACCGCGGTTCCTGTTATCCATGCCCAAATGTATCGATTTTACAGAACACCGGCAATCCGTCAGTATTGGGAAGCTATGGGAAAAACAAACCCGTCTTTAGCAAGACGGATTTAATAACCTCCTCAGAGATTTTACACACATTCCCATATATTAATCAGGTTATCCCTGAGTTTTGTTTTCTTTAACCTGCATGAAAAATACACATCCGCTCGCAACCAGAAACAGGATCCCTGCCAGAGCGATTGCCAACGAAGGATTATTGCCAAGCATTGTATGATAAATAAACCCGAATGACAGCGTCTGGATCAGCATCGGAATCACAATCATCATATTGATCACCCCCATATAGATCCCTCTTTTATCAGCCGGTATGGCCGGCGAAACCATAGAATACGGCAGTCCCATCATAGCAGCCCAGCCGATTCCGAGGGCGACCATCGGCAGCAGGATCAGGTATTCATTTTTAATCAGCGGGAGTACCGCAACCCCCAAACCGGTAAGGAAAAGGCAGAAGATATAGGTATTTTTAGTAGAGAATTTTTTGGCAAAGGGTACGAGCAGCAATGCTGACAGGATCGTTATGATATTATAAGAACCATTCATGAGCCCGGTCTGCCCTACCGCAACTTCTACGGTGTGAAGAATATTTTTGGTCCATGACAGGTCTGATGCTGCTACTGAAATTCCTTTTTTGGTTAATTCTGCGATATGGTTTGCTTTCTGCTCGTCGGATTCAGTAATCCCGTACAATGACCATTTCAGCATAGGCGTGATAAACTGCCAGTAACAAAACAGGGCATACCACTGGAAGAGATAGACCAGCGCCAATTGCCAGAGCAGCTTGGGCATTTCCCGGATCGCCGTAATGATTTCCACAAACGGCGTAAAGAAATTGCTCTGTTCCCTGGCTTTTTTAAGTTCTTCCAATTCTTCCTCGGTTGGAGGTATTTCAGGCGTTTTATACACCGACCAGGCAACGGAAGCTATGGAGCAGAAAGATCCCAGGAAGAATGAATAATATACCCATGCCGGAATCCCTCCATTAGCGGAGTTCCCACCCAGGTATTTCTGGAATATGAAGAGTGATAAATTCGCTAAAGTGATCCCGGCTCCCACAAAGAGGCTCTGCATCTGGAACCCGAAGGTCTGCTGCTCCTGGGGAAGCTTATCGGCAATAAAAGCACGGTACGGCTCCATCGCGGTATTGTTGGCGGCATCAAGAATCCAGAGCAGTCCGGCAGCCATCCAGATGGTGGAACTGAACGGAAAGGCAAAAAGGGCCAGGCTGCACAATACCGCCCCCAACAGGAAGAAAGGCTTCCTCCTTCCCCAGCGGTTGCTCCAGGTTTTATCACTGATAGCCCCGATCAGAGGCTGTATCAGCAGTCCGGTGATCGGTCCGGCGAGGTTGAGGATGGGCAGCTGCTCGGCGTGGGCACCCAGGAATGAATAAATAGGATTTACAGCAGTCTGCTGCAAGCCGAAACTGTACTGGATACCGAAAAAGCCCACATTCATGTTCCAGATCTGCCAGAAGCTCAGGCGGGGAATGATTCTTTTTGTCATGGCTATTGGGGAATTACCGGTTGATAGTTTTTGTCGAGGATAAGATCGGCATTATTTTTAAAATTCCGGATGATACGATGCTCTATATCTAGTACCTTTTCTACGAAGTCGCTCTGTTCATCACGGTTCCGTTGCATACGGTTCTTATAGGTGTCCTTATAATTGCGGTCTATGAATATTTTATAATCAAAATCTTCAAGTTCTAGGATATACGTCCCTTCCACAATGATCACCTTACATTCCTCAACCTCCAAAGCTTCTGTCCGGATGCTGTTTTCGCGGTAGTGGACCAGAGGTTTTTCTATTATTGGCATTCCTTTCTTAAAATCCTTTATATTTCCGGAAAGCTTTTTCAGGTTCACTTCATGAGGACCTATATTTTCCAGGGAAAGCAGGCGGTTCTCATGGTTGGTTTTGGGCGGAAGCGTAAAATAATCATCCATTTGCAACACGAGGCTCTTGATGTTTATTTCCTGAAGCACTTTCTGAAGGGCAAAAGCGGTCACAGATTTGCCGCTTCCGCTTTCACCTGCAATCCCAACAGCAATTTTGTGTTTTTGAGCTAACGGGAACTGCCTCTTCAGGATCTCCAATATTTCTCCGGCAGTGGCCAGATGGGTTTCATTCAATTCTATAATATCACCAATCATCTTATCAGTTATAAAGGGTTTAAGGCAGCAGGTTCCCGGATCATCATCAGGTATCCTGAGGCAGAAAAACAAAGCTGCTCGGTTCCGAGCGGCAATAATTTGTCCGTCGAATAATACTCTCTGAAATGATGCCCCTTTTCGTTCATCAGGGATTCATACTGTACCAGAATCTGTTCCGGGATATGTTGTATGCCTTTTCTTTTCAGACCAAGGGAGAGCCAACCCAAGAAAATGGGCCACGAGCCTCCGTTATGGAAATGGTATGGCTCATTTTTAAAGCTGTAGCTGTAATTGTTTTCGAGCAGTCTCCAGTCATCATCACCGGGAAAAATCACCGGATAGAAAGCAGGAAGCATCCAGTGGCTGAACTCCTGGCTTATTTCAGTAAGAAAATCTGAAAAAGCATTGATATCAAGATCAAAATCAAGGTACAGCGCCAGTGCATTCCCGGCAAGGTCAAAACGTTCGTCATATCCGTTCGCGTTCAACGCTGCCCAGAAATAGGGTTTTGCTGAAGCTCTGGCATAGGCCGTCTCGTGGTATCTGGCTATGCCGGATTCATTTTTTATGAAATTGTCCTGGATCAGCTGTCTGGTTGTTTCCGCTAAGTCTTTTAAATCATCATCTTCATAAAGCCCAGCAACATTTTTTAAAGCCCAGTACCTGAGGACATTATCATAAAGTGTATAGCCAGAGGTTACATATTCATCTGCCCAGTTGCCTCCGAGCGGACTGTACACCAATCCGCGCTGATTGTATTCCCAGGTTTTGAGGCATGAAAGTGCCCTGTAAAGCGGTTCTTTCAGTTGATCCTCTAACGAAGAGTTCCCTGATCCCTTCAGATATTCACAGGTGATGGCTACCCACCATGTCGTAGCATCAGTCCGGCCGACATGCGTTCCGAAACTGGCTTTTCCCTGAACCACATTCGAAGGAATCTGCCCGTTTCCGGCCTGATGTTTGGCCAGTGTCAGGATAGATTTTTCCAATCCGGAAAGAATTTCACCGTCATTCACCAGGATTCCGGCATACCCTGTCATCATAGAATCCCTTGCCCACACCCTGGCGTAATTGTCTTTCTGCTGCGCCGACGCTAGCAAACCTTCTTCCGTGACCGATTTCCTGATCACATGTAAAGCTTCTTCCTTGAACATATGTATATTTTTTAGAAAAGCGGAATAAGCCTGTTATTCCGCCTGGTTCTGTCCGTGATTAAAAATCAAATTTAACACTTACACTATAACTGTTTCCCGGTAAAGTACGGGCTCTTATGATTCCGTTACCGCCAACTAGAGAACCTTCTTCGGCTTCGGTTACGGCAATGGTATTGAATACATTATTTCCATTAACGGCTACGGAAAGGTTTTTCAGCACCTGGTAAGAGATATAAGGGTTTACAATGGCATAAGCCGGCATCATCAGCTTATTGGAATCCTGAGTATAGGATTTGGTTACACCGATGAGATAGAACCCAACACTTAATTTTTCAACATTAAAATTAGGGTTTACCGTATACATCAGCTTTGGTGTTCTTCTTGGCATATTTCCGATGATGGCAGGGTCCAGTGCATTTCTGATTTCTGCGTGGGTGTAGGTAAGTCCTGCTTTAATATCGAACATCCTGCTGATTTTGTAGTATCCGTCCAGTTCCACACCATAAGATTGATATTTATTCTCAGTCTTTCTTTGTGTAGTAGCCTCAAAATTAGCCTCTGTAGTATTGGCAAGGAACAGGGTTGTATTCAGGAAATACTGAGCACCTCTCAATTTATACCCTGCTTCCAGCTGGTTGACTTTATTCACTTTTACAGCGTCCAGTGCCGGATCATCATTATTCGTATAGTTATAGCCCGAAAACAGGATTCTGTCTGCAGAAGCACTTCCGCCCTGGCTCACCCTTGCAAATACCGCGTTACGGCTATTCAGTGCATAGTTGGCTCCTACGGAATATCCGAAGATTCCGTATCTGTAGTTTACCGGAACATTGATATTGTCATTGGTGGCTACATTCTGTTCAGGAATATCGATAACGCCGTTGCCGTTCATATCACGCACCGTTTTGGTATTCGTTACTCCGGAGAAACTTCCCGACACCCTTCCGAAGTCATACCTTGCGCCTGCATCAATCGTCAGCTTATCCGTTGCATTGATTTCAATCTGGGCATGCGGTGCCGTTACATCATATTTGGTATTGTAGTTCCTGTTTAGGTTGCCCCATGCCGGAACACCGTACGCCAGCAATCCATGGTCTGTTATGGCTGTTCCTGCGGCATTGTATACATCGATCAGCCTTGCATTGTTATCGCTGACTTCCTGAAGATAGGTATTCCATACCCATGACATATTGATATTCTGAAGCCCTTTGTACAGTCCCGCATTGAGTTTTACCCCATCCCATTTCTTGCTGAAATTGAAATCGTTGAAAAAGTTATTGAAATTATTCAGGGTTACATTGAACAGGTGCATTTTCATGTAATAAGCATTCATATCCACCGCTGTATTGGTTCCGCTGTATACCGCTCTGGCATATCCCGGAATAGTAGAAAGGATTTCTGTTCCTGTTCCTACACTCGCTGGGAACGGGGCTATAAACTGTCCGCCATTAGCTGCATACCGCATTTTTTCTTCAAATTTCCACCCGTCTCCCAGGTCATAGTTGAATTCTGCGCCGATTGCCTTGGATACGGAATGCATCCCGTCTGAAATATCACTGTCCAGGATATTGCCATTGCCTCCAACGGTCCTGTCGTGTTGAAGGTTGATGGTCTGCAAAGCACCGGTAAGTGCATTGTAACCTGATACTGAAGACCATTTCGGATGGCTGTCTGTTCCGGTTACAGAAACAGGCATGGGCATATAGGCTGCTGTACGGTCATCCAGGACTTTCGCATAGATCCTGAAGCTTCCGTTCTCAAATTTTTTAAGCAATGAAATCCTGAACTGTCCTCCGTTATTGGAATTGAATCCCGTCTTTCTCGGCCCGTCGCCTACCCTGTAAAATCCGCCGGCACTGATGAAGGTATTGTTTCCTATCGGCGCTCCGTAATCAAAATCAGTTCTGTAATTCCTGTAGTTCAGGCCTACCTGCTGAATGATGCTTCCGCCCTGTTTCTCGCCTGTCTTAGTGATAAAGTTAATGATCCCGGCCGGAGAATTGCTGGCAAATACCGATGCTGAACCTCCTCGTAAGGCTTCCACACGGGAAACAAACGAATCAAAACGTGTGAACTGGTCCTGAGTCCCGAAAGCGATGTCCCCGAACTGCATCACCGGCAAACCGTCTTCCTGAATCAACAGATACCTAGATCCTCCTGCAGACACCGGCACCCCTCTCACGGTAATATTGGAATTCCCTTCCCCGCCGGATGATTCCGAACGGATTCCCGGGATCGTCCTGAAAATTTCTGCGGTCGTCCTGGGCGCTGCATTTTCAATGTCTTTCATTTTCAATGTGGAAATGGAAGTACTGGTTTTAATAGAAGCCTTTGGATTGGCATTCCCCGTAATCACCACTTCGTCAATGGCTTTATCTCTGGTAATGGTATCATTGGCAGTATTTTGGGCAAACATGAATGCTGCGGTATTCATTGCGCCGAAAATAAGCAATCTGGTAAATGTTTTTGATTCCATATCTTGCTGAAGTTTTTTTGTTATGGTCTAAAAGTATTTTTTTTACCTTGTCCAAAATGCAGTTTTAACGGTATCTAAACCCTGTATTAAATTCAACCGTTTGCGCAATCGTTTGCGGTTGATAACAAATTTTTAATTTAACTTTTTATTAACATTAACACTCTTATTAATTAACATTTTTTAACACAGATTACCTGATAAATCATTGCTAAATTCACCCAAAACTTGTCTCTATTAACCCAAAATGAAAAGAATTACCATAAAAGACCTGGCTGAAATGCTTAATATCAGCACTTCTACCGTATCGCGTGCCCTAAAAGACCATCCGGATATCAGCAGTGCTGTAAAACAGAAAGTAAAAGAGGCAGCAGAGACGTTTAATTATGTTCCCAATGACTTTGCCATTAACTTCCGGAAAAAATCTTCCAAAGTTATTGGTCTGATTATTCCTGAAATCTCCATGTTCTTCATTCCTTCCATCATCAAAGGCATTTCATCGGTACTCCATAAGGAAGGATATCATTTCTTTATGCTGTCTTCTGAAGAGTCTTATCAGATCGAAGAAGAAAATCTTCTTACCTGCATCAACTCCAGAGTAGACGGCATCATTATTTCACTGACCCGGAATACCCATGACCTGAACCACCTTGATAAGATCAAAGCCATGGGAATTCCTGCCGTTATCTTTGATAAGACATTACCGCAAAAGGAATATGACGAGGTTATTTTTGATAATGCTAAGAATATGGTCATGGCAGCAGACCAGCTGGCAGCAGCAGATTGCAGAAAGGTCCTTGCAGTATTCGGGGATGAAAACCTGGAGATGACACAGGTAAGGAAAGATTTTTTCCTGAAAGAAATCAGCAGGTTTCCTGATATCAAATACAAGCTGGTATACTGCAATTCAGCGGACACCGTAAAAGATAAACTGGACATCCTTCTGGATTATGAGGATTTCGACGGCTTTTTTGCCATGAGTGATGAAACACTGGCAGGCCTGCACAGCATGCTGATCAAGAAAAATATCCGCGGCAACAGTGTAAAAGTCGTAGCCATCAGCGAAGGGACCCTGCCCAAATACCTGGATCTATCTTATGAATGCCTGATCAATGACGGTTTCAAAATGGGAATGACTGCCGCCATAAGGCTGCTGCATCTGATCCGGTCCCAGAATATGGCCCAGGCAGCGCAGACTTTTTATATCTGAAAGGCTTTTCAGCAATACAATATAATACGTAGGCAGTTCTTACCATCTATCAATTAATGGATCCCTATCAGAATTTTAATTGTGTATTATTGTAAAATAATTAAATTTGTGCACTGATTTTACAATACCGGTTAAACTATTTAGGATTAAAAAATGATAGATCCTGAATCAAATGATAGTCTTAACAACACCAGCATTGCTATAAGTCAGTAATACCATCTTACACATTATATTTGAACTCTCACCAAAACTTTCCGGCAATGATGAAGAAATCTCTTCTGCAGTAGGCGCCGGCAATTCTACTGCAATGATTAATGAATTTAATATATGTATCCTATGGATTTTAAAACACTGCATATCGGAAAGCTGATCAAGAAAAAAGTGGAGGAAAGCGGACTGGAAATGTCACGCATCTGTGGTTTTCTACAGCTGGAAGAAAAAGACATCAAGTTGATGTACGAATCTCCAAGCATTAAAACTGAAGTGCTGCTGAGGTGGAGTAAACTTCTTAAACACGATTTTTTCAGGCTTTACAGTCAACATTTGATTTTATATCCCGTACCACCACAGGAGACTAACCCTAATAAGACAAAGACCCATAAAAGCAAACTCCCGGAATTCCGCAAGAATATCTATACCCAGGAGGTGATCGATTACATTCTGGAGCTGTTACAATCCGGACAGAAGACGAAGCTGGAAATCGTAGAGGAATACCGCATTCCAAAAACCACTTTGTATAAATGGATCAGTAAGAATAAAGCAAAAAACAAATCCCAGGATTAACCTTTACCGATTATCCTTTGATTAGTCCATACTACATTTATTCTGACTAAAAAAACAAGCGGGATGGCCTGCTGCTTTTAAATTCAGGAGAAATTCCACAGATTCAGAAGTAAAAAAATCCTGTAAGAAAATCCCGGATAAGATTAAGCATCAGCACATGGGCTTACAAATAATGTCCCTTATTGAGACTTTTATTTAACAATATTTTACTGAATTTATAAGATTTTGTTAAAAATAGCCCAATTTTTGCTGTTACTGTGACTACTTTTGGAAACTTAAGTAACCACTACTAATCATAGACTATTTTTTACCCTTTATGATCTTAATTGTTGATGATAATCAAAACAACATCTATTCCCTAAAAAAGCTGTTGGAATCCAGGGATTTCCAGGTAGATACAGCCACTTCCGGGGAAGAGGCGTTAGGAAAAGCACTTAAAAATAATTATGCACTGATTATTTTAGATGTACAGATGCCGGACATGGATGGTTTTGAAGTGGCAGAAACATTTGCCGGATACAGTAAAACCAAAGAGATCCCCATTATATTTTTATCCGCAGTAAATACCGAAAAGAGATTTATAACCCGCGGATATGCTTCCGGAGGTATTGATTACGTAACGAAGCCTATCGATCCGGAAATCCTGCTCTTAAAAGTAAAAACCTATTATAACCTTCAGGAGCAGAACCTGGCCATGAAGAAAACACAGCAAAGTCTGGAGCTGGAAGTAAAAGGGAGAAGGGAATCGCAGGTAAACATGAAGTCGAGGATAGATTACTTTCACCTTATGCTGGAAGCCCTTCCTCAGATTGCTTTCATCTTGAATGAAGATGGGAAAGTTGATTTCGTGAATGCCCGCTGGTATGAATATGCTGCCTCAGATAAAGAATTCCCGGAAACCCATCCGGATGACCTTAATATACAGGAAGAATTTGACCTCTGCCGAAAGAGAGGAAAGCCGCTGGATCTTGAAGTACGGCTCAGGAACAGGGAATCCGGCGACTACCGTTACCATCTGCTCCGGATGTCTCCGGTACACGAAAGTAATGCCGTCAAAAACTGGGTCGGTACCTTTACGGATATCGAGGACCAGAAAAAAGTGGAAAAGGAGAAAGACGAATTCCTGAGTATCGCCAGCCATGAGCTGAAAACACCATTAACCAGTATAAAAGCATACATCCAGTTGCTGGAACGCAAGCTGAAACTGGACGACTCCTGCTCGGAAGCCGGATTCGTCACGAAGGCGCTTACGCAGATTGAAAAACTGAATACCCTGATCAATGATCTCCTGGATGTCTCCAAAATAGAAAACGGCAAACTGAAAATCAATAAGAAGCCGGGTAATCTGGAGACCGTAATCCACAATTCCATTGAAACCATCCTGCAGACGCATGAAGAGAATAACATCCGTATAGAGCGCCATGGCACCAGGCCGGATATGATCATGTCTTTTGATGAAATACGTATCGAACAGGTCCTCATTAACTTTCTGTCCAATGCCATCAAATACTCACCGAGAAACCAGCAGATCATCGTAACGACGTTTGTGGATGATGAAGGCGTAAAAGTGAGCATTACAGATTTTGGGATCGGTATCCCGGAATTCAAGCAGGAAGCCGTTTTCAGTAAGTTCTACCGTGTTGAAGAATCTTCACTCCAGTTTCAGGGTATGGGCATCGGCCTATACATCTGTTCTGAAATCATCAAACAGCATCATGGAACTATCGGACTGTCAAGCAAAGTCAACGAAGGTTCCACATTTTATTTTACCCTACCTTTACATTAATTTTTTATGCCGAAAAAAATCATACGGAATTTACAGTTCGGAGTCGGATTATCATTGCTTATCCTCATTGCCAGTTCCATAGCATCTTATGTGAGCATTCAGAACCAGATGGAGAACAGGGAAAGCCTGTCTAAGAGCCGACGGTCTATCACTGCGGTAAAAGACGTACTGATTGCCCTGCTGGATGCAGAAACGGGAGACCGCGGATATCAGCTGACCGGAAAAGAAAATTACCTTGAGCCTTATAACCGCAGCCTTATTGAGTTCCCGAAAGCTATAGAACGCGCGAAAGCCCTCCAGATTGATGATTCCAATCAGCTTAAGCGGTTAGCTGATCTGGAAAAAAACGTCAACGAGAACATGGAGCATCTCAGGCAGATTGTCCAGAATAAGCAAAGAGGCGTTCTCCTGACCCAGGATCAGATGATGACCAGCAAATTCTACATGGATAAATGCCGGAAACTGGTTCAGGACTTCGTCCAGTATGAAGAGCGGCAACTGGAAATTAAAAATAAAAGCCTTACAAAAGCCTCTACCACAACGGTTATATTTATCGTTCTTTCTGCCATTGCCGCCTTGGTGGTTACGGTATTTTTTTATATTAAACTGCGCAATGACCTGATCAGACGTGAGAAACTCGAAAATGAGCTTAAAGCAAAGGACCTTGAGATCACAAGACGGGTAAATGCCATCCGAAAAATTGCCAACCAGGTAGCCAATGGCGACTACAGCCAGAAAGTTGTGGACACCTCCGAAGATGATCTCGGAGACCTGGTCGGGTCCCTGAACCACATGACGGATTCCCTGAAAAAGTCTTTTGAGCAGATCAACAAAAGCGACTGGCGCCAGAAGGGCCTTGCAATGCTGAATGAATCGCTGGTAGGAAATAAATCCGTAAAAGAAGTGACCGAAAATGCCATGAATCAGATGATTGATTACGGAAAATGCATCAATGGAGCCATTTACCTTCTGGATGACGGAATGCTGAAACTCAGCAAGGCCGTCGGACTGGAAGATGCCATGAAAAAGGTGTTTGAACCCGGTGAAGGCATGGTAGGGCAGGTTTTCAAAAACAGGAAAACAAGGATCTTTAATGACCTTGATGATAATGATTTTGCCGTTACCTTTGCCGGCAGCAAAATGAAAATTGACGGTATTCTCCTGGCTCCTATTATGGTGGGAAGGGAATGTTATGGGGTTATGGAACTGAATTCCACAACGAATTTCGACCAGGACAGGATAGAATACTGTGTTGAAGGCACAAGGAACATTGCCATTGCACTTTCTGCTGCCAAAGCCCGTGAAAAGGAACAACGCCTGCTGGAAGAGACCCAGGCCCAGGCAGAAGAACTGCAGATGCAGCATTCTGAACTCGAAAACCTCAATACGGAACTTGAAGCACAGACCCAAAAGCTCCAGGCTTCTGAAGAAGAACTGAGGGTGCAGCAGGAAGAACTCATGCAGACCAACAGTGAACTGGAGGAACGTTCTAAACTGCTGGAAGAGAAAAACCACCTGATTGCCGAACGGAATATTGAAATCCAGAAAAAGGCAGAGGAATTGGCATTAAGCACAAAATATAAATCTGAGTTCCTGGCGAATATGTCGCATGAACTGCGCACACCGCTGAACTCAATCCTCCTGCTGTCCCGTCTTATGGCTGAAAATCCTGATGAAAACCTGAATGAAGACCAGGTAGAATCTGCCAAAGTGATCCAGAGCTCCGGAAGCAGTCTTCTTACCCTTATTGACGAGATTCTTGACCTGGCTAAGATAGAATCTGGAAAAATGACGCTGGAATACCAGGATGTCATGATCCATGAAGTGGTGAAAGACCTGCAGAACCTGTTCAATCCGTTGGTACAGGACAAAGGAATCCGTTTTGACATCGATATCGATCAACAGTTAGGCAGTTCTATAGAAACAGACCGGCTCAGGCTGGACCAGGTACTTCGTAACCTTCTGTCCAATGCGCTTAAATTCACCACGGAGGGCAGCATAGGATTGCAGATCACGAAAGATCCGAAACAGAAAAACTTTATCAACTTCACGGTGAAAGATACCGGCATCGGAATCCCGGAAGACAAGCAGCATATCATTTTCGAAGCCTTCCAGCAGGCAGACGGGTCTACGCGCAGAAAATTTGGCGGTACCGGCCTCGGACTTTCCATCAGCCGTGAGATCGCAAGGCTTTTAGGAGGTGAACTGACGCTGAAAAGCAAGGTCAATGAAGGAAGTGAGTTCACGCTTTCTATCCCGATGAATGCACTGTCGAAAGAAGTGCATATGCAGACCGATCAGGATCTGGTAGAAATTATCCAGGAAGACGTACAGGAAATCAAACAGATCCTGGACCTGGAAGAACCGCAGCCGGCAAAGACTTCCATGGTACTGGAAATTCCGGAAGATGTAGCTGATGACCGTGACGATATCGGTGAAGGCGACAGGGTAATCCTGATTATTGAAGACGACACGCATTTTGCCAAAGCGCTCCTGAAATATGCCCGGATGCAGCAGTACAAAGGTGTGGTAGTGGTGCGTGGGGACCATGCGCTTTCTGCAGCCTTACAGTATCGGCCGTCAGCTGTCTTACTGGATGTACAGCTCCCGGTAAGGGACGGATGGCAGGTGATGGATGAACTGAAGAATAATTCCCAGACCAAACATATTCCGGTACACATGATGTCCTCCTTGCAGGTGAAAAAAGAAAGCCTGATGCGGGGCGCTATAGATTTCATCAACAAACCGGTTGCATTGGAACAGATGACGGATGTATTCAAAAAAATTGAGGAAGCACTGCGCAAATCCCCACAGAAGGTACTGATCGTGGAAGAAAATGCCAAGCATGCCAGCGCGCTGCATTATTTCCTGAGCAATTTTAACATCTCACTTTCCGTAGAGGATAATGTTGAAGACAGTGTAAAAGCGCTGACTTCTGAAGAGGTGGACTGCGTCATCCTCGATGTAGGACCGTCCAGGGGCAATGAATATAAAATTATCGAGTCCATTAAAAGCTATGAAGGGCTGGAAAATTTACCGATCATCATATTTACGGAACGGAATTTATCCAAATCCGAAGAACTGAAGATCAAGCAGTATGCAGACTCCATTGTCGTAAAAACAGCTCACTCCTACCAGAGGATCCTGGATGAAGTAGGCTTATTCCTGCACCTGGTAGAGGAAAAGAACAGCTCTCCCGAAATCACCCGGAGCAAAACCCTGGGATCGCTTACCGAAGTCCTGAGCGGAAAAAAGATCCTGATTACGGATGATGACGTAAGGAATATTTTCTCCCTGACCAAAGCACTGGAAAAATATAAAGTGGAAGTAGTTCTCGCGATGGATGGCAAGCAGGCACTGGAACAGATCAAGCTGCATCCGGATATCGATGTTATCCTGATGGATATGATGATGCCGGAAATGGACGGCTATGAAACCATCCGGCAGATCAGGAAAATGCCGATGTTTACAAGGCTTCCTGTAATTGCCGTTACGGCAAAGTCCATGATCGGAGAACGGGAAAAATGCATTACGGCCGGTGCTTCGGATTATATTTCCAAGCCGGTGGATATTGATCAGCTCCTGTCCCTGTTACGTGTCTGGTTGTATGAAAGTTAAACAGCAAAAAGTCTGATGAATAAGAAAATCTTGATTGTGGATGATGATCCGCGTAATATATTTGCCCTTAAGCTGACGCTTAAAGCCCGCGGCTATCAGATGGAAAGCTCCCTGATGGCACGTGATGCCATTGAGCTGCTGAAAGGAGATGCAGAGATCGGCCTGGTGCTGATGGATATGATGATGCCGGAAATGGATGGCTATGAAGCGATCAGGATCATCCGCGGTACGCCTTCCGTCAGCCAGGTGCCCGTAATAGCGGTAACGGCCCAGGCAATGCCTGAAGACCGCCAGAAATGCCTGGATGCGGGAGCACAGGATTACATTTCAAAACCTATTGATGTGGATCACCTCATCAGTATCATAGAAAAATATTTTTAATGTTGGAACCAAGCATCATCAAGGACGAAGAGGTAGAACACCTGATCAAGGATGTCTACGAACTGTATGGGTACGATTTTTCCCAGTACAGCAGGGCCTCGTTCAGGCGCAGGATCAACCGCATCTGTGTGATTGATAAATTCACCAGTTTTGCAGAGCTGCGCTATACCGTGCTTAATGATCCGGACTACCTGAAACATTTTATCGAAGAAATTACAGTGAACGTCACGGAAATGTTCCGTGATCCCCACTTTTTTAAAGCATTAAGAGAGAAAATCCTCCCGCAGCTCGGAACCTATCCCCTGATCCGGATCTGGGTGGCCGGATGCTCCACCGGCGAAGAGGCCTATTCTATTGCTATTCTTTTAAAAGAAGCCGGCCTTTATCATAAATCGCTGATTTACGGTACCGATATCAACCCTTCTGTCCTGGAAAAGGCCCGATCGGGAGTTTTTCCTTTGCAGCAGATGAAATTATACTCTGAAAATTATATCCTTTCCGGTGGGAAGAAGGATTTTTCAGATTACTATACCGCCAATTATGACAGTGTACGTTTCGACAAGAGCCTGCAGGAAAAACTGATCCTGTCTACCCATAACCTGGTTTCAGACAGTTCGTTCAACAGTTTCCAGCTGGTGATCTGCCGCAATGTGCTGATTTATTTTGATAAGTCATTGCAGGAACGTGTTTTCAGGCTTTTTGACGCCAGCCTGGAAAATTTAGGCTTCCTGGCACTGGGTTCGAAAGAGACCCTCAGGTTCTCCAATTTGGGGAAATACTATCATCAGATTGATGATCAGCGCATCTGGAAAAAAGTAGACCACCATTAAATCGCCATGCTATGGGAACGCAGAAAAAAACAACGGAATTAGTCGTGATCGGAGGGTCAGCCGGAAGTTTACAGGTCATTCTGGAAATGGTCAAAAAGCTTGACAGTCCTCTTGCTTTTCCGATTCTGGTTGTTGTTCACCGCAAAGCCCATTCGGTAAGTATTTTACCTGCCCTGCTCCAGCAGTTTTCCCCTGTTGATGTCATTGAGATTGAAGACAAAACGGAAATGGATGTCAATGGCATTTATATTGTGCCCGCAGATTACCACCTGCTCTTTGAAAGCAGGAAGGCAGTATCACTGGACAGTTCGGAAAAACTGAATTATTCCAGGCCGTCCATAGATATTACATTTAAGTCTGCTGCCGAAATGTTTGGTGAGGGCCTTACCGGCGTCCTTTTATCAGGCGCCAACGCAGATGGAGTGGAAGGCCTTAAATATATTAAAAGGAATAAGGGTGAAGTATGGATCCAGGATCCTGATACGGCAGAGGTTAGCTATATGCCGCAGTATGCCGTGGAAAGGGTCACGTATGACCGGCTGATTACGCCGGGAAACCTGGCGGACCATATTAATAAGCTATATTCAGCACAATAAAAATTTTAGGTTCAAAATAAATGATATGAATAAAAAAAAGATTTTGATTTTTGATGATGACACCGTTATCCTGGAGGTGATCACCATTATTTTTGAAGAAGGCGGCTATGAAGTTGAAATTTCCGAAACATCCCATGATATCATAGATAAAGTATCAGCATTCCGTCCGGATATCATCCTGATGGACAACTGGATCCCTAATATCGGAGGTGTGGAGGCTACCCGTCTTCTGAAAAGCCATGAGGAATTCAGCAAAATTCCGGTCATCTATGTTACGGCTAACAATGATATTGCCGCGCTGGCTGCCAGTGCCAGGGCCGACGATTATGTTGCCAAACCATTCAACCTGGAAGATCTGGAAGAAAAGGTAGCCCGCCTGGTACAGGATTAATATTCTTTATCCCGTTCCGGTTACTTCAATAAAAGATGCTGTCCTGACATGGTTGTCCTGTGTGAGGACAGCACCATTTTATAAACTGGTGAACTGTAACAATAAAAAAGAGACATTTTTTACAAAATGCCTCCTTAAACGTTGATTTCAGTCTTTCAGATTATCTTGATTCTTCAAGATTCTCAAATTTGCTGTATGATGATCTCAGGTGATGAAGGTGATCTGATACTACTTGTGTGCTTTCCGGACAAAGGTCTCCGCTTTCCAAAGCATCTTCATAAGCCTTGATCGCTGCTTTTTCCCCGAATACTACATTCTCAAGAGTAGCTTCATCTTTGTTTCCTGAAAAAGTATTTTTTACATCGATCCATGCTCTGTGGATTGCGCCTGCCGTACTGGTCGTATTATCAGCCTCTCCTCCTTTTTCGCTGATCAGTCTGATCAGGTCATTTTTCATGTTCTGGGATTCAGATACCATCTGGTCATAATCAGCTTTTAATCCTGAATGGTTTTCCCATACTTTGTCTTCTACTTTAGAAAATCCTTCAATTCTGTCGTTGGTAATGTTAAGTAAATCGTTAAGTACCGATACGGTTTTCTCGTTGTTCATAATAATATTTTTAATTGATGTACTCAATATTTTACAATAACCGTGCCTTAATGGTTTAAAATTTTAATATTACTTTTTTAACGAGGAATCATTTGCTTCAGGACTGAAAAGTGAAATCCATGACCGTTAAACATAAAAAAATCCCCTGCCGCAGCCGGGGAGTAAGAAAGTATTTATAAATGAAGTGATTTGGTGTTGCAATCTTAATAACAAATACTATGCCTTAAATAATTTTTTAAACCAAAATCAAAACATTTATAGTAAATTTTCTATGAAATATATTTTAATTCATACTTATTCTGATAAATAAAATGATATTATTAAAATTATCAACCACTTTATGCTTAATAATTTATATGCTTTCAGAGCATCAGTTCAGGATACCGTTCATCTCCGTCAAAATAACAGGCTTACCATCCGTCACAATAAGCGTATGTTCATGCTGTGCCATGTATCCGCCCTTATTGCCTACCATGGTCCAGCCGTCGTTCTGTTCCACGGCAATTGCTGAATCCGTTGAGATAAAGGTTTCAATAGCCACTACAGAATTTTTCCTGAACCTGCGGGTATCAAACCTGTTTTTATAATTGAACAGCTCATCCGGCTGCTCATGGAGGCTCCTCCCTACTCCATGTCCGGCCAGGTTCTTAATGACCCTGAATCCTCTCTTTTTAGCTTCGGTTTCCATCATCAGTCCGATATCTGCAATTTTTACCCCGCCCCTGATATTGCTGATGGCCTTCTGTAAAATGGCTTTCGAGGCATCGACGAGGCTTTGATGACGATTAATATCTTTACCGATGACAAAAGACCCTCCGTTATCTGCCCAATAGCCGTTCAATTCTGCAGAAACATCAATATTGATCAGGTCACCTTCTTTTAAAATCCTTTTGTCAGAAGGAATGCCATGACAGAATTCATTGTCAACACTGATGCAGGTCCATCCCGGGAAGCCATAGGTAAGATAAGGTGCAGATTTAGCTCCGAAATCCGAAAGGATTGCGGCTCCATATTCATCAAGCTCTTTTGTGGTCATTCCGGGCTGAGCATATTGGGTCATTTCCTTGAGCGTGTAGGCTACTGCTTCACTGATCTTCTGCATTCCGGCCAATTCGGCTTCGTTCGTTATGGACATAGTGTACTATTATGGTTAATAAGGGGTTCGAAACGCCAAAGTTAGGAAATAAAATCAGGAGGAAGTTAAAATTATACTCAATACAATGTGTAATGTAGAATATTTATCTTATCTACTGCTGGATTAATTAAAAAGACTTTATCCGAAGTGGTCAAAGCACCGGCTTAGGATCAGCAGCAATTTTGAGAATATAAACAGGAATAATGCGAACAAAATTTGTATTTAAAAGGTTATGGTAAAAACAGCTAAGGATGTATATCTGTTTGCCTGGCATTCAGAAACAGGAATATGAAAACCGGAAATCCTGTACGCCCCATCGCACAGCGATCCGTTAATGCTTTTATATCCGGATCATCCTTACCTGTTTTTTCTATTTGACATTAACATTGTAATAAGGATAGGAACCGGCATCTTTAAAAATAAACGGCAATTCAAATTTTAACCGTTCATTTTTATATACTTTAACATCTACGGTCATTTCACCGGGATCTGTACCGTTCAGATGCATTTCCCCGCTTACCGAAAGTATTTTCACATTGGCGCTGGTTGTGAAGCTTTTTTGCATCGGAAGGCTTTCCTGCGCTTCAAATACATATTCTGTATCCGAAACCTTTTTAGTCGACAACACATCAATGCCTGAGACCGTTGGAACAGTATTCTTTTTTACGATGGCAGACACCGTTAATTTTTCTGTCCATTTCTGATGTTCTCCGGAATATTTCAGCTCTACCCTGTAAGTACCTGATTCATTTTCTGAAGGTTCATCTTCCCTACCGATACAGTTGACAATGGTACATGAAACCGTTATCAATAATACAATCAAAAAGTAAAAAGCAATCCTGCGCTTATTTCTCATACTGTAGATTTACAGACTGCTAAAATACTAATTTAATTCAAACAACAATGAATTTTATTTAAAATCCCATGATAAAGGCATGGTGGCATATCTTGATGATATGGATAATGCAGCACACTCTTGTTTATTACTCAGGAATAATGATCTGACAGGAATACATGGCAAAACGTACTCTTAATGACGACAATAAAAGGATGCGAATTAAACTATAATTTCTATTTTTACCATAAAACTAAACTATGCAGTCTTAATAGCATTAGGTATTCAAAAAAGACTTAACTGTTTGTAAGTCTGCGCAACAATCTATCCCATAAACAACCATGAATAATAATCCGGGCTTCTTCTCTTTTTTAAAAGGTTATCCTGTACCTGCCGGTCAGTCAACGCTGATATCGAAGATCAGACTAACCGTCCTGATGCTGATCGCCATGCTTGTGGTCAATACCCTGGTGGCGGGACTGCAAATGATGCTGTTTCGTTGGGGGATTACAGAACCTATCCGCTCATCCGGGGTTATTCCTGAATATATGAAAGACATGCCACGCTACAGAATTGTCCTTGAAATTGTACTGCTTGCTCCTCTACTGGAAGAAACTGCCTTCAGGGGTATCCTGCAAAACAATGAGCGATGGTTCAGGATTGCTCTGGTCTCCCTCGCTTACCTGATCATCTGCCGTATTTTTGGCCTGAACTTTTACGAGCTCTCCTGGGCAACGATCGGTATCCTGTGCGCAGCAAGCCTTTTATTGTTCATCCGGAAGAAATATACAGCCAAAATAATCGATGCAAAAAATAGGACCCCCTTCCGGCTTATCCTGATCTGGCTTAGTGCCATCGCTTTCGGGTTTTGGCATTATTATAATTTCGACTTCAGCCGGGCAGGCATGATAACGGTGGCGGTCAGCCTCATGCCTTTTGCAGTCAATGGTCTGCTCTTGTCTTATGTAGCCGTTAAAAACGGGCTTTCCTGGAGCATCCTGCTGCACGTTGCGAATAATGCGTGGCCGATAGTACTGTGGTTTTGAGAACGTCTAAACAATAACAGTAAATGATACATAAGTAAGGCTATGAATATCACTTATTCTGGTATAAAATTAAATCAATGAAATTATTATTGTGATAAAGCTGGCGTGTTGCATACTCCTTCTCCTCACGCTTTTTCTGGCTCATATCAATTTTGTTCCCATTCGTATCAAAACTTTCCCCACTCAAAAGGCCCGGATTCATCATCATAAACTGTTCGGTTGCCCCTACAGGATTTTTCCTGTACTCATTCCACTTTTTATTGAATTGCGCTTCACTGACTTCAACAGGCACAAAATAGGGTTTATTAATCAAATTAGTTTTTATATCCGGTACTTTGAAGTTTTCTACTAATAAAAATGAATGCTGATTTTCAGTGTCTCTCATCTGAACGATCAATCCGGGAAGTCCATTAAATACGTAAGGTCCGTCCTGAAGAGGGATATCAGCAGTAAACCAGGCTTCCCACTTTCTGCCTCCGTAATGTAACAAAGCTTTCTGACAGTCATATCCCTGAATTTTCTTTCTTTCACCTAAAAGTTTCCAGTTAAGTTTTTGATTGCGTATAACCTTAAATGGCTGTATGCCTATATATTCAAGCGTATAGATAAGCTCTTTGCTTTTAAATGTCTTGTTAGCATATTTACCGTCAGGAAGCTTAATATCTGCCTGACTCTGTCTATTCCTAACCGCCGAAGAAATCGCAGAATCCTTCTTAGCACCAACATCGCTTAAAAATTCCGAATGATCCTGAAATACGTCAAGTCTGGTATACTCTGTTATCATACTGTCGGTTTTTGCAGAATCCGGAGCAAAAGAATAGGAATAAATAAATCTGCGGCTTTGAGAATATATGGCAGCCGGTAGCATCATTAAGGTGATCAGAAAAATCTTGTATGCATTTATTTGTGAAATTAAATGAGTCATTTGTGAAATTGATATTATGAATAAAAAAATATAAAATGAGATCGCTCTTCAAATGTATTTAAAATATCTTGATGGTGATATATACCATAGAGTCTTATAAGGAGGAATAAGACAACAAGAAATGGCAAAAAAGGTTTAAAAAGGATGACATTAATCCGAATAGTCTAAGTTCGGTTGAAAAGGAATCAAAGCAAATCAGAGAATTTTATAAAGCAAGAACTTGTTTTACTTTACCTGTATTATACATAATAAAAAAGTTTTAGTAAATACGGATTCCTGCAATTGTGATTAAATTTTTATTCGTATAATTGAGATATAAAATTAATTAACAACATGAAATACAAATTGATATATGCTGTATTCTTAACCTTAAATTTTGTCTTATGTGCTGCTCAGAGCAAAGCTGTAATGGAAATCAATTACGAAACAAAAATGATTTCTGATAGTTTAAACAGGAAAAAAGTAAAAGTTTATTCATCAGCTTTATTATGTAATAATACCGAATCAATGTATTGCAGTGCAGAAGCTAAAGCATATTATAAAGGAAATTCTACACAAACTATAAGTACAAATTATGGGAATATCCCAAAATATCCCAAAGCTGTTGAGAGTATTTATAAGAACAATGATGTGGTAACTGCATCATTACCGGTAGGGAAATACATTTTTACTTTTGAAGAACCTAAGTTAAAATGGGAAATATTGGGTGAGACAAAAGATATAAAAGGTTTCAAATGCCAATTGGCCAAAACAACGACTGATACTGGTGATGTTTTTTTTGCTTGGTTTACCAAAGACATTCCAATACAAGATGGTCCATTTAGATTTAAAGGTCTTTCTGGAATGATACTGGAAATTTATAATAAAAATAAAACAATTGAAATCTATGCCACTGACATTAAGAAATCAGAAGACTTTATAGAACCTTTAAAATATTATAATGAAGTCAAGGCAAAAAATAAACAACAATTTTTAGAAGCAAGAAAAAACTTTCATGAAAATCCTTCAATGTATAACGGGAATTTAAAAGTAGTAGATGCAAATGGTAATGATAAAACTAAAACTATGACTGACAGAATAAAACGCATCAATACATTTTTAGACTAGAAAAGAACTAAAATTCAAATATCATTTTAACTATGAAAAAATTATTTTTAGTCGGAGCATTAGCTCTGTCAGTTTTAACATTTGCTAATACAAGAGGAGAGGTAAAGCAAGAAGTTAAACAGAAGAAAAATGAAGTTAAAGAATTAACCCAAGAACAACAACAAGCATTAGCTCTATATTTCAGATGGTGGTCTGTTTCTTATACCAATGCTTGTGGAACTACCAATACAGTATTTTTCCAATCTGACAACACAGATGGTAGCCCAGGATTCATTGATGAATTAGCTTATGCTGTTAATTCTACCTATGAAGATTGTTAAAAACTGATATTTAAAGAGGGATATTATTTAAATTAAAAAGCCTAAGCAATCTGATGATTCGCTTAGGCTTTTATTTGTGGTCCCACTTGGGCTCGAACCAAGGACCACCTGATTATGAGTCAGGTGCTCTAACCAACTGAGCTATAGGACCTCAAAATTGGTTGAATTTTGTGACTGCAAAAATAGCAAAATTTCCGTCACTACAAAATTTTTTACGGTTTTTCTTGACATAATTCTACCAAGACCCCATTGGTGCTTTTCGGGTGCAGGAAAGCAACCAGCTTATTATCAGCCCCTTCTTTCGGCTCTTCGGAAATAAATTCAAAACCCTCCTTTTTCAGGCGGTCAATCTCATCCAGGATATTATCGACAGCAAACGCAAGATGGTGGATGCCCTCCCCTTTTTTACTGATGAATTTGGAAATGGGACTGTCCTCGTTGCTGGCTTCCAGCAGCTCGATTTTGCTGTCGCCGGTCTGATAGAAAGAGGTAACCACTTCTTCGCGTTCAACACTTTCTTTTTTATAGGAAGGTTTTCCCAGCAGGCGGGCAAAAAGGTCATCGGAAACACCCAGGGAGGCCACAGCAATGCCGATATGTTCTAACTTCATAGGTTGATGGATATAATTAAGCGTAAATTTATTGCTGAAGGCAGATTTCGCCCGGCAATTCAAACAAAAGTACTAAATTTGCATCACTTATGGAAAGTAACAGACAAAGAAAAGTAGCACAGATTATACAGGAAGATTTCGCGGAACTTTTCCGTAAACAGGCATCAGAGAGCAAGCAAAGCATCCTGATCAGTGTTTCGGATGTAAAGATTTCTGCCGATCTGGGGATTGCCAAGATTTACCTCAGCATTTTCCCGCAGGAGTTCCGTTCTGCCGTTATGAAGGAGATTGAGGCCAATAAAACGCAGTACCGCAACTTTATCGGCCAGAAGATGGCCAAGCAAGTGCGTGTGATCCCGCAGCTGAATTTCTACCTGGATACGACTCTGGACGATGTGGAAAGGATTGAAAAGGAACTGAGAGGCGAAGGCGACAATCCTACCCTGTAAAAGCGTGAAAAACATTGCCTTCTATATTGCGTCCCGCTACCTTTTATCCAAAAAAGGAAGTACGGCCGTTACGTTTATTACGTGGCTGGCCATCGGGGCTATGACCGTAGCCGTAACCGCAATGTTTGTCATCATCTCTGTTTTCTCCGGGCTGGAAGACCTTAACCAGGACCTCATTTCCAATCTCCACGCCGACCTTACCGTGGAAAGCGCTTCAGGAAAAACCCTGAAAGACCTTAATAAAACGGTTGATGTCCTGAAAGCCAATAAAGAAATCAGCAGCTTTTCGAAAGTTATTGAAGAAAAAGTCTACATCAACTTCAACGGGAAAGGCGACATTGCCTATCTTCGCGGTGTAGATTCCGCCTATACCAAGGTAAACCCGATCAACAAAGAAGTATTCTACGGAACATATCCAAGTTTTGAGTATTCCAATGAAGTCCTGATGGAAAATTCACTGGACAACCGCTTATCGGTGCCGGTAGCTTCCGATAAAGGCTTTGCTACGATCTTCATGCCCAAAGCAGGAACAGGAATCATCAATAAAGAGGAAGATATTTACCGTAAAAAAGATATTCTGGTGACCGGTGTATTTCCTGGAAAAGACCAGCTGGACAATTACATCATCGCTCCGATCGAGCTGACGGAAGAGCTTCTGGACCTGCCGAAGAACTCTGCCTACCGGATCGTCATCAAACTGAAAAACCCGGACAATACAGATGCTGTAAAACAGCAACTGCTCTCCTCTCTGGGTAAAAAGGTAAAAATCCGTACCAAAGAAGAGGAAAATGCAGCATTCTGGAAAATGATCAATACTGAAAAACTGTTCATTTACCTGATCTTTGCACTCGTTATCTTTATTACGACCTTTAACCTTGCCGGTGCCATCATCATCCTTCAGCTGGATAAAAAACAGCAGGCCCGGTCATTGGTTTCGCTGGGCTTCCCGCTTAACGGGCTCAGAAAAATCTATTTCTATACCGGAATCCTGATTGTCATCTGCGGCGTTGCCTCCGGGCTGATCTTCGGGACAGCACTCTGCTACTTCCAGGAATATACTGAGTTTTTCAGGGCCAATGAAACACTGCCTTTCCCGGTAAAAATTGTCGCCCGGAATTATATTACCGTTGCTCTTACAGCAGCCCTGTTTGGGATCGCCATTTCCTGGTTCTTCTCCAGGATACGCAAAGACTATATTACTAAAAATTAATATCGGAAGTATCTAATTTTTAATATCTTTGCTGCCCCCAAATTAAAAAAAATGAAACGTATTTTATGTGCTTTTTTAATGAGCTTTACATTTCTCAATGTATGGGCTCAGATTCCTAACGGATACTATGACGGAACAACAGGCCTTACCGGTGCAGCCCTGAAGACCAAGCTGAAAGAGATCATTACGAACGGCCATGTTGACCATGGTTACGGTGGGCTCTATACCGGATACCAGACTACCGACCGCGATTATTTCTATGAAAACGACGGAACAGTGCTGGACATGTATTCCGAGAACCCGAACGGCCCGGATCCGTATAACTTTACCCCCGGAAACAACCAATGCGGAAATTATAACAGTGAAAGCGACTGCTACAACAGGGAACATGTAGTGCCACAAAGCCTTTTCAACAGTAATGCTCCTATGGTTTCAGACATTCATTTCATCAGGCCTACCGACGGGTATGTGAACGGAAAACGCTCTAACTATCCTTATGGAAAAGTAGGTACTGCCTCGTTTACCTCCCTGAACGGATCCAAGCTTGGAAATTCGGCATCGGCAGGATACTCAGGAACCGTGTTTGAACCAATTGATGCTTTCAAAGGCGATGTAGCCAGGATGATCTTTTACTTTGTCACAAGATATGAAAGCCAGCTATCCGGCTTTAGTACCGGAAATATGCTCGGAGGATCGGCATACCCGGGACTTCAGGCGTGGGAGCTCAACCAGCTGCTTGCGTGGAGCGCCATGGATCCGGTTTCCCCGGCAGAAATTGCGAGGAACAATGCTTCGTACACTTTTCAGGGTAACAGGAACCCGTATATCGACCATCCGGAATACGTTAACCAGGTATGGGGAACTCCGGTAGTGGATACGCAGGCTCCAACAGCTGCAACCAACCTTACCGCCGGCAATCCTACGGCAAACTCTATTGCACTGAACTGGACTGCCGCAACAGACAATATCGGCGTAGCCGGATATGACATCTATGTAAACGGAACATTATACGCTACGGTTACAGGAACTTCAGCTACCGTATCCGGACTGGCTCCTTCCACTACCTATACGTTCTACATCATTGCCAGAGATGCGGCAGGAAATTCTTCCGCACAGAGCAATACTGCAACAGGAACTACACTGGCGGGACAAACCGGAGGCGGAACCAGCTGCGGAACGGAAAACTTTGAAACCATCACCGTTGTAGCAGATGCCTATAACACTTATAACTGGACCAATAACGGAATCACCTGGACTGCCACAGATTCCAGAAGCGACCAGACCATCAATAACAAAGCAATCACGATCCGTAACGGAAACCTGACCAGCACATCCATTTCCGGAGGAATCCAGAGCCTTACACTGACTACCCAGCTGAAATTCACAGGAAGCAGCAACAACCTGAACGTTCAGATCAACGGTGTCACTGTAGGAACCATTCCTTACAGCTCAACGGTAACGACGACGACAATCAACAACATCAATGTCAGCGGAAATATCGTGATCAAAATCATCAACCCTGTTTCAGGAAACAGAGTAGCGATGGATAACCTGAGCTGGACGTGCTTCAGCACGCTGGGCACCGCAGAGATCACTAAAGACAAGGCATTTGCTGTATACCCGAATCCTGTACATAACCATGAATTGTACGTAAAAGGAGAAAATCTGTCCAAAATTTCAAAGGCAGAGATCTATGATCTATCCGGAAAACTGATCGAAACCCTGATCAGTCCTTTTAAAAATTCAAATAAAATCCAGTTAAAAGGGATAACCAAAGGAAATTATATCCTTAAAACGGATTATTTCTCTACGAAATTCATCGTAGAATAAAATACCAAATTTATTGCATTCCAAGACCGGCTTGTCCGGTCTTTTTTTTATTTTTGAGGGATGGTTTCCAAGACAAAATTAGGCCTGATCGGCAGAAATATCTCCTACTCCTTTTCAAAGAAATTCTTTGAAAATAAATTCCAGAAACTGATGGTCCATGATTTCTCCTATGATATCTTTGACCTGCAGGACATCAGTGAAGCGGAACAGCTGTTTGCAGAACCCGGACTGCGGGGCTTCAATGTCACCATTCCGTACAAGGAAAAAATCATCGGCTACCTGGATGAGCTTAGCGAGGAAGCGAAGAATATAGGTGCCGTCAACTGTGTCTGTATCGAAAACGGACTGAAAAAAGGCTATAATACCGATGCATTCGGATTTGAAAAAACACTGCTCCTGCATCGTAAGCCACATCACATTTCTGCCCTCATCCTCGGCGACGGAGGGGCTGCCAAGGCAGTACAGTATGTCATGAAAAAAAACGGCATTCCTTTCACCACGGTATCACGGAAATCAGAAGTTACTTTTGACACGCTCAATTGTGATACGGTACGCAGGAACACCATCATTGTCCAATGCACTCCCGTAGGTACTTATCCGAATACAGATGACTGCCTTAACTTTCCGTTTGAAGGCATATCGCAACAACACCTGGTCATTGACCTTATCTACAACCCTGAATACACCCGGTTTATCATCAACGCATCTGAGAAAGGAGCGAAAACCGTCAACGGATATTATATGCTTGAGCAGCAGGCTGAAAAAGCCTGGGAAATTTGGAATTTTCAAAAAAAATAACCTAAATTAGTGCTTGAATTGCCTTTTTTGCTATATTTAAAGGATATTAACACCACTCACATAAAAGATTTGCCATGACTACAGAAAACAATCTTTCTGAAAACGAAGAAAAGAAAAATGCCGCAGAAATGCCGCAGGAAGAGCATCAGGAACCGATCCAGGAGCATACGGCTTCTCATGATGAAAATAATCATGAAGAAGAAAAGGATCCTGCCCAGGAAGAAGAGATGCCGGCCACCCATGAAGAGGATCACGAAGAACCTGATATGAGCCTGGCAGATATTCTGAAGGAAATGGAGAAGATCATCAACACTCCGGATGCCGGCGAAAACTCCAAAAGATTCAACCAGCTCAAAGAAAAAGCATCCCACCACCTCCATGATGAAGTAGAAGACAAGAAGCATGAATATGTGGAAGCCGGAAATGCTGCTGAGAACTTCAGCTATGAGCATCCGATGCAGTCCAGGTTTTCTGCTTTAGTCAATATCTTCAGGGAAAAACATGACGCCTACCAGAAAGGCCAGGAAGAAGAGCAAAAGCAGAACCTTGAACACAGGCAAAGTATTATCGAAAGGCTTAAAAACCTCTATACCAATTCCGAACCCGGAGTCAATCTTTTCAGATCCATCCGTGAGATCAAAGAAGACTGGTCTAAAGCCGGCCAGGTAGCTAAATCGGAATTCAGGATCCTTAACAATAATTATTTCCATCATCTGAACCAGTTTTACCAGATGCTGGATCTGAATAAAGAATTCCTGGAGCAGGAATACAGCCACAACCTTGAAAAAAGGCAGCATATCATTGAGCGCGCCCGACAGCTGGAAAACGAACCGGTGATCCAGAAAGCCCTGAACGAGCTGCAATACCTGCATAAGCTATGGAAAGAAGAGGCTGAGCCAGTGGCAGAAGAATTCCGTGAAAAGACCTGGGAAGAATTTAAGGAAATTTCCAATAAGATCCACGAAAGGAAATCTGAACTTTCAGTAGCCATAGAAGCTGAGCAGAATGCCAATCTGGAAAAGAAAAACCAGATCATTGCCGAAATCAAAAAACTTTCAGAACCCGCTGAGAATCCCAACCACAATTACTGGCAGAATGCCATCAGAAGAGTGGAAGACCTCCGTTCTGAATTCCTTAAAACCGGCAGCGTGCCCCGGAAACTTTCCAACCAGAACTGGAATGACTTCAAGACCACGCTCAGAGCGTTCAATACAACAAAAAACAGCTATTATAAATCCCTGAAAGGTTCACAACAGACGAATCTGGAGGAGAAAATGAAACTGATCCAGACTGCTCAGGACAATGTAAGCAATGAGGACTGGGATATCTCGGTACCGTTGTTCAAGAAACTGCAGGAGGACTGGAAAAAAATCGGGCACGTTCCTAAGAGCATGACGAACAAAATCTGGGATGAGTTCCGTGATGCCTGTAATGCATTTTTCAATAATTTCCGTGAAAAGAGCAATACCTCTACCGATAACTGGAAAGACAACTACAAACAGAAGAAGCACCTTCTGGATGAACTGAAAACCGTAGGCGATGAAGAAGGCAGCATCGAAAGGATCGAAGCCATCAAAACAGCCTGGAACAACATCGGTAAAGTGCCGCGCGATAAGATTTCCATCAATTCCGAATTCAACAAGACCTTACGTGAAAAGCTGAGGCTGAATAAGATCAATGAGCTCGAACTGAAGGAGGAAGGATTGTCTGAAAACCAGCTGACGGATAAAGCCAGAAAGATCAAGAGCCAGATTTCCGACCTGGAAGGGGAAATTGTAAAGCTGGAAAACAACTTATCTTTCTTTACCAATCCATCCAGGGAGAATCCTCTGCTGAAGGATACTTACAATACGATTGATGACAAAAAAGCGCATCTGGAAACTTTAAAACAGAATCTTCACAGCATCATTTCCGGCTCTGGAGAATAAATAATTTATAATTGTTAAAAAGGCGGAGCAAAGAAATTTGTCTTCGCCTTTTTTCTTTCAATCTATGGACGAACAATACATACAGCGATGCATTGAACTGGCCCGGAAAGCCCTGGGTAATACCTATCCCAATCCACTGGTAGGAAGCGTCATTGTGCACAACGGCCGGATCATTGGTGAAGGCTATCATCATAAGGCCGGGGAAAACCACGCAGAGATCAATGCCATCAATTCCGTGGCAGACAAAACCCTCATTCCGGAATCTACCATTTACGTTTCCCTGGAACCCTGTGCGCATTATGGAAAAACGCCACCGTGCGCGCTCAAAATCAAGGAGCTGGGGTTCAGAAAAGTGGTCATCGGTGCAATGGATTCACATGATAAGGTAAACGGCAAAGGAAAAAAAATCATTCAGGATGCGGGAATCGAGGTGGTATCGGAAATCCTGGAACAGGAATGTATTGAACTGAATAAACGGTTTTTTACCTATCATGAAAAGAAAAGGCCTTATATCATTCTCAAATGGGCTGAATCCGGTGACGGTTTTTTAGACCAGGATTTTAAACCGACTGCCATCTCAAATGCATTGGTCAATCAATTCGTGCATCAGCTGAGAGCTGACGAACATGCGATATTAGTAGGAACACAAACGGCACTGAATGACGACCCTTCACTTACCGTAAGAAATGCAGAAGGCAATAATCCTGTGAGAATCCTGGTTGATTTTGACCTGAAAGTGCCGCGTGATTTCAATTTGTACAATAATGAGGCGCCTACCCTTATTTTCAATACTGAGAAAGATGCTACAGAAGGCAATATCCGGTTTATAAAAACCGGAAGGGAAAATTTCCTGTCCGCACTGACAGATGCTTTGTACCGCGAACACATACAGTCCGTCATTATAGAAGGAGGAAGATTTACCCTGCAGCAGTTTATTGATGCCGGACTATGGGATGAAGCGGTCATCATTAAAAATGAGCATCTGAGATTGGCAAACGGTACAAAAGCTCCCGACTTCCCTTTTACAGCGGAACGCACCGAATCTTTCAGGCATAACCGTATTTCATGGTATAAAAAGGCATCTAACTAGCGGAGATTTTTCCATCTGATGTTTAAATGTGTAATTTTGCAGGAATAAACCGGAGACAAGAATGGCGTTTGAGCTTAGTACCATAGAAAAGCCTGTAGATAACATTTTACTGAAAGAAAAAGGAAGCAAGTTCTTAGGCTTTGCCTGTCCGGTAAGCAATGAACAGGAACTGAAGCAGGCACTGGAAGCCATCAGGACAGAACACCCCAAGGCTACCCATCACTGCTATGCGTTCAGGATCGGCCTGAATGGCGAAAATTACCGCGCCAATGACGACGGTGAACCTTCCGGAAGCGCCGGGCTACCCATTTATAACCAGCTCCTCGCCCATGAATTAACCAATGTCCTGGTAGTGATCGTACGGTATTATGGTGGGACCAAACTCGGGGTTTCAGGCCTTGTAAAAGCCTATAAAGAATCTGCCAAAGCTACACTGGAAGAGGCAGGAACAATGATCCGCGAACTGGAAACTGAAATAGAGATTTATTTCAATTTTAGCCAGCAGAATGTCATTTTCACCTTACTGTCTAAATTCGATGCGAAAATCATCCGTTTTGATGCGGAGGAAAGGGCTGCCATTGCAGCAAAGATCAAGGAAAAGCATAAAGAAAGCGTGCTGGAAGCTCTTTCGAATCTCCAGGCGGTAGAATATACCCTCTAATTCAGCTAGGGTCAACGGCCGGATCATAGGACTATTTCATTCGGTCGATCTGCATATCTGAATTTAATGACAGGCTACTTAAACTGATCATTTTCAATAGGAATCAAATAAAAAAATCCCGGACTCAAGTCCGGGACATATTTCTTTTTGCCTTAGGCAATTAATCTCTCCTTCCGCCGAGAAGCAACGAACCCCAATACAGGAGCTGTGCAAGGGAACCGATGGCCGCAACCACATAAGTACGGGCGGCCCATTTAAGGCTGTCTTTTACTCCGATAAATTCTTCCTGTGTCACTGTTCCCGTATCTTTCAGCCACTTCATCGCTCTGTTGCTGGCATCATATTCTACCGGCAGCGTAATGAAGGCAAAAAGTGTGGTGAATGCAAACATAATGACTCCGATAGCCAATACGGTCGTATTTCCGTTCGGGTTTTCAAAACTCCTGGTAGAAGCCATGATCACCAGACCGGCCAGGATCACATACTGCATCAGGTTGGAACTGATCTGCACCACCGGTACCAGCTTTGAACGAAGCTGAAGCATAGAATATCCTACGGCATGTTGAACGGCATGGCCGCATTCATGGGCAGCTACAGCCGCAGCCGCAGCATTTCTCTGCATATATACGCCTTCCGAAAGATTAACGGTCTTATCTGCCGGATTGTAATGATCTGTCAATTGTCCCGGAACCGAAATAACCTGAACGTCATTGATCCCGTTGTCCTTCAGCATTTTCTCCGCGACTTCCTTACCGGAAAGCCCGTTTCTAAGATGCACGTTAGAATAATGTTCAAATTTCGACTTAAGCTTCCACGAAACATACCAACTGACGAGCATCGAAATAATGATAATGATATAATAACCTGTCATTTCTACTCAAATTTTAACCTTAAATCATGTAAAAACTGTGCCAAAGTATAGCATATTATTATCTATATTTGCCTAATAATTACCCTTATCTGTTATGTCTAAAGTCTCAGTGGTTGAAGTAAAAACAGCGGATCAGCTGAAGAAATTCGTGCATTTCCCTATGGATCTGTACAAAGACAATCCTTATTATGTACCTTCTTTCATCAATGATGAGATCAATATCTGGAATGCAGCGGAAAACCCGGCACTGGCTTATTCTGAAGCCCGGCAATTCCTCGCATACAGGGACAACAGCATCGTGGGAAGAATTGCCGTTATCATCAACCATAAAGAGGAAAAAGAACTGGGCATCAGAAAAGTACGGTTCGGCTGGATTGATTTTATTGATGATGAAGAGGTTTCTGCAGCACTCATCCATACTGCAACAGATTACGCCCGTGAAAAAGGCATTGATACCATTGAGGGACCTATGGGATTCACCAATCTTGACAAAGCGGGCATGCTTACGATGGGATTTGACAGGCTGGCAACGATGATCGGGATTTATAATCATGACTATTACCCTAAGCACCTGGAAAAACTGGGCTTGACCAAAGAAAAGGAATGGGTGGAGTTTGAACTGATATTCCCGGAAGTACTTCCTGAAAAAATAGTTAAGTTCAATGAGCTGATCGCCCAGAAATATAAGCTAAAGGTGTTAAGATTTAAAAATAAAGAAGAAATCATCCGGTATGTAGACCCGATGTTTGACCTTCTGGACGAAACCTACAAACACCTTTCGACCTATACGCCGATTTCAGATGAGCAAAGGAAAACATACAAGGAAAAGTATTTTAAACTCATCGATAAGGACTTCATCGTCTGCATTGCGGATGCCCAGGATAACCTGGTTTCGTTTGCGATCACCATGCCTTCCTATTCCAAAGCCTTACAGAAATCAAAAGGCAGACTGTTACCGTTCGGATGGTGGCACTTTTTAAGGGCCGGAAAAAAGAATGACCGGGCCAATTTTTACCTGATCGGCATTCATCCGGATTACCAGCGGAGAGGGGTAACTTCCATGATTTTTAAGGAAATCTTCGATACCTTCAAGAAAAAGGGAGTCAGATTCCTGGAAACCAATCCGGAACTGGAGGAAAATAAAAGCATCCAGGTGCTGTGGCAGGATTACAATCCGGTCAACCACAAAAGAAGAAGAACGTATTCTATGAAGATCGGGTAATTCCAAACCGAAGGGTTCATTCTGAACACCCATTATACGTACCTGAATCCATACTGTTTTCGTATCTTTGCCTTATGAAGCCACACCTGATCATTTTCGGTATCCTGATCGCCGGATTTATTGCATTCAACCTGTTTCTGCAAACCGGAAGCGACCGTACCAACACCGCTATCAACATTATTTATGCCAGCGTGCTGTTTGGATACATATCTTTTCTGGCGTATACTTTACTCAGGAAAATGAAGAAATAGCTGTATACTGATCTGCTTTATACATCTGGATTGTTCACTTTCATCTTGATCAGTAAAATACTTCGTTCACGCTAAAAAACGGGAAAAATAAGTTTGAAAAACCAAAGGTTTAAAACTAATTTTTATTCATTCTAAATTACCTGTTTTTCCTGTTTTGATTCCACTTTTAACCGGATTAATTTCATGCTTTCTTGTTTATTCTGTAAATTTGCAAATTGAGATAATAATGCAAAAATGAATTTACCTGAAAGTTATATTCCGATCCTTATACAAGCGGGTGTTGCTATTGGTTTCGTAGCCATTTCACTGCTTGGCGCACATTTTCTGGGCCCTAAACAAAAAAAGGGAAATTCCGTAAAAAACCAGAGCTGGGAATGTGGGGTTGCCGTAGAGGGGAACGCCCGTACTCCATTCTCAATTAAGTATTTCCTAACCGCAGTACTGTTTGTACTTTTCGATATTGAAATCGTATTCTTTTATCCTTATGCCGTTAACTTCAGAGAATTCGGTATGCAGGGGTTTTTAGCGGTGCTTACTTTCGTGGCTATTTTCTTCGTAGCTTTTTTCTACGTATGGAAACGCGGCGCATTAGATTGGGATAAGTAAAGAAACCAAAACTGTAGTTAAAAATTTTAGTCAAAATTGGAATTTAAGTTAACATTAACACAAATTCTGAATCTAAAGTTTAAATCTTTTAAATTAAACCAATGTCAGATAAAAAACCAGTAATAATAACAGATGCTCCTGCTCCGGAAGGATATGAAGGAGAAGGCTTTTTTGCAACGAAACTGAGCAGCGTTATCGGGATGGCAAGGAAATTTTCCCTTTGGCCGCTTCCGTTTGCTACTTCATGTTGCGGAATTGAATTTATGGCGACCCTTAACCCGACTTATGATGCGTCAAGGTTTGGGATGGAGAGAAACTCTTTCTCCCCGAGACAGGCAGATATGCTGATGGTGTGCGGAACGATAGCCAAAAAGCTGGGTCCCGTTCTTAAAGAAGTATATACCCAGATGGCTGAGCCGAAATGGGTAGTGGCCGTAGGTGCCTGTGCATGCAGCGGCGGTATTTTCGATACCTATTCCGTATTACAGGGAATTGACAAGATTATTCCTGTTGACGTATATGTTCCAGGATGTCCTCCGAGACCGGAACAGATCATAGAAGGCGTGATGCAGGTTCAGGCCCTGGCCGAAAGCGAAAGCATCAGAAGAAGAGACATGCCTGAATACCAGAAGCTATTGGATTCTTATAACATAAGCAACTAAACGGAATGACCAACGAATTTGTATTAGAAGCGATTACCAGAGAATTTCCGGAGTCTGTAATTTCAAGTTCAGAACCCTACGGGATGCTGACTATTGAAGTAAAGAAAGAGGATCTTAAAAAAATCATCCATTACCTGAAAGATTCTTCACTGGAAATTAATTTCCTTACGGACATCTGCGGGATCCATTATCCTGAATTCCCGGAAAGGGAAATGGGTGTAGTATACCACCTGCACAATATGATGACGAATTTCAGGATCAGGCTGAAAATTTTCATGACCAGGGACAATGTTGAAGTGGATTCTCTTACGGAACTGTATGCCGGAGCCAACTGGATGGAGCGGGAAACCTATGATTTCTTCGGCATCAAATTTAAAGGCCATCCGGACCTGAGACCGATCCTGAATATGGAAGACCTGGGATACCACCCGATGCTGAAGGAATACAGGCTGGAAGATGGTACCAGGACAGACAAGAATGACAGTATGTTCGGAAGATAAAAAATAATGCAATAAGCCGTAAGCAATAAGCCATACGCTTAAAGCCTATAGCCTATAGCCTCAAGCATTTAAATTATGAAAGATAACTCATTATCTAATATACTTAACCAATACGAAAGTAAAGAACAGATTGACGGGCAGCTGTATACCCTTAACCTGGGACCTACCCATCCTGCTACTCACGGGATCTTCCAGAACGTCCTTACCATGGACGGAGAAAGAATACTTCATGCTGAGCAGACGGTAGGATATATCCACCGGGCATTCGAAAAGATTTCCGAAAGAAGGAATTATGCCCAGATTACTACACTTACAGACCGTATGAACTACTGCTCTGCCCCTATTAACAACCTTGGTTGGCATATGACGGTAGAAAAGCTGATTGGCGTTGAAGTTCCTAAACGGGTGGATTACATGCGTGTCATCCTGATGGAGCTGGCCAGGATCGGTGATCACCTGATCTGTAACGGGGTAACCGGAATGGACTCCGGAGCGATTACCGGACTTACCTACATGTTCGTGGAAAGAGAGCGTATCTATGATATGTATGAGCAGATCTGCGGAGCAAGGATGACGACCAATATGGGAAGAATCGGAGGTTTTGAAAGGGATTTCACCCCGAAATTCCATGAGCTGATCAAAGATTTCCTTAAGACATTCCCTCCGAGATTCCAGGAATTCTGCAATCTTCTGGAAAGAAACAGGATTTTTATGGACAGGACCATCGGAGCCGGATCTATATCTGCTGAAAGAGCATTAAGCTATGGATTTACAGGCCCTAACCTTCGTGCCGCAGGGGTGGATTATGATGTGAGAGTAGCACAACCGTATTCATCTTACCAGGATTTCGATTTTATCATCCCGGTAGGAACTGCAGGAGATACTTATGACCGCTTCATGGTGCGCCAGCAGGAAATCTGGGAATCCATCAAAATCATCAAGCAGGCTTATGAGAACCTTCCTGAAGGTCCGTTCCATGCTGATGTTCCTGATTTTTACCTTCCTGAAAAGGCGGATGTATACCAGAAAATGGAATCCCTGATCTACCACTTCAAAATTGTAATGGGAGAAACTGATGTTCCTAAAGGAGAAGTATACCATGCCGTGGAAGGTGGAAACGGAGAATTAGGATTCTACCTGGTGAGTGACGGAGGCAGAAGCCCTTACCGGCTTCACTTCAGAAGACCGTGCTTCATTTATTACCAGGCGTATCCTGAAATGATCACAGGTTCTGTGATTTCCGATGCCATCGTAACCATGTGTAGTATGAACATCATCGCGGGAGAATTAGACGCATAAAAGAAATTATAGATTCTGGATTATAAATTTTAGATTAATCCAAACTGCATAAAATTGAAATTTTTTAGAATTTAAAATCTAAAATTCAAAATTTAAAATTTAAAAAAGTGAGCGAAACAATAGCTTTTAAACCGGAAAGTTTAGCACAGGTACACAAAATTATCGCACGATACCCGGAAGGAAGACAGAAGTCTGCCCTTCTTCCTGTTCTTCATCTGGCCCAGAAAGAATTCGGAGGATGGTTAGATGTTCCGGTAATGGATTATGTTGCAGGATTGCTGGATATCCAGCCGATTGAAGTATATGAGGTAGCTACTTTCTATACCATGTTCAACATGAAACCGGTAGGAAAATATGTCCTGGAAGTTTGCAGAACGGGGCCATGCATGGTATGCGGAAGCGAAAAGATCTTAAACCATATCAGGACAAAGCTGAACATCAAGGACGGAGAGACTACCGCAGACGGAATGTTCACCCTGAAACCGGCGGAGTGCCTGGGCGCGTGCGGTTATGCACCGATGATGCAGCTGGGAAAATTTTATCACGAAAACCTAACGATAGAAAAAGTAGACGAAATCCTTGATCTTTGCAGAGAAGGACAGGTTGCTTTAGACTAATTACAATAAGAATGAGTAAAAAACTTTTACTTAAAGACGCACATATAGAGGGCATCCGCTACCTGGAAACCTACCGTAAGCAGGGAGGTTACACAGCCGCAGAAAAAGCCCTGAAAATGACACCTGATGAAATCCTGAAAGAAGTGAAAGCTTCAGGACTCAGAGGACGTGGAGGAGCCGGATTCCCGACCGGGATGAAATGGAGCTTCCTGGCCAAACCGGAAGGTGTTCCAAGACACCTGGTGGTGAATGCCGACGAATCTGAACCGGGAACATTCAAAGACCGTTACCTGATGGAATTCCTTCCTCATGTACTGATTGAAGGGATGCTGATCTCCTCATTCTGCCTGGGTTCCAACGTTTCTTACATTTACATACGCGGGGAATATTCATGGATCCCGGATATCCTTGAAGAAGCTATTGAAGAAGCTAAGGCAGCAGGGTTTTTAGGTAAAAATATCTTAGGGACCGGCTTCGACTGTGAAATTTATGTTCAGAGAGGAGGCGGAGCCTATATCTGCGGGGAAGAAACGGCATTGCTGGAATCCCTGGAAGGAAAAAGAGGAAACCCGAGACTGAAACCGCCATTCCCGGCTGTAAAAGGACTTTGGGAAAGGCCTACGGTTGTGAATAACGTAGAATCTATCGCCGCTATCGTTCCGATCATTGATATGGGAGGTGCGGAATATGCCAAAATTGGGGTAGGAAGATCCACCGGAACCAAGCTTATTTCCGCATGCGGGAATATCAACAAGCCTGGAGTGTATGAGATCGATATGACGATCACCGTAGAAGAATTCATTTATTCTGATGAATACTGCGGCGGGATCCCGAACGGGAAAAGGCTGAAAGCCTGTATTCCGGGAGGAAGCTCCGTACCGATCGTGCCGGCAAACCTCTTGCTGAAAACCGTAAACGGAGAACCGAGATATATGAACTATGAGTCATTGGCAGACGGAGGCTTTGCTACCGGAACCATGATGGGCTCAGGAGGATTCATCGTGCTGGATGAAGACCAGTGCGTTGTGGAACATACCATGACTTTAGCGAGATTTTACAATCACGAAAGTTGCGGACAATGTACGCCATGCCGTGAAGGTACAGGATGGATGTACAAAATTTTAAAGAAAATTGAAAACGGGCAGGGGAAAATGGAAGACATCGACCTTCTTTGGGACATCCAGAGAAAGATTGAAGGAAATACCATTTGTCCATTAGGGGATGCTGCAGCCTGGCCTGTTGCTGCGGCGATACGTCATTTCAGGGATGAATTTGAATGGCATGTGAAAAATCCGGAATTGTGTTTAACACAAAACTACGGACTGGCTAATTATGCCGATCCTATTCCGGCGCCTTCAGTATAATCCCACATTTAAAAAACAAAAAAACAAATTGAAAATTAAATTCTTATTGCTGTTATTTGTAACAGTGACTATGAGTGTTAAGGCTCAGAGAGAAGCGTTCAAAAAAGGTTCGGTAATGGTATTTTGGGGATGGAACAGAGGCTGGTTTTCAGATTCTGACATCCATTTTTATGGTCAGGATTATAACTTTACCCTGAATAATGTGTCTGCACATGACAGGCCTACCCCACTGAGTAATTTCAGCCATTACATTGATCCGACAAAGATTTCCATTCCTCAGGTGAACTACAATATCACGTATTTCATTAAGGATAATCTGGGAATTACCTTTGGAGTAGATCACATGAAATATGTGATGGATCAGAATCAGACGGTTGAATTCAACGGTTATATTAATAATCCTAACTATGCTGCTATGGTCAATAACGGAAAAATTGACCTTTCTGACGGAAAATTCCTGAAGTATGAGCATACCAACGGACTGAATTATCTTAACCTCGGGATTCAGCAGTACAAACAAATCCTTAACAAAAAGAATTTTGATATATTCTTAGGATACGGTTTGGGTACAGGGGTTTTGGTCCCGAAAACAGATGCTACCTTAATGGGCAAAGCAGAAAGCGACCACTTTCACCTGGCAGGATTCGGATTGGACGCCAGGACCAGTGTAAACATGGTGATCTGGAATCATATTGTAGCCAAAGCCGAATTTAAATACGGATATATCAATCTGCCAAGCGTAAGAACCACAGAAGAAAATGTGAACATCGATAAAGCCGTACAGGACTTTACCTTTGGGGAACTTGTTTTTGGGGTTGGATATACATTTAATACGAAAAAGCAAAAATAAATACGGCTTATCTGCTTTGAACAGCATAAGCAAAAAGCATAGAATATGAGCGAAGAGGTTAAAAAATTTAAAATCACTATAGACGGACAGACCACCGAAGTTCTTCCCGGCACTTCCATCCTGGAAGCGGCAAGACAGATCGGCGGCAAATCCGTACCTCCGGCAATGTGCTATTACAGCAAACTGGAAGCCAGCGGAGGACGATGCAGAACCTGCCTTGTAGAGGTTTCAAAAGGATCTGAAGCGGATCCGCGACCTATGCCGAAACTGGTAGCCAGCTGCAGAACCAATGTGATGGACGGAATGGAGGTGAAAAACCTGACTTCCGAAAAGGCCCAGGAAGGGAGAAAAGCCGTAACGGAATTCCTGTTGCTGAACCACCCGCTGGACTGCCCGGTATGTGACCAGGCCGGGGAATGCCACCTTCAGGACTTAGGGTATGAATACGGAAACCCTGAAACCAGAACTGAATTTGAAAGAAATACGTATGATGCAGACGATTTAGGTCCGAACATCAAACTGAATATGGACCGTTGCATCCTGTGTGCAAGATGCGTCCTCACAGCCAACCAGCTTACGGATACCCGTGAACACGGTATTCTGTTCAGAGGAGACCATGCTGAGATCTCCACTTACCTGAACAAGGCTCTTGACAATGATTTCATCGGAAACGTTATTGATGTATGCCCGGTAGGTGCACTCACCGACAGAACAGCCCGTTTCGCCAGCAGGGTTTGGTTTACCAAACCGATGAACGCTGCCTGCAGCTGTGATAAATGCTCAGGAAAAGCAACCCTGTGGATGAAAGGTGATGAAATTGTGCGGGTAACCGCCAGAAAAGACCAATGGGGAGAAGTTGAGGAATTCATCTGCGATACCTGCCGTTTCCACAGAAAAGAACTGAAGTTCTGGAATATTGAAGGTCCAAGACATATCGACAGGCATTCCGTTATTTCACTCAACCATTACGAGAAGCCGAAAGACGAGCTGAGGGTATTAGACAACCCGATGGCGAAGGAAATCAGTGAAAAAGACGAAAAATAATTTTAATAAAGACAATTAGATTTCAGACACAAGACATCAGACTTAATCTCATATCTAGTCTCTGACATCTCACATCTAAAAATCTTTACAACAAAAAAAATGGATTTAATAACATTTAAACTGATACTTGTTTTAGCCCTTTTCCTGCTGTCACTGACTATCGCAGCCTACTCTACTTGGGCAGAGCGAAAAGTGGCTGCTGTAATGCAGGACAGGATCGGACCGAACAGAGCAGGCCCGTTTGCCTTGCTTCAGCCTCTTGCAGACGGAGGGAAGTTTTTCTTTAAGGAAGACTTTACGCCGGCCAATGCAGAACGTTTCCTCTTCGTGCTCGGACCATCGCTGGTCATGTTCATCTCACTGATTACAGGAGCGGTGATCCCATGGGGGAAAAGTTTAAATATCGGAGGGACTTCTTTCGATCTTCAGGTAGCCAACATTGACGTAGGTGTTTTATACATCATCGGAATGGCATCCATCGGAGTATACGGAATTATGATCGGAGGCTGGGCTTCCAATAATAAATATTCATTAATCGGTGCCATCAGGGCTTCTTCCCAGATGATTTCCTATGAACTGGCGATGGGACTTGCCCTGCTTTCCATCATCATGATGACAGGCAGCCTGGACCTGAAAGTAATTTCTGAAACTCAGGCCACCGGAAAACTCTGGGGACTGTTTGCGATTGACGGGATGAACTGGAATATTTTCTACCAGCCGATTGCTTTCCTGGTTTTCATCGTAGCAGCTCTGGCAGAAACCAACAGGCACCCTTTCGATTTGCCTGAATGCGAATCTGAGCTGGTAACCGGATACTCAACGGAATATTCTTCCATGAAACTCGGGTTGTACATGTTTGGGGAATACGTGAATATGTTTATCTCTAATGCCTTTATGGTGGTATTATTCTTCGGAGGCTATAACTATCCGGGTATTGAGTGGGTAACACAGCACTGGGGTGAAAATACGGCTGGGATTTTAAGTATCGTAGCATTCCTGACCAAAACTATTATCGGTATCCTGATCTTTATGTGGATCAGATGGACGCTACCAAGATTCAGGTATGACCAGCTGATGCACCTGGGATGGAAAACGTTGATTCCGATGGCATTGGTGAACCTGCTGGTTACGGGAGCGGTTATATTAGCATTCGGAAGTTAAGCCGGTAAATATGGATATTAACAGATCTGATCCACGGAGAATAAAATATTCACAACTGCTCAGATTCAAACCTAAATATTAAAATTAAGATAACAGACAGAACGGGTTTACCCATCTGATGTCTAACATCTAATATCTTATACAATGAAACTAACCAACAGATCAAAAGTCGTTTCCAACAAAGAAATGACCCTTGCTGAAAAAATCTACCTTCCTGCGATATTCAAGGGAATGGGGATCACCTTTAAGCACGCTGTAAGAAATATCGTGAAAGGACCGCCAACCTACTCCTATCCGGAAGTTCAGAAACCGAGAGCCAAAGTATGGAGAGGACTGCACGTCCTGAAAAGAGATGAAGAAGGCCGCGAAAGATGCACGGCCTGCGGACTGTGTGCCGTAGCATGCCCGGCAGAAGCCATTACCATGACTGCCGGTGAAAGAACGAAAGAGGAAAAAAGCCTGTACAGAGAGGAAAAATACGCTGAGATCTATGAGATCAACATGCTCAGATGTATTTTCTGCGGAATGTGCGAGGAAGCCTGTCCTAAATCTGCCATCTATTTAACAGACAGACTCGTAGATGTGGAAACCAACAGAGGTTCTTTCATCTACGGCAAAGATAAACTGGTTGAGAAAATAAACGAAAGGATTGACATTACAGCCAGACAATCCGAGAAACAAAAAAATGCGGTAAAATAATGGATCAGATTCTATTTTTCCTGGTGGCATTTTTGGCGGTGGCAAGTGCTGTTTACTTTGTATTTGCTAGAAATCCCCTCTATGCTATCCTTTCCTTAATTGTAACCATGTTCTCCATTGCCGGGATGTACATTCTGTTGAATGCCCAGTTCCTGGCGATTATCCAGATCATCGTGTATGCGGGAGCCATCATGGTATTGTTCCTGTACATCCTGATGATGCTTAACCTTAATAAGGAAGACGAAAGTAAGAAGAACAATACTTTAAAATTCGTCGGAGTTTTTACGGCAGGGCTTCTTCTGGTAGGTGTACTGGGAGTTTTCAGAGGAGTGCAAGAAAACCATATCGTTGTTGAGAATGTAGACCGCGGTGTGGGCCTTACCAAAAACCTGGGAAGACTTTTGTTCAATGAATACGTTTTGCCGTTTGAGCTTGCCTCCATCCTTATTCTGGCCGGTATTGTAGGCGCGGTATTAATCGGTAAAAAAGATTTATAAATTATGGGAGAAGTAAATACATTTATACAAAGCGTCCCTCTGGAATACTTCATCATTCTTTCGTCAGTATTATTCTGTCTGGGAGTATTGGGAGTATTGCTGAGAAAGAACGCGATTGTGATTCTGGGCTGTGTGGAGCTTATGCTTAATTCTGTAAACCTTTTACTGGCTGCTTTTTCAGCATACAAAGGAAACGGAGACGGACAGCTTCTGGTATTCTTTATCATGGTGGTGGCTGCTGCGGAAGTAGCGGTAGGCCTTGCAATTATTGCGATGCTGTATAGAAACACCCGTTCTGTAGACGTAAGTATATTTAATAAATTAAGAGGATAAGGAATGGAAAATCTAGTGTATGCAATCATACTTTTACCACTTTTAGGGTTTCTTATAAACGGCTTATTCGGAAAAAAACTTCCCAAAATGCTGGTGGGCGGACTGGCCACGGCGGTGGTGTTCGGATCCTTCTGCATCGCAGTAAGCCTTTTTATGAATTTTGATTCTGAAAGCCAGCCGGTAATCGTAAAAGCTTTCGAATGGTTCAGGGTAAATGGGGTACAGATCAATTTCGGATTCCAGATTGACCAGCTTTCTCTGATGATGATTATGATCATCACGGGGATCGGGTCGCTGATCCACCTTTACTCCATCGGCTACATGAGCCATGACGAAGGATTCTATAAATTTTTTACTTATCTGAATTTATTTATATTCTCCATGCTGCTTCTGGTCATGGGAAGCAACTACCTGATCCTGTTCATCGGATGGGAAGGTGTAGGACTTTGCTCTTACCTGCTGATCGGATTCTGGTATACGAATGAAGAATATGGCAAAGCAGCGAGAAAGGCATTCATCATGAACAGGATCGGTGACCTTGCTTTGCTGATCGGCATCTTTATGATCGCCTCACAGACCAATGCAGTGGATTACCTTTCCGTAGCTCAGAATGCTTCAAAATTTGAGCTGGACGGAAATATCATTATTTTCATTACGGCGAGTTTATTCATCGGGGCTACCGGTAAATCTGCCCAGGTTCCTTTATATACCTGGCTTCCGGACGCCATGGCGGGACCAACTCCTGTTTCTGCGTTAATCCACGCGGCAACGATGGTAACGGCAGGTATTTACCTGGTGATAAGATCCAATTTCTTATTCACTCTGGCTCCTACCGTTCAGGGAGGAATCCTGATGATCGGATTCTTGACTGCTGCTCTGGCAGGCTTCTATGCACTCCGTCAGAATGACATTAAAAAAGTACTGGCCTACTCTACGGTTTCACAGCTTGGATTCATGTTCATTGCTTTGGGACTGGGTGCTTATACTACGGCAATGTTCCACGTAATGACGCATGCATTCTTTAAGGCATTATTGTTCTTAGGAGCAGGTTCTGTGATCCATGCCATGAGCGGGGAGCAGGATATGCGCTTTATGGGTGGCCTTAAAAAGGTAATTCCAATTACCCATGCCACATTCCTGATCGGAACACTGGCTATTTCAGGATTCCCTTTACTTTCAGGGATGATTTCCAAAGATGAGATCTTAGTCGCAGCCTATGCAAAAAGCCCGTTTTACTGGGTGATGCTGTTTACACTGGCGGCGATTACGGCAACCTATATGTTCAGACTCTATTACCTGACGTTCCACGGGAACTTCAGGGGAACTGAAGAACAGAAACACCATCTGCATGAAAGCCCGACTAATATGACTTTACCATTGGTGGTCCTGGCTATTCTTTCTGTCATTGGTGGATTCATCAACCTTCCTCACTTCATCGGCCATGGCCATTATGCCAAACTGATGGAATGGCTGAAGCCGGTACTGACCCAGGAAAGCTACAACCAGATGGAAGCTACGCTTTCCGGAGTGGATTTCAATACTGAAATGATGCTTCTGGGAGCTACTGTGGTGATGTTCTTCTCTGTTTGGTTCATGGTAAGAAATACCTATGTGAATAAGAAAAAACTGCCGCTGGCTGAAAAGGACTATACCGGATGGGAAAAGCTTTCTGCCAGAAAACTGTATGTGGATGAGCTGTATAATGCACTCTTTGTAAAAACAGTGGAAGGACTTGGACGTGGCGGAAAAATGTTTGATAAGGGCGTGCTGGACCGTATCGTAGACTTCGTAGGTGAAGGTGCGGAAGACAGCGGAAAGGCGATGAAGCGTATCCAGAACGGAAACGTGGAAAACTACATCCTCATCATGTCACTGGCAGTGGGAATCATTTTAATTGTTAACTTTTTATTACAATAATAATGTCTTATTTACTATTAACATTATTACTTTTACCTCTTGCAGGTTCGGGATTGGTTTTTGCCTGGAAGAATGCTTCCAGCAAATATGTGGCGCTGGCGATTGCATTGATTCAAATGATGCTTACCTTTTATGCGCTTTCAGATTTCGATTCTGCTTTTACGGTAGACAGTAAGCTTCAGTATGAAATTACGTATCCTTGGTCTCAGTACATCAAAAGTACCCTCCATTTCGGTATTGACGGAATGAGCATGCTGCTGCTGCTGCTGACCAACATTCTGACGCCGATTATTATTTTATCTTCGTTCAACGAAAATGTCAATTACAGGAATACGTTCTACGGCCTGATCCTGCTGATGCAGTTCGGTCTTGTAGGCGTGTTTACGTCATTGGACGGCTTGTTATTCTACATTTTCTGGGAAGTAACCCTGATCCCGATCTGGTTTATTGCCGGGCTTTGGGGACAGGAAAATAAAAGGTTCGAATTCACAACAAAATTCTTCGTTTATACTTTCGTAGGATCTTTATTTATGCTGGCAGGGCTCATCTATGTGTACAGCCATTCTGCCTCATTTGCGCTTACGGACCTGTATAACGCACAACTGAATGAAACCCAGCAGACCGTAGTGTTCTGGTTTATCTTCTTTGCCTTTGCGGTAAAGTTACCGGTATTCCCGTTCCATACTTGGCAGCCGGACACCTATACCTATTCCCCTACACAGGGATCAATGCTGCTATCCGGGATCATGCTGAAAATGGCAGTTTACGGTGTCATGAGATACCTGCTGCCGATCACTCCGATTCCGATTGCCGGAATTTCAGGACAGATCGTTATTATCCTGGCAATCATAGGTATCGTTCATGGTGCTTTGATCGCGATCATCCAGTTCGATATGAAAAGAATCATTGCGTATTCTTCTTTCTCCCACGTAGGACTGATGGTAGCCGGGATCTTTGCATCCGCTATAGTAACCCTGAGAGGAAATTTCAATATCGAAGGTTCTGAAGGTGCGCTGGTACAGACATTCGCTCACGGGATCAACGTAGCAGGATTGTTTTACTGCTGTGACATCCTGTATAAAAGATTCAAATCAAGAGACATCAGACAGATGGGCGGGCTGGCTAAAGTAGCCCCGAAATTTGCCGTGCTGTTCCTGATCATCATATTAGGTTCCATGGGGGTTCCATTGACCAATGGTTTCATCGGAGAGTTTATCCTGATCAAATCTGTTTTTGACTTTAATGCTACCGCAGCAGTCATTGCAGGTCTTACAGTGATCCTTTGTGCCGTGTATCTTTTAAGGTTTTACGGGAAAGCCATGTTCGGAAAAGGGGATGCTGCAGTACTGAGCACCGCCAGAGACCTTTCCGGAGTAGAGTTTTCCGTACTGGCCAGCTTATCGGTTTTTGTGATCCTGCTGGGGATTTTTCCACAGCCGGTGATCGATATGGTGAACAGCTCGCTGAAATTCATTTATACGGCAATGGCCGCTTAAAGATTTAAAATTAAAAAAATTAAAAAACTGAGAGGTTAGGATATGAGCAATCAGAATTTTGTCTTGTCTCTTTAATCTCCCTTCTCAAATATACATTATGAGTGTTTTAATTATTGTTTTCCTTACGGCAGTTATTGCATTGTTTTCCGGAGTTCTTGAACAGGGAAAGTTTGCGAGGTACATCGGAATTTTAGGATTAATCATTGCATTGTTCGTCAGCTTCATGCCGGAAAATTCGTTTTTCGAGCAGTACAGGAACATGTATGATTACAGCGCCAATGCCGCACTGTTCACTAAAATAGCCTTGGTAACCACATTGCTGCTGTTCTTCCTGGGAGGTTTTGCATTCAGCAACCACAGGAGCCACCAGTCTGAGCTGTATGCCCTGATGATGTTTGCCCTTTGCGGGGGAATCATTCTTTTCGGGTACCAGAATATGGTGACGCTTTTCCTTGGAATCGAAATCCTGTCTATTCCGTTATATGTGATGGCAGGAGCCAACAAGACTGATCTGAGGTCCAATGAAGCCTCCATCAAATATTTCCTGATGGGTGCCTTTGCCACAGGCTTTTTATTATTCGGTATCGCATTTATTTACGGAAGCACAGGAAGCTTCGATCTGTATAAAATCCATGATTTCGGGGTGGCCAACCCTTCCAGCGTTATGTTTATCCTGGGCGTGCTTCTGATCCTTTGTGCCCTGGCATTCAAGGTGGCTTTAGCACCTTTCCATATGTGGAGCCCGGATGTATACTACGGTGCCCCATCCTTGATTACAGCCTTCATGGCAAGCGTGGTAAAAATCTCAGGATTTTTCGCTTTATTCAGGCTGATGACTATTGCTTTTGCCGGTGTCACACACGAATGGATCAATGTACTGGGCGTATTCCTGATCATTACCCTTCTGCTGGCTAACGTTATGGGACTTGCCCAGACCAATGCCAAAAGAATGCTGGCGTACTCCTCTGTTTCGCACGCAGGGTATATCGGTCTGGTATTTTTCGGGGTAACCAGCCTTTCAGCCTATAACCTGGCGTTCTACCTGTTTGCGTATTCATTATCCACAGTGGGTGTGTTTATGTGCCTGATCTGGGTAGAGAAACTGAAGCGTGAAACTTCTTTCGGTGCATTCAAAGGACTGGCGAAATCTGAGCCTTTGCTGGCAACGGTAGCGGCCATTTCCATGCTTTCTATGGCGGGTGTTCCGCTTACAGCAGGATTTATGGGTAAATTTGCTTTATTTTCCCAGGCGATCAACGGGGCGGCATTCCTTGTCCTGGTAGCTGTACTGGGATCGGCGGTATCCATTGCCTACTATCTGAGACTGATCATTGCGATGTTCTTCTTTAAAGAGTCTTCGTTCAAATCATCAGAGAAGGTAACGCTGACCTACAATATTGTAGCGGTAGTCATTATTATCTCCATCATGGTTCTGGGAATCTTCCCGGATGTATTCGGAAAAGAGTTCGGATTGTAGAAATCCGCTTAACATATACAGCCACAACTTTAATGTTGTGGTTTTTTTTTACCTTTACTTTAAATTCAGGTTTTGGCCCATCTTTATAAAAAAGACGCTCCTTTCAAGGTTTACATTTCATTCAAAAAATATTTGGATGTGCTGGAGCATATCCGGTATAATGACCGGCTGGAATACCGGGTGAATTATGCGGAATCGCTTATCGACAAAATCAAAAACTTCCAGGAACTGAGGGATGGCTTTCAGGATACTTCGCTGCTGGAGAAACATGAAGACCTCATCCGCATCCTGCTTTCAGACCTTTTCCCTACGGGACTTACAAACAATGAAATAAAAGCGGCCAGCGTTCCGTTATCCGGGGTCACCTTCAATTATACGGAAAGGTTTAAAAACATCCTTAAAGATGCAGGGAAAGATTTTGAAATAGAGCTCAGGAATATTGAGGAGGATGAATTTTACGTGTTCTGCTGCTGCCTGATCCTGCAGAGCTATTTCAAAAGGGACATTAAGACTACGCTCCCTTTTTATTATGACATCCCGGATAAGCAGGGCATCATGAAGCATTACAAGATTACGGTGAACTCTGACTTTACAGAGGTATACCCTACCGATGATGCCAAAATACTGTCCGATGACGTTATTGACCTTCTTCTGGAAAACCTGGACGACCATAAGCTCTGGAGAAAATACTTCCCATCCGAATCCTGGGTACTGGAAGGATTTACCATTATCTCGCTGGTGGACTGCACTTCAGAAGTGGCTTTATCTGACCTTAAATCCAGCATGATCAGCATCGATCCTGAAGACCTCGCGCCGGATGAGAACCTCATTGAAATCTTTAAGTCGTATTTCGATGTCCCGAAACTGAATTTCGGACTGATGCTCTTCAATAAAAAAGATCAGCGCCTGGAAAAACTTCCCATTTACGAAAACCTGTTTACCCATCATATCCTTGATTTCTGGATCAATGCCTTTGATGAGCAGACCAGGAAAAGTACATTCAATAATTTAAGCTATAATTCAAAGCCTATTGTGGTTTCCAATACGGACCATATGGACAATGAGATCCAATCGCTGCCGTCTTTTGCGGTACTGAAGGAAAATGAAATCAACAGCTTTATGGTCATTCCGGTCATGAAAGATAATGAACTCCTGGCGATTATTGAATTTACCTCCCCGGTACGGAACAGCTTTAATGGGCTAAAGCTTAAAAAAATGGAGTTTTTCACGGATATGATCCTGTTTTCCATCAACCGTTTCAATTTTGAAAAGGACTTCCAGATTGAAGCCATCATCCAGCGGGAGTATACCTCGATCCACAACAGTGTGGTCTGGAAGTTCAGGAATGAGGCAGAAAAGTATTTCAACGCTTCACTGGCCAAGAAGATCTATACGCTGAAACAGATCTCCTTCAGGAACCTGACCCCTCTTTTCGGATTTTCAGACATCCGTTCTTCATCAGAGAAACGTTTCCAGCTGATGATGGAAGACCTCAATGAACAGATGGATTGCCTTCAGAACCTTTTTTCAGGCATAGGAGCCGATACCGAGCCTTTTGTCTTGGCACTGGAAGTATTTTACCATGAGCTGCACCATGACATTAAAGCAGATACGGAACAGCGTTTCCAAAGGCTGCTCAGGGAAGACATCCACCCTTACCTGCAGGCAAAGCTGGAAGTGGAATCTCCGGAAATTCTCAGGAAAAATATCAAGGATTATTTCTCCCGTGTATTTGCTCAGAATGATCTTTTTTATACCCACCGGAAAGACCTCGATGAATCAATCACCCTTGTGAACAGGAAACTGGCGGACGTGCTGGACGAAAACCAGGTTGATGCACAAGAGATTTTCCCGCATTATTATGAGCGGTTCAAATCAGACGGGGTTGAACATAACCTGTACATCGGAGCCAATATAGCTCCCGATCTCCACTACAGTGCCAAGCTGATGAAAGAGCTGAGATACTGGCAGCTGAAAACCATGTGCCGGATGGAGCGTGAATTCAGCACATTTAAAGGCAGCCTTCCCGTTCCTCTGGATATTGCCTCCCTGATCTTTGTCTACAATGAAAAAGTGGATATCCGGTTCCGGATGGACGAAAAACGGTTTGATGTGGACGGAGCATACAATTCCTATTATGAGATCATTAAGAAAAGGCTTGACAAAGCCTATATCAAAGGTTCTTCGGAACGGCTTACCTGTCCCGGAAAAATCACGGTCGTCTACTTCGGTATGGAAAACCAGAAGGAATACCTTCAGTACATCAGCAGGCTCCAGAAAAAAGGCAGGCTGCGGAATGACGTGGAATTCCTGAGGGTGGAAGACCTGCAGGGCATTACGGGACTGCTTGCGTTAAGGGTTTCCATAGCTTAAATCAGTCCAGCACATAAGAATCCGGAACAGCATGCTGTGCCTGCGGAATCCCGGCCTGCTCGAAAATCGAAAATTCGATGGTCCTGCAGATGCTGTTCAGGGCCAAATCGTTTTCTTCTTCGCCGAAAGGTTCCCCGATTTCCTGAATGATGGCATCCAGTGCAATAAAGGTGTAGCTGATCAGAAGCACAACCAGAGGCATCATCCAGCCTACGATATCCACCAGCCCGAACGGCAGCCAGAAACAGTACAGGTATACGGTCCTGTGCAGCAGGATGCTGTAAGCGAAAGGCAGCGGCGTATTGTGGATCCGTTCACAGCCCCCAAGGATCGTGGAGAACTGGTTCAGGCGTTCATCCATGGAAGCCATGATAATGCTGTCTATATTTCCTTTGCTGTACTGATCATTCAGCCAGTCGGCTATGAAACCTAAAATCATGTTAGGAATGAATTTTTTGCCCTGCAATTGTCGGATCTGTTCCGGTGAAAGCAGATGCTCAAGGTTGTGGGCTCCGGGTTTATCCCTCAGGTAATCATTCAGGGACCAGCAGAAAGCCGCAATGACCCTGACTATTTTCTGTTTTTCCTGATGAGCATCAGTACCCGGATCATTAACGAGGGAAAAGATCTGCCGGGTGAGTGAACGGGTCTCATTGACCAACACGCCCCAAAGTTTGCGCCCTTCCCAATACCGGTCATAGCTCGCTGAATTGCAAAAGCCCATAAAAATAGCCAGTGCGAGGCCGATAAGGGTAAAAATTGCAGGATTAAGATGGACTTTATAATCGAAAACTTTTCCTTTGAAATAATAAATGGCCAGCGAGAAAAGCGTGATTACAGTAAGCTGCACCATAATTTTCTTCAGGACAGAACCTTTCCAAATGAAGAGCATCTTGAGCCAGTGAACCCGCTGTCTTACGATCATTTCCCGGTGTATTTTGCGTTAAAGTGTCAGGAAGGCATACCCGAAAGACAGTACGGAAATAACGATCCCGGCCATAAAGATCTTGTAGGTGGTAGACAGAAGCTTATACTTTCGGTCCAGGACTTTTCCCAGGAAATACAGGTCTTTCACCATGGAGTCATAAATATAGTCCCGGTCTTTGATCAGGACATTCATGGCCTCCTGGTAATCCTCAAAAAGCATTCTGTTGAAATTCCCGAAGAATAACAAATTCACTTTACGGTCTTTAACATCCTGAAGGGTGAATCTGGCTTTTGTCACATTCGGTTTGGTAGACAGGATGGCAAAAATGATGGTCAGCACACTGGAAAGAAGCAATATAAAGCTTGGGATGATCAGGTGTGAATTCCTTGGTGCATCCAGTTTAGGGACCAGGACGGAAAGGCACACGGAAATGATGATCGCATTAACGGATAGCAGGATGTTGGCCTTACTGTCCGCGATATCACTGAGCCTGGTATGGTTGCTCAGGGTTATCCTGAACAGGGTATCCACGCTGCGGTCCGATTTTTCTTTTCTGGAGTCCGCAGACTCCTTCCGGTCTTCTTTTTTATCCTCTTCCCTGATCAGTTTTTTCTCAATCTTTTTTATATTTTTCTTTTTTAGCGGCTCCCAGTTCTCTTTGGCATAATCGGTATAGAATTTGTGTTTGTTCCTGAGCATATTGAGATTACCTTCATTCCATTGCTCATTGGAAAAACATCTTACATTGGTCAGCTCCCATTCTTTTCGCAAAGCATCGGAAATATCATTGTAATCATGGCTTGCGAAATGGCTGCAGTCTGCATCTTTCACAATCTTTTCCAGAAGGGTTCCGGGTTCATGGGTGATTTGGGTGGCTAAGATCAGCCGGGCGATATCATCAATCTTATGTTGAGGATATTGTTCCTGCTGCAGGAAATTTTTCATGATGTCAACTCCTTTCTCCTCATGATTCTCAGGGCTCTCCACGTATCCCGTATCATGGAACCAGAGGGCCAGCAGTACTTTTTCCTGGTCTTCTTCGGAAACCGGAGTATGTTTCATGATTTCTTCCGCCTTATTGACCGTATATGTAGTATGGACGAAATTATGATAAAAATATATAGAAGATAACCTGTTTTTAAACAAGGTTTCCACATAATCTTTAGCTTTGTGTAAAATATTCATTCCTGAAATTTGATTAATGTAAATTTATGAATTTATCCCTGAAAACTCATCTAAAAAGATTCTCAGTTCCGCTGAGATTTCTGCTGGTCCCGAGCCTGCTGTATTCCTGTGCGACCTATACGGTAAAAAAAGGTGAACACCTTTCGGAAACAGATGCCTCAAGATCTATGCCTGAAACTGATTTCAAGGTCTTCCTCATCGGTGATGCCGGTAATGCAGATGAAACCCAGGCCCAATATACGCTGAATGCGCTTAAAAATAAGCTTGATTCCGCCAGCCAGAATTCCATGCTGATCTTTCTGGGAGATAATATCTATCCTTCAGGAATGCCTAAGGAAGATGATCCTGGCTATGCGCTTGCCAAACAGAAACTGGAAGACCAGCTTATGGTGACCAAGAATTTCAAAGGAAGGACACTGGTAATTCCCGGAAACCACGACTGGTACCACGGACTGGACGGCCTGAAAGCGCAGGAAAACATGGTCAGGGCCTACATGAAAGATAAAAAGGCATTCCTTCCCAAAAACTCCTGTCCTATTGATGACATCAACCTTACCGATGATGTGAAGCTCATCGTGATTGACACGGAATGGGCCCTTGCCAACTGGGACAAGCACCCCGGAATAAATAAAGACTGTGATATCAAAACCCGGGAAGGCCTGTTTACGGAATTCAAACACCTCATCAATAAAAATCAGGATAAAAGGATCATCGTAGCCCTGCACCACCCGATCATCAGCAGCGGAACCCATGCCGGGTACAGTTCGGCAAGGTCCAACCTGTTCCTGCTGGAAAGCAAAATCCCGGCTCCCGGGATTGCCACAGTGGTCAATGTGCTGAGAAGCGCATCAGGGGCGAGTCCGGAAGATATCCTTAACAGGCATTATGCTGAACTGGCCAACCGGCTGAAAAGTATCGTGCAGGACAAAGACAATATCATCTTCGTTTCCGGTCATGACCATAACCTTCAGTATCATGAGGCGGGCAATATACGCCAGATCATCAGCGGCGCCGGATCCAAAACGAACCCGGCCACCATTGCCCGGCCGACAGATTTTTCCTACGGAGGAAGCGGTTTCGCAGTGCTGAACATCAGGAAAGATGAAAGTACGGATGTAGAATTCTTTTCCACAAAAGACCGTAAATTCGAAAAGCTGGCGCAAATCAGCGTTATAGATAAGCCACAGCCTCTTGCCAATACCTACCCTTCTGTCTTACCTGCGACGGTGACCTCTACGATCTATACAGAAAAGATGACGCAGAAAAGGAAATTCTACCGCTGGCTGTGGGGAGATCATTACAGGAAATATTACGGGATGCCTATCGAAGCTCCTACCGCCAATATTGCTGAACTGGACGGAGGCTATACGCCTTTCCGGGAAGGCGGCGGCAACCAGTCCAACAGTCTGCGCCTGAAAGCTAAGGACGGACAGGAATTCGTAATGCGGAGTGTCAAAAAAAGTGCGGTGAGATTCCTCAACAATATGGCATTCCGGCAAAGTACATTCGGCAATGAACTGCAAAACACGTTCCCGGAACGCTTCCTGCTTGATTTCTATACTACCAACCATCCGTTTACCGCATTTTCGGTAGGCAATATGGCAGACAAGCTGGATCTTTTCCACAGCAATCCACGCCTGTATTATATCCCGAAGCAACAGGCTTTAGGAAAATACAATGACCATCACGGCGATGAGCTTTATATGGTTGAAGAACGTTTTTCAGCTGATCCGAAAACCCTGAAATCCCTTGATAATGCCCGGGATATTGTCTCTACAGATGATGTGCTTAAAAACCTGACGAAGAGTGCGAAATATTCCGTTGATGAGGAATCGTACATCAGAGCCAGGCTTTTTGACATGCTGATCGGCGACTGGGACAGGCATGCAGACCAGTGGAAATGGGCAGAGTACAAAGATGGAGATAAGATTGTGTACAAACCGATCCCGAGGGATCACGACCAGGCATTCAGCAAATACGACGGAGCGGCATTCAAGATCATTATGAATGTTCCGGTAATCCGCCACATGAAAACTTTTAAAAGCGACATCAGGAATATAAAATGGCTGAACAGAGAACCCTATCCTTTGGATCTGGTATTCCTGAAAGGCTCTTCGGAAAAGGACTGGACTGCACAGGCACAGTACATCCAGCAACATCTGACCGACCGTGATATTGACGAGGCCTTTACCAACCTTCCTAAAGAAGTCCAGGATCAAACCATCACGGATATTCAGCAGAAACTGAAATCGAGAAAAGAAAAGCTCCAGGACTATGCTGGTCAATACTATGATGTACTGCAGAAAAAAGTGCCGTTGGCCGGAACTGTGCATCCTGATAAGTTTGTAATCACTAAAAATGGTAATTCCGTACAGGTACAGCAATACAGACTGGGCAAAAATAATGAGCAGCCGGAACTGGTATTTGAGAAAACCTATTCCGATGACAAAACTAAAGAGCTCTGGATCTATGGACTGGAAGACGATGATATGTATGAAGTTTCTGGAGAAGGCCGGCCTAAAATAAATATCAGGCTCATCGGAGGATATAATCATGATACGTATAATGTATCTAATGGAAGCCGGGTGAAAATTTATGATTTCAAATCCCAGAAGAATACGTATAACGACGGTTCTGCATCCAAACGCATTACCAATGATTATAATGTGAATACTTATGATTACCAGCACCCTAAATACAATTTTGCGGCAGGCCTGCCGAATGCAGACTTCAATCCGGATGATGGCGTGATTTTCGGCTTCCTGGCGAATTATACCGTTAATAACTTTATCCAGGACCCTTACACACAAAAGCATAGCCTCAAAGCGAATCTTTATACCGCTACAGGTGGATTTAACCTTGTTTACAAAGGGATTTTCAAAAAAGCGATTGCAGGATGGGATTTTAACCTCGATGCTTCTTACACAACGCCCCGCTTCACGGAAAATTTCTTCGGGCTGTCCAACGAAAGTGAATATGACCGCAAAGAAACCAAACGCTGGTACAACCGGGCAAGAATCTCCAGGTTCTATTTTGCCCCTTCCATTTCCAAAAAGAGCTGGAGCAATATCCAGAATCAGTTCCAGCTGACGTTTGAAAATAATAAGGTACAGAGAAACGGCGACCGTTTCGTAGATGTTTCGCAGGATGTAAGGCAGGAAGTGTTCAATGACCAGCAGTTCGGAGGGGCCAATTATACCTTCAGCTATAAAAACCTGGACAATTCCGCTTTCCCTACATTCGGATTTGAACTGGTTGGAAATGTAGCCTGGAAAGCCAATCTTGCCGATTACAACAGGAACTTCGCCATTCTATCCGGAAGGCTGTCTTTCGATCATAAGCTTGATAAAAGAGGCCGTTTTGTACTGGCTAATTCCAGCAACGGGATGTGGATCAGCAATAACGATTTTGAGTTTTACCAGGCAGCCAGTATTGGCGGCAATAACGGGATGAGGGCTTTCAGGAATGACCGGTTCTCCGGAAAATCTTCCTTCACCAACAATTCTGAAATCCGCTGGGATTTCGGACGGATCAGGAATAATATTGCCCCGGCTAATATGGGAATCCTGATCGGCTACGATATCGGCCGAGTATGGAATGACCATGAAGATTCCAAAAAGTGGCATCAATCCGTAGGAGCCGGCTTCTGGCTTAGCATCGTAGAAATGTTCTCCGCACGCCTGAACTATTTCCACGGTTCGGATGGCGGCAGGGTTTCTGCAGGAGTGGGCATGACTTTTTAAGATGATTAATCCTGAAGCCCTGTTGTATAATAGAGATACGATACCTATAGTTAAAAAGGCTGGCTTTTGAAGTTTTCAAAAGCCGGCTTTTTTTGATTCTGAGTATTGTTTGATCCTAACATATCGTTACGCAAATGAATTAAAGCTACGTTAGGAGCAGATAGACTATAAAAGAAGCTGCATAAAATGTATTCTTCTTTATTTTTTAAATACTGCAGTTCTTGAAAGCTTATTTTTGATATGTTACTGCTCATTATTTTGTTGGTAATTTATAGATTTTAATTCCATAATTGCTCGGTGTTAAACTTCCATATTTTAATTTAACAATATACCCATTTATTGATTGGTATATTGCTTTATCCTTTTTTAAATTTTAGCCGTTTTTCACATTAAGGAAAGAGCGAGACGATCGCACCAGCGGGAGAGCCACTAGGGATACATTGCCTCGCTGTTCACTTAAAGATACTGCTTGAATCTTAAACTCTAAACTGTAATTTTTTCTGATCTTTTTCATACTCTTAAAGTTAAAGAGTATAAGAATTGTGTCCTAACAAAGTTAGCAACTCCAAAGCATTATGTAAAACAACAAAGCCACTCAAACGAGTGGCTTTGTTTATTTATTTATTTATTTATTGAGTTATACTGTTCTTGTGTAATTATCTTTTTTTCTAGCATTTTTCCCAGCCAATCTTCAGCTTGCTTTTTCTGAGCCTTTTTTAAAGATGACATATTAAGAGTTGAGTAATTATCAACATCCATGTTAATTTTGTACTTTTCCGAAAAGGCATTAAAATAACGTTTATAAGCTTCTTTGTAATCATACTTTTCAGCCATCATTTTAGAATAATACATTACTGTATCTGTTCTATCTTTTTCGTTAGAATCCATTAAATAAAAGAAAAGCTCATCATATGCTAACGTGTCTCCTTTGATTTTTACAAGATTAACAATACTATCGTAATCTGAGATAGAATTCATTGTAATAACCTTATCATGTTTTTCGGATTTAGACAAAGCGTCTTTCTTTTGACAAGAAAATAGAGCTGAAATAAAAACTATTGTTATAATTGTATATCTCATAATTAATTAAAAATTCTGTCCCACAAACTTCTTTGATCTTTTCCTTCAGGTTTTGTATTTCCTGGTTGCTGTTCTGTTCTCTTTCCATTTTGAAAAGAATTCCAGTTTCCAAATTGTTTTGTTTGTTTTCCATGTTCACTTCTTGGAGTTCCAGGCAAATATTCTCCATTATTATCAGTATTCTTTGTTACTTGTGGACCTATTTCTGTCCCATTGGCAGAGAAACCATCTCTTTCATCTGGTGCAATGATTGTAACCCCTTTCATTTCTTTAGACTTTGATATTTCAGAAGCAACAGGATCAATTACATTTCCTGCTTTATCTACTGTACACCTTCCTGTTCTGCAAGAATGTAATACAACTGTAAATCCTTCTTTATTTTTAGAGTTTTTCCATAAAGAACTTCCTTGATTCAGTACATTGTTAAGATCTGAACCTGAATCTATTGTACCTTCTCCTTTCATAGTTTCGTTATAAAGAGCACTTGGATTTCCATGTGCAAAAACGTGTATTGTTTTTGTATCAGGATTATCTTTATACAAACCATTATTTGCTGTTTTAATTATAGCATCATTTTTCTTAATATCTTTAACTAATACTACTTCTAATCCTTCTAGCTCTCTACCATCAATAACCCTATTTTCAGAAAAGTTATAATGCGATTGATAAGCATATTTTTCAGAAAGTGGATCTATATTAAAGAATCTTCCTATATCTGGCATGTAATTTCTCCACTTAAAACTATACCACCCCGTCTCTTGCAGTTCTTGTCCTTGATACTTATATTGGTAAGATGGATTTCCCGTCAGCCCATTGTATCCTTCATGCTTTAATCCAAACGGATAATAATTGTTTTCTTCAAGAACCTCTGCGCCATTTCCATTATTGAAATAACTTAACCGTACATTTCCTAAATGGTCAACATAATTGTAAATATACTTATTATTTTCAAAATTATAATATCCTTCTGTTGTCGGTACGAATTGTAACAGATAGCCTGAATCGTATGGATTCTGTGCTGTACTGGATTTGTTATATTTCCTTTTATACTGAAAACCATCCAGGTAATTAATATAGGTATAATCCGTAGTGTATGGATTGACATAATTTATAGTTTTTTCAACCTTCACGCCATCTGCCCGATATTTATAATCAATTTTGTTTCCTTCGCCCGGCATTCCGAATCCACCTCCTTGTACCATATTGATATTTGAAGGAAGATTCAGATAATTATAGGTAATGGTTTTTATATTTTTATCCGGGTGGCTTGTCATATTGCCATTCAGATTATAACTTATCGTATTTCCACCTATAGGGTATCCCAAATTATTACCAGAGTTATCAACTACCCTATCTAACTTATTTCCAGTATAGCCATAGTCTAATTCATCAATCATTTGAGCCTGATTAGTATCCATTAATCCGTACCTGTCTATATGGGTAATATTTCCATTTAAATCATACGAAAGCCATTCATCGTATGCCATAGTACTCACTACTGTATTATTGGGCTTAGAGTACATGGCATAAAACATCCTGTTTAAACTATCATATTGATAAGTATACCTTCTTAAAACATGATCATTTGTTGTTTTCCAGTCAATCTGTGATATATTCCCGTTATATCTGACAAGTGAGCTAGAAACATTGGTGGGATTCTGATACTTTATTTCATATCCAAAGAGCTTTCCGCCTGTAAGAGTAGCAGAAGGGTCATTGATCTTAGTCATCCATCCGCGGATGTTATACGCATAGTCTATGCTCTGTAACGGATTTAAAGCAGATATGCCGCCTACTTTCTTATTGGTTAGCTGTGAAAGCTCATTGTAGGTATTCTGCGCCAGGATTTCCTCAGGATTATTATCCACTTTATGCTTATGGACCAGAAGCCTGTTCTGGCTGTCATACTGGAAGGTCTCGGTAATGACCCGCTCCGTATCCGTAGATAATCTTCTATGTTTGGTAATGGTTTGTTGAGGAATCCCTGCAAAATCAAGCAGGGATTCCGTATGGGTATAACCGCCTAAATGGTTGATGGAATACGTGATGACCTGTCTTCCTTTCATATCATAGCCTGTATAATTCTTCGTCCACTTGTCATCTTCTATATTCTTAAGGTAAGATGCTAAAGGAAGGCTTTTGGTGCTTACTGCTACGCCCGGTCCTGCCTGGGGAAGAAGTGGCTGGCCAAGCACCTGGGAAGTCGTTATAGGAGAACCCGGTGGATAGGTGTCGTAATAATTAACGGAAAAAGCCTTATCAAAGTAAGGAAAGTGTCCGTTGGTGTAATAGATCTGCATCCCGTCACTTTTGGCAAAACCTGTATTATCACGGTTTTCCGTAACCACACCCACGATCATATCCTGCATCTCCAGCCTGCTTCCTCCCTGAACAATCCCGGTGATAATGGGTCTCCCAAAAGTATCATATTTGGTGAACAGCCATTTGGCCGTAGGACGCATCACAGCATCCTGAGTGAATATAAGCCGGTCCGCTTTATCGTAGACCAGATATTCCCAGCCTTTTCCGGGAACTTTCTTTTCCACTAAACGGTTCCTGCCATCATAACGGTATTGGTAACATAAGTTATCCAGAGTGCTTTGATCTAATGCTGAGCTTACAGCAGCCAGGGGAGGGATCACAAATGCCAGCTGATTATATTCATTGTACACATAATTTGTATCAGCATTTTCTGTGGCACTCAGTACTTTCCTGACCAGTATGGTCTGGCCTTGTCCGTTTTTAAACTCTATGGTTGCATTACCGTCTTCATCGGTTACGGTATTTTTATACAGCTGGCTGGCTCCATAAGTACCGGAAGAACTCAAGGAAGAAGAAGTGGCATTATTTACCGTAGTGGTGGTGGTTGCATATTTTTTTACTTCTCCTGCTGCATTGGCATCATACCGGAAGCTGACCGGATGATTCTGCCAGTCCGATCCGGGCTGGACCTGGGAAAGTACCCGGTCCAAAGGGGAGTTCTCCAGGTTTTTATGGGTGAAGGGAAAGCTATCGTTATGGTAGCTTTGGGCCGAGGCTTCCACTCCTGACTGGATGCCTCCGTTCTGGGTAGCCATGGGAACAGGAAGAAAGGAGTCTGCCTGCCTTCCAAACCCGTCATAAGGAATGGGGGTAACTAAGTCTTTCCCTGAAGGGGAGGCTTTGACGTTCACGACCTGTTTTGGCCTTCCAAGCCCGTCAAAGTACTGGACGGTCTCTGAGGTCTTAGGCAATAAAGCCGAAGGGTCTGATAAATAGGTTTTGCTGTATACATAGTTTTCGGTTGTGCTCGGGGAGGCCTGTCCATAGGACATACCTGATATCAGTAAGCAGCTGGCCGGGATAAGTATTTTTTTCATGATTTGCTTTTTAGTTTTTGTAGTTGTACTTAAATTCTTTCAGCACCTTCTTATCGGAATCAATAACTTTCTCAAGCCTGTTGGCAGCGTCGTACCTGTAGTATTCCCGGATCCCGGAAGGCGGGGTAATGCTCCTGACGCCGATCAGCGGGTCATAGGTATAGGTGGAGATCTGGTAACCGGAAAGGGAAGCATCACTCCTGAAAGTATCCAAAGCTGAGATAAGGTTTTGTTCAGAGGTTTCGGTTCCATTCTGGGCATCGGTATTGGAGGCGTTCACAATGGTATCCATCAGCGACTGGGAAATACCAGAAAGCTGCGCACCCTCTATTTTAGCGATCGGCTGGGTATGGTTGTAACCCCAGATGATGACTGTGGAGATGCCGTCTCTAGTCGTGTACTGCTGTAGATTGCCTTTGGAATCGTACTTGTCGTAGGTAATCTCTGTACTTACGGTATTATTTTGCGGACCAGAATATAATGCTGAAACTGGCAGCAATAAACTTCCTGTCTGAGAGCTTGGCAAGGATGTAGGATAAACCGTCTCATTTTTAGAAAGGAGTATATTGTTCTTTACTACTTCCTGGCTTAGTGGAACACCAATCATATAGGTGGCTAGCATAGCCTGGTTATTAATATCCGCAGCATACTTATAATTGGTTACATAAATATTTCCGTCACTTCCTGTTTTCCATGTTGAAGTCGGAATATTATAGGTGTAATTAAAGAAATTCTGTTCCTTGGATTCAACATTTTCAGTAATAGTCTTTTTCTCCGAAAGATAACTTGTGTTGAAGTTAACGTAATGTGCGTCTAAAAGGGCTCCGTATGACACGCCCCCAACATTGGTAAAAGAACCATTAGCCTGAGCCTGTCCGAACTGCTTTGCAATGAAAGAATACGATTTTAAATAATCAGTCTGCTGCGTATAGAGGTAAGTTGTTTCACTGATTTTATTGGTATCGGAGTAAATAATTTCCTTTAATGGTTTTCCACGCATTAAAGAAAAAGATAAATAGGGAAGCTGTTTGAAAAGAGCTGAATTGAACCAACCATAATAGGTACCGCTTTTATCGGTATAATCAATCTGATCCAGATTGGTAAAATAGGTTTCGGATTTCCCTCCATTATCATCGATCTCTGTAACCTTACTGTAACCTACCGAATTATCCTCATCTTTTAAGCTCTGGTATGAATTAGAGTTAAATTCCCAAAAATTTAAGTTAACACTTGGATCACTGCCTTCTATAACATAAAGTGGTTTATAAGGGAGCACCCCGCTGGAGGTAGTCCCATCATCATTTAGATAGGAATATGTTTTGTTGATACAATTGTTGTTCTCATTACATGATTTAATCTTTTTGATTCTCAATCCACCTGCAACCTGGTTTGCTGTAGGAACAATTTTAAGAAGCTGCTGATTTACATCTTTGTCTCCATATTTTGAATAATCATTCAGCTCATATTCAAATGTCGTGATTCCTCCCGTTGGATAGGTTATCTGTTCCAAGGTTTCTGCTTTACTGAGAGCAAGGTTCGGCACTTTATAATTAGGGTATACATAGACATAGATATTTTTCTGCTGATCTTGCGGCAAATTATACATGGAGGCGTAATCCTGGTCAAAATTGTTCCCATTATAATATCCCCATCCATCAGTCTTATCACTCACGTAAACCGGTAATTTCTGGCTGTTATAGTTAAAGCTGTATTTTTCAAGACTGTTTATCGTAACATTATTTAACAAAAGACGGTCTGTAGGATCGTTATTATAGTTGAAAGCAATATTCTTTATCAACCTGCTTGCTTTATCGGTTACCGTAACATTGTCCAGCTTAAACCAGTGTTTGTGTTGCCAGTAGCTTTTAAAATGATGTGTATACGGAGGGATCCAGGCTCCGTATGGTATATCTAACTGGTCATATTCTTTTTGGTTTGCAAGTGATTTATTAAAATTGACAATAAAATTTTCTCCTTCTATTTTTTTAAGATAAACATTATTAAGCTTATTTGACTTGTAATCATTATAGTTGCCGTCAGAAGCAGAATTACTTGTGTTTCCATTAGTACTGCCTTGGGTATACCATGATGCATTACTGCTTCGGTTAACAAGGAACACACTCCTCTCATCTCTTTCATAAGTAAATTTAAGAGACTTTCCATCAGGATATTGAATATCTGTAACTTGCCATGAAGATACTATTACCTCAGGTCTGAAACTATCGTTATTTTCCGCTGTCGATGAAAATTCAATGGCTTTATCATTAAGTCCAAAAATATATTTTGAGCCATCATCCATAGTTATGGTAAACCCATATAATATTCTTTTCAGGTAATTATCCAGTGTTCCGGCATATTGCGTGCCTACAATCACACGTTCAGTTAATTCATAATCATATTTATAGGTAAATTCAACCTTAAAAGTTTTTCCATCACGGGTACGGCCTATCCATTTACCCTTCTCATTAAGGTAAAAGCTTCCGGTAATACCTCCGACATTAAGGATGAATTCGTCCGGGTCAGGCACAACACCCTGTTGTTCATTTAAATTATATTGTAAGTTCGTATTGTGGTAGTTTCCCATAGTCTGTTGACTATCCCAGGTCGGACTATCAAGAGTAGAATAGTGATCCAGGTATGAAAAACGATCATACGGCTGCATAGCGCTTTGGTATACTTCATCTACACCTCCGTTAACAATTCTTGTAATTGAGCCGCCAACATTTAAATTCCAGCCTAAACCCACCCATGTAGGAACTGTTGATGGTTTTACAGATTTTACATTATAATCGAGTGACATTCCAAAATTGCTGTCGCCACTGTTAGTACTAAAGAGTGGTATACTGGTAATAGGTACCCCTTTATACATATTTACAGGATATTTACCTGTTACTGCGAATGGAGTTGCATTGGGGCTTTGTGGGAAGAAGTTATTTCCAAAAGTCCTATAGTTTTGTATTCCTTGTGCATTAAATAGAGAAACTGTTAATGCAGAAATTAATATAATATTTTTCTTCATAAGTTTATTTTTTAATCAGTTTAGCACTTGCTGTTTTGTTGTCACTGGTCTTTACGCTCACCAGGTAAGCCCCCTGTACCAAGGCCTGGGTATTGATCTTAGTCACCGTAGTCTTTGTCTTCATACTCTGAAGCTGCCTTCCGCCCATATCATACACACTAATCTCCGCCTCAAACACGTCCGCTCTCTGACCCTCAAACCCTATTTCTACATACGCGTAATCTGAGACCGGGTTTGGGTAGATCCTGATATCCTGCTTCTCGATCAGCTGATCGATCTGGCTGTCGCCAAGCTTCACGATTTTCCAGTTTTCCTTTCCTAATTCCTCTGCGCTGGTTCCGGCCAGGATAATGGAGCCGTCACGGTTCAGCTTAATATCCGATAACCGTTCTTCTTTTTTGCTGGATTCTCCTTTCACATGCTTGCGCCACTGCTCATTGCCATTTTGATCTAAGTACAGCATCCAGAACTTCTCATCACCGGATTCGATCCTTCCTTCTGCCTGCGTATAACCACCTAATAAAATCCCTTTAGTAGTATCCTGCCCATCCTGGCTCTTGGCTCCTGACTCTTGGCTCTTAACCTTACTCACCACGCTCATCCCCATCAAAACATCCCGGTTCTTAAAGCTGTAGGATTTCTGCCAGCTCTCTTCTCCTTTCTCATTTAACGCGATAAGCCAGATATCAGTCCCTTCTTCTATGCCCACGGTTTTATTGCCTGATCTTTCCGATCTGGATTCACCGCCAATCAGATAGCCGGTGGAAGTCAGGGCTAAAGTCCTTAAGTGATCATCACCTTTGCCACCGAAATTCTTTTCCCAGTCTACCTTGCCGTCCTTGCTTAGTTTAACGATCCAATAGTCACCTTCGCCATAGTTTTCAACCGACTTAGCATGATTGATGAGTGATGATTGATGATTGATTTTAGAAGGTGCAGATCCTGCGTTCGTATTAGTATCATTCATCAATGATCGATCATCATTTATATTAGCCTTTCCGCTCCTGGAATACATCCCTAATAAGGCACCGCCGTCTTTCGTCGGGATCATCTTTTCCACTTCATCCAGGCCTCTGCCGCCTAAGATCAATTGGGAGATCTCCTTACCGTTTTTATCCAACCTGATGATCCAGGCATCTTTGGATCCGTAGCCTTTTTCTGAGTTCTGGATATTCCCGGCCACAAAAAATCCTAAGTCCGTGGTCTGGATCACCGACCTCGCTTCTTCATCCGAAGAAGTGCCTAAAGTCTTCTGCCAGACTTCGTCTCCAAACTCATTGATCCGAACCAACCAAATGTCTGATCCACCTTTAGAATCCTCCTTCTTATCTAAGCCTTTGCCAGAAAAACTTGTCCCTGCCAGAAGGAATCCTCCTTCCTGGGTGTTCACCGTAGCGGATAAAAAATCATGGTTTTGCCCTGAAAAATATTTTTCCCAAACCTGTTCTCCTGACTGGTTAAATTTTATCAGGTGATAGTCGTAGCCCAGGTTTTGACTGCTTTCCCCAGAAAGCTTTCTGGACTGAATGGAACTTCCGGTAATTAAGTACTGCTGATCAATGGTTGTGGTTACCTGGGACAGGAAATCCTGTGAGGAAGACTCAATGTCTTTCTGCCAGAGAACATTCTGGGCAGACATACTCAGAACTGCGCATAAGAAATAAGCGCCAGTATAAAATTTCTTCATACTCATGTTTTTTGAAGTTTGTTGGTATTGTTTTAATAAAAATTTCGCGGCTAAAATACTCTTTTTATTCCACCGGTAAAAGAGGCAAAATGATAATTTAACAGGATAATGAGCATTATTTAATCATCCTGTAACAAAGGTACATGGGCAAAGCGACAAAACTTGTCGTATTAAAATAAAGATCAGAATAATTATAAAATCAATTGTTATCATGATTTTGAGCTCATTGTTCAACTCAATAGATGGGAACACAGAAAATAGTCTTACATATCACTGATCCTAATGGATCCGGACATATAGGATTATGCAATTTATACGAATTCAGTTAATGAATTCTTAAGCAAGAAATAATTTTCGTGTACTGCTATGGCAAAGAAAACCGGTACACATTCCCTCCTGTTTTTTTATCTTTCTCATCCACAATAAGCAGCGTATGGTCATTGAGAAATACAACAGCTTCCTTCTGGGAATTATGGTGCAGGGGGAGTTTACGGATCTGTGCCTGTGAAAAGTCATCCGGGGAAAATCCGGAAAGGATATGGATGTTTTTATGGGTCAACAATACGACCTTATCATGTGTAGTCGAGACTGCAGCAGAAGTAATGGCGGCATCATCGTATTTTCCCTGCAGCTGTAATCTTCCGATGAGCTTGGCTTCAAAATTCCCTGCTTTATTGGGGATACGGAAAATTAGGAATGTTCCGTCAAATCCTTTGCTCCTGTTTTTGGAAAAGAGATAGAAATAGCCTTTCATGGCCACAAAAGCTTCGCAATCATAAAGCAGCCCGGATTTTTTGGGCGGAAATTCCTTCTGGCCCTCATAATGGAATTGAGTGGTCTGAATCACCTTCGTTGACTTCTGCCCGGTATTTTTAAGATCGATCTTTAAAATGGAAAGATTCTGCCTGTCGTTTTCGTTGTTCCCGAAATCACCAATGTACAGGTCTCCGTGCTCATCGGCTGTGATATCTTCCCAGTCGTTGTTCTCAGCGTTTTCAACCAATACATCCGCTGTAAGCTTTCCTTCGGCATCGAGTCCGTACACAACATTCTTATTGCCTTGGTCTTCAATGGCCCAGATGGTCTTTTTATCTTGGGATAAAGCGATACCGGAAACCTCCTTCAGCTTTTTGGGCAGGGAAAACTGTACTTCCAGTTCCTCATTTACTTTGGAATCCTGGGCTTTCTGGTTGCAGGCGGCAAGAAGGAAAACAGATAAGAACAATAGACGCATCATCGTTATTTTTTTAATTTTTTAAACTGAAAATAAGAATACCGGACCTGCTTTTCCAGCCGGTTGATGATCTGCTGATGGTGCAGAAAATAACCGGCAGCCAGTCCGATAAGGCTTCCGATTACCGTATCCAGGAGCCGGGCTTCGATCAGGTCTCCTACCGGATGCGGGACATTGCTGCCCGTTTCAACAAGCAGGATCGTGAGGGGCGTAATAAATGCTACAGCCAGTCCGTAATTCCGCATGATAAGCAGTTCAATAACAAACTGCAGTACGGTAATCATCACAATCATCATCAGCTTATTGGGATGCAGTAAAAGAATAAGCCATGCAAAACCTATTCCGATAAATGTACCCAGGATCCTGTGCATATTCCGCTGGCGGACATGCTCAAAATTCCGGCCCTGGATGATGGCAACCGCTGCAATGGAGATCCAGTAGGTATTCCTGAACTGCAGCAGATGTCCCGTAATCAAGGTAAGCATCATAAAAAAACCGATGACGGCACTCTCCACAAATTTCGTATACCGCTTTTTATTGAATACCCTTCTCGGCACCGTTGTAACTTTGCTTTTTTCAATAAAAACGGAATAGAAGAAAGCCAAGGAACACGACAGCATCGCTCCCATGGCAACCAGGCCTACCCTGACAGGAATCAGTTCCGGATCAAAAGGATAGGTACTTGCCATAGCAGCCACCATAATGAAAAAGAAGTTTCCCGGCGGTGAGATCCTGAAATAAGACGTTATAAAATGGGCCAGGAAAGCAATGATTCCCAATGAACAACCGGCCACATACGCATTAAAGCTGAAAAAAAGGCTTACCGAAAATGAAAAGACAATCCCCAGGGCACAAACCGCAAGATGCACCATGCGCTGGGTAATGGGTGCGGAAGTAAAATACAGGATGGTCAGGGCACCCAGGCTGGAAAGGCTTCCGTAATTGGGTTTTCCTGAAAGGTATCCGATGAAGAGGCAGCTCCCGACACACAGGGCTGCCAGGAAAGGAAAATGCCATTTCCTTTCGGTCTGCTTAAATTCCAACAGATAGTGAAAACGTTGCGGCACAGGATTCCGGACTTTCATACTACAGCTGGCGTTTGGCTTTTTCCCAGAGTACATCCATTTCTTCAAGAGAAAGATCAGCCAGCTTCAGACCGTCTTCCCGGGCAAGCTGTTCCATCTTCTGGAATCTTGAAATAAATTTGATATTGGTCCTTTCCAGCGCAGAATCGGGATTGAGGCCGGAAATCCTGGCATAATTGATGAGCGAGAAAAATACATCGCCCAGCTCTTCCTCCTTTTTAACGGGATCTTTTTCATCATGGAACTCCTTAATTTCTTCATCCACTTTTTTCCACGCATCTTCCGCGTCATGAAATTCAAAACCGATGCCTTTTACCTTATCCTGGATCCTGTACGCCTTGACCATGCTCGGAAGGCTTTTCGGAACTCCTCCCAGAATGGATTTGTTTCCTTCTTTAAGCTTAAGTTTTTCCCAGTTCTGCTTTACCTCTTCCTCATCCTTCACTTCAGTGTCACCGTAGATATGGGGATGGCGGAAAATGAGCTTCTCATTAAGGGAATTGATCACATCCGCTATATCGAAACTCTTCTTTTCAGAGCCTATCTTGGCATAAAAAACAAGGTGAAGCAGGACATCGCCCAGCTCTTTTTTGATTTCATTGAGGTCGTTCTGCAGGATGGCATCAGACAATTCATAGGTTTCTTCCAGCGTCAGGTGGCGTAATGACTCCAGCGTCTGTTTCTGGTCCCACGGGCATTTTTCACGCAGGTCATCCATAATATTCAGCAATCTTCCGAAAGCGTCCAGTTTTTCCTGTTTGGTATTCATAATCTGAGAATTCAAAGTGCTGCAAATTTACGGAATATATAATTCTGTTTGTAGGTACCTGTAACGAATAGGCTGCAGGATATGAAACGAACCTGAAGAATACAGGTTACACAGCTGCCTGTACTGGTTCAAATAAAAAAGCCTTGCCAGGACTTCCTGACAAGGCTTATATCTGGATTCAGAAAACTGAATTATCCTTTTTTGGTATGGGTACTTTTCGGAGCGGATTTCGCTGCTGAAGTCGCCTTTACTTTTGGGGTTGCCGGCTTTTCCGCTTTAGGGGCAGCTGACTTTTTAGGGGCTTCGTTGTCTGTTCCTGCGGTCTCTTTTTCAGGATCAAGCGTTTCAGGCTCCGCTTTTACAAAGCTTTCAGGGGTGATGTATCCTGCCTTGTGAAGGATATTGTACCATTGAGCCAGTTTTTTGATGTCTGAAGCATATACTCTTTCCGTATCATAATTAGGAAGCGAAGCTGTCATGAATTCTTTCAATTCCGCATCTCCAGATTTATGGGAAATAGTCTCCTTATACTCATGGTTTTTAGCGATATTTTCAAAGACTTCAAACAAAGGAACCTCCTTATCGAAGGTAAACATCGCAATATTGTCCAGAAGGCTTACCTGGCTGGAGTTCCCGATGCTCACTTTCTTTTTGGTCGTTACATCTTCAATGATGAATCCGTTTCTTAATTGGGAAACTAATTTGTACAGTCCTGGCTTTCCGGAAATTGAAATTATTTTTTCTAACAGCATAATTTTATTTTTTATTACATCCTGCAAAGGCCTTCAGGCTTTTTGCGTTAATTTATTTCTTTTTTAATAAGTCTATTATTTAGGGAATCTCATTTTATAGCTGATGCTCACATCACCCTGGGAAATTTTGGACAGCTTGCCTTTGACCAGCTTTTTCTTAAGTGCACTCAGGTGATCGGTAAACAGGATCCCCTCAATGTGGTCGTATTCATGCTGGATCACGCGTGCCCTGATATCCGATAAAGTTTCCGTATGGAGGACGAAATTCTCATCATAATATTCAATAACGATGGTTTCTTTCCTTTTTACATCTTCCCGTACATCCGGGATGGAAAGGCAGCCTTCGTTAAACTTCCATTCTTCTCCTGACTCTTCCAGAATCCTGGCATTGATGAATACCTTCTTAAATTCTGCCAGCTCATCCTTGATATCCTCATAATCTTCATCATCCGCCAGCGGAGATACATCGATAACGAACAGACGGATGTCCAGTCCTACCTGCGGGGCAGCCAGCCCGATGCCGTTGGCACTGTACATCGTTTCAAACATATTATCTATCAGTACCTGTAAATCCGGGTAATCCTGGTCTATATCCTTGGCTACTTTCCGCAATACAGGGTCCCCAAAGGCTCTTATCGGTAAAATCATCTTGTTCTTTGTTCTAAAAAATTCTGCAATATTATCGTTGCACTTACTTTATCAATCAATCCTTTTTCCTGTCTCTGTTTTTTGTTTTTCCCACTCTGGGAAATAAAAAACGAAGCCATTTTGGATGTAAACCTTTCATCGAAGCGGTGAACCGGAATAGCCGGGAACAGGGTTCTGAATTCTTCTATGAATTTCAGGATATCTGTTTCCACTTCTGAAATATTTCCTCTCAAATCTACGGGCAAACCTACTACAATCCCTTCTACAGAATGGGAACTGAAGTACTTCCTGAGGAATTCAGTTAAAAACCTGGTTTCCACCGTCTCCAGCCCGCTGGCAATAATCTGCATGTCGTCTGTTGCTGCAATGCCGCAACGTGCCTTTCCATAGTCTATAGCAAGGATCTGTCCCATAGGTCTGCAAATTTAATAAATTTTAATCATTTTATTCCTAACACAGTTTTTTTTATCAATCATGTTTTATTCCGTGATTTTTTTTATAAATTTATTTTTCCAAAAACGAATTATGAAGAAACTCATCCTTGTACGACATGCGAAAAGCGACTGGCCTGAAGAAACCGAAGACTTCGACAGACCTCTGGCAGACAAAGGTTTGGAAGAAGCATCCAGCATTTCCAGGTTTATGAAAAACAGAGAAATTGCCATCGACAGCTTTGTATCCAGCCCGGCGGTCCGTGCCCTCACTACCTGTAAAATTTTCAATCAGGCATACCAGCTTTCCATCAGGACGGATGAAAAATTGTACAACCCTTCCGAAAATAATTTCCATTCGGTTATTTACGGACTGGATGACAGCCATGATTCGGTAGCCTTCTTTTCCCATAACAACGGAATTTCCAATTTCGCCAATTCCATCTCGGAAAATATTTTTCATTTTCCTACCTGTGGCGTAGCCGGCTTCGAGATCGACTGCAATTCGTGGTCTGAATTTGACGGCGCCGCCAAGAAACTCCTGTTTTTCTATGAGCCCGGGAAAATTTAGTTATTCATAATAGGTTTCCTGACAGACGACCATAAAAAAAACGGGACAAGCCCGTTATATATTGTTTGTGATACAGAAGTATTTATTTTCTCTTCAGATCAAGATCTTCAAAATCAAAGCTGAAATCCGTCACGTCTGAAATCGGCTTCAATCTTGCCGACAGTGCTTTCCCCTGTTCATCGTAACTGAAAATAATATAGGCATCCGCATCGTAGCTCCGGCCATCCCACTTAATAATAAAAGAATTATTGGAATACGGGAGCAACTCCCCTTTCAGCCTCGGAGAACGGGCACAGTCGATCCTGTAGGTATTGCCCTGCCGGGTAATATCCACATCACCGAACCATACATCCTGGTATTTGCCGGTAAACTGTTCTGCTTTAGGCTGAAGGTCTTTATTTTTCCTGAATGCTTCTGACACTGAGTAAGCTTCTTTTTTCTGTTTGCTGTACTCCGCCTCTATTTTCTGCATCCTTGCACTATAAGTCTGCAGCCAGTTGCGGTCGGCTATTCCAAGGTAAGCATCCTTTACGGTATTGGTGATGGTATTGAAAGCGGCTCCCGACTGCTGGTTGGTGAGTACTACAATACCGAGCTTCAGATCGGGAATAAGGGTAAACTGGGTTACCGTTCCGATCAGGCCGCCGGTATGCTGTACCTGTTTGTGCCCTTTGACATCACTGAGGAACCAGCCCATTCCATATCCGTAAAAGCTGGTATCATAAGGGTTTTTAGGAGCCACACTGCTTGGAATCTGCAGGCTCCAAAGCTGCTGGATCTGTTTGTCGGAAACCAGTTTCTTCCCATCTCTCGTTGTAAAATTATTCAGCAGGAAATCTGCCCATACCATCATATCTTTACCATTGCTCAGGATACCGCCTGCAGCATTTGCGGTTTCACTCCAGTCATGCGGCACTGCAACAGCTTTACCGTCTACGGGAGCATGGGCATCAATTTTATTGGTCGCCGCTCTGGCTCTGCTGTAGCTTCCGAAACTGGCGTTCATACCGACCGGCTTCATGATCCTCTGTTCGATGAATTCTGCCCAGCTCATCCCTGAAACCCGGTGGATTACCTCCCCGGCCACGATAAACATGATGTTGTTGTAATCCAGTGTGGTCCTGAAAGGATTTTCAGGCTTCAGATAGCGTACATTGTGCACAATATCATTAACGGTAAGGTTTCCGCCTTCCGGAAAGAACATCAAATCTCCCTGACCAAGGCCCAGACCGGCTCTGTGGGTCACCAGGTCCCTCACGGTTACATTCTGGGACACATACGGGTCGTACATCTGGAATTCCGGGATATACTTGGATACTTTTTCATCCCAGTCGATCTTTCCTTCATCTGCCAGTATCGCAAGCGCCGTACAGGTAAAACCCTTGGAATTTGAAGCAATTCCCACCAGGGTCTGGTCATCCATCGGCTGCTTTGATGTCAAAGAACGTACTCCGAATCCCTTCGAATAGATAACCTTACCATCTTTTACAATTCCAACGGAGATTCCGGGAACATCAAAGGTCTTCAGCGTATTCCGGACCAATTCATCCAGTTTTTTTTCGTCCACCTGCCCGAAAGCCGTAAGGCAGCAGAGAAGAAAAAATAAAGAGAGCTTCTGCTTCATTGTTTTAAAATTTTTTCAAAGGTAAACAATTCAGTATTATTAAGTAAATTTGGGCTTTCAAAGAAAATCAAGTTCATTCATGACGAAAATCCTCCTGCTATCAGACACCCATTCCTATATGGATGAAAGAATCTTATCATATGCACAACAGGCAGATGAGGTCTGGCACGGCGGTGATTTCGGGAGCATGGACGTGATTGAGCAACTGGAAAAAATTAACCCTTTAAAAGGCGTTTACGGCAATATTGATGATGCTAAGATCCGGTCTGAATTCCCTGAGGTAAACAGGTTCACCTGTGAAGATGTAGAAGTTCTGATGGTGCATATCGGAGGATATCCCGGAAAATACACCCCGGTGGCCAAAGCATCCATCGCTGAAAGAGCACCGAAGCTATTTATTTCAGGTCATTCGCACATCCTTAAGGTGATGTTTGATGAAAAGAACAGCCTGCTGCACCTGAATCCGGGCGCATGCGGGAAACAGGGATGGCACAGAACGAGGACCATGATGCGTTTCGTCATAGACGGCGCAGAAATTAAAGACCTTGAGGTAATTGAATTAGGACCGAAATAAAAAAATCAGTTAAAAAGAACAATCAGATGAAGATCGGTGACAAAGTTTCCGTAGTAGATGAAGACCTGAGCGGTGTGGTAACCTCAACCCGGGGAAATATGGTGGTATTCAGGGATGAATATGGATTTACCCATCAATATCCCTGGAATAAGCTGGTCCCGAAAGATGACGGGATATATGAAAACATCAGGATCATCAGGAAAGCCGAGCCGAAGAAGGTTGTTTCCAAAAAACATCAGAAAAACCCTATGGTACTGGATCTCCATTTTCATAACCTGGTCAGGAATCCCGGCGATTATGACAGTTTTGAAAGGTTATTCATGCAGAAGGAAAAACTGATGGATACCTTACAGTTCTGCCGCAAGAACCATCTGAAAAGGCTGGAGATCGTTCATGGCATCGGTGACGGCACGCTGCAGAGAATGGTTTGGGATGTATTGGAAAGCCAGGCAGGTATCGAATATTACAATAAGGAAATACTTCACCATCAATCCGGTGCGGTAATGGTAGAATTTCACTAAATTTGCATCTATTAGAATATGAACGTACTCAATTTACTTTTTACCAAAGACGGACTGATCTCCCAGATTGCCAGGAACAAAAGCATTCTGGAGGAGAAATCGTATTTCGTTGATGAAGATTCCCCGGAAGACTTTATTGCCGGAAAGCTGGATGAGGTGCTGATCAAACAGAGGTTTGACGAAATCCACGTGGTTTCTGCCCTGAATCATTTTACGCTCATGCCGGAAGGATTTTCTGATCACGAAAGCGGCTTTGACCTGATTGCGTACAACGCTCCGGCAGACAGCGGCCAGGAAGAGCTGATGCTCTCCATCAACAGGAAATTTAAGGTACAGTTCTATTATACATTCCCGAAGAATTTCTATAAAAAGATCAAGGATGTCGGCATTCCCGTACACTTCAATTTTTCCGGGGAAAAATTTCTGAATTCCGTGAATAATAAAAACGGCAAGGAAATCCACATCAACCTGTATCACAACCAGTGCGAATTTTTTGCGGTCGACCGCAAGCAGGTGATCCTCTATAATAACCTGGATGTGAGTTCGGAGGTTGACTTCCTATATTTCATTATGTTTACGCTGAGCAAACTAGGTTTCGGCATCAATGAGACCAGCTTCTATGCCTACGGCGAAACGACCGAAAATGAGACCTTTATTTCAGAACTTCAGAAGTTCGTGAAGAACCTTAAAATTGTTTTTGACAATCTTCCGAATAAAAATTTCATCTTAAACTAAACGGCAACAGGCATTAAAAAAAAGTGCTACTGCATCTGCTGTTACCCCATACATTATGTACAGAATTATATCAGGCCGATGGAAGGCCAAAAAAATAGCAGCCCCGAAAAACTTTGATGTAAGGCCCACTACGGACTTTGCCAAAGAAGCTTTATTCAGCATTCTGGAAAACACCTATGATATGCAGTCGGTATCCGTACTCGACCTTTTTGCAGGAATCGGTTCCATTACCCTGGAGTTTGCCTCCAGAGGTACTCAGGATGTAACTTCAGTAGAGATGAACCCGAAACATACCGCTTTCATCAACTCCACGGCTGCGGAGCTTGACATGTCGCTGCAGGTGAATGTTCAGCGTGGTGATGTCTTCGACTGGCTGAAGAAATTCAGGAATAAAAAATCTTTTGAGATTGTGTTTTCCGATGCTCCGTTTGAAATGGAAGAGAAAAAATACCAGGATATTATTTCCCTGGTCCTGAACAATAAGTTCTTAAAAGAAAACGGCGTGCTGATCATTGAACATCAAAGCCGGATGAAATTCAGCCACCCGAACCTCACAGACACCAGGAAATACGGCAATGTAAGCTTCAGTTTTTTCAGGCCGAATACAGAAGACCATGCAGCAATGGACATAACAGAATAATCAGGAAGTTTTCCTGATTATTTTTTTTGATGTTTTAGCCGCTTCAACACCCCAACGGTTGATCTCATGCAGCACCGGAAGCAGGGTCTCCCCGAAGTCCGTCAGCGTATATTCCACCATTAGCGGTGGTTTTTCTGTATATACCGTCCTGTTGATTACATCATCATCCTCAAGCTGCTTCAGCTGGAGGCTCAGGGTACGTTCGGTAATGGTGGGAATCAGTTTCCTGAGCTCATTATACCGCTTGGCTCCGTCTTTTAGATGGACCAGAATCACCGCTTTCCATTTCCCTCCGATGAATTTCATGGTCACACTGGTACTGCAGGGATACGTTTTGTTGTCTATGGTATACATTTTATACTATCATTTTTTACCGTTATTGCAAATGTATAAAACTTACAATAGTTTTGCAACTATCAAAAATATAGTTTTAATTATGAACTTTTTAGAACAAATGAAATCGAGGTATACCGTAAAAAAGTATGACCCGAAAGGTAAACTCAGCGGAGAAACTATCCGGCAGCTGAAAGACATCCTGCACCTGAGCCCGTCATCCATCAACAGCCAGCCCTGGAATTTTGTATTTGTAAACGATGAAGAGACCAAGAAAAAACTCGCTGAAGCGTCCTATTTTAACAAGGAAAAAATCCTGAACAGCAGTCAGCTGATTGTGTTCCAGGTGATCAAAACCCCTGAAGACTTTGAGAAGCAAATCGAAGAAACCCTTCCGGAAGGTTCTGTAAATTACTACAGGAATTTTGTGCAGCCCAAAGGTGCCGCAGGCATCAGAGCGTGGATGGAGCACCAGGTATACCTTTCATTAGGCGTTCTTTTATCTGCCTGCGCCGCCATGGAAATCGATTCTACTCCCATGGAGGGCATCGAGGCTGATCAGTATGATGCAATACTCAATAATACAGGGTATGAAACCCTGTTTGCCGTTACCCTGGGAAAACGGGATGAAAATGACATCAACCATCCGAGCCTTACGCCTAAAAGAAGGCTGGACGTGGAGAAAGTCATTATCGAACGCTGATCAATTGCACTTGCACCTTAAACACAAAAGCTGCTTTTTCATAAGCAGCTTTTATCTTTTACAATACTTTCAGTTCAAGGTCTATGGTCTTACCGAAGAATTTCCTGGAGATCTTTTCGAAATTTTTAGTCAGGTCCGAAAGATAAAAATGATAGGTCGGATTAGGGTTTTGGGTATTCAGGAGATTATACTTATCCAGAATAATGTTCAGATGGTTCGCCACAATGTTCGGTGAATCAATAACCCGGACGCGATTGCCGTAGTACTGCTTGATTTCATCGATCAGCAACGGATAATGCGTACATCCTAAAATAAGGGTTTCAATATTTTTGAGGCGGCTGTTGCTCAGGTAATTGTAGATGATGGCATGGGTGATCGGATGGTTTTTAAATCCTTCTTCAATAGCGGGAACCAATAAAGGAGTGGCCAGCTCATCCACACGGATGAATTTGTTGTGCTTCCGGATGCTTTTCTTATACAGTCCTGAATTGACGGTAGCTTTCGTCGCAATAACCCCCACATTGTTATGAATTTCATACGCCACTTTCTCCGCTACCGGGTTGATCACATCAATGACCGGAACCTTTCCTGCCACCGATTCCATAACTTCCTTCAACGCATTGGCGGTGGCGGTATTACAGGCGATCACAATGGCCTTGCAGTTCTGCTGCAGCAGGAAATTGGTGATTTTCGTAGAATACTCAATAATCGCCTCCCTTGATTTCTCTCCGTACGGAAGATGCTTGGTATCCCCGAAATAAATCAGGTCCTCATGAGGAAGGAGCCTTTTAATTTCCTTAGCGACGGTTAAACCACCAACACCACTATCGAAAATGCCGATAGGCTGCTTCGGTGAAAGATGTGAATAATCCTGTTTCTTTGTTTTCAAATGGACTGAATTTTATGCAAAAATACTAAAGATTTTAGATTCTGAATTTTAGATTTTAAATTTTATACCATAAACAGGTCCGCAGCAATCCCATCTGCTATAAACCAGTGTTTTTCAGGAATCTTGAGGTGGTTGTTTTCCATAATGAGGATACCATCCCGCATCTTCTGACGGATGCCCGCATTGAAATTCTCCAGGATGGCACCAGAAAATTTTGTTTTCAGCTGATCAAGGTCTACTCCCCAGACTGTCCTGAGCCCGATCATGATCATTTCATTGAACTGATCCTTTTCAGAAAGGATTTCCTCTTCCTTGGCCAGGATTCCCGAGCTGAGCTTTTGAATGTACTGCTGGTTATGGGCTATATTCCAGCTCCTTTTATCACGACCGTTGTAAGAATGGGCGGAAGGACCTATTCCCAGGTATTCATTATACTTCCAGTATGCAGAATTATGCCGGGAGTAAAAGCCGGGTTTTGCAAAATTGGAAATTTCGTAATGGTCAAAACCATGGTCTTTCAGGAACGATGACAGGTAGTAAAACTCGCTGTTCTGTTCTTCTTCCCTGGGATTGCTCACCTTTCCTTTTTTAATCCAGTTTTCAAGGGCTGTTTTTGGTTCTACCGTTAAGGCATAAGAAGAAATATGCGGCACTTCAAGGGCGATGGTTTTATGCAAGTTTTCCTTCCAGATTTCCAGACCGGAAGTAGGTGAACCGTAAATTAAATCGATACTCAGGTTCTCAAAACCGAAATCCTGTGCTCTTTTAATGGAATCTTCCGCTTCGTGGGCAGTATGCGCACGGTTCATAAGCTTGAGATCGGCTTCAAAAAAGCTCTGGGTTCCGATGGAAAGCCTGTTCACCGGAGAACCGGATAGGCCTTTCAGGAAAGTTTTATCCAGATCATCCGGATTCGCTTCTAAAGTGACTTCAATATCCTGTTCAAAGCTGTAATACTTCAGTACCTCATCAATCAGGGATTTTATTTCGTCCGAAGAAAGAATAGACGGCGTCCCACCGCCGAAATAAAGTGATTTTAAGTTTCTGTCCTGCAGCTCACCTTTCCGCAGAAAGATTTCCTTCTTCATGGCAGCCAGCATCTCATCCTTACCATGTAAAGATGTTGAAAAATGGAAATTGCAGTAGCTGCATTTCTGCTTACAGAACGGTATGTGAATATAAATCATAAAAAAAGCCCTGAAAATTCAGAGCTCAAATGTATTTAAATTAAATCAATTAATATCTATAACCTCTGTGGTTAATGAAGTTATCAAAGTTATATCCTAATCCGATCATAAAGCTGTTACCGCCATACTGCTGGATATCAGATAACCCGATGTTGTAGGTTGCTCCCACCATAAATTTGTTGAATCTCACCTTTACTACCGGTGCTACCTGCAATTGCTGGCTGTCGAACCTGTTCTGAACAGATCTGTAGTTCACCCCGAAAGAGAATGAGTTGATATCATTAAAGAACGTAGCCATTAGATTATAGTCAATCGTTCTCGTAGAATTCGTATTCAGGTTGATCAATGCAGACGGAGTAACGTACATATTGTCTGCGAAGTGCCAGTCATATCCTAAATTTAAGAAAAACTTGATTGGCGAAGGCTCACGTCCGTTGATGATCGATTCGTCATTGGTAAGGGCGATATCGTTCACGGAAACCCCGGCAAAGATATTCCTGTAGGTTGCCGCCACCCCGAAGTTGGCATAGGCCATGAAGATATTGCTTTCGCTTCCCTGTAATAAAGGATCGGAAGCATCTTCAGTATTGATTTTGGAATAATCAAAATTCATGTTGTAAAAGCTAACGCTCGTACCGAAAGAGAACTGGTCTTTTCTGTCTCCTTCGCTGCTAAGAGGAATAAAATATGAAGCACCCGCTGTAATACCTCCCGCAGAAATAGGTCCGTTGCTGTCCCTGAACACAGAAATACCCGCTCCAACCCTATCAAAAATATTCGCATTGATCCCTACAGACTGTACATTAGGAGATTCGCTGAACTTGGTAAATTGCTGCTGATAGTTGAGGTTGAGCTGAACGTAATCTGTTTTTCCGTATTGTGCCGGGTTGAACAGAAACTCACCATCCAAAAGATATTGTTGATAGTATGGTAATGTTTCTTGTGCTTTGTATGCATTTGACAAAAGAGCTAAACATACGATAGCATATAGTTTTCTCATAACAAATCTTGATTTCAATTCAACAAATATAAAAAAATTCTCAATATATTTTTAGTTTTCCAAATAATTTCTCCATTTTTTTACAGCATCCGCCATATCTTGCGGCATTGGACTCTCGAAATATAATTCCTTTTTTGTGGTAGGATGAATAAACCCTAAAGTGTGGGCATGAAGCGCATGCCTGGGCAGGATTTCAAATACATTTTTAATGAACTGCCTGTACTTTGGGAGATTAACGCCCCGCAACGGCGTATGGCCTTCATACCGTTCATCATTGAACAGTGTATGGCCAATGTGCCTGAAGTGCGCCCTGATCTGGTGTGTACGCCCTGTTTCCAGCTTACATTCTACCCAGGTCATGTAACGGAAACGCTCCAGTACTTTGTAATGGGTAACGGCATGTTTTCCCTGGCTACCGTCTTCATAAACGGACATCTGCATCCTGTTTTTAGGGTGCCGCCCGATGTGTCCCCGGATCGTTCCTTCATCCTCCTGCATATTTCCCCACACGAAAGCCCAGTACAGCCTCTTGGTCGTACGGTTAAAGAATTGCTTGGCCAGAAAGCTCAGCGCATACTCAGTTTTGGCGATGACCAGCAGGCCGGAAGTATCCTTGTCAATCCTGTGGACAAGTCCTACCCTGTCCAGGTCAGATTTCTCATTGTTCTTTTCAAAATGGTACGCCAATGCATTCACCAATGTTCCGTCCCAGTTCCCGAATCCCGGATGCACGACCATTCCGGCTTCTTTATCCACCACCACAAGGTCGTCATCCTCATAAATGATATTGATAGGAATATCCTGAGGGATGATCACATTTTCCCGCGGAGGATGTGCCAGCAGCACAGAGATCTGGTCTCCGGGTTTTACGCGGTAATTCTGCTTTACGGCGTTGCCGTTCACCACCACGTTGCCCGCACGGCAGGTCTGTGAGATTTTATTCCTGGATGAGTTCTGGCGGTAAATCAGCAGGAACTTATCAATCCGGAGTGGCTCCTGGTTTTTATCTACGCTAATATTAAGATGTTCATACAGGCCTTTATTTTCCTCATCAATATCTATATATCCTGGGTCTGATAATTCCTCTTCTAAAAAATCTTCGTTATCTTCAGTCATTTTACTGGTATTTTACACAAAAGGCTTCAACAGAATGCAGTTGAAGCCTTTGATTAAATTTAGCCGGCAGCGTTTATTCTACAACTACTTTTTTAGGCTTTTGCTTTTGTGAAGGCTGCTGTGATGAAGAAGCCGTTTTCGCTGCTGATGTATTGTTTCCGGAATTTCCTCCGGTATTTGCCGTGGTCTTCGGTTTATTGTTCTCTGATGTTCCGGCCGGCCTGGAAGTTCCTGTTTTGGGCGTTTCCGTCTTTGCAGCTGGCTCAGTTACTTTAGGGACTTCTCTTCTCGGAGCCGGAGCCGGTGTTACAGGTTCATAGGTGGGTTCCTGATGGGCAGGAATTTCCTGGTACTGGATTGGCGGCAGCCCGGTATCCACCTTCATTCGGTATGTAGCGTTGAGCTGTTCTATTTTGTCCCTCAGCTCAGCCGGGGTTTTCTTACTGGCCCAAAGATCGATCTGCATTCCCTGGTCCCTCATATCTCCTGACGCCGGATCCTGGTAATAAATAATATCTGATTCATCCCTGCCTCCGTCTTCGTGATCTACCAGACCCACCTCAAAAAGGCTTCTGGCGATGACGGATCTTGCTTCTTTCACGGTAAGCCCTACTATATTCGGAATAGAAATATTCCTCATCGGTCCGGAACCTACGACAACATCCACCATAGAGAACCTGGGCACAAGAGATCCCGGCTTAATTGGATTTCCTTTGTAAAGGATCCTGAGAACCGCATCTTTCTGGATGCTCGGCTCAAAGATGGTATCCCCGATTTTTAGTCCTACCTGGTCCAGCCTCTGGAAGGCAAGTCCTGAATATTTGTTTACCACATCCGGAATCGCTACCGGAGCCCAGAATTTAGGGTTTACCATTAACTGGATCGCACGTTCATATTTAACCCGCGAACCTGCGGAAGGTGACATTTTAAGAACCTGAAGCGGCTTGTATTTAGGGTCATATTTGGCACTGTCCACTTCATACTCCAGCCCTGCATCTTCCAGGATCTGAACAGCTTCATAAACGGATTTATTAACGACATTGGGAACCGGCATTTCTTCTCCGTGATTGGTATGGTATTCCAGCCAGCGGAATGTAAGCCATATCAGCCCCACAAAAACTCCGATCGCCAATAATAAGTTCAGTAAAACTCTCCAGTTGAAAAGTGATTTAAGCATACTTAAAATACTTTAATTATAGCAGCAAAGATAACCAATAATTTTATATTGCAGTTTTTCTTTGCCACATTTCATTTTTCGTCCCAAAATTTACCGGCGTGCTCTATTGCATTAGGTAAAATCATTAAATTTGCTCATTGATATGACAGTATTATGAGCAAAAAAAGCGTTGCCGTAGTAATGGGAGGCCACTCTGACGAATATGTGGTTTCTCTTAAAAGCGGACAGTTGATCTACGATTCTTTAGACAGAGGTCTTTACGATGTCTACAAAGTGGTTATTCTTAAAGATGAATGGTATTTCCTGGATGAACAAGGTCAGAAGCTCCCGATCCATAAAGGGGACTTTTCAGTTACACTCAGTTCGGGACAGCATATGAAGTTTGATGTCTGCTTCAATATCATCCATGGGGCACCCGGCGAAAACGGCGTTTTGCAGGCCTACTGGGATGCTATCGGCCAGGTATATACCGGTTGCGATTTTTACCAGAGTGCGCTGACCTTCAATAAAAAAGACACCCTTGCCGTACTGTCGAAATATGGCATTCCTTCTGCAAAAAGCATCTACCTCAGAAAAGGGGAAACCATCAATGCAGAAGAGATCATCCGTGAGCTTGGGCTTCCGGTATTCGTTAAGCCGAACCAATCCGGTTCTTCACTGGGTATTTCAAAAGTAAAAGAACTTGCTGAACTGCTGCCGGCGACTGAAGTAGCCTTTAAAGAAGACCATGAAATCCTGATTGAAAGTTTTCTGGACGGAATGGAAGTCTCTGTAGGTGTAGTAGACTTCAAAGATGAAACCGTTGTGCTCGGCATCACAGAAATCGTCCCTAAAAATGAGTTCTTCGATTATGCAGCAAAATATGAAGGCGCTTCCGAAGAAATCACTCCGGCCAGGATTGACGAGGAAACCCGTCAACGGGTGGAAGATATTTCCAAAAAAGCCTACGACTCGCTTGGCATGAGCGGTTTTTCCCGAAGTGAGTTCATTTTAATGGATGGTATTCCCTACATGCTGGAGATGAATACCAATCCGGGATTTTCCCCTGCAAGCATCCTGCCGCAGCAGGCACGGCATTATGGGATTTCCATTGCTGACCTGTGCGGAAATGAAGTTGAAAAAGCTTTACATAAGAATCAAAAATAAAGTATTTAAAAAAGTTCGGAAATTAAATCCGTTGCCTATGCTAACGGATGGCCGGATTTTTCCTTCATTATTCATAACTTGTAATCTATAAATACTGCGCATGAAAATTGCTGTTTTTCCGGGATCGTTTGATCCTATTACTTTAGGACATTACGATATCATAGAACGGGCAGCCCCGCTTTTCGATAAGCTGATTATAGCGATCGGGCAGAATTCCCAGAAAAAATACATGTTCCCGCTGGAAAAAAGAATGGAATTCATCCAGAATTCCGTTGCCGAATTTCCTAATGTGGAAGTGGATTATTTCGAAGGACTTACCGTCGATTACTGTTTTGAAAAGGATGCACAATATATTATCCGAGGCCTGAGGAATCCGGCGGATTTCGAATTTGAAAAAGCCATTGCCCATACCAACAGGACGCTCGCCCATAAAAAACTGGAAACGGTTTTCCTGCTGACCTCCTCCGGAAAATCATTCATCAGCAGCAGCATCGTCCGGGAAATCCTCAATCACGGCGGAGAATATGAGCTGCTGGTCCCGGATTCGGTGAGAATTGAGAAACACTAAATAAATAATTGATGATTGATAAATGATGATTGATATATACAGTAAAAAAATCATTCATCAATTATCATTCATCATTCATAAAAAATGCACGAACAGTTCAATTTTGCCATAGAAGTCCTTGGAACCATTTCCTTTTCCATGTCGGGGAGTTTTGCCGCCATGCAGAAACGGCTGGATCCTTTCGGGGTGCTGATTATTGCCTTCGTGACCTCTGTGGGAGGCGGAACCGTACGGGACCTGCTGCTGGACATTCCTGTATTCTGGATGCATGACCTGTTTACCTGCGTCATTATCCTGGCGACAAGCATTTTCACCATGATTTTTAAATCCCTGGAAAAAAACTTCCAGGTTACGCTGTTTATCTTTGACAGTTTCGGGTTGGGATTATTCACCATCATTGGTGTCCAGAAGGGACTGCATGCAGACATCCATCCTCTGATCTGTATAGGACTGGGAACCATTACGGGCTGTTTCGGGGGAATTATACGGGACATCCTGCTCAATAGGATTCCATTGATCTTCAGGAAAGAAATTTACGCTACTGCCTGCATTGTCGGCGGATCTGCTTTTTTGCTGATGACGAAATTCAGTTCCTTTACCTATACATTTATTCAGATTTTCACCATCCTCCTGATTGTAGCCATACGTACGCTGGCTGTAAAATACCACTGGCAGATCCCCAAATTCTACGGATACGACCATAATGCTGAAATGTAGGTTAATATCATAAAAAAAGCATCTGATCTGTTCAGATGCTTTTGTATTGTATAGTCAATTCCTGAATTAGAATTTCCCTCTGTTCCTCATATTAGGATTGTGCATATGCTTCTGCATGGTCGGCATCTTCATCTGGTCTTTCATCATTTTGATCTGATCAGTCATCATGCCTGCGCTGTCGAGCCTTTTAGCTTCATCAAGCAGCTTCTGCCCTTCCTGCCTTCTCCCTTTGGAAATGGCCGCAGCCGCAAGGTTTAAGGTAGCCATAGCCCTGTCGTGCTTCATATTCAGTCCATATTCAAGGGCTTTTCTCATCAGGGGTTCTACTTTTGTAGGGTGTTCCTGTGCCAAAGTCAGGCCCTGCAGGTAATGAAAATATCCGTACTGGGATTGATGGAGCTGAGCCTTATAGTTGGTGATTCCTTTCAGCCATTCCCCTGCTTTTTCCATATTCTGCTTTCTGAGCTGCCAGAAGGCAAGCAGGATGTATTCGTTTTTGAAGAAAAGGAGGATCGGCACTGCAGCCAGCAGGAAAATCACGATTCCCCAGCCCAGGTTTCTGGTAAAGATCATCATAGAAAGTCCCGTCAGGATCAGAACTGCGGCAATGGCGATTTTTATGTATTTGTTCATTGTTAAAATTTAGAATTGCAAAGATAAATAATTTAGTCCTTAGAAGCTAGTGCTTGCCAGCCGGAATTCTAGAGTTCTTCGGTTTTGATTTTTTCAAAAGTCTGAAAGCAGAAGCTGTAGGCATGCTTCTCATCTGCCTCAAAGCAGGACTCATCAGTTTTCAGCCACATCTTCCCGTCAATCTCAGGAAAAAATGTATCTGCCTCGAAGCTGCCGTTCACTTTGGTTACTTCAATCCTGTCGGCAACCTGCATCGTCTGCTCATAGATTTTACCGCCCCCGATGATGAATACGTCTTCATCGATCTTTTTGGCAAACTTTACCGCTTCTTTAATGCTGCCTACAATCAGTACGCCTTCTTCAAACCAGTCCTTTTTTCCGGAAACAATAATATTGGTGCGGTTCGGGAGCGGTTTACCGATGCTTTCATAGGTTTTCCTGCCCATAATGACCGGATGGCCGGAAGTTATTTCTTTAAAATGTTTCAAATCTTTGGGAAGATGCCACAGCAGCTGGTTTTTGAATCCAATCTCATTGCTGTCTCCCATTGCGACCACCATTGTTACCATTAAAATAATTTTCTGCAAAATTAGCACATAATTTGTATATTTGGTTGACACAAGGTTTTTAAAAAATATAAACTATGAAAAATAAAGGCTGCCTGAGTGCAGGAACTATCGGAATTGCACTGGTTGTAATTGTTGTGATTCTTTTCTTCTGGGGTAAAAGCGGCTACAATAATTTTGTAACCCAGGAACAGAACGTGAATACCAAATGGTCTAACGTGGAAACGGTATACCAGAAAAGAGCCAACCTCATCCCGAATCTTGAAAGAACAGTAAAATCATACTCGAAATTTGAGCAGGAAACCCTGACGAAAGTTGTGGAAGCCCGTTCTAAAGCAACTTCTATCAACATTGACCCTACGAATATGACGCAGCAGGACCTTGCGAAATTCCAGGCAGCGCAGGGAGAATTGTCAGGAGCACTCAGCAGGCTGATGGCTGTGGTGGAATCCTATCCTAACCTGAAAGCAGACCAGCAGTACATCAACTTCCAAAGGGAGTATACCGCTATTGAAAACAGCATCAGGACCGAAACAGTATATTATAACGCAGCAGCACAGGAATACAATACGACGATTAAAAAATTCCCGAATAATATCCTGGCCAACTTCACCAATTTCAAAGAGAAACCATACTTCAAAGCAGATGCAGGTGCTGAAAAGGCTCCTGAAGTCTTCTCAGAATAATGAAAAGTTTTTTAACCCATCATCAGATAGCTTCCCTTGTGGAAGCTATTCAGTCGGCGGAAGAACATTCCACGGGCGAAATCCGGGTGCATATTGATTCCAATACCTCAACCCGTGATGCGGAGACAGCATTCGAAGTATTCAGGAGGCTGTGCATGAATAATACTGCCGACAGAAATGCGGTTCTTTTCCATGTCAATTTTGAAAAGAAATACCTGACCATTATCGGTGATATCGGCATCCATGAGAAGGTAAAACAATCCTATTGGGACCAGCTGCACGACTACATTACTGGAGAGTTTGCCAAAGGGAATTATTACAAAGCACTGGAAAGTGCCATCCTAAAAACCGGACTTGAACTGAAGAAACATTTTCCGGTTACCGGAGAAAACCCCAACCAATTATCTAATGAGATTACGTTCTCTTAAAATAATATTTTCATTCATCCTTTTTTTCCTGTACCTCTGGGTACCGGCACAATATACCGTTCCAAAGAAACCGGCGGTGCTTTACCCGGTATTTGATGAAGCCAATCTGCTCAGCCAGCAGGAAAAAGATGCCCTGAACAATAAGCTGATCAAATTTGCTGATTCCACCTCTACTGAGATTGAAGTAATTATTATTCCTTCAACCAAAGGCGAAGATGTGAATTTCCTCGCTACGATGTTCGGGGAAAAATGGGGAATCGGGCAGAAAAATGTGGATAACGGGGTTGTTTTCCTGATCGCTACGGAAGACCATACGATGGCTATCCAGCAGGGAAGGGCTGTTGAGCAGTACCTGACCGCATCAGTAGCCGGCCAGATCCTGGACTATATTGTAACCCCTAATTTCAAGCAGGGGAAATGGTATGAAGGAATCGACCGCGGGACAACATCCATTATGGAAGCTGTCCAGGGAAAATTTAAACCGATTGCCAAGACACCTTCAGGCGGAAAAAGAGATTCGGTGAGTCTCATCATCATTGCCATCATCATTTTTATCATCATTTCGATCATCTTCAGGAACCGTGGAGGCGGAGGAGGAGGAAATGGCGACGACGATGATGTGATCATCTCCAGGAGAGGCCGCAGAAATTATCCTAGCGGATTCTTCCCTTTCCCGGGAAGCTTCGGAGGTGGTGGTTTTGGCGGAGGCAGTTCCGGAGGCGGCGGATTCGGAGGCTTTGGCGGAGGCGGAAGCTTTGGAGGCGGAGGTGCTTCGGGAGGATGGTAATAAAACAGCATATAATCGGTCTTTACAGGCCGATTTTTTATTTGACCTTAGCAGATCATTATCAACCTGATTGATTATTCTGTAACTGATACGGGATACTTTCAATACCTGTTAAACACCTGTTTCAGTAATATATCGGAATGTGCTCCTTTATGATTAATCAAAAAGGCAAGATATTCATATAAATGAAACCTCTTTTTATAATCCATTCAATTTTGGCTAGGAAAACGGCATTTTTTTTGATCAGCACAAGCATAAAATGGTCATTTTCAGATTAAAAAATCAATAAATCAGACCTAAAATTCTATTTAATTCATTTTTTTTTCGTTATTTTTACTCAAAACAGGTTATGAAGAAGACATTGGTAGTTTTTGCGCATCCTTATCTTGAACATTCGAATTCGAATGTAGAGCTCATCAATTTTTATGTCCGTCATCAGCATTTTACGCTTCGTGACCTGTACGAAGAATACCCCAATTTCCATATTGCGGCTTTCAGGGAACGCAAACGCCTGAAGAATTATGACCGGTTTATCTTTCAGTTTCCCATCATATGGTTTGGTGTTCCTCCCCTTTTAAAACTGTGGATTGATGAAGTCTTCGACCGGGACTGGCTGAAAGAGGGGGCTGAGAATCCGCTGGAAGGTAAGGAAGTACATATCCTGGTGACTACCGGAGGAAAAGAAAGGTCATTCAGCAGGAACGGCACCTATAAATACAGTGTGGAAGAAGTCATCAGCGGACTGATCATCTGCCTGAATGTTTTTAAAGCTGACATCAAAAATATCAAAGTGGTATATGAGGCCAATAAGCTCAGTAAAAAAGAAATCATCCTCCATAAAAGAGAATTTGAAGAACTTCTAAACCAATAGAAACCTATGGAACAGACATTAGCTATGAACACCCTACTCTTTCTGGGCGTAGCCATTATCATGGTTCCGCTGGCCAGGAAGTTCGGGCTCAGCTCCGTAATAGGATATATTGCAGGAGGAATCATCATCGGGCCTTATATCCTTAAGCTTACCGGGAAAGATGTAAACGACATCATGCATGCCAGCGAATTTGGCGTAATCATGCTGCTCTTTCTGGTCGGCCTGGAACTGGAACCCAGAAAATTCTGGGAAATGCGGAAAAAGATCATGGGACTCGGGCTTACCCAGACCCTGCTTACCATTTCCCTGTTGTTTCTCGTATTCATCTGTGTAGGATGGAGCATGGATAAGGCCGTTACCGTTGCCATGTGCTTCGCATTATCTTCAACAGCGATTGTCCTGCAGACCTTACAGGAAAAAAACAACCTGAACAGCACAGCCGGCGAAGCTTCGTTTTCCACCCTGCTTTTCCAGGACATTGCAGTGATTCCTATCCTGGCGATCCTGCCTGTTATTGCCCATCATAAAGCGAGGCACCATGACAATGAAATCCAGGTGATGATCCAGAACCTTCCTGAATGGATGCAGGCAGGAACCGTTATTTTAGGCGTTGTGCTTCTGATCCTGCTGGGCCGGTATGTCTTTGTTCCTTTCCTTCGCTATGTTTCCAAAGCCGGCATGACGGAACTTCTTACGGCATCTTCCCTTTTCCTGGTCATAGGGGTTTCGGAGCTGATGACCGTCATCGGCCTTTCTCCTGCACTGGGGGCGTTCCTCGCGGGAGTAATGCTGGCGAACAGCGAGTTCAGGCATGAGCTGGAAGCACAGATAGATCCGTTCAAAGGATTGCTTCTGGCTGTATTTTTTGTAAGTGTAGGTTCAACAATCAATTTCAATATTATTGCAGAAGACCCTTTATTTATTTTCACTACTGTATTTGCTGTACTGTTTATAAAATTTATCGTCCTGTATGCAATCGGGAAATTTTTCAGGATCGATACCCCGCAGAGTCTGTTCTATGCATTTGCTCTCTCTCAGGTTGGAGAATTTGCATTTGTACTGATCAATTATGCTTCAGGATTGTACATCGTCACGCCTGAACTGAATGCACAGATGATGGCCGTGACAGCTATCACCATGTGTATTACCCCTTTCCTGATCATTATCAACGATAAATTCATCACCCCTAAATTCATTAAGGAGGAACCGGAAACCGGACAGGATTTTAATATCCTGGACGGGCAGGTCAGCCAGAAAAAGATCATTATTGTAGGTTTCGGGCATTTCGGAAGTACCGTAGGAAGGCTGCTCAGGGCGAATAAAATTTCAGCTACCGTACTGGACCGGGATTCCGATCGGGTCAAACTACTAAGAAGCTATGGTTTTAAAGTATATTACGGTGATGCAACCAGGATTCCCATCCTCAGGGCCGCCGGTATAGAAGATGCCGAAATTCTGGTGCTCTGCCTGGATGATCCGGCTGACAATAAATTTGTAGCAGACCTGGTGCGGGAACATTATCCGGATATCAAAATATTTGTGAGGGCTAAAAACAGGATTGATGCCTACGATTATATTAACAATGGTATTGATAAGATTTACCGGGAAACCCTGGGTACTGCAGTAGATATGGCTGTAGACATCCTGCATGAAACCGGAATGAGAAAATATGCAGCCAGACGGCTTGGACAGCGTTTCATGGCGATTGATAAAGACTCCGTGCGTAAACTGGCCAGAATAAAAGAGGAAGACGATGACGACCTTGCATTGTTCACCACCAAAGAAATCCTCCAGCGTGAGGAGGATTTACTGGCATATGATAATCTGAATTTTGACAGAAAAGACTGGCAGGATTCTTCCTCAGAAGATGAAGAAGATTAATCACCATTGTATTACTGGATATTGACGCTTCCGCCGCTGCTCTGAGACTGGTTGATGGTTTTCAGGTTACCTTTTTTATACACATTGACACTACCGCCGGAAGAAGCTTCCGCATCAAGTTCTGAAACGGCACTGATGTCAATGCTTCCGCCGCCTGAAGCCTCTGCTTTTACGCGGTCTGCAACCACATCACGTGCTGAAATGCTGCTGCCGGAAGAGGAACTCAGCTCTGCCCTTTTGGATTTTCCTGAAATATCGATGCTGGAACCCGAAGAAGCATCAATATCAAGGTCAACCGCCCAGATCTTACCGCTGAAGCTACTACTGCTGCCTGCGGAAATATCAAATTTATTTGCTTCCAGGTTACCGGAAACAGATCCTGAGCTCGACAGGTCGATTTTTGTCTTTTCCTGCGTGAATGAATCTTTTATCCTGATTTCAGCGGCTGAGTTGGCCGTCAGTTTTTCAAAATCTTTGGTATAAACCTTAGCTGTTACCCGGTTATTCGTTACCCTTACCCCGGACTTATAATGGATGTGCAGTTTACCGTTTTTGTTTTCTACCAGCACTTCGTCAATAAGGTCCTGAGGAGCCGAAACCACGACTCTTTCTACATCAGCTTTAATGATATCCGCTTCTATGGCCTGTGAGACTTCTATCTCATCAAACTCTCCCCTGAATTCCCTTTCCTGAAGGGATCCGTTTTCTTTGGGAACTGTAGTTTCCACCCAGCTGTCCTTTTTTGCTCCCCTTCTGTCGTCCTTATTACAGGCACCCAGCATGACCAGAGCTGAAAAAATAAAAATAGTTTTTGAATTCATATGGATCTGTTTGTTTTAATGATTAATCAGGCAATAATTATAACAACTAATATATTAAAAATATTACTGCCTTTGCTGATATTTATTTATGGATGATCACAGCCTAATTCATAAATTTTATTTTTTAATGATAATTCATAAATATAAACTAAAAATTAAATTAAAATTATACTAACCAATGGTATAATAATTGGACAAAATAAACCACACCACCAAATATTAAGATTATGATTCCATCAAAAGTCCACGCCGTATTAGATTACCTGATGGGTATGATCCTGATTGCCGCCCCCTGGCTGTTAGGGTTTGCCGATAATACCGCAGCCACTATCCTGCCTGTAATTTTGGGAGCATCAACATTGGTATACAGCCTGTTTACAGATTATGAGTACTCCATGGTCCGGATGATCCCGTTCAAAGCGCACCTGACCCTCGACTTTGCCTCCGGAGTACTGCTTTTGGTTTCTCCATGGTTATTCGGATTCAGTGACAGAATGTACCTGCCGCATGTTATCCTGGGAGCAATAGAGATCGGAGCTGTGTTGATGACAAAGCCCAAACCCGTTACCGAGGCAGAAAAAGTATAGGAGCCCATCTGAACATACCACAATTTAAAATAGAAGCTTTTCCGGTTTTCCGGAGAAGCTTTTTAATGCCCCATCAGCAGAATCTTTGCCTTTCACTTCTTGTTTAATGTAATAGTTTTAATATCTTTATGCTTTACTAACAATGCGTTTATGAAGAATATTTCATCGGTATTATTAATTTCCGCTCTGGCATTTAATTATTCCTGTACAACAATGAAGACAACTGAAACCCAACATGAAGTTCCTGTACCGGCTTCCCTTGCATCCAATCCTTTTATGAAGAAAAGTACGCTGCAGTATGAAGCCCCGGAATTTGATAAAATCAAAGATGAACATTTTAAGCCGGCCTTCGATTTCGGGCTTAAGCAGCATGATGCTGAGATTATAAAGATCGCTGATAACCCGGCTGCGCCTACTTTTGAGAATACGATTGTAGCGCTTGAAAGAAGTGGTGAAGTACTGAAACGTGCGATGATTGTTTTTTCCAATCTCACGAGTGCGAACACCAACCCTACCCTTCAGGCGCTGGATGAGGAATATGCACCGGTTTTTGCTGCCCATTCGGATAAAATGTACCTTAATGAAAACCTGTATAAAAGGATACAGGCTATCACGGATACAGGCCTTGATGCCGAAAGCAAGAGGCTGCTTCGGTTTTACAAACAGAATTTTGAAATTGCAGGAGCCAACCTTTCTTCTGCGGATAAAGAAAAACTGAAACAGATCAACCAGGAGCTCGCCTCATTATCTACCCAGTATTCCAACAAATTGCTGGAAGCCAGAAAACAGGGCGGTGTATTTTTCAGCGATGCGAAGGAACTGGACGGACTTTCAGCAGACGAAATTGCCGCTGCCGCCGCAGATGCTAAAAATGCCGGCAAGGAAGGACAATACCTGCTGGCTTTGCAGAATACCACTCAGCAGCCTCTTTTACAGAACCTGAAAAACAGGGCTACCAGGGAAAAATTGTTTAAAGCTTCCTGGACCAGGGCTGAAAAAGGAGATGCCAATGATACCCGGGAAACCATTGAAAAGCTGGCTGCACTGAGGCTGAAAAAAGCTCAGGTGCTGGGCAAGAAAAGCTTTGCAGAATGGAAGCTCCAGGACCAGATGGCAAAAACCCCGGAAGCAGCTACAAAACTGATGAACCAGATAGCCACGCCTGCAGTGGAAACGGCAAGACGTGAAGCCAAAGACATCCAGGACCTTATCGATCAGCAGAAAGGAGGCTTCAAAGTAGAACCCTGGGATTGGAATTTCTATGCTGAGCAGGTGAGAAAAGCCAAATTCGACCTGGATGAAAATCAGATCAAACCTTACTTTGAGATCACGACCGTTCTGGAAAAAGGCGTTTTCTTCGCGGCAGAAAAATTTTATGGGCTTACCTTTAAGAAAAGGACAGACCTTCCGGTATACCATCCTGATGTAGTGACCTATGAAGTTTTCGATCACGACGGAAAATCCATTGCCATTTATTACCTGGATTTCTATACCCGGGATTCCAAAAACGGAGGTGCATGGATGAGCAATTTTGTGGAACAGTCTTACCTGCTTGGAACCAAGCCTGTCATTGTCAACTGCTACAACTATCAGAAACCGGCTCCGGGAAAACCTTCACTGATCAGCTTTGATGATGTATCAACAATTTTCCATGAATTCGGACATTCGATCCACGGCATGTTTGCCAGCCAGAAATATTCTTCACTTTCAGGAACCAATGTGCCGAGGGACTTTGTGGAATTCCCTTCCCAGATCAACGAACACTGGGCACTGGACCCTGTAGTATTAAAGAATTACGCCATTCACTACGAAACCAAGCAGCCGATTCCGCAGGCTTTGGTGGATAAGATCAAAAAAGCGGCGACATTCAACCAGGGATATATGACAACAGAACTGGTTTCGGCAGCAGAAATGGATATGGATTGGCATACCGTAACCAACGACAGCCAGCTGATCCCTGTACTGGATTTTGAAAAGCAGTCACTGGCAAAACACGGATTTACACTTGCCACTGTACCGCCGAGATACCATACGCCTTATTTCGCCCACATATGGGGTGGCGGGTATTCCGCAGGATATTATGCTTATCTATGGTCTGAAACCCTGGATAACGACGCGTGGGAATGGATTATGAGCCATGGCGGGCTGACCAGGGAAAACGGCGACCGCTTCAGGAAATACATCCTGTCAGTAGGAAATTCCGTAGACCTCAACCAGGCCTTCAGGGATTTTACAGGACACGATCCGGATATCAAACCTTTATTGAGAAACAGAGGATTTATCAAATAAAACAAAGCATCCAGAAAACTGGATGCTTTTTAAATTTAGAACATAACATATCCCATTGTATCATTCTAACCAACCTATGTAAGTATGAACACTCTAACCATCTTAAGCCTCTCATGGCAACATGTACTCATTCTTTTACTGTTCATCCCTATTTACTTTATCCCTACATTTATTGCCCTTAATAGAAAAAAATCAAATGCAGGTGTCATTTTTGCTTTAAATCTATTCTTAGGCTGGGCATTAATCGGCTGGATAGGAGCGTTAATATGGGCCTTATCGAAAGACAAAACAGACCAGCAGCGAACCATTGAAAATAACAATTCCAATATTGATCAGCTGACTCAATTAAAAAAGCTTCATGATCAGGGAGTCATTACAGACCAGGAATTTGAAACCCAGAAGAACAAGCTGCTTCAATAGAAAGCATATTTTTGATTTGAATTTTAAATTCCCAGGAAAATTTAGGACTTTTGTAGTTTAAATAAAAAAAAATGAACTGTCCCTGCTGTTCCGGAAAATCATATGAAGATTGCTGCAAGCCGTACCATACCGGAGAAAAGGATGCTCCGACTGCCGAAGCGCTGATGCGTTCAAGGTTTTCCGCTTTTGCCATCCCGAATGCAGACTACCTCTGGGAAACCACGCTTCCAAGCAAAAGAAAATACCATAACAAAAAAGATTTACAGGATTGGGGAGACCGCAATACCTGGACAAAACTGGAAATTGTGGACAAGCCTGCTGCCGATACAGTGGAATTCAAAGCTTTTTATACGGATGAAAACGGTCATCCGGAAATCCATCATGAATTATCAACCTTCAGAATGGTTCAGAACCGTTGGTTTTATGTGAGCGGTATATTTATTCAATAATATAAAGCACAAGGAATCTCTGATTTTACGGAGCTGTTTCCGGCTATCCACTCTTACTCCTCGCGCAGCCGCTGATCCCTTCCATGCTGCGGGGTAACCGTTCCTATCCGGGCTAGGTCCGGGCCGGTAATACCTACATTTTCAGAATAAAATAATGTCCGGTATGCTAAACAATCTGACTGAATTTCCACTGAGAAATATATTTGATCAAGACTTTCAGCATAAAAAAATGTCCGGTAAAACCGGACATTATATAGATTAGTGAGCTTCGTTTCCGTCGATTCCGTGCGCATGGCCATGAGACAACTCCTCTTCTGTAGCAGGACGTGTATTTAAAATTTCCACCTGGAAATCAAGTACTTTTCCGGCCATAGGATGGTTAAGGTCTGCAACAACAGCTTCCGGCGTAACTTCTACCACAAAAGCCTGGAAATTATTCCCCTGGTTGTCAGACAATGGCAGGATAGCTCCTACAGGAGGAATCCCTGATTCCTGGAACATATCCAATGGAAGCTGAGCAATAGCATCAGCCTGTCTTTCACCGTACGCTTCTTCCGGCTGAATGGTAAAGGCAGCGGTATCACCCGCCTGAAGTCCAAGGATATTTTGTTCAAATTTAGGGATCATCATTCCTACACCATATAAAAATGTAAGCGGATTTTCTGCTGTGGTCTCTTCTACAAGGGTTTTGCTTCCATCTTCCTCGATGGTGTGAAGGATGTAACGTACCGCTACAACGTGATTGTTTTCGATTGTCATAATTTTTCTTTTTTCGTGATCTTTCACGATTAACCTTACAAAGGTACTGTTTTTGAAATCATTGACCGAAATTATACCGAGAAAGAAACGCTTTGCTGTACAATCCTTTATGCCCTGTCCTGGTTTTCATTGCGCTTTTTTTCACGCAGTACAAAGAGGTACAGGCTTTCTACTTTTGCCCGTGCCCAATCGGTTTTCCTCAAAAATTTCAGGGATGAGCTGATGCTTGGGTTATCGGTAAAACATCTGATATTAATCTGTTCGCCCAGCTTTTCAAACCCGTTGTAGTATTCCACAAGTTCTTCAAGAATGGTATCCAGGCGTTTTCCGTGCAGCGGATCTTTGGATGACTGTTCCATGACTTTTCGGTAAAAATAAGGATTATTTGTGGGTTAGCAGGTTTTTCTCTCTGTTATGCTGACTGACTGATGGAGATCGGAAGCAGTTTCTGACAGATATTATGGTGTTGGCCGTCCTAGTGTTTCGCAGCAACGCGGAGAAAAATGTATCGAGAACCGGTGAGTAGCAGACAAAAGTGTCATCCTTTTCAACAAGTTCCCGATACACTCCACTTCGTTGCGTATTCGAACAGACGGAGGCAGAAATCGATCCTGACAAACATTGCGGCATCGTCAGTTCGAGTTTTTTTCGCAGCAAGGCGGAGAAAAATGTATCGAGAACCGGTGAATAGCAGACAAAAGTGTCATCCTTTTCAAAAAGTTCCCGATACACCCCACTTCGTTGCGTATTCGAACAGACGGAGGCAGAAATCGATCGACAAACATTGCGGCATCGTCAGTTCGAGTTTTTTTCGCAGCAAGGCGGAGAAAAATGTATCGAGAACCGGTGAATAGCAGACAAAAGTGTCATCCTTTTCAAAAAGTTCTCGATACACTTCACCTCGTTTCGTACTCGAACTGACGAAAGCAGAAATCAATATATGACAAACATTGCGGCATCGTCAGTTCGATCTTTTTCACAGAGAAGTAGCTAAAAAATCCCTTTGGAGACTTGCTCTGCAAAGGGATGTGTTCATATCGACAGATTGCTCCATCATTTCTGATCTTACAGGTCTTTCACCAGTGGTTTCACTTCTTTACCGAACAATTCGATTGATTTCATCATGATCTCATGCGACGGATCACCGACATCCATATGTCCGATAAATCTCGTAATCCCGAAAATATCTTTCAGATAGGTGATTTTATCTGCTACTTCTTTGGCACTGCCGATGAACAGAGCCCCCTCTTTGCTTCTTCCGCCTTCGTACTGCATTTTCGTATACGGTGCCCAGCCCCGGGAAGAGCCGATCCTGTCCATCTGGGACTTGTAATTATGGAAATAGCCATCAATCACTGCCGGATCATCGCTGACGAAAGTATGCGAATGAACGGCAATCTGCATTTCGGCCACATCATGCCCGGCCCTCTTGTATTCCTGCTTGTAAAACTCAATCAGGTTCCTGAACTGTACAGGCATGCCTCCGATAATGGCTACCACTAACGGCATTCCAAGCTCAGCAGCACTTTGAACAGATTGCGGCGTACCGCCTACAGCCCTCCAGATCGGAAGTTTCCCGCCATTTTTAGCTCTCGGGTAGACGGTCTGGCTTTTCATCGGTGCACGGAGCCTTCCTGACCAGGTAACATTTTCTTCAGAGTTTATTTTCAGCAATAAGCCTAACTTTTCCTCGAAGAGTTCCTCATAATCATTCAGGGAATATCCATATAACGGGAAAGACTCGATGAAACTTCCTCTTCCCACATAAATTTCGGCACGGCCATCGGAAATCAGGTCCAGCGTTGCGAAATCTTCATATACTTTTACCGGCTCGGAAGAACTTAAAACAGTTACACCACTGGCCAGCTTTATATTTTTGGTGATGCTGGCCGCAGCAGCCAGAACTATTTCCGGGGAAGAAACGGCGTAATCCGGACGGTGGTGCTCTCCCATGGCAAAAACATCAATTCCCACCTCATCCATGTATTTCACCTGTTCCAGGATTTCACGGATCTTCACTCCCGGATCCCGGTATTTCCCGGTAGACTGGTCCCATGCCAGATCCCCGAACATTCCTATTCCTAATTCCATATTTTAGATTTTAGATTTTAGATTTTAGATTTTAGATTAGCCAAAATTACAACTCCCTGCCATCAAATCCATTGATCTTTGATAAGAACGGGCCATCTACAGGTGAGCTATCCAATACTACATCCTTATTCCCTACAGCATAAAAAATCCGGACCTGCGGCCCGGATGATACTATTTATTTTTTAAGATACAGATCAAAATAATCCGTTACTTTCTGCATCAGATGTACGCGGTCTTTACCAATGACATTATGCGGATGTCCCGGATATACAAAATAGTCCAGCTGAACACCATTATCCACTGCCGATTTGATGAATTTGACGGAATGCTGCCAAACCACTACATCATCCTGCGCACCGTGGATCATCAATAACTTTCCTTTCAGGTTCTGCACCTTATCCAGCAGGTTGGCTGTTGCATATCCCTGCGGGTTTTCCTGTGGCGTGTCCATATACCTCTCTCCGTACATGATTTCATACATGCTCCAGTCGATCACTGGTCCACCGGCAACCCCTACTTTAAAGACTTCAGGATGGCGGAGCATGAAGCTGGTCGTCATAAACCCTCCGAAACTCCAGCCGTGAATCCCCATCCGTTCTCCATCCACATAAGGAAGCGATTTCAGGTAGTTGACTCCTTTCATCTGGTCGTTCATTTCAGTGGTTCCCAGATTCCTGAAAACGGCCTGCTCAAATTTCAGTCCGCGGTTAGAAGAACCTCTTCCGTCCATGGTAAAAATAATGTATCCATTCTGTGCCATGTATTCATACCAAAGGTTTCCGGAAGCCGGGAAGGTATTGGTCACCAGTTGCAGGTGCGGACCATTATACAGGTATACGATTACCGGGTATTTTTTATTCGGGTCGAAATGGGTCGGAAGGATGATCTTACCATATAGAGGCGTCCCGTCATCAGCTTTTAATTCTACATTTTTAATTTCCGGGCGCTGGTAGTTTTTCAACGGATTTTCAGCGGTCAGGATATTATCGGTTTTCAGTGTTCCGGTATTGATGATATTGACTGTTCTTGGCGTAGTAGCGTTGCTGTAGGTATCGTACAGGTAATTGCCGTCACTGCTCAAAATTCCTGTGTGCACACCCGGGGCATTGTCAAGACGCTGCATCTTGAAATTTGTCCAGTTGATTTTATACAGGTGCTTTTCCAGCGGCGTTTCTTTAGTGGAAGCGAAATAAATTTCTTTTTTCTTCTCATTGAAACCCAGAATATCGGTTACCAGCCAGTCACCTTTTGTAATCTGGGCAACCAGGCCTTTTTCCAGGCTGTAGTGGAACAGATGATTGTATCCTGTCCTCTGGCTCTGCCAGATAAAGTCTGTATTGGAGTTCGGGAAGAAAGTAAGCGGATGCTGAGGTTCCACATATTTATCACTGGTTTCCTCAAACAGTGTTTTTACAAAGTTTCCTGTTGCCGCATCGTACTGATTCATTTTGAGGTGGTTCTGTCCTCTGTTCAGCACGCCTACAAAGATATACTTTGAATCCGGGCTCCAGGTTACGGCTGTAAGGTACTGGTCTTTTTCACCTTCTGTTTTCAGAAATACCGTTGACTGGGTTTTGATATTGAAAACGCCAAGAGTGACCTGATGGGAGGTCTGTCCTGCCATCGGGTATTTGATATTGTGATTGACGGCAGGCGTTACAGACCAGTCGATAATCGGGTAATCGGCTACCATGGTCTGATCCATGCGGTAGAATGCGACCTGCTCAGAATTAGGTGCCGGAAAAATCCCGGTATCGATCCCGAATTCATTCCTGTGGACATTGGCCGCACCGTTGAGGATATTTTCGTCGGTATCATGGGTTACCGCAATGGTTTTTCCGTTTTTATGAACAAATAAATTGTTCTTTACCGTAAAAGCAATTGTCTGCTGATCCCCGAACATCTTCTGGTTTGAAGCTTCTTTATCCATGGCAACCATTTTCTTTACCTTCCAGTCATTGCCGGATTTTTCTACCCACATCATCTGATCCCCGGAACTGAAATATCCCTTGGTAGTGCCAGTAAATCTGATTGGCGGAACAGCCTTTAATTTATCTGTAAGGTTTTTATTGAGCTGGGTAAGGGATACCAGGGTATCTCTCCGGTTTGTTTTCAGGTCAGTGACCAGGTAGCCGCCTTTAACCGTCTGAATATAGGATTTTCCATCTTCTGACCATGAAAACTGTGAGATATTTTTCACGGCAAGGTTGGTTCTTAAACCGTTTACGGCTTCTGCCATCGTAAATTTCTGGGTCTGAGCCATTGCAGGACCGCCCAAAGCCAGCATCAGTAAAGAAAACGTATATAACTTCATTGCATAAAATTGAATCCTTCAAAAATAAGAAATAAAACCCATCCGTTAAGAAATGTTAAAATAAAAGATGCTGCGTGTGGTACATGTCTTGTAGTGATTACCATTACAGTATATCCAATAAAGGAGGCTAAGCCTTGATGAGTAATGAATAATGGGTAATGATTAACAGGTAATAGGCAATAAATAATTGAGAGTCCTGACTGAGTATTTCTTATCTTAAATCAATGGATGGTAGTGACCGGATACGATACCTTTGTATCATTATTAACAACATAAAAATATAAAAACATGGCAACACAATGGAATTTAGACCCAACGCATAGTGAAATTACTTTCAAAGTAAAGCACATGATGATTTCTAATGTTAAAGGAAGCTTCACCGATTTCAGCGCACAGATTGAAGCGGAAGACGATACTTTTAAAAATGCTAAAACAACAGCAACCATCAAGACAGATTCTGTTTTCACCAATAATACCGACCGTGACAACCACCTTAAGTCTGCGGAATTCTTCAATGCTGAACAATATCCTACGATTACTTTTGAATCCCAGGCTTTGAGCGATGAGGTTACCGGAAACCTTACCATCAACGGGATTACAAAACCGGTGACCTTAGATGTAGATTTCGGAGGAGTGAATGTTGACCCATGGGGAAATACCAAGGCAGGATTTTCTTTTGAAGGTAAAATCAGCAGAAAAGATTTCGGTCTGAACTGGAATGCCACCCTGGAAGCAGGAGGTGTTTTGGTAAGTGATGATGTGAAAATCGCAGGTGAACTGCAGTTTGTAAAACAGGCATAATTTTTCCAACCATAATAATAAGGTCCGGGAATTAGCCAATTCCCGGACCTTTTCCATCTGATATGAACCTTAATGATCTTCAAAACCTCAGCAGCGGTTTCCATACAACACAGAGAATGCCCGTCCTTTTCCTGGGGCACGGATCTCCCATGAATGCCATTGAAGAAAATCAATTTGTACAGGGCTTTCGTAAAGCAGCTTCTGAAATACCAAAGCCTAATGCCATTTTATGTATTTCAGCCCACTGGTATACTGCGGGAACCAAGGTAACGGCTATGGATCTGCCGCAAACTATCCATGATTTCGGGGGATTTCCACAGGCATTGTTCGATGTACAGTATCCGGCTCCGGGAAATCCCGGGCTGGCCAAAGAGACTGCAGATCTTTTAGTTCCCGTCGTGGTGGAAGAAGACCATCAGTGGGGACTGGATCATGGAGCATGGTCCGTAATCCGGCATATGTATCCGGATGCGGATATCCCGGTTATCCAGATGAGTATCGATTATACAAAACCGCCACAGTATCATTTTGACCTGGCTAAAAGGCTGGAAAAGCTTCGTGAAAAGGGAATCCTTATTATCGGAAGCGGAAATATCATCCACAATCTGAGGCTGATCGACTGGCGCAACATTAATACGGTTGGCGCCGGCTGGGATTGGGCTATAGAAGCCCGGGAGAAAACCAATCAATGGTTGCTGGAAGGAAATTTCAATGCGATTATCAACTATCATCAGCAGGGAACTTCTTTGCAATACGCGGTTCCGAGTCCGGATCATTATCTTCCGCTGCTCTACAGCCTGGGCCTGAAACAGTCTTCAGAAAACCTGTCTTTATTTAATGATGAACTGATTGGCGGCTCGCTGAGCATGACGAGTGTAAAGATCGGATAAATCAGTATAAAAAAATAACCGGAAGTGATCTCCCGGTTATTATACATCAATGTATTGTTATTAGATTCTGGTAATACCCACTACATGAGGTTGGCCATTGATCGGCTGATAGATCTCGACCACAGCTTGCCAGATTACCATTGCAGGAGGCATGGATGCCTCACATTTGAAACGGTAATTGGTTCCGTTAACCAATTGTGTGGATACTTCCTGCGGAGTGTATTTTACTCCTACGAATCCTTGCATGGCTTCGTCAAATACTTTTTGATCTTCTGCTGTAAGGGGGTGGAATTTAGTCCATCCTCCTACTAATTGTTCTGTTTCTGACATGGTTGTTATGTTTTTCCTCCTACTCTTATGGCTTTTCGGAATACGCCCCGTTTTAAATGGTTTCTGGTCTCCACGGTTATTAGCTGAATACTTTTAGGCCAGCTTAGCTGCTGCTTTATGGCTGTGCCCAAATGTATTGTTGTGATCACATAGCAAAGCTAGTGCATATAGCAGGTTTTCCATAGCGTAGATATACTTAATTTAGATCATAGGTATAATTACCGTTCGGCAGATAAAGGGTATATTCCTATATGATTCAATGTAAAACCAGCTGTACCTATTTTAGGTACAGCTAAAAAAGCGAAACACAATGTTCCGCTTTATCATATCCTCTGAATCGTGGTTCAAATTCAGTGGTGGAATTTTCTCTTCACTACGTGATTACTGAACAGCCTTCAGCACATTGATGTTCCCGTATCCATAATCGGAATTGGGATTTGGGTAATAGGTTGAAGACTGCCTCATTTTCGTCAGGACCTGATCCCTTGTCCAGGAAGGGTTTTTCGCCCATACCAAAGCGGCAATCCCTGCTGTGGAGGCTGTGGCAACAGAAGATCCGCCCACATAATCAGTCTGCCCGTTATAATAACTCAGTACCGGGATGTTGCTTCCTGAAGCCCGTTCCATCTGATAGGTAAAGTCGATCTCTGATCCGGAATGGCAGATATCACATTTCTGATTGGAAGTATTCTCTTTCACGCCTGTTATCGCCTGCGTTTCAGGCATCCACGCCGGAAAGATCACACCGGCAAAATTGGTGAAGCTGGTTGAAGTCCCGCCGGCACAGAAGATCAGCTTTCCTTTGGAATAGGCATATTTTACACCGTCTTCAATCTTACCGACAGAAAAAATATGGCCCATAGACATGGAGATGATTTTCACCTTGGTATTATTGCCGAGCTCAGTAAAAGCAGTTTTAACCCCGTTCTGTTCGTGGTAACCGTCCAGTACTACGTTGGAGGCAGCCCTGTAGGTAACCAGGCTTGCATTATACGCCACACCTACCGGCTGTCCCTGGTTGTTCCTCGGCGCAGCGGCGGCTGAAGCCATGCTGGTCCCATGGCCGCATTTATCGGCAGATCCGTCATAGCCGCTGCTCCATGGCCATGCAGAATCTACATAGACGCCGTTCTTAGTAATCGTTCTTCCGGATGAAAGACCATTATTGAAGCTGCTTCCCAAAAGCGCCTGTTCGGAAGACACGCCACTGTCTATAATCCCGATGGTGACACCGGCGCCGGTACTGTAATTCCATGCGCCGGTAATATTATGCCGGGCAAATGACCAGGGCGCTTTTGCATTAGGGGAAACCGTAGTATAATCTGAAGCATTCAAAGCCATTGATTCCAGTCCGCAACCGGATGATGAACTGCCTGACTTAGCGGCACCACCGCCGAATTTCTGCTCGTTCTCAAAATACCGGTAATCTGCCGGTTCCAGGTAACGGATGCCTGCCATCCTGCGAAGGGCCATTACCGTTTCCTGTTTTTCTATGACCACATCCATCTGGTTCAGGTAAGGATCAGAAGATAATACAACCCTGTCGGTTTTTCCTTCGTACTGCTGAATAACCTTCAGGATTTCCTCTTCCACAGCTTTACTGTCAGCCGTGAGGCTTCTGTCGAAAGAAGACCCGAAACCGATGGATGCAATTTTGTTGCCCTGGAAAACAGCACTCCAGACCAAATGGTCCGAGGATTCTTTCCAGGAAAATCTTCCTTTGGTACGGATGGTCTCGTTAATTTTTTCATTGATCTGCCTTGAGGTTAACGGATCTTTCTGTACCACCTCGATATTGGCTGCTGAGTTTTGCAGATCGTCTCTGTTACAGGCTGCAACTGCCGAACACAGCATGAATAAATAAAAAAGGTTTTTCTTCATAATAAAATTTGGATTAGTGGTCTAATATATCATTTTACTATGAATATAGAAATTAGAATATTATTGAAATAATAATGAAAACAAATAATTAAAAGTTGATAAATATTTAGCAAAAATATAATTAATCAAAACTGATTAATTTTGTCATTCCAATTTTTGAACATAAATTATCTTTACGGAAACCCAAGGAACAGTATTTAATTAAAGCTAATTTCGCTTATATATTAAATAAAACATTATGTCAATTAAAATTACATGTATTAACAAAGACAATGGTTATCACGCAAATCCTAATTTAGCGATTACCCACTTAGGTTGGATAAATGAAATAGATCAACAAACTGGAAAAAACACGAGACTAGAAATTTATTCTTGGATAAAAATGAAAATGGATATGCCTATGTTACAGACGGAAGTGGAAATAAAGCAAAAGTTATTACTGCGGAAACCTCTAATGGTACTAAATATCTAAAGACTGAGGCTGATAATACTACAACAATAATTTATTATCACTTCCTGAATGTAAAATATAAATTAAATAAGCTGTTCAAAAAGAACAGCTTATTTAATTTTACCATATTGATGACAAACTAAAGTACTAATTATTTTAGTTTGTTTTCTTATCTAACGCTCAAGATAGTTCTAAAAATCAATTAAATATACGATTAATTCACTACGAATTTCCGTTCATTGATCAATTCCGCAATTGCAAGCATGTCTTCACCAATCAGCCGGTCATCTTCCAGTTTGGCCACTTTTGAACGCAGGATGTCAAAGTTTTCTTCAATAATTTTTGAACATTTGGCGGGTCTCCTGAATTCAAGGCCCTGAGCGGCAAACATCAGCTCAACCGCTAAAATATTGACGAGGTTACCTAGAACCTGGTTGAATTTCCTTCCGGAAATGCTGCCCATGGAAACGTGGTCTTCCTGTCCTAAACTTGTCGGGATCGAGTCTGCCGAAGCAGGGAAGCATAACGTCTTGTTTTCCGTTACCAAAGCTGCAGATGTATACTGAGGAATCATAAATCCTGAATTCAGTCCTGAGCTTTCGGTTAATAATCTTGGTAAACCGTATTTGCCTTCCAGTAGGAGATAACTTCTCCGGTCTGAAATATTTCCCAATTCTGCCGCAGCCAGAGTAGCATAGTCAAGCGGCAGGGCCATCAGCTGCCCGTGGAAATTGCCTCCGGAAATAGATTCTTCGGCACTTAAAACAATCGGATTATCCGTTACTGAATTCAGTTCGGTTTCTGCCATCATTTTCAGGTGCTCAAAAGCATTGCGGCTTGCGCCGTGTACCTGCGGTACGCATCTCATGGAATACGGATCCTGCACCCTGTCGCAGTATTCATGGGACTTCAGATTATCGGAATTTTTCAGGAATTTCAGCATTCTTGCAGCCACTTTCCTGCTGCCGTCAAAAGGGCGGATTTCATGAAGCTCTTTTTTAAACGGACTGGCAGAACCGCGGTACGCCTCAAGGCTCATAGCAGCCGTCATATCGGCAAGGTCCAGCAGGTATTCAAACTTTTCCAGCCCTTTGATGGCATGGGCCAGGATAAACTGTGTCCCGTTGATCAATCCTAATCCTTCTTTAGGACCTAAAGTCAAAGGCGCAAGATCATGCTGTTCAAGAATCTCAGCCGTTTCAAATATTTCCTGGCCCACCCAGACTTTCCCGAGGCCAAGAAGCGGCAAAACCAGATGAGCCAGCGGAGCCAGGTCACCGGAAGCCCCTACAGACCCCTGTTCCGGAACTACCGGAATAATATCTTTTTCCAGCATCAGGATCAGCCTTTCAATCACTTCCAGGGAAACGCCTGAAAATCCTTTCGACAGGGCATGAACTTTGGCAATCATCATGATCTTTGAAAATTCTTTGTCAATCGGCTTTCCTACGCCCACGGCATGGGAAATGATCAGGTTATACTGTAACAGTGCAGTCTCATCAGCGGAAATTTTAGTATCGCAAAGCGGTCCGAACCCTGTATTGATCCCATATACACAACGGTCTGACTCAACGATCTGCCGGACATTTTTCTGGGATTTTAAAATCTGTTCTTTCGCTGTCTTATTCAGCTTTGCTTTATTGGGCATTTTGCAGATCTCCAGCACATCGTGGAAACTTAAAACATCTACACCGTATATCATTCTCAAAATTTTGTCTTAAAATTACACATTTAGGGCTAACTGGGAAAACGAATTTCAGATACCATACATTTTTTGATCATAAGAAGAATAATTTGTTATTTTTACCGCAGATTTTCAGATCAGATTAATACACTATGAAACTTAAAACATTTACCCTTGCCCTGTTGCTGGCTGCAATGTATGCTTTTGCACAAAAAGTAAAATACCAAAAGGAAGAAATCAAGAAAATGGAGCAATACCTTTTCAACGAAGGCTTCAATATCCCCTCCCCTAAGAAAACATCAACGGTAATTCTGAAGGATGGAAGTATCCATAAAGGATTCTGCAATAAGATCGATACCAGGAAGGGACAGATTTTTGAGGTCTCCCTCAAGGACAGCATTACGAAAAAGCCTGAACTCTACAGCGCCGACCAGATCGCTGAAATGTATGTATATCCCGGCAATGCTAAGAAAATTGCGAAAGTGGCCCGTTACATGGGCAATATCAGAAACTACGGCACCAAAAAGTTATCCAAAAGAACCAATAATGACAGGATCTATTTTGTCAACCAGACGGTACCCTGAAAAACAAAAAGGATGACCAGGAATTCCTGATGCAGGTGATTAATCCTGAATTTGATGATATCATCTCAGTATATCATGATCCAAGAGCAAAGGAGACCGGTGGTGTGTCCTTCGGTGGCGGCCCTCAGCTTGGCGGAGGCGTCATCAAATCCTATTATGTGAAGAAAGGCAATAAGGTGATGTGGTTGCATAAGGATGATTTTGAAGATGAGTATAATTTCCTGTTCGGAGACAATGCTGAGTTCATGAAAAAGTATCCTAAGAATTCTGTAGAATGGGATTATTTCAGTTTCCTGGTTCATGAATATACGTAAATGAGCCACGGATAAAGTATAATTTTAACATAATATTGTGCGGCCATAGAATTTCTATGGCTTTTTTCTTGCTTTTAAATTACGTAATTTTGTTATATGAATCCTTTCTTAGAATTACAGCTGAAAACTTTACCTTCCGAACCCGGCGTCTATCGTTACTACGATAAGAACGACCAGCTTTTATATGTGGGGAAAGCGAAGAATCTTAAAAAAAGGGTTCTGTCTTATTTCAATAAAAACCTTCCCGGATACAGGACCAGAATTATGGTCAGCAAAATCCAGCGGCTGGAAACCACGATCGTGAACAGCGAGTATGATGCGCTTTTGCTGGAAAACAATCTTATTAAAGAACATCAGCCTTTCTATAATGTCATGCTGAAGGATGACAAAACCTATCCCTGGATCTGCATTAAAAATGAGAATTTTCCCAGAATTTTCCTGACCAGAACCAAGATCCGCGACGGTTCCGAATATTACGGGCCGTATGCTAAAGTGCGCCCCGCAAGGATTCTACTGGATACGATTAAGCACATCTATAAACTCAGGACCTGCAACCTGAACCTGGCGCCGTCTAAAATAGAAGAAGGCAAATACAAAGTATGCCTGGAATACCATATCAAAAATTGCAGCGGGCCCTGCGAAGCTCTCGAAAGTAAGGAAGAATACGATGAAAAAATCGATGCGATACGCGGAATGATCAAAGGGGATTTCCGGAAAGCAAAGGAATACCTGACGGACAGAATGATCCGATACGCCTCCAACCTGCAGTTTGAAGATGCACAGATCATCAAGGAAAGGCTGGATGTCCTGGAGGATTACCAGGCTAAGAATACGGTGGTGAATCCGAATATCGATGATGTGGACGTTTTCGGGATGACGAGTGATGAAACGGCAGCCTATGTGAATTTCTTCAAGATCAGGAACGGGAATATCATCCAGAGTTTTACCACAGAAATCAAGAAGATCCTGGAAGAGACTGACGAAGAGATTATGGAAGAAGCCCTGATTGAGATCCGTCAGAAGTTTGATTCAAATTCCAAAGAAGTGTTACTTCCGTTCCATTTACCGATCGAAATTCCGAATGTAAAGCTGATCGTACCGAAAGTCGGGGACAAAAAACGCATTGTGGAGCTTTCGGAAAAAAACGCGAAAGAATACCGTGTAGAAAAACTGAAACAGGTACAGATCATCGATCCGGAAAGGCATACCAACAGGATTATGGCAGAAATGCAGAAGCTGCTGAGAATGCCTGTAGAACCCAGGCATATTGAGGGATTCGATAACTCCAACATCCAGGGGACCAATCCGGTTTCAGCCTGTGTGGTTTTTAAGAACGGCAAGCCCAGCAAGGCAGACTACAGGATCTTCCATCCCAGGAACGTTGAGGGGGCCAATGACTTTGCCACTATGGAAGAAGTGATTTACCGGCGTTACCGAAGGATGCTGGATGAGGGTGAAACCCTGCCACAGCTGATCCTGATTGACGGTGGAAAAGGCCAGCTTTCTTCAGCCGTTAAAAGTTTGCGCCTGTTAGGATTATACGGAAAAATCACCATTGTAGGGATCGCCAAAAGGCTGGAAGAGATTTTCTTCCCTGAGGATCCTATTCCTTTGTATTTAGATAAAAAATCGGAGACGCTGAAGATTCTTCAGCAGGTCCGGGATGAAGCCCACCGTTTTGGGGTAAGGCACCATAGGACCAGGAGAAAGAATTCAACCATAAAATCTGAACTGGAAGAAATTCCGGGTGTAGGCAGTAAGACCATAGAGCTGCTCCTGTCCAAACTGAAATCGGTCAAGAGGATCAAGGAATCCAACCTGGAAACCCTGGAGGAAATTTTAGGAAAAAGTAAGGCTAAAGTAGTTTATGATTTCTTTAATCAATAACGATCAAATGAAAATAATTAGCAAATATTAAGTTGTTTTTAAAAATTAGGCACAATTAAACACCGTTTAACAACTTCTAAACATTTAAATTACAAAAATCAAGAGACTGTCTATTCGAACAGTCTCTTTTTATTGTTTATTTTTTAAGGATTTTACTCAAGAATTCGCCTTTGTTTGTTTTTATCTTTAAGAAATATATTCCTGAACTCAACCCTGAAATATTTACTTTCCCTTTGAAATCCGGAATATCTTTAATCAGCTTACCTGAGGTATCAAATAGTTTAAGGCTTTCAACATTAACGTCGCTCTGAATTTTTAATGAAAACTCATCGGCAACAGGATTCGGATATACCTGAATATTTGGATTATTGGTCTTCACATTTATCATTCCTTCATTCACTGCTAAATAAACTGGAAGCGGATCCGTGACTGTATATAATTCATTTCCGTGCTCCTTTGTATAGATGGTTAAAAATAATTTTTCATTATCGGTAGTCATTTTCAAAATATTTTCATTGACCAACAACTGGTTGTCATCATTTGTTACAAAAATATCCAATGGAATCGTGCCTGCCAAAATCCCGTTGCTTCTCCAAACCTTTTGGAAATCTCCATTAAGGAAATACAGGTAATTATTCGCACAAGTCATGTCTTTTATCGCAGAAAAGTTGGCTCCCAGACTTACTGTTCCTGCGGTTGTACCGTCAGTTTTCAGCAATTCCGTAGAATTGTTATTGGTGAAAAACAATTGATTTCCGCATTTTTTAAATCTAATATCACCGAAAAAATTAACCGGTGAAACTTGAGTTGTTCCGGCAACCGTTCCATCGGTAGAATATAGCCCGGAAGGATATCCTTTCACGGCATAAAACAATTTATTATTAAGCATTTCCGTATCGCTATTGATGCTGGACGAACTGTATAGCTCATTGTGAGATTTCAGCAGAACAGCGGAAGCCAAATCACCGTTGGAAGCAAAAAGCTCTGTATTGGAAGTATTTGTAGACCCTTCTTTTCTTGTGGAATACAGTAATTTATTATTTAAGCTTCCAACAACCTTGATGTTTCCGTCGGATCCGTCCTGGAAATTAACCTGAATGGTTTTCGTAGTATTCGCTTCGGTTCCGTCAGATTTCCAGACGCCCAGTTTTCCGTTCTGTTTGGCTACAAAATAAGCATATCCGTTCAATACCGTTGTTTTTGGGTCGGTATTGTACATACTGCCCATGCTTTCCGTTGAAATATCCTTTACTAAAACCACCGTACTGGAATTGTTGTCAATCTTCCAAAGCTCCGTCCCTAGCACGTTGTTGTATCCGGAAAATAATAATGTATTGTCATTAAGATTAACGAAGAAAGAATTATCATAAATTACGGTATTTCCTGTGGATATAACCACCGAATTTGCAGAAGTTCCGTCTGTTCTGTACATTCCACTGACCGGATTGGGCGTATTATTTTTAGTATAAAGAAAATTTCCGACTTTAAAAAGCATATCATTAAAATTGGTATACATCCCTCCTCCAAAAGATCCGTTTGTAAAGTTGGTAATCCTGGTTATCTGCTGGGTATTTTTGTCTCGCTTATAAAACTGATTGTTGAACTCTCTATCTGCAGCAATAAAAACGAGATTATCATTTAGCAATTTGTAGGAATGGGGAGAACTGCTTTCAAACTTACTTATGTCTGATACCAGGGTAGCTGATTGTGCAAACGGATCCAAAGAATATAACTCCATTCCGTTCTTGGGGCTGCTTCCTGCAAGATACAGTTTTGAATTAAAATCCACTACTCCATTGGAAGCCGTCATCCCTAAAGCCGACATTTCAAATGTCTGGGAAGGATTTCCATTGGTAATCCAGAAACGATTCCATTCGTTGGGCTTTGTAAGAATTAAGTACTGCCCTTCCGAGCTTTTCCCATGCAGCACATTATTGGTAGGCGTATTGAATAAAACAGTCCCGGTTTCCGTTCCATCCGTTTCCCAGATATAATTGCCATAGCCCGGATTTATTCCTTTTGCACTGCAGTCGAAGTAAATTTTATTGCCAACTTTAAGAAATTTCTGATTGGTACTCATGGAGTTGGTCGTTCCTGGATAGATATCTTTTAAAATTTTTGTTCCCGCAACCGTTCCGTCTGAGATCCATGGCTCAAAACCTCCGTTTGTGGCACTGAATCCTGTAAAGACAAAATAGTCTCCTCCCGAAGCACCTGCCAACTGAGGAGAATTCTGCATAGGCAGCAGAGGATTTGTACCTGCCATCGTTCCGTCACTTTCATAAAGAGCATACCCGGTTGACGTATTCGCCATGAAATAAAATTTCCCGTTGTTCAGCGTCAGCATTTTAAAATCGTTTGAAATACTGCTTCCGCTGTTGGGGACAATATCTTTCACCAGAGAAGTCCCGGCAACCGTGCCATCGGATTTCCATATTTCTTTACCCGAAATCCCGTCATTTGCAGCAAAGATCAGCTGATTATTGTAAGAGTATAATTTTACATTCCCGGAATATTCAAATGTTTTTAATAAAGAAAGATTATTCGAGATTGTATCAAATGTCCAAAGCTCATTATTTTGATAATAGAAAATTTTATTTCCTACGACTACGAACTCATCAATGGAATAATTAGAATTTATATCCTGTCTTTTTACGGTTCCGGCAGGGGTTCCGTCCGTTTCCCAAATCTGATAACCTGAATAATTTTGTTGTGCTAAAAAATATACTTTGTTATTCAGCTTTACAAATATAGAGTTGGAAGGTATTCCACTATTTTGTCCTGCAAAAATATCTTTCAGTAATGTCGATTTCTGTGTTATTGAATTATAAACCCAAGGTTCTAATCCTTCATCCGCATTTCTGGATGCTGCAAAAACAATACGCTCATTGAGTTTTATTAAATTATACGGAGAACTCCCTGCCCCATAATGAATCTCATTCAGCTGAGTGTTCAGTGTCTGGGAATACGAATATATTGAAAATACGATCAATAAGGTAGTATAAATCTTTTTCATAGTTGTTTTTTTTAAAATTAATCCTTAACTCATTCTTTCGTTTGAGTTAAGGATTAAGTATTCTGTTATGTATTTTTAATTTATTTTTTCGAAAATATCTCCTTCGTATAATTGCCGCTACCTTGAGGAATTTCTATAACGAGGTTCCCATTTTCATAATATCCTAAGGTGTATTCACCATTCTGCAGCTTTACCCTGAAAACATCATTTTTTGTAGTCGTTCTGAAGGTAGCATAAGGAACAGAACTGTCCTGATCAGCAAGGATGAACTGGTTTTCATCGATCTGTATTTTCTGTACGGTTGCTTTACCATTAGTATATTTCCCTGTTCCGGAATTGGACTGTGCTTTCACAGGCTCAGAAACACTGCTTGCTGCAACAGGCTTCTCTGGCTGGACACTGCTGACTCCATTGATATGTTCAACCGGATTTGATACGGCAACCTCTTTTACCGCCTGCTGTAAAGCATCAGAAAATCCTTCCTCAAATTCTTTGATCATAGAAGTCCCTTTTGATTGCAAGACGGTTTTCCCATTGCAGTCCTTAAAATCAAGGATTACCCTATTCCTCAGAAAGCTTTTATCATTGATGACATCAGCATTGATCACCTGGCATGGATTGGCTTTCACCTCTGCCGGCCAGGAATTCTGATCACCGGAAAGAACTACATATTTCTTTCCTTTCAGTATCTTGGTCAGCAGGTCTTCCAGTCCGAAACTGTTCTTGAAGGTCTGGAATTTCTGAGGCACTGAAACATACCTGAACTCGGATACTTTCTGCCCGAATACCAGGACAGAACATAGTGTTACTGTGGTGAGTATAATCTTTTTCATGATGTCTGGATTGATTAATCGTTTCTGAACTCACCCATATCCAGCTTCAGGGAAAAGAAATTGGAGTAAAAATTGGAGCCGCCAATCCCGGAGTTGGTAATGGCATAATCCAGGGTAAGCCCTCTGTATTTGATCCCGATCCCTGCACTCGGCTGGAATGAGACTTTCCTTTTCAGGTCTTCTATATCCGTGATCGACTGAAACCTGTTGACTCCCAGCCTCACAAAAATCATTTTCTGATAGCCCAGTTCAGCTCCTGCATAAGGTGTGATACTGGCAAAATCTGTCGATACCAGAGCGGCTGTCCTGGCAAAGTCGATATTTAAACCTGCTTCAGGAAGCACATAGATATTGCTGCTGAAATCGAATTTCTTACTTGCTCCCACATTGAGCTTAGGCATGGTAAGTTCCATCTTATCTTTAGGAGCCGGGTTGAATTCTTCCCCATTCACCACGGTAGATAATTCTTTCTGGTTGATACTCCAGAAATTGACGGTCGTAGTGGCATCACGGAGCATCCCTCCATACCTCCAGCCGTTGTCTGCTTTATAAATGGCACCTACATCAAACCCGAATCCATAACCGCTCGCGAATTTACCTACATTACGGTAAACGATTTTTGCATTGATCCCCACATCGAGCTTTGGATTCCCGGCCGGATTAAAGGCGTAAGAAAGAATTGCTGCATAGTCTGACTGGGAAAATTTAGTGATTTTATCGTAATCTATATTGCCTTCGGTATCAATAAGCTGAGTCGTATTCAGGATATTATCTACGCCAAGCCGTACGACCGAAACTCCGAAAACGCCTGTTTCAAGAACTTTAGCATAAGCCAGGTAGTCATATTTAGCAATCGACTCAAAGTATTCGGCGTGCATGGCTGCCCCCTGCCAGTCCCTTTCGATGGCCATCATTCCTGCCGGGTTCCACATCGGCGAGTAGACGTCGTCCTGATTGGAAATAACTGCCCCACCCATGGCTAACCCCCTGGCTCCGGCACCGATATTGAGGAATTCATTGGAATATTTCCTGATAATCTGGGATTGAAAGATCCCAAATAAGAGGGAGAATACAAGTAGTAAATATTTTTTCATCTTAAGATTGATGCTTATGCTTGATTAATGTTCTCTGTTTCTTAGCTTTAATAAATCCGTTAACGACAATCGCAAGGATCATGACTCCGGATGCAATATAAAATATGGAGCTCATATGCTCCGATTCGCCAAAGATAAAAAAAGCTAGTATAATTCCGTAAACCGGTTCTAAATTAACTGTTAAAATTAGTGTGAATGGCGAAATATATTTCATCAGGTTTACCGATTCAAGCATTGGAAAAGCAGTGAAAACACTGGCCAACAAGGCTATTAACGCAAGATCACGGTAGTTTATTTCATTGATCTGAAAAATTTGCCCGGAAAATAAATAAAATACCAATAATATAGCCCAACCACAGAAAATTTCGTAAAAAATAATGTTTCCTGAGCTGGTCTTTCCAAACATTTTACCGTTGAATACTGAAAATATCGTCCCGAAAATGGCACAGAGGACGCCGTAAAAGATCCCTTCTTTATATTGGAATTCAGTTTTAAAAATCAGGAGGATGCAGGCTACAATCACAATTCCCATGATCACCTCCGAAATATCGATCTTCCTCTTGAATATAACGGGCTCCAGAATGGAAGCAAACAACGTTGATAAAGAGAGGCAGCTTAAAGCAATCGAGACATTAGATACCTTGATAGAATGAAAAAAGCAGAACCAGTGTATGGCCATTGATAAGCCAATGGTTGCCAGCTGAAAGAACAGCTTTTTGCTCACCTTAATACTTTCTTTCTTATAGATCCTGATGAAAGCGAACAGGAATACAGCAGCAAAGAGCATGCGGTAGAATACCAGATTTTGGGCGTTGGCATGAATAAGCTTTCCCAGAATGGCAGTAAATCCCCATAAAAATACAATTAAATGCAGCCTGAAAAGTGCTAATTTATGCATAAATCCCCTCTTTAAATTTTAACATGCAAATTTACGAATCGATTTTATAAATCTTTAAAAAAAGCATAACTTTACTATAAATAAATGTTTTTATGGATTTTTTAGAGGTGTTTTCATCCGCCAATGCATGGTTTGCGCTGCTTACACTTACTTTTCTGGAAATTGTATTGGGGATAGACAACATTGTATTTATCTCGATCGTCTCCAACAGGATTGATCCAAAAGACCAGCGTAAAGTACGCAACACCGGTCTTTTCCTCGCTATGATTTTCAGAATTGCATTGTTATTCGGCATCCAATGGGTGGTAGGGCTCAACCGGCCTCTGATCAATTTAGAATGGTCGTGGTTTCACGGGTACATTACCGGCCAGTCCATTATTATTTTTCTGGGAGGCTTGTTCCTCCTGTATAAATCCGTGTCTGAAATCCATCATAAAATAGAAGGTGATGAAGAAGTACACCTTTCCGCAAAGAAAACTTCACTTTGGGGATCGGTCTTACAGATCGCACTGCTCAATATTGTTTTTTCTTTTGACAGCATCCTTACAGCAGTCGGGCTTGTCAGCTTCAAAGAGTTCGGAAATACCGGAGCGCTGGTTATTATGATTTTAGCAGTTATTATTTCCATTGCCATTATGATGCTTTTTTCAGGACCGGTCAGCAGGTTTGTCAATGGCCATCCGACGATACAGATCCTCGGTCTTTCATTTCTGATTCTCATTGGAGTGATGCTCTTAGCAGAGGCTTCCCACATGGGGCATTTCAGCCTTTTCGGACAGGAAGTGGGAACTATTCCTAAAGGGTATCTTTATTTTGCGATTTTCTTTTCTCTGATGGTAGAGTTCTTTAACACAAAAATGAAAAAAAATACCAGTCTTTCCAAAAAACAATAAAAAACCCTGAAAATTTGTTCAACTTTCAGGGCCTTCAAATAATAAACTATTAAAAAAATAAACTAGGAACTTAGAGTACTAAGAGAATCACCTCTTATTTCCTCTGATGTAAAGTTAGAAAAAAAAACATTCACATAAAAACAATATTTTGTTAAAAATTTCACAAAATTCTGATAACCAACAAATTAAACAACTGTTTTATTTCCCTCTTATTTTCTTTGAAAAATAGTATCTTTAGGCAACAAAATAGAAATTTATGGACATTGAATTTAACAAGAGGGAAGATCAGAACAGGTTAAAGCTTTCTGAAATCAACCGTCTGCTTTCCGAAATAAAGAAAGGCGGCGGAGAAAAAAGACTTCAGAAGCTGCGTGAGGAAGGAAAAATGACTGCGCGTGAACGGGTTGAATATCTCCTTGATAAAAATTCAGATTCTATAGAGATCGGTGCTTTTGCCGGGTATGAAATGTATGAAGAGCACGGTGGCTGTCCTAGCGGTGGCGTTGTCGTGGTGATGGGATATGTTTCCGGAAAGCAGTGCATTATTGTGGCCAATGATGCCTCCGTTAAAGCGGGTGCCTGGTTCCCGATTACTGGTAAGAAAAACCTGCGTGCACAGGAAATCGCCATGGAAAATAAACTGCCGATCATCTACCTGGTTGATTCAGCCGGCGTTTACCTGCCGATGCAGGATGAGATCTTTCCGGATAAGGAACATTTCGGTAGGATCTTCAGGAATAATGCCAAGATGAGTTCTATGGGGATCATCCAGATCTCTGCCGTAATGGGCAGCTGTGTTGCCGGAGGGGCCTACCTTCCTATCATGAGCGATGAAGCAATGATTGTTGATAAAACAGGATCTATTTTCCTGGCGGGAAGTTACCTGGTAAAAGCGGCAATCGGAGAAAGTATTGACAATGAGACTTTGGGCGGTGCGACAACTCACTGTTCTATATCCGGCGTTACGGATTACAAAGCCAAAGATGACCAGGACGCGCTAAACAGGATCAAAAAAATTATGAAGTCCATCGGAAGCTATGAAAAAGCCGGTTTCGACCGTACGGAAGGTTTCCCTCCTAAAGAAAACTCAGAAAATATTTTCGGTATCATGCCTGCTTCACGCGCCGAACAATACGATACTTATGAAATCATCAAATGTCTTGTAGACCAGTCAGAATATGACGAATACAAACCGGATTACGGGAAAAGCATTGTCTGTGCTACTGCAAGAATAGACGGATGGTCCGTAGGGATTATTGCTAACCAGAGGAAGATGGTGAAGAACGGTAAAGGTGAAATGCAGTTCGGAGGCGTTATCTATTCCGATTCTGCAGATAAAGCAACCCGGTTTATCGCCAACTGTAACCAGCGGAAGATTCCTTTGGTATTCCTGCAGGATGTAACAGGATTTATGGTAGGATCAAAATCCGAACACGGGGGCATCATTAAAGACGGTGCAAAGATGGTGAATGCGGTAGCTAATTCCGTAGTTCCTAAGTTTACGGTCATTACCGGGAACTCTTATGGAGCCGGAAATTACGCTATGTGCGGAAAGGCTTATGACCCAAGGCTGATTGTTGCGTGGCCGTGGGCAGATCTGGCCGTTATGGGCGGTGCCCAGGCTGCTAAAGTTCTGGCTCAGATCCAGGAATCTACCCTTAAAAAGCAAGGCAAGGTTATCTCCGAAGAAGATCACAAGGAACTTGTTGATACCATTTCAAAGAAATACCAGAAGCAGACTGAAGCTACCTACGCCGCGGCCCGTTTATGGACCGATGCCATCATCAATCCTATAGATACCCGTAAATGGATTTCCATGGGCATTGAAGCGGCAGATCATTCCCCTATTACAGAAAAGTTCAATCTGGGTGTAATTCAGGTTTAACAGAAACAAACTTTGATATAATATGGCCTTGCTTGATGCAGGGCTTTTTTTGTTGTAGAGCTTTTTTGTTCTAGAGTTGGAGAGTCTGAGAATCTGAGGGCTTTAGAGTCTGAGGGCTTTAGAGTTTGAGAGTATAAGTTACGAGCGATGAGCTTGGTGGTATCTGTATTATCTGGAAGATGTGATGATATCAATTGCTGGCAGCATAATATCTGACCTGAGTAATGCCTGATGCTTTGGCCTTTGCTTGTTGGCATTCTGATATTTCATGTAAAACATTAAAATGTAATCTCTAATCTCTCTGATATAGCATTTCTGTCTTGATTCCTGGCTCTGTTATCTATCTTCTATCCGTCTATCCTCTATTGTTCTATTCTCTATTCATCTGCTGTTCTGTTGGCTCGGTCTCCAGGTACTTTATTGCTTTGTGTTTGATCTGATATCTGGTGTCTTACATCTTGCCTCTTGGTTCCTGGCTCTTGATTCTTGATTCTTGATTCTTGTCTCTTCTCTGACTTCAGGGCATAAAAAAACCTCACACATTGCTGTATGAGGTTTATAAAAAAACTGGCGGCGACCTACTCTCCCGCTTGTCGCAGTACCATCGGCGCTGGTGGGCTTAACTTCTGTGTTCGGAATGGGAACAGGTGAGCCCCACCGCTAAAACCACCCTAAATAAGGTATATAATGTAGAATGTACTGTTGTATTGATGTAAAACGTATTCATGATTTTCATTAATACTTTTTACAAGGGTACATGTTACATATTTTATCGGTAAATTTCATCACAAAGGCAAAACCAGTAGCGCACTTATAAGGCTTGGCTTACAGCATACTGCTTTAAGCTTACTGCAACCTTATAGGCTATAAATCTACGGGTAATTAGTACTACTCGGCTATGCTGTTACCAACTTTACACCTGTAGCCTATCAACGTGGTCATCTCCCACGACCCTTAAAAGATGTCTCATCTTGAGGCGAGTTTCACACTTATATGCTTTCAGTGTTTATCTCTTCCAAACGTAGCTACTCAGCGGTGCACCTGGCGGTACAACTGATACACCAGAGGTTTGTTCAATTCGGTCCTCTCGTACTAGAATCAAGCCCTCTCAAACATCTAACGCCCGCAATAGATAGAGACCGAACTGTCTCACGACGTTCTGAACCCAGCTCGCGTGCCACTTTAATGGGCGAACAGCCCAACCCTTGGGACCTTCTCCAGCCCCAGGATGTGACGAGCCGACATCGAGGTGCCGAACCTCCCCGTCGATGTGAGCTCTTGGGGGAGACTAGCCTGTTATCCCCGGAGTACCTTTTATCCTATGAGCGATGGCCCTTCCATACGGAACCACCGGATCACTATGTCCTGCTTTCGCACCTGATCGACTTGTAGGTCTCACAGTCAAGCACCCTTATGCCATTACACTCTACGCACGGTTACCAAGCGTGCTGAGGGTACCTTTGAAAGCCTCCGTTACTCTTTTGGAGGCGACCACCCCAGTCAAACTACCCACCACGCAATGTCCTTCTAAAAGAAGTTAGGCTCCAAGTAAGTAAAGGGTGGTATTTCAACGTTGGCTCCACCGACACTAGCGTGCCAGCTTCAAAGCCTCCCACCTATCCTACACATTACTTACTCAAAGTCAATACGAAGTTATAGTAAAGGTTCACAGGGTCTTTTCGTCCCATTGCGGGTAATCGGCATCTTCACCGATACTACAATTTCACCGAGCTCGTGGCTGAGACAGTGCCCAGATCGTTACACCATTCGTGCAGGTCGGAACTTACCCGACAAGGAATTTCGCTACCTTAGGACCGTTATAGTTACGGCCGCCGTTTACTGGGGCTTCAGTCAAACGCTTCGCTTACGCTAACGCCCTTCCTTAACCTTCCAGCACCGGGCAGGTGTCAGACCCTATACAGCATCTTTCGATTTAGCAGAGTCCTGTGTTTTTGATAAACAGTCGCCTGGGCCTCTTCACTGCGGCCAGCATTGCTGCTGGCGTCTCTTCTTCCGAAGTTACGAGACTATTTTGCCTAGTTCCTTAGCCACGACTCACTCGAGCACCTTAGGATTCTCTCCTCGACCACCTGTGTCGGTTTTGGTACGGGTTGCTTCACTTCGGCTTTTCTTGGATCCAAGTTCACTACAGCAGCTTCGCCCGAAGGCTAGGCCTTGACTATTCCGTCAGTCTCCAGTAGCTACATTGAACCGTCCCCTTTTTAGTGTGAGCAAGTATGGGAATATTAACCCATTGTCCATCCACTACCCCTTTCGGGTTCGCGTTAGGTCCCGACTAACCCTCAGCTGATTAGCATGGCTGAGGAAACCTTAGTCTTTCGGTGAGGGGGTTTCTCGCCCCCTTTATCGTTACTTATGCCTACATTTTCTTTTCTATAAGCTCCACCAAGCCTCACGACTCAGCTTCTACGCCGATAGAATGCTCTCCTACCGATTAATTTAATTAATCCCATAGCTTCGGTAATATGCTTATGCCCGATTATTATCCATGCCGGACCGCTCGACTAGTGAGCTGTTACGCACTCTTTAAATGAATGGCTGCTTCCAAGCCAACATCCTAGCTGTCAATGCAGTCCAACCGCGTTGTTTCAACTTAGCATATATTTAGGGACCTTAGCTGTTGGTCTGGGTTCTTTCCCTTTCGGACATGGACCTTAGCACCCATGCCCTCACTGCCGACCATCATTTATTAGCATTCGGAGTTTGTCAGGAATTGGTAGGCGATGAAACCCCCGCATCCAATCAGTAGCTCTACCTCTAATAAACTATATATCGACGCTGCACCTAAATGCATTTCGGAGAGTACGAGCTATCTCCCAGTTTGATTGGCCTTTCACCCCTACCCACAGGTCATCCGAAGACTTTTCAACGTCAACCGGTTCGGTCCTCCACTCTGTGTTACCAGAGCTTCAACCTGCCCATGGGTAGATCACAAGGTTTCGCGTCTAATCCTACTAACTATGCGCCCTATTCAGACTCGCTTTCGCTCCGGCTCCGGACCTTAAGTCCTTAACCTCGCTAGTAAAATTAACTCGTAGGCTCATTATGCAAAAGGCACGCCGTCACACCATATCAGTGCTCCGACCGCTTGTAGGCGTACGGTTTCAGGTTCTATTTCACCCTTCTATTCGAAGTGCTTTTCACCTTTCCTTCACAGTACTTGTTCACTATCGGTCTTTCAGGAGTATTTAGCCTTGGAGGATGGTCCCCCCATATTCAGACAGGATTTCACGTGTCCCGCCATACTCATTTATCATCTATATATACCTTTCGATTACCGGGCTATCACCGTCTATGGCCGCACTTTCCAGTACGTTCTTCTAAATATATAAAGACTTTTGGGCTAATCCGCTTTCGCTCGCCACTACTTACGGAATCTCTTCGATTTCTTTTCCTCCGGGTACTTAGATGTTTCAGTTCTCCGGGTTTGCTCTCTAATAAATTAGAGTGACATGTCTTCAACATGCCGGGTTGCCCCATTCGGACATCTCGGGATCAATTCGTGTGTGCCAATCCCCCGAGCTTTTCGCAGCTTACCACGTCCTTCTTCGCCTCTGAAAGCCTAGGCATCCGCCATACGCCCTTAACGATTTCTTTCCTATTTTTAGGTTACTCAAGCACTTATAAGTGCTCGGTTTTCTCTTTGTGATGTCTTTACCGTTAATGTCAATGATCTTATTTGCTTGTACTTAAGTAACCAAGTAATATGTATTAATGACGGCTCCGTCATTATGTAGAATACACATATCCTTTTATTACCCTCATACATCATACTTCTGTACCGTAGTACTCCGTACAATATGTGGAGAATAAGGGAGTCGAACCCTTGACCTCCTGCGTGCAAGGCAGGCGCTCTAGCCAGCTGAGCTAATTCCCCCTCTAGTTAAGATTAAAAAATTTAGAGATTTTGAGATTAAGAGATCTGCTCGCGCTAATTTCTTAATTCCTTAATTTCTCAATATCTTAATCCCTTCAATTAGTAGTCTCGGGCAGGCTCGAACTGCCGACCTCTACATTATCAGTGTAGCGCTCTAACCAGCTGAGCTACGAGACTTCATGTAATTTTAAATTTTAAATTTTGAATTTTAAATTAATTTTCAAATCTAAAATCTATCATTTATAATCTAAAATCTCTTCCTCCCTTTTACTAATTTCTAGTGGGTTTGTATTTTTAATATAAATCAACCAATAAAAAAACTAAAGCTTTACTTTAAGTAAGTCCAACGTATCTTGCGATACTAATTTTGTTTATCGTCTATAAGACGCTCTAAAATGAGATGTTCCAGCCGCACCTTCCGGTACGGCTACCTTGTTACGACTTAGCCCTAGTTACCTGTTTTACCCTAGGCAGCTCCTTTTACGGTCACCGACTTCAGGTACCCCAGACTTCCATGGCTTGACGGGCGGTGTGTACAAGGCCCGGGAACGTATTCACCGCGCCATGGCTGATGCGCGATTACTAGCGATTCCAGCTTCATAGAGTCGAGTTGCAGACTCCAATCCGAACTGAGACAGGCTTTCGAGATTCGCATCACATCGCTGTGTAGCTGCCCTCTGTACCTGCCATTGTATTACGTGTGTGGCCCAAGGCGTAAGGGCCGTGATGATTTGACGTCATCCCCACCTTCCTCTCTACTTGCGTAGGCAGTCTTACTAGAGTCCTCAACTTAATGGTAGCAACTAGTAACAGGGGTTGCGCTCGTTGCAGGACTTAACCTAACACCTCACGGCACGAGCTGACGACAACCATGCAGCACCTTGAAAATTGCCCGAAGGAAGGTCTATTTCTAAACCGATCAATTCCCATTTAAGCCTTGGTAAGGTTCCTCGCGTATCATCGAATTAAACCACATAATCCACCGCTTGTGCGGGCCCCCGTCAATTCCTTTGAGTTTCATTCTTGCGAACGTACTCCCCAGGTGGCTAACTTATCACTTTCGCTTAGTCTCTGAATCCGAAAACCCAAAAACGAGTTAGCATCGTTTACGGCGTGGACTACCAGGGTATCTAATCCTGTTCGCTCCCCACGCTTTCGTCCATCAGCGTCAGTTAAGACATAGTGACCTGCCTTCGCAATTGGTGTTCTAAGTAATATCTATGCATTTCACCGCTACACTACTTATTCCAGCCACTTCTACCTTACTCAAGACATGCAGTATCAATGGCAGTTTCACAGTTAAGCTGTGAGATTTCACCACTGACTTACACATCCGCCTACGGACCCTTTAAACCCAATAAATCCGGATAACGCTTGCACCCTCCGTATTACCGCGGCTGCTGGCACGGAGTTAGCCGGTGCTTATTCGTACAGTACCTTCAGCTATTTACACGTAAATAGGTTTATCCCTGTACAAAAGAAGTTTACAACCCATAGGGCCGTCGTCCTTCACGCGGGATGGCTGGATCAGGCGCTAACCCATTGTCCAATATTCCTCACTGCTGCCTCCCGTAGGAGTCTGGTCCGTGTCTCAGTACCAGTGTGGGGGATCACCCTCTCAGGCCCCCTAAAGATCATCGACTTGGTGAGCCGTTACCTCACCAACTATCTAATCTTGCGCGTGCCCATCTCTATCCACCGGAGTTTTCAATATCAAATGATGCCATTTAATATATTATGGAGTATTAATCTTCCTTTCGAAAGGCTATCCCCCTGATAAAGGCAGGTTGCACACGTGTTCCGCACCCGTACGCCGCTCTCAAGATCCCGAAAGATCTCTACCGCTCAGCTTGCATGTGTTAGGCCTCCCGCTAGCGTTCATCCTGAGCCAGGATCAAACTCTCCATTGTATGTTTGTCTTGGCTCACTCAAAGTTTTTTAACGCTTTAGTTTTTCCTTACTTGGTTGTTATATTGTATGTCAATGATCTTTTTTCTTTCGCTTCCTACAAAACTACTTTCTCTCTGTCAGTGTTTCGCTTCGTATTTGCGAGTGCAAAAGTAAAACTTTATTTTGATTTGACCAAATGTTTCTGAAAGAAATTTTAAAGTTTTTTTTTCTTAACCTTAACCCTCTCTAAACCCTTAGGTCATCTACTCCTGCGCTCCCGTTGTTTGGGATTGCAAAGATACAAAACTTTTTAACTCCCACAACTTTTTTTTCAAAAAGTTTTTCAGCAATCAATCCGATTTCATCGTATCTCTAAAGTAACTCTCTTAAAATTATACCGCTTATCTAAAAGCCCTTCTGCGCTTACTGATATACTCTCGTTTTCAGTGGGGCAAAGATAGAACCTTCAACCCACAACTTCCAAATTTATTTAACATAAAGTTCATATTAATTTTACTTTGTGGGGAAAATGGTACGGTAGGGCCCTGTAATAACAGCACTTACGAGAACAGCTGTACTTATCCACAGGGATCATCGCATAAGTAATGGGTAATGGGTAATGAAAGATAAATGATAACTGATGAATGATGATTGATCAATGATGAATGATATGTTATGAGTTATAAATTATGAGTTATGAGTTATAAGTTTAGCTTACAGGGATTAATGAGCATGCGGACATGTTCATGATAATATCAGTACTTATCAATGCAGAGGCTTTATAATAATAATGATGGAAGACGATCGTTGTACTATCACAACTTTAAAGTAATATGATGTCAAGATATATATAAAGGATGTCTAGGAATATCTGAAAATTAAACGGTATATCAGACACAAGATTTTAGATTTCAGATGCAAGACACCAGACATTAGATATTAGATATTAAAGGTAAAGCATTAAGAAAATAATTATAATTCATGACTCATCACTCTTAATCATCAATCATCAATTATCTTCCATTGCTCATTGCTCATCACCTTTCAACGCTACATCCCTCCCACCCTCTAACGCTTTAGCCCTCTACCTCTCCAACCCTGTCCTCTGCCCTAGCCCCGATTGCAGCGGGTACCCCGCAGCACGCCCCGGTAAAAGCAAAGGCGCGAGGAGTATGAGCGGAAAGCGGGAAAAGGCTCCAAAAAAGGAGAATAGAAATAAAAGGAAAAATACTGATAATTAGAAGAAACGTCTGATCAGGACTTTATAAGCCGTATATCCGATCAGGCAACCGATGGCGTCTGCCACTACATCCAATGTTTCCATGGATCTGCCGAGCCCCATCTCTTCCTGGAGGATTTCGGTGAGGAAAGCATAGATAAGAATGATCTGAATGAAGTATGAGAATCTGATTTTGGGAAAGGCTGCTATCAAACAAAAGCCCAATGCAGCAAAGATACTCAGGTGCAGTACCTTGTCGATGCCGTTGAACATAAACCAGTATTCATGGTTTTCTTCTCCCGGCTTGAGGAGCATATAAGTAAGAAATGCCCAATAAATGGGCAATATCTTAGTAAATATGTTTGAAATCTTATCCAATGACTTCCTGGTATTCTTCAGCAGAAAGCAATTCGGACTGATCTGCACCATCAGCTAATTCCACTTTGATGATCCATCCTTTTCCATACGGATCTGAATTCAGAAGCTCCGGCTGATCTTCCAGCTCTGCATTGAATTCAATCACTTTCCCCGCTACCGGCAAGAATAGGTCTGAAACTGTTTTTACCGCTTCTACACTTCCGAAAACCGCACCTCCTTCAAGATCGTCATCTACAGTATCCACGTCCACATATACGATATCTCCCAGCTCTCCCTGAGCGAAGTCTGTAATACCGATGGTCGCTACGTTACCTTCAATTTTGATCCATTCGTGATCTTTGGTGTACTTTAATTCTGATGGTGTGTTCATTTTTAATTTTATTTTGTACAAATGTATTTAAAATTCCAGAAGCTTCAAATATCAGATATAAAAAATGTCTTCCGAATTGAAAGACATTTTTTATTTACTGCATTTTTAGAATCCTCCCGAATCCCCAAAAGTGAACGTCGCGGATAGTCCGGCTCTGATCGTAGACAATGGGAATGCTGTTGAGATCTTGTATCTTGAGGTCATCTGTTCGTAGAATACCCTTAAATTAAGGTTTTGGGAAACATTATAGTCTGCGGACAGCTTAATGTTCAGCAGCCTTTGTCCTCCGGTGATCTGAGAGTCATCAAGAAGGATGTTGGTGATGCTGGTCCGGCTGTCTCTCAGTGAGAAATCCCCTCTGATGTTAAGGTCGGCACCTTTGGCTTTCCCTCGTCCCCGGACGTTGGTCATTCCCAATGTGAAATTACGGATGATATATCCTACCCGGACAACATATTCCGAGTTGGCATCTTCGGTTAAGGTATGGTTCACCAATCCGAGGAGCAAAGTCCTCATCCTGTTGTACTGTAATCCGAACTGCATATTGTTTCTCATGGTTACATCTACACCAATCAACGGAGAGAAGTTTTCCACATAACCCACCTGCGCAAAAGTGAATGGATTGATATAATCCCCGTTGACATCAAGTCGGTCTTCCAAAGGCTTGCTCAGGCTGTTGAAGTAATCAATGCTTGATTGTACACCGCCCGCTGTATAGGTAGCCGTGTATCCGTGCAACAGGTCGAATTTCGAGAATTGCCCATTGATGATCGGGATGTTCCTCAGACCTGAATAGGTAATCTTCCAGTTCGGCAGCGGCAATCCTGCTTTTTTAGCATCACCGATCTGCTTCGGAGCACTTCCTTCAACTGCAGAACGGAAGGCTGGAATCAGAACATATGCATTGGCAATACTGTGTCCCTGGGTAAATCCATCGGCACCGAGCGCACCGCCCAACTGCTGGGAGATAATCTTCGCATTCTGCCTGATCGACTGGTACACCGCCTGGCCATCTGTAAATGAAGTTTTCAACAGGATGACCGAATTGGAATACGTTACCAGGTCATTGGCAAAAGTATAGTCAGGATTGGCAAAGCCTGATGCATCGACATAATTGAAGCCCGTATGGGAGAAATTGCGGTTATACGTGTGGATCCCGTTCAGGTCTATCCTGAAATCGCTGATCGGCACTACCTGAAGATTAGCCCTCAGCTCCCGTGTAGACATCCGCACATACGGGTCTGTCATATACGGGGAATTGCTAACCCATCCATTTTCCATCACGATGCGCCTTACATCAGCCTGTGACCCTAAAAGGAAGCCTACGGTAGGTCCACCTAATGTCTGCCCGTAACCGTACCAGTTCGGTGCAGACAATATTCCGGGAAGTACGGTTCCGTTGTTCTCAGAATAGTTAATGTCCAACTGCCTGAATGAGGTCAGCAGATAAGCGGCACTCTGGAAAGGAGTCAGCCTGTTTTTGAACTTATATCTTTTAAAGCTGAACTTCTTCTTTTCCCATTGCTGGGTATAGGCATTATTCAGGGAATCGATTTCCTGTCTTCTTTTCTGAAGCTTTGTCGAAATATTCTTGAAATATTTGAACTGCCCGAAGAACCTGTTAAAGTCTGCTGTAGCAGTAGCCTGGATAACATTGGTATTCTGCCCTATCGATCCTAAGCTTTCAGGCCTTCCACTATCCGGGTTGACAAATGATGTCATTACGGTACTTCTCGCATTCCAGTTGTAGGTAAATCCGTACCCCAGTTCTGCATCGATGAAATCCAGGAAAGGGAAGTACTGGAACGGCAGCTTGTAATTCAGCTGTACCCTGTGGTTGTACAATACCGGCCTACCTGCCCTGAAAACATTTCCGAATATCGAGGTATTATCCATCATATTCACATCCATGTTATCATTCAGGGTTCTCATGGCAGAATTAATTTCAAGCTTTAAAGATTTCGTGAAATTAAATCCTAGACCGTACTGCCAGCCAAAATAGAAGTTCCTGTTTTTGATGGCTGCAAATTCATCAGCGTAATTCCCGTTGAGGATGGCATCAATATTCCTGAACTCAAGTTCATTGTAGTTCCTGTCGATCTCTGTACGGAAGGACAGCCTGGTCGGAACCGGATTGAAATTGAATTCTTTGACCCATCTCAGGTATTTGGTTGACTTGGCCGTATCACTGATCATTTTATTGAACGGCTTTATCACCCAAGGCTTAAATGTATAGTTGTAATCAACATATCCTCTCAGGTACTGCCTGTAATTTCTCTTGGTATAAATATCCCGGTAGAAATCATCATTGTAGACGGCCGTTACCGAGACGTTTTCTATATCATAGAATTTCGGTTTGCTTTGCTGGTTCACTCTTTCTTTCCGCATATTGACTACCCCGATACTTCTTTGCTGGGTATAGGTTCTCGCTACCTTTTTCAGTTGCTCCTTATTGGCGGCTTTGCTGAATTCCACATCGGTATCCAGAGGGTTGTACTTCGGATCTTCAATGGTTTGCGAATAGGAATAGTTCAGAGGGATTTTCACCCCTGTCTTTTCCGGAAGGAGCTTGTCTACATTCACCGCGGTATTGATGCTGAATGCCGATTGCGTAGACTGGTTTCTTTCCGCCGGCTTGGAATCAATGTTCCCGAAACCTACAGAAGTATAGGAAGCACTGGTATTCACGACGGCAAAATCTCCCAGGTTGAAGTTTAGGCTGGCATTTCCGGCATATCCACCATCATTTTCAATTTCAGAAAGGCGGATTTCATTGACCCACAGGATTCTGTTGATAGGTGAGCCGGAAACTCTAGTGGGTTCATGCCTGATACCGATCATAATAGTGGTAACATTACCCAGACTCGGTCGACCTTTGATATAAATCTTCTTAAAGTTGACACCACCACCAAATACAGGGTCTGCACGTCTGGCTACGATTCCTGTAGGGAAGCTCTTGTCTCTCCTAATTTTGGCATCCACGAAATCCTGGATGTCTAAATCCACTTCGTTATCCATCGGCCAGATTTCCATTGGTGTTGTAGCGGTTTTAGGAGTGATCTGAAGGGATGCTTCGTATTCATAATAATTATCTGTAGCATCACTACCAAAACGGATAAAGAATTTAGTCCGCTGATCCATACCGGTTACCTGGTTATCTATATCTTCCGCATGGACAAATAATTTCAGCTTCTTATACCTTCTCATGTCCAGAGTCGTATTCTTAAATACCCCTCTCGCTTCTCCTGCCGGAAGGGCACGTGATTTAAGATACAAGGAAGCTTCATTCTGCCTCTGCGCTCCGGCATTTCCGCTTAAAACCTGCCTGTCTATTCCCGGAGGCAATACATACGGTGGCTGGTTCAGGGCATTCTCTTCAATATTTACACTTCCGATTTCAAAGTTACCCGGATCAGTGACATTAGCTGTTCCTTCATTGGTTGCAGGATCAGTTCCGGAAACGGCAATATTCTTAGGATACCTTCTCCAGTCTGAACGGACCAGATCCATGGTGGCAAACCTTAACGTAGAGGTCTGGTCAAAACCTTTCAGCATCAATCTTGCAAAACGTACATTGTTCAGGATTGAAATATCATGATTACCGCCTGATCCCGCCATATTAATATTAGAGACCGGAATCCTGAACAGGTACCATTTCACCTGTGAAGTCTGCCCGTTCTGGAACTGAGCCTGAACAGTTTTTACATCTACGATATTGTTGTTCGTTCCCAAGCCAAGGCTTGCCTGGTCAAGGTTGACTACATATTCATTATAATCTTCTGTCTGGTCAAGGTTATAATCCTTGTTGATATCTTCTGCATCCGGAGTCTGCGTAGACACCTCCAGGGAGTTGCTCTGCGAGTTGCCTTCAGGACCCCTGAAATATTTGTACCTCTGTACGAGGGATGAAGCCTGTCCACCGGTAAATTTTTCCGATAAATAAAATACGAAATCATCCACAGCAGGGTCGGAAACATTGGTTACCGGATTGATGAAGGTATTCCCGAATTTAGCCGCTTCCTGATCAGACGTCAGACCATCATATCCTGCATCCTGCGCAGTCCTGTCCGCACCTTCACTTGAGAATGCATAAAGAATCGGAGGCTGTTTCGGCTGCACCCCTAAATTGGAATTGGTTGTGGTAGACGGAACTGATGGCGTCGGCAATCCGTTTTCGTACTGCATATAACCATCTTTGAGGATATCTTCCGATACGTTTCCTAACTGCAGTAAAAGTTTTGGCGCTGCTCCCAGGGTATTTCCATCCGCATAAGGATCCATCATCCAGAATTCCACATATTCGATATTGGAGTTTACAAAGTTGGATACGCTGATCGGCCTCATGATCCCTGCCCAACGCTGCTGGGTGGTTTCTGTGTTCGGATTGACGTTATAAGGACCTCTTTCCTGAGGATAGTAAGAAATATCAAAAGTATTAGTAAAGGTCTGCTCACCGGCCACAAAATCCCTGTTGTTGTAAATCTCAGAGAACTGCACCCTTCTGGAAGCATGGTTGGAAACCGACTGCGGTGTAATACCGGCCGGAGCCCTTCCGCCTACCCCCCAGAACCTTGGGTCAATATTATACCAGGATAGCAATCCTCTTCCGAAACCATTCGTAAGGCTGTTCCCTGCTCCTGCTCCCTGGAATAAAGGATCCGACTGGTTTTTTTCCGGTTTTGAAGCCAGGCTCCAGGCAGTTGGTTCCTTTAGGGAGATCTTGGAGGTTGTCTGCTCAAAGTCGTCAATATACGACTGGTCATTGGTTCCCTTATTGATTCCCGGAAGCAAATAGGCTGCTTCCATCTTAAAGTTCAGGTTGGATGGCGCTTCGGTTTTTACCAATGGTAATTTATCGGTAAGCCTCGTCAGGAATGGTAGCTGATTGTTATACATCAGATTGATGCCCGCCATGGTATTATTTACGGCTTCCTGTCCGTAGTTGACTTTCTGGGTCAGCGGAGATTCGGAATAATTGACTACGGTTCCTCCCAGGATAAAGTTTTCACTGAACCTTCTTTCGAGGTTAACTCCCAAAAATCTTTTCCGCTGGGTGTTGAAGGTCAGTTGGTTCTCCAATGAAATATTGATTGCCTGTCCGGACTGTTTTACCTGTTCGTTGATAATGGTCACGGTTCCCAGCATATAATCGACCGTATAATCTACTCCTTCGGTCAGCTGCACCCCATTGGCGCTCACTTTTACGGATCCCTGAGGAACATTCACTGCGCCTAAGGAAATCCCCTGCCCTTGCGTTCCTTTGTACCGGCCTTCAAGGGTATACCGCTGGGACAGATTGCTTGAAATAGCCTGCTGTTTCTGCTGGGTATAAAGATCGGAGTAAACATACTGCGGATTGTTGCTTCCCAGTACCTGCGCCATATAGCTACCGAACGGCTGTACTTTTGTAAAGATCAGCTTACCGGTTTCCGGCCTGATGGTAATTCCGTTGACAAAATCGAAAATCCCGTCTCCTGTTTTTCCTCCGTTGGTCTGCAAGTCACCGTTAAGGTTCAGGCGGTCCCAGTTAAGCAATTTCAGGAGGTTGGTATCCTGAACGGAAGTATTCGGAAGGTAATTGACTTTACCTCCGGTCTGCGCATCCCTGTACAATACGTTCAGGATGAATCCGTCCGGATTTACCTGGCTTGCATCCAGGGAATAGATATTCTTCATCATCAGGTCCCACATCGGCGATGTGGTTTTCACGCTGCTGTTGGACCTCAGCACTTTGGTTACCAGTACCTGGCTCTCTTCTGAGAACTCCCCTACTTTATACACCTGATTGGATCCGTTGACGGTATAAGAATACGAGACGGCAAGGAGCTGCCCGTCATTCAGCCTCTGGTTCAGGGAAATATACCCTAACTGTGGCTGAAGGATATATTCATTGGTATTAAGACGTCTAGCTTTTTTATTGAAAATGAACTGTTCGCCGTTCTGATACGTTTCGGTAGAGCCCGGGAAGGTCTGTCCCTGCAGAATATCACCGTAGTTCGTTCCGGCATCCCTTGTTCCCATAGTTGTGGACACTGACTGGTACAATCCGTTCTGGCTGTTATCCGGTAATCCGGAAGCACCTTCACCCAAATCCCTGATCCCGACAATACTTTTCTGATAAGCCAGGTTACTGTTCCCCTGATCCAGCACCCATACTTCCAGACGGGTAATATTAATTTTGGAATTGATCTGAGGATAATTCAGCAAAGCATTGTCATAGCCGTTAACGAAATAGTGACCTAAAAAGTAGTGCTGGTTATCTTCATAATCTATGGCATTCAATTTGAATGTATTCATAACGCCACCACCCTGTACGACGATATTCCTCGCTTCACCCTGCTGCTGAGAAAGCACTACGGTTCCGTAGGTTTTCCCGAGCTGAAATTCGGTTTTCACCCCGAACAAGGACTGCGATCCCCGGATCAGACTGGTTGAAAGCGGCATATTTACATTACCGAACTCAACTCTTTTGATAATTTTATCTTCTCCTCCCGCACTGGGTTTATTAACATCGTCCAGACCTTTGGACTGAAGGTCTTTCCAGCTTCCTTTGGACTGCCAGACAAGATTCATCCTGTTTTCAAAGGCAAATCCGCTCTGAGTATCATAATTGGCTTTGAGCTGAAGGTTTTCACCTACTTTTCCCAACAATCCAAGCTGGATCCTCTGATCAATATCAAAAGTAAAGCTGGTCCTGTTCTGAGGCAGGATCAGCGGGTTGTCAATTTTCTGGTATAATCCGGCAAAGTCGAAAGATGCATATCCCGAAGGAATGATTTCAATTTTATTGCTTCCGAAAATGGTTTCAAAAAGCCGGTTGTTGATGGTTAATGAAGGAATAAGCCCTTTTCTTGCAGCAGCTGCCTTGTCTTTCCTGAACATCAGGCTGTACCGGTCTGATTTTTCTTTGTAATAAGCCCTGGACTGGTTAGCCAGCATAAAGAGTTTATAATCTTCCGGAGACATGGCTACAGGAGGCCCTGTGAAGGTGTTGCCTACCTTGGGATAGACATAGTACATCCCGGTCTTTATATCATAGTACGCCTCGTACTGGGTTGGATCTGCCAGCTGATAATCTTTTTTAATGATTGCCGTATCCCGTACCTGCTGTGCAGAGGCACCTATGGAAATACATAAAAAAGACAGGAACAGGAATATTTTAAGATACTTATTCTTTGCCACCAAGTGTTAAATATTTTTTAAAATTTGTTTTACCAGTTCTTCTACGGAAACATCTGGATTTTGTTTGATAATACGGTCTGCAATTTTCTCGCTCATCCGTTTCGGGATTCCCAAAACTTCTAATGCAGATAACGATTCTTCCTTCACTTTATTATTTGCGAGGGTAGAAATATTTTCCTCGGGATTGCTGAATTTTTGGACTTTATCCTTTAAATCCACGATGATCCTCTCGGCAGTTTTAGCCCCGATGCCCTTTGCTTTCTGGATCAGTGCACTGTTGGAGGAAAGAATGGCCGAAGCAATTTCTTCCAGGCTGAGCGTAGACAATAAAATAAGAGCAGAGACCGCCCCTACTCCGTTAACGCTTATTAACAGATTGAACATCTCTTTTTCTGAACGGGTGTTAAAACCGAAAAGCAGGTGCGCATCTTCCCGGATGATCTGCTGGGTATATAGAAAAGCTTCCTGACGAAGCGTCAGAGTCTGTGAAGTCATCAGGCTGATGCCGATATAATAGCCGACTCCCTGCACATTGATGACGGCGTAGGTTGGCGTAAGTTCCTGAACTACGCCTTGTAAAGAAAATATCATTATTAATTTTTAAAACTCCCAAATATAGTAATTTAAACTAATTTAAATTTTCATTTCACAAACGAATGAAATCATATGGCTTAATCTCTCTAAAAATTCATCTGTAAAAAAGAAAAAACTCCAAAAAATTGGAGTTTTGTGTGTATTTATAAAATAATCAGAATCGGTTATTTCCCATTCTCTTTCTTTTCCCTGCGCTGGGCGTCCAGTACGGCAACGGTAGCCAGATTTACGATTTCATCTACACTGGAACGCATCTGCAGGACGTGCACCGGCTGCTTTAATCCCATCAGGATCGGGCCGATTACCTGTGCCACTTTCATTCCCCTGATAATTTTATAGGAAAGGTTTGCACTTTCCAGGTTAGGGAAAATGAATGTATTGGCAGGCGTTGTTCCCAGTTTAGAGAACGGGTAATCGCTTAAATGGTCTGCATTCATGGCAAAATCCGGCTGGATTTCCCCGTCCACAATCATTTTAGGGAATTTTTCATGCAGGATGCTTACGGCTTTAGCTACCTTTTTAGAAGTTTCTGAAATAGCCGCAAAGTTTTCAAATCCTAACATGGCAATTCTCGGCTCAATAGCAAATGTCTTTACGGTAATTTCCGCCATTTTAGCAATATTGACAAGGTCTTCAGCCGTAGGATTGTCATTAATGGAGGTATCTGCAAAGAAGATAGGTTTCTTCTCAGACAGGATCATCATCATGGCAGCAATTTTATCTACACCTTTATCTTTCTCAATAACCTCCAGGACAGGACGCAGGACAGAAGTATAATTTTTGGAGAATCCTACGATCAATCCATCCGTATCTCCATGCCTCAGCATCAATGGACCGAAGTAGTCTCTCTGGCGCACAAACCTTTTGGCTTTGTATTCGTTCATGCCTTTACGCTGACGCAGTTTCCAGAGGGTCTCCCTGTACTTCTTCCTGTTTTCCTTCTGGTCGTCATCGCTCGGATCAATAATCGGGACATCCAGTTCAATCCCGAAACGCTCCATCTGTTCTTTGATGTATTTCTTATTTCCTAAAAGGCTGGGATAGGCAATGCCTTCTTCATACAGGATCTGAGCCGCTTTCAGCACATTATATTCTTCGGCATTTCCCAAAGTAATTCTTTTCGGATTGGATTTCGCACGGTTCTGCATCATCCTTACCAGTTTTTCATCCCTTCCCATACGGTCGAGCAACTGGTTTTCATATTCTTCGAAATCTTCTATGGTCTTCCCGGCAATTCCGCTCTCCACTGCTGCTTTGGCTACAGCACTGGATACTTTGGTAATAAGCCGGTTATCAAACGGCTTAGGAATGAAATATTCCCTGCCGAACTGTAAATTCTGAAGGTTGTAAGCAAGAATCACCGCTTCAGGCACCGGCTCTTTTGCCAGGTTGGCTATGGCATGTACAGCTGCCAGTTTCATGGCTTCGTTGATTCCTCTTGCCTGAACATCAAGGGCTCCACGGAAAATATACGGGAAACCGAGAACATTGTTCACCTGGTTAGGAAAATCACTTCTTCCGGTAGCCATGATCACATCCTTACGGGTTTCCAGCGCGACATCATAAGCAATTTCCGGATCCGGATTGGCCAGGGCAAACACAATAGGGTTCTCACCCATGCTCATGAGCATTTCCGGCGTCATGACGTTCCCTTTGGATAATCCTACGAAAACATCGGCACCCTTTACAGCATCCTCTAATGTTTCTATATCGGTCTGTGCAACGAAATCCAGCTTTTCAGGGGTAAGGTTTTCCCTTTTATGGTTGATTACTCCTTTACTGTCGCACATCAGCACATTTTCTTTCTTAAGCCCAAGTGCAATATACAATTTGGTACACGCAACTGCAGCCGCTCCCGCACCGTTTACCACCATCTTTACCTCATCAATATTCTTATTGGCAATCTGCAATGCATTGATCAATGCTGCTGCTGAAATAATGGCGGTTCCATGCTGGTCATCGTGCATCAACGGAATATCCAGCTCTTCTTTAAGCCTCTGCTCGATGTAAAAAGCTTCCGGAGCTTTGATATCTTCCAAGTTGATTCCCCCGAAGGTAGGCGCAATTCCCTTTACAATTTCAATAAACTTATCCGGATCTTTTTCATCGATTTCAATATCGAAGACATTGATATCAGCAAAAATTTTAAATAAAAGCCCTTTTCCTTCCATGACCGGCTTTGAAGCTTCTGCCCCGATATCGCCAAGGCCAAGAACTGCAGTACCATTGGAAATAACGGCTACCAGGTTTCCTTTTCCGGTATAATCATATACGGTTTCAGGCTTGTGGTGAATTTCCATACACGGCACGGCTACACCCGGAGAATAGGCTAATGACAGGTCCCTCTGGGAAGAATGGGGCTTTGAAGGAATCACCTCTATTTTTCCTTTGGGTTCTGCTTTATGGTAATCTAACGCGGCCTGACTGAATTTTTTCTCGTCGCGGTTGGTTTTGTCTGACATAAGATTCTTTATTTGATTAAAGTATATATTTGATATGGTAGTTGACTAAGCTCTCAATCGGCTTCTGTACAACATGTCCCACATTCAGGTGAAGTTCTGCCGCAGCAGAACGTAAAATATTTTCGTAATAATAGGCAATGGACCCGATGAAATTGATTTCCGCAAATTTTGACTCTTCGTAAGGAAGGACCTGGTAATCGAAAAAGTTCATCATTTCATCAAAAATCATTTTCTGAAAGTACGGGTGATCTTTCCGCTCCGCCACAAACTTGTTGAAATTGGCTAAATAGGCATTAGGCCTGGAGGTATGGTACATATTTTTCAGGGCTTCGTCTATGGTAAGATGGTAGGTTTCCTCAAATTCAGCATGGAGATCCTGAGGAAGCTTCTGCATGAAAAATCTTCTCACCAGCTGTTTCCCGATTGAGCTTCCGCTGCCCTCATCACCCATAAGAAATCCCAGTGACGGAAGTTTCACTTTAATATCCTTCCCGTCGAAGTAACATGAATTGGATCCGGTACCCAGGATACAGGCAATGGCAGGCTTTCCGTTGTAAGCAGCATATGCTGCAGCTTTAAGGTCTTCAGTGGCCATGATCTCCGCTTTGGTAAAGAACTTCCCAAGCTCCCGTTCTATAATGGAACAGTTTTCGGCTATTCCACAGCCTGAGCCATAGAAGAAAATCCTGGTTATGGAGTTTCGTACGGTAACAAGGTTGATATTGTTCTCAATCTCCGGTACGATAAGCTCGGCTGCAATATTATTGGGGTTGAAGCCAATGGTTTCTGTTTTCAGAAACACTTTTTTGAAATCATCCAGAATCACCCAATCGCATTTGGTAGATCCGCCATCTACAATAGCAACCATATTTAGCATTTTATTTTAAGGATGCTAAATTATGAATTTATCTTCACATAGCTTTATAGTCAGCCGGGTGGCAAGGGATAATTATTAATGTTTTATATCAGCTTTTTGATTGTTGAAACGGATCAGCCAGTCTTCTATTTCGTCTTCCAGATAGGAGGTCTGAAGGATCATGGCATTGATGAAATCATCAGGAACAGGTTCACCTGCAGAATTCTCGAGATTCCACAGTTCATTGGACATATTTTCATATTCAGAATAAACCCGTTTGAAGCGGGAGTTCTCTTTTTCAAGGGCTTCAATATTTTTCTCCTGAAGCTGAAATTTCCTGTATTTATTTTGACGTTTCATGTAAATAATATTTGGAACAAAAGGTAATATGCGGCAGGGTAGGCATTCTAATGAATTACAAGATAGAAAAAAAACATCAACCTAAAAGGCTGAAAATAAATTTATTATCAGGTTACATACTGTCGTTCTGAAAATTAAATTTAGACATATTTTTGAATCTAAAAAAAATTTTAACAACTTTTTTCAGGCTTTAACATATAGTTATATAAATTTGCATATCATATCAAGAGAATGAGAGAAATACTATTACGGCAGAAACAGATATTGTTCTTTATCATCGCAGGAGGCCTCAGTGCCGTTGTAGAGATCGGAAGTTTTAAAATTTTCAGTACTTCTCTTCCGCATTTTTTTCTCAGGGAAACCAACTTTCACGGAATCCACTATCCCTTAAGCAATATTTTTTCTACCAGCTGCGGGATTATTACGAATTATTTCCTCAGCATCTGGTTTGTATTTGAACGTGGAAAGCACTCCAAAAAAAAGGAGTTTGCCTACTTCATGGCCGTATCACTGATGTCTACTCTGATAAGCTTAGGGTTTTTCCAGGTTTTTTACAGCTTTGTATTCAAGGATAACATCAATCTTGGTTTTTACACGTTAAGCCCTGAGATGATCAGTAAGGTTTCTGCGATCATCCTGGTTTCCGTCCTTAATTATTCGGTTAAAAAGAAAGTAATTTTTAATGGCTAAACCTGTGAGCAAGATTCTGAATTACCTTTGGAGAGGATGGCTTTGCCTGATTGCATTTGTTTTTACGATCCTGTTCGGGATACCGGTTTATATATTATCCTTTAATAAAAAGCATTACCGTTACGCCTACCGTTTTGTACGATACTGGAGCTACTGCATGTTCTTCGGGATGGGGCTGCGGTATGAACTGACGAAGCTGTCCCCGCAGAAGCTGGATAAAAACCAGCAGTATGTCTTTATCTCCAACCATACTTCCATTATGGATATCATGCTGATGTGCATCCTCTGCCCGGATCATCCGATATGCTTCGTTGGAAAACAGGAGCTGGTGAAAATTCCTATTTTCGGAACCATATATAAAAGGATCTGCGTGATGGTTGACCGTCAAAGTGCCCGGAGCCGTGCGGATGTCTACAGGAGGTGTGCTGAAAAAATGGAAGAAGGCAACAGCATTGTGATTTTTCCTGAAGGAGGTGTTCCGGATGACACGTCCATTATGCTCGATGAATTCAAAGACGGAGCTTTTATCCTTTCTTCGAAACACAACTCGCCTATCGTAGTCTTTACCTTTATAGGATTAAAGGAAATGTTTCCGTTTAAAGCCTCAGAAGGCTATCCCGGTAAGGTAAAAGTCTATTTTAACGGAATCATTGAGCCTACCTTATCATCAAAAGAGCTAAAAATGTCTTCTTTTGAGACAATAAAAAAAACTCTTCTGGAACGTTGTATTAACAATAAATAAAATTATATTTGTTATTAAGAAATTTTTAACAAATATGTCGAGTTATTCAAAGCAAACCAACTGGGGCCAGTTTGTCCCTCTGGTTACTGTATTCTTTTTCTGGGGATTTATTGCTGCAAGTAATGATATTCTGATCCCGGTATTCAAAAAAGCATTTAACCTGTCACAGACCGAAAGTATGTATGTCCAGATTTGTTTCTATGTGGCATACACAGTAGGTTCTTTAATCTATATGGCGATTTCCAAAGGGCTTAAACAGGACCTTGTGAATAAGATCGGATATAAGAACGGACTGATCGTCGGGCTCCTTATATCTGCCCTGGGAACTCTGCTTTTTTATCCTGCCGCCAATCTCGCTTCTTTCCCGTTGATGATTTCCGGGCTTTTCATTGTAGGGCTGGGCTTTTCATTGCAGCAGATTGTAGCCAATCCGCTGGCCATTGAAGTAGGACCTTCCGAAACAGGCTCGCAAAGGCTTACCATGGCAGGGGGAATCAATAACCTGGGAACAACCATCGGTCCTCTTATTGTGTCTTTTGCTATCTTCGGATCTGCAACAGCAGGAAATACGGAGGCCAGTGTGGAAAGTGTGAAGATTCCTTACCTTATCCTGGGAGCTGCTTTTGTACTGGTAGCCATTATGCTGAAATTTTCTTCCCTTCCATCCGTTACGCCCACTATCGAGGAAAATACGGATGATGCTGTACCGGGGGAACACAGGAAATCTGCATTACAGTATCCGCAGCTGATTATGGGGATGATCGCCATTTTCTTATATGTAGGGGTTGAAGTGTCTACCGCAAGTAACCTTCCTGCCTATATGGAAAAAGACTTAGGCTTTGATACGAAAGATGTAGCGCCTTACATTTCATTATACTGGGCTTCACTGATGATCGGCCGTTGGACCGGAGCTGTGGATGCATTTGATATCAGCGCAGGTTTTAAAAAGATTCTGAGATTTCTGGCACCTTACCTGGCTTTCGGGGTATTTTTACTGGTTAACGCCTTAGCCAATCACGAGCTTTCTCCGTTCTATGTGTATGCAGCCATCATTGTAGTGATGATCGTATGTGATGTATTGAGCAAAGGAAACCCGGCCAGGATGCTGCTTATTTTCTCCTCTGCCGGTATTGTCGCACTCCTTATCGGTATGTTTACCACCGGAATGGTTTCCGTATACGCTTTTACCAGTGTAGGTCTTTTCTGTTCTACCCTGTGGCCATGTATTTTTGCCTTAGCGATCAACGGACTGGGCAAACATACGAACCAGGGATCAGGATTGCTGATCATGATGATTATGGGCGGCGGAATCGTGAGCCTTGTCCAGGGGTATGTAGCCGACTTAACAGATATCCATTCAAGTTATATTGTAGGAGTTTTATGTTTTGCGTATCTTGCGTTCTATGCCATCCGTGTAAGCGGAATCTTAAAATCACAGGGTATTGACCTAGATAAAATTTCAAAAGGCAGTGGCCATTAGAATAAAAACAATATATAAGAAAAAAAGGTTTTGGGCAGGTATATTACTTGCCCAATTTCTTTTGTTTTTCATGTTCTCCAGGTCTGAAGCAATGATCACTTTCTTCAGCCGGTTTTTTGAGCTGCAAAAGAGGATCCATCAGTTAATTTTTTCATGGATCCCATTTTCCGCTGGAGATATCTTCTATATTATACTGGGGATTGCCCTCGTTTACCTTTTTACGGGCTGCCTGGTAAAAAAGAAACGCCGGAAATCCTTGTTTAGCCTTCTGATCCTGATCAACCTGCTGTATTTTGTATATCAGGTCTTCTGGGGAATGCTGTATTTCCAGACTCCGATTATTAAAAAACTGGCCAGCCAGCGGGAACCTGATTACGGCAAAGCCAAAAGGCTGGCCTTACATTATCTGGATCAATGCAAACGGACCAGACAGGAAGTTCATGAAGATAAGAATGGTATTTTTATCGTCACGGACCTTAAAGCAGTTCAAAAGGAAATTCTCAAGCAACAGGAAAATCTTCCTGTTTATATTTCAGGAAAATATGCGCCGCAGATCAATTCTTTTAAACCCAGCCTGTTTAAAAATGTCATGAGCTTTACAGGCATTCTCGGATACTACAATCCGTTTACTGCCGAAGCACAATACAATTCTCAGCTGCCTTCCACATTTATTCCTTTTACTTCTGCTCATGAAAGCTCCCATCAGCTTGGCTTTGCCAGGGAACAGGAAGCCAATTTCATCGGGTACCTGATAGGAACCCGTACCGATAATAAAGAGCTTCGCTACAGTACGGAATACTTTACGCTTAAAAGCCTTCTCAATTTTGTGGTACAGGAAGATCCGGAGTTTGTCAAATATGTGATCCGGAATTATTCTCCGGCCATGAAACGGGACAGGATGTATGAGAAAATGTTTGTCAGAAAACATCAGGGCCTGCTGGATGACTTCTTCGGCTTTACCAATAACCTCTTCCTTAAAAGCAATCAGCAGGACGGTTCCGTCACTTATTCTTATTTCATCGACCTTCTCCTAAACTATGAAAAATAAAAAAGAATCGTATCAGGCGATACGATTCTAAAAACACAAATGATGAAAAAAAATTTATTACCTTGACTTGTTCCCTCATTCAAGGCGTTGTAAAAGTACAACATATTTTATAAATACAAAAACATTTACAACCTTTTTTGTCTTTTTATAAAAACTTTATGATTTTTTAAACTTTTTAAGATTTCCAAAACCTTAACTCTCTCATTATAAAGCTTTAAATGATATAGAATTGTATATCACTTTTAAAAATTAAAGGTGCTATTCTACCCAACAATCTATCTTTCATGCCCAAATCAACTTATATTATCTCTAAATGATACAATAATATTAATTTGCTACACGTATATATAGAATTGCATTTATAACTGCTAAGACCTCATTACAATCAAATCAGATATTATTTTTTCCTAATTTTCACCCTTTTACGATCAAATTTCCCATTTCATAAATCACGTAATTAAGAAAAAATTTGATATTTCAAAACATCTGTGTATTTTAGATGAAAATATGACTATGCAATTCGATAAACTCATCCAACACCTTAAACTTGATAAGCAGGAATTCATTTTTCAGTTCAATTCGCATCCCAATTATCCTTCTGCCCTGGCATTCAGTGACACGCTGAACTTCATGGGAGTAAAAAACGATGCTTATGAACTGGACAAACAATACTGGGATGAGCTTCCGGATGAATTCATTGCTATAGTGGATGATTCATTTTCATTAGTCAGGAAATCAGGAAACCAGTATACTGTTTATGCAGAAAAAGTAAAAACACTGAGCAAAGCAGAGTTGCACTCACGGTCAACAGACTTCATACTCTTATTCGAGAAAAATGAAAATACGGAAAGTAAGACTGTTAACAGCATTAAACCTCTGCTGTACATTGCTTCTGCGGTTATCGTCCTGTATTCAGTGGTAAGCCAGTCATGGTATGAAGTACTTTTCAACCTGATATCTTTAGCCGGCGTATATATTTCACTGGAGATTTTCAACCAGAAATTCGGAAGTACATCAACCGTTATCAGCAGCATCTGTGGAGACACTTCTGCTAACCAGAACGTTAATTCATGCAACAAAATCATTAATCAGGATAAGACCAGCATTCTTGGCCTGAAGTTTTCAGATTTCTCCCTGATTTATTTTACAGGGCTTTTGGTGATGGGCCTTTTTTTACCGGCTACAGCCATGCTGATCAAGGGGATTACATTGCTATCTATGATGGCCGTGGGATATTCGGTATACATCCAGGCTTTTGTGGAAAAGACCTATTGCCGTGTCTGCCTGATCATCATTTCTCTTCTTGTAGCCCAGTTACTCCTCAGTTTCCTGTTCTTCGGGAATACTTATATGGATTACAGAATAATTTTACTGAGCATTGCTTTATGGATCGCTGTACTCTCGCTGGTTCTCTATCTTAACAATGTGTTGGGTGAAAAGGAAACCCTGCAGAAATCCAATTCCAAAAACCTGAGGTTCAAAAGAAATTACGAGCTCTTCAAAAGGGAACTCACAGAGAGTGAAAAAATACAGTTCAGTGATCAGGAAACATTCTCTGTAGGGAAAAAAGATGGCAGAGTTCGTATTTCAGTAGTGTCCAATCCTTACTGCGGATTCTGTAAAGATGCGCATACCATACTGGAAAAACTGTTAGAACAATATCCTGATGACCTATCCGTCCAGATACGTTTTAATTACTCGGCAGATCAGAAAAACGATAAATTTACCGGCCTGATATCAGATTTTATGTCCATTTACAGACAGAAGCCTGAAACGGAGTTTATCAAGGCAGTGGACCTATGGTTCAAAACCAAGGACGAAAGCAAAATCAAAACTCTTGCAGGTACCGATACGCAGCATGAAGATCTCACTCCACTGATTCACATGTCTATAGAAAACAAGGAAGCGGGGCTTAATTTCACGCCTATTTTCCTGATTAACGGTTACCAGTTCCCGGAGAAATATGACCGCGAGGACATCTACTATTTTATCAGTGAATTAATCGAAGACGAAGACTTATAAAAAAGCTCATTCTATCCTAAAATTCATTAACTTAGGAACACTTAAAGCGGTATCCGAAAAGCTGACAGAGTAGGAAAACTAAACCAAATTATTATGAAAAATCTAAAGAAAATGACAAGAGAAGACCTGAAAACCATTAAAGGTGGCTACAGGATGTGTCCGGATGACGGAGACTGCGGACCGGACTGGTGTTGTGCCAACGGAGCATGCAGGCTGATTTCCGGAGCGAGTGCAAGTACTTATCTTTGCACCTATTATCCAATAGACTAACAGCATGATATGGACTCCAGTCCATAAAAGCAAAATGCCCAAGCAAAGAAGTTGCCGCCATATCCTGACGGCAACTTATATAAAAAATCAGATAGATTATTGAAGTTGAAATCTTTTCCTTTTTACCGCCAGCCGGACTCTAAAGACTGCGGCCCGACCTGCCTCCGTATTGTAAGCAAATATTATGGAAAGAGTATTTCCTTGCAGCAGATCCGTAACCTTTCCGAAACGACCCGTGAAGGCAGCAGCCTGCTGGGGCTAAGTGACGCCGCTGAAGACCTGGGATTCAGGTCGCTGGGTGTACAGATTGATTTTAAAACCCTTACTGAGGAAGTTCCGTTCCCGTGTATCGTACACTGGAACAAAAATCATTTTGTAGTCGTTTATAAAATAGACAAAAATAACAAAGTATATATTTCAGATCCGAGTTACGGGCTTATTACCTATACCCGTGAGGAGTTCATTAAACTATGGATCGGAGAAAATGCTACAGAAGAGACCGAGGAAGGAATTGTCCTGATCCTGGAAACTACGCCTGCATTTTTCCAGACCGAATTTGATGATAAGGAAAGCAAAGCCAGCTTTTCCTTCCTGTCCAAATACCTCCTTAAGTACAAGTCGCTCGTCAGTCAGCTTGCCATCGGACTGCTTGCGGGAAGTTTACTGTCCCTGATCTTTCCTTTCCTTACGCAGAGTATTGTGGATGTCGGAATCCAGAATCAGGACCTGAACTTTATTTACCTTGTGCTTCTGGCCCAGATCATGCTTTTCATCGGAAGAATGGGCATTGAAGTCATCCGGAGCTGGATTCTTCTTCATCTGTCTGCCCGGATCAATATTTCCATCATTTCAGATTTCTTCATCAAACTGATGAAGCTGCCGATCAGTTTCTTTGATACACGGATGACGGGAGATATCATGCAGAGGATCAATGACCACCACAGAATCGAACAGCTCCTGACCAGCTCTTCACTGAATACTTTATTTTCTCTGGTCAACCTGATCATTTTCAGCATCGTCCTGTTATTGTATGATTACCGGCTTTTTGCAGTATACCTGATAGGTGCTGTTGCGTATGTAGGATGGATTACCTTTTTCCTTAACCGAAGAAAAGAGCTGGATTACAAAAGATTCTCGCAGGTTTCCCAGGAACAGAGCAAAGTTATAGAGCTGATCAATGGGATGCAGGAAATTAAAATGCATAATGCTGAAAAGCAAAAACGGTGGGACTGGGAATTCCTTCAGGTGAAACTGTTTAAGATCAGGATCAAATCCCTCTCCTTGGAGCAATGGCAGTCGGTAGGCGGAAATTTCATCAATCAGATGAAGGATATCCTGGTGAGTTTCCTATCCGCCAAACTGGTTCTGAGCGGTAACCTCACCTTAGGGATGATGCTTTCTGTACAGTATATTATCGGGCAACTGAACAGTCCCCTCCTTCAGCTGATTGACTTTATCAGACAGTTCCAGGATGCCAAAATATCTCTGGAAAGGCTCGGGGAAATCCATGATAAGGAAGATGAAGAAAGCAAGGATGAGCAGTACGTCACTGATCTTCCCCAGCAGGATATTGAAATTGAAAATATGTCTTTCCGTTATGTAGGTTCGGACCTGTTTGTATTCGAAAACCTTAACCTGACCATTCCTCACCAGAAAACCACAGCTATTGTAGGGGCCAGCGGAAGCGGAAAAAGCACTTTGCTGAAACTGCTGATGAAATTTTACGAGCCCAGCCAGGGAGACATCAGGCTCGGCAATACCAATCTTAAAAATATTTCACCGCGTTTCTGGAGGGATCATTGTGGTGTCGTAATGCAGGAAGGATATGTATTCAATGATACGATTGCCAATAATATTGCGGTTGGCGAAGATTATGTGGATAAACAGAAACTCAGAAAAGCTGTGGACATTGCCCACATCAAAGAGTTCATTGAAGGCCTTCCGCTAAGCTACAATACGAAGATCGGGAATGAAGGTGTCGGGGTGAGCGGCGGACAAAAACAGCGGCTGTTTATTGCAAGAGCGGTTTATAAGTCACCGGAGTACATCTTCTTCGATGAAGCGACTTCCGCACTGGATGCGAATAACGAGAAGATCATCATGGAAAACCTTGAGCAATTCTTCAAAGGCAAGACGGCTATTGTTATTGCCCACAGGCTTTCAACGGTAAAACATGCGGACAAGATTATCGTACTGGACAGAGGAAAGGTGGTAGAGGAAGGCAGCCATACAGAATTGGTGGCTTTAAGGGGTGAATACTACAGGCTGGTAAAAAACCAGCTGGAACTCGGAAATTAATCTTCAATTTGTAACTTTACTTGGAACCCATTCAACATTATATTTATGAAAAATCTAAAAAAAATCCGAAGACCGGATCTGAGTACCATTTATGGTGCAGGGCCACTGCCGGGCGGTCCGTGCAATTGTTTCTGCTACATCAATAATACGAAGCAGTGGAATCCCTGCAATCAGTATTGTCCGGGTGGAGAAGTCATTCCGGGTGCTGAGCCGGACAATGATCCAAAATGTAATTACAAATTACCTCTGTAATTGCATCTGACCAGAAATCCTCGGAGTGAGGATTTCTGTTTAACATTTTATATATGGAAAAAGATACTTTAGATACTATTGAACTCCGTTCTGAAAGCGTACAGGACATTCTTACACAACCCCCTCACTGGATGATCCGGTGGGGCAATACGATTATACTCATTATTCTGGTAATGGTACTTATTATGAGCTACCTGATCAAGTATCCTGAGTTTGTTCCCGCCCCTGTTGTGGTAACCTCTCAAAATCCGCCGGAAAAGCTGGAGGCAAGGACCAATTCCAAGATTGAGAAGATCTTCATTAAAAACCATCAGGAAGTCCGTAAAAATGATATCTTAATGGTTATGCAGTCAACTGCCAATTACCAGGATGTGCTGGCTCTTAAAAAGATCGTTGACTCGTTAACACCCAGCCAGCTGCAGTCATTCCCGTTACATGAAACCTCACACTTTAAGCTGGGGGAACTTCAGGGTGATTACAACAGTTTTGCAAAGGCATTTCAGGATGAAGCCTTATTTACAAGGCTACAGCCATACGCCCCGGAAAACCTGGCTGCCAATCAGAGCATTTCGGAATACCGCGCCAGGATCGCTACCCTTCAGCAACAGAAAAAGCTGGAACAGGCTAAATATGAACTCACCAGGAAAAGCTATCAGCGTTCACAGGATCTGTTTAACCAGGGCGTTATTTCAGCGGTAGAGCTGGAAAATGAAAAGATAAAGTTCATCCAGGAACAACAGAATCTGGAAAACATCAATATTTCTCTGTCACAGATGGAAGAAGGCATCTCCAATCTTAACAAGACCAAAAGCGGCACAGCCATCAGTACTGAAAAAGATAAGATCACCTATTCTTCCCAGACGCTTCAACTGTTCGAGCAGCTCAGAAAAGCCTTAAAGCAATGGGAACAGAATTACCTTATTGTTTCTTCAACCGACGGTGTGGCAAGTTTTCAGCAGTTTTTCGGGGAAAACCAATTCGTGAAAACAGGAGATGCAATCCTGACAATCCTTCCTGAAAACAAAGAGCAGCTGGTAGGCAGGATGTCGGTGCCTTCTGTCAACTCAGGTAAGGTAAAGACCGGAGAAAAAGTGCTCATCAAGCTGGATAACTATCGCTTTCAGGAATATGGCATCATTGAAGGACGTGTCCAGAATATATCCATGTCTCCTGATGATAAAGGCAATTATTATGTAGACGTAACCCTTCCGAAAGGTTTGCGCACCTCTTACAACAAAACACTTCCGTTTGATAAAGAGCTTCGCGGAAATGCAGAAATTGTTACCCAGGATCTGAGGCTTATCGAAAGATTCTTCTATCAGATGAGAAAACTTCTGGGATACCAGAGTTAAAAAATAAAAACCGGAACTGTATAAGTTCCGGTTTTTTTGTAGCGAAGACGGGAATTGAACCCGTGACCTCAGGGTTATGAATCCTGCGCTCTAACCAACTGAGCTACCTCGCCGTTTTGGTGGTGCAAATATAGAAAATAATTGCTTACCTCCAAAATTATTTTAGCTTAAAATATTCCAAAACATCCCCTACATGTTCTGGCTTGCTGATTATCTTATTGTTAGCATCTAAAATAAAATAGGTTGGTGTTGCATGAATATTATAGGTATCTGCAAAACTGCTGTTCCATCCCTTCAGTTCGGAGTCATTGATCCATGGGAATGCCTTGATCTTATTCATATACGAATCTCGGTCTACATCCAATGAGAATCCTATCACCTGGATATTTCTAGCCTTAAGCTCATTGTATTTCTCAAGCAGCTTCGGAAGCTCATTTTCACAGTGTGAGCAGGTAGAAGACCAGAAAACAATAACCTTTTTATCTGCTTTTACATCGTATAAAGACCTGGCAGTCGTATTGACCGGCGACTGAAACTTATAGTTCGGGAAAACAGCCCCCATTTCTACATTCGCATTGGATTTCAATGTAGAAGCCAGCCTGTCGGTTATAGTACACTTAAGGTTTCTAGCAAGGTTGAGGTATTTGCTCTTAAGCTCAGACATATCGTAAACATCAAAAATATCAATAAGCTCGGATAACACGGTCTGTCCGCGCGGTGTTTCAACTTTAAGACGGTCAAGAAGTTTATCTACAGATCCTGCAACATTGGTGTTACCGCCTGTATTTAAATAAGCAACCAATAAAGGCCTGAGCAATGACGAGCTTTCCAGCATATCATTGGACTTATCAATGAAATTAATGATTTCTTCCTGGGTTGCCTTCTTAGCATTCCCTTCGGCTATAAACTTATCGTAATTAGTATTGTAGTAATAGATAAACGGATGCTTTGACTGATCTATATCCCCGGTCTGAATAGAAAGCCTGGAGATCTCACTTTTTAAAGCCTTCCCGAATTCCGTAGTTTCTTTATAATATTCCTTAATCTGGGTGAGTGCAGGCAGGATCAGCTGACGTTTCTGTGAATTCTCCTGAAACCGGCTCATCAACTCATTGGATTCATCCTGGTACATGACATCCTTAATTTTATTCTTTTCAGTAGTGAATGTAATATTGACATTCTTATTCTCTGAAATGAAATTAAAGCTATTGTTACTGGATGGAAGATATACCTTCATCATTCCCATATAATGTTTGGGATATTTAAAAGTCCAGATATGGTTTTTAGACGGTTCTTTAGTTGCAATAATATCTTTAGATCCATTTAGCGTATAGAGGACAGCATCCTGATCCTGAAAGTCGGCGGGAGCCTGGATCGTTACTGTAAACTGTGCCTGAAAGCAGAGGCTGAGGAGTATTGCTGATAATACATAAATCTTTTTCATGCGGTAAAAATAAAAAAACTCCCCGATTAATCGGGGAGTTTGATATTATTTTAATAAAATTTTTATATTTTATGGCTCTTGTATCTCTTCGTAAAAAATACAATGAGCATTATTGCCACGATTCCCAATGCCAACACGTACATATCGATTGGTGAAGCCTGTGCCCCCGGAGTTACTCCTCCAACACCGTTATTAGGGTTAGAAGCTCCCGGATTAGGCATGCTTGGAGTACCTCCTCCCTGCGCATTCATCCACAATGCAGTGACAAGAAAAAGAGCGGATATTAGTTTATTGATTATTGTTTTCATTTATTTTAAGATTTTGGTGTTAACAGTTTCTCCCTTATCCGACACAATCTTAACTACATAAGAATTTTTAAGTGCATTATCCAGTTCGATAACGAAATCCTTAGAAGTACTTACTGCTTTTTTAGAGATAACAAGCTTGCCACTCATATCATAAACTTCAATATCTGCTTTTTTCCAGTTTGGATCAAATCTTACTATATAATTGGTAACATCAGGATTATAAACCACCATCGTTCTGGAAGGTTTTACTGAAGTGTTATCCACCGCAAGAACGCTGTTAGGCTCACCGTAGTATAAATCAAATACGGCATCAGAAACCGGCACTACACCACCCTGCACTGCTGCCTGAGCGGTTCCGTTCGGAGTTTTATAATAGAACCCGATTCCTGTCGACAGCTGATGCGTACCGTTGGAAACCAATTCTGCATTCTCTCTGATCTCAAATTTATATGATTTGATTTTAGAAAGGTCATAATTGACCATCTTAATATTCTTGCCCTTAAAATTATTTTCGTTGGCTTCATTGATGTATAACCAGTACTGGCTGGTATAGTTATTGTCATACCCTCCTGCCGGATCCTCTTCAAAGGTTCCTAAAACGTTTCCTGAAGGAGTAGAAATCTGAGTCAGAGCATTACTGGAGTGCCCCGTAGTTCCGTTAGGAAAAACCACATAATAGGTTCTTGCCACTTCATTTCCATTGGCATCAAGACCAATAATACCCAATTGTTTTACCGTTCCTGAAGTTGAAGTGCTCGACTTGCTTGCAGACACACCATAATCGGTACTTGCCGCCCTGCTGAAATAATTGAATCTTCTCAGGTTATTAAAATTCAATACCTGGTTAGCCGCTGTATTATCCTTCAGTTTGATTACGAAAGTACTCATAGGACGTACTACAAGATAATCCAGGTCTCCTGTCGGTACAGTTGTAGACCCTCCTGTAGAAGGCGATCCTGCCGGCAGATTACTTGCAAAAGAAACAAACTTGTACGATGCAGAACCACCGCCACCATTGTTGGTATTGGAATATTGAACACCGCTTACTTCAAACCTAACCGCCTGAATGTTGCTCAGATTGATCCCATCTCCGGTTGTTGCGCTTTCATTGGTAGCAATCCATCTAAGATCAAGGTTTGTCAGGAAAGGGTTTGAAAACTGGTAGATATTTTTACCGTAATTACCCTGCCATGCTGTTCCACCGGATGCAATATGGAATCCATCCTGAACATATGACCAGTATTTTTCATTGTACTGGTTAACGTTGCCTCCTCCTGCACCGAAAGTAACATTGGCACCTGCGCCGGTTAACGTCACAGAAGTACCGCTGGTATCAGAAAAAGGACGTCCTTTTAATGTCCTGGTTGAACCGCTTACATCAAGATTGGTTCCTCCAAGAATGTAATATGCATACAAAGGAGAATCAATACCTATTCTGTAAGTAAGGTTTGTAAAATGATTAAATACAACATTATCATTGTTCCACTGGAGGATATCGTTCCCGGAACCTCGTACTCCTGAAAAGGTTTTACCCAATTCAGAATTTAATGTAGATAACGTTTTTGCATAGAAAGGCATACCCACCTGCTGATAGGCACCATGGCTCACTGCTTTATACTGCTGATCTACAATCCCTGTAATATTGGACTGCGGAATACCTGTAATAAAAAGCTGACCATAGGTGTACGAAGGTGTTGCCGATGAAGAATTGGTGTTGACAGTTGCGTAAGAATTCGGTTCGTTAATCACATTAACGAAGTTGTCTCCACCGTTACTCTCAACTTTGTCAACATTTGAAGCATCGATTGTTTTGAAAGAATCGGAAGAAGATCCTGCAACCATAACGTTACCATGGTTTTCGATCTTACCGTTTCCTTTCATCTGCATGCCTCCCCCGCTGTAGACCAGCGTTCCCTTGCTTACATACATATTAGCGTTTGTGTCTACATGACACAAAATATTCTGCGCCTGAACAGAATAACTGGCTGCTAAAAGGCCAATAGCAAATAAACTTTTTCTCATTGTATATAAATATTTGTGTGTTAATACAATATCTCAAGGGCAAAGTTATGTTTTTTTTTGATAAACTGAAAAAATTATTTTATTTATTGATGAAAATATTATCTTCAGTTAGCGTAATATCCTTTTCTTCGCCTATAGAAAACATGTAATCTTCAAGTACTTTTTCCGTAGTCCCCCTAAGCCCTCTGGCGCCTAATCCTTTCTCCATAGTTTCATCTACGATTTTCTCAATGGCACCATCAGTAAACACCAGTTTTGTATCATCCATTTTGAAAAGTTCCACAAACTGGTTCACGATCGAATTCCTGGGCTCTTTCATAATGCGCACCATGGTTTCCTTTGTCAGTTTATCCAGATATGTAATGATAGGGAAACGTCCTAACAGTTCAGGAATCAACCCGAAGGAACGGAGATCGATAGCATTGATGTTGGTCAGGATATATTCATCTTCACCGGTTTTATTGATCTTCTCTGAGCTGAACCCTATCGCCTGCTTGTTCAGCCTTCTCTCAATAATTTCCTTGATCCCGTCAAAAGCCCCTCCGGCAATGAACAGGATATTCTGGGTATTGACCTGGATGTATTTCTGATCCGGATGCTTACGTCCACCCTGCGGCGGTACATTAACGATGCTTCCTTCCAAAAGTTTAAGCAGACCTTGCTGCACTCCTTCCCCGGATACATCCCTGGTAATGCTGGGATTATCAGATTTCCTGGCAATTTTATCAATCTCATCGATGAATACGATTCCTCTTTCTGCCTTTTCAACATCATAATCTGCAACCATCAGCAGCCTGGAAAGAATGCTTTCCACATCTTCTCCCACATACCCTGCTTCCGTAAGGATTGTGGCATCCACAATACAGAACGGAACGTTAAGCTCCCGTGCAATGGTTTTAGCCAGCAGCGTTTTTCCGGTACCGGTTTCCCCGATCATGATGATATTGGATTTTTCCAGCTCCACAGACCTGTTTTCGTCTTTTGCGTGAAGCAGTCTTTTATAATGGTTGTAAACAGCGATGGAAAGCTGTTTTTTTGCCTGATCCTGTCCGATGACATACTCGTCCAGAAATTCTTTGATCTCCTTAGGCTTTTTAAGTTCGCTGATATTTTCCGCAGGAGAAAATCCCGGGCCCGCTGCACTGTCTTTTACAATAGCATGAGCCTGCTCGATACAGTTTTCACAAATATAACCGTTCTGACCGGAGATCAGCATCTGCACTTCATTTCTCTTTCTGCCGCAAAAAGAACACTGGTTTGAATTCATTTTAAATTTTGGATTATATGATAAAAATCGCAAAAGCAACTTTTACGATTTTATATTTTAAGAATTAATAATTGATTTCTGAATTTCTTTATACTCTTCATCTGTCAGCTTAAGCCTGGTATTTTTGAAATTCATATCTTCCACTGTATTCAGCGGAATCAGATGGATGTGGGCATGGGGAACTTCCAGCCCCACTACGGCCACTCCAACTCTTACACACGGAACTGCATTTTTGATTTTTTTAGCAATTTCCTGAGTAAAGCCCCAAAGGTTTTTATATTCATCACTTTCCAGATCAAAGATCAGGTCCGTTTCTTTTTTAGGAACCACCAGGGTATGCCCCTTTACCAAAGGCATTGCATCCAGGAATGCCACGAAATTCTCATCTTCCGCAATAATATAGGAAGGAATTTCCCTGTTGATGATTTTAGTAAATATGGTACTCATTGTATAGTGATGAAAATTAAAGATGATTAAAGGCTGATATCCAGCACTTCAAAAGACAGTTTGTTTCCGTTCGGCAACACAATTTCTGCAGTCTCTCCTACCACTTTGCCCAGTAATCCTTTTGCTATAGGCGTATTCACCGAGATCTTACCGCTTTTCAGGTCACTTTCGTTATCCGGTACCAGAGTAAATACCTGCTGCTGCTGGGTTGCATTATTTTTCAACTTCACCGTAGTGAGGATGGAAACTTTTGAAGTATCAAGCTGGCTTTCATCGATAATTTTGGAACTTGCAATAGCATCCTTCAGTTTGGAAATCCTCATTTCGAGCATTCCCTGCGCTTCTTTGGCTGCATCGTATTCTGCATTTTCAGACAGGTCCCCTTTATCTCTCGCTTCTGCAATCTGCTGGGTAATCTTAGGTCTTTCAACAGTTTCCAGTTGTTCCAGCTCAGCCTTCATTTTCTCGAGTCCCTCCTTTGTTACATAGCTTGCCATAATTTTCAAAATTTAGTTTTAGTATAAAAAAATAATCCGACATTTGCCGGACAATGTTTTGTTGATATAATCGTTTAAGTTACAAATATATAAAAATTTAAATTGAAATGAAAAAAACTTTCGCAATCCTTTCAATTACCACCTTACTGATATTCAACGGCTTAATGATCCAATCCTGCGGCAACCGTGAAGATACGGTAAGCTGCTTTCCGAATAACCCTATCAATGTAACGCTGAACCTCAACCTTCCTGCTTACTATGCTTTGAACCAGGTGGGAAACTGGATGTACATCAACGAACAGCAGTCCGGAACCAAAGGATTGATTGTGGTAAGGGCTTCGGATACTACTTTTAAAATCTATGACCGGAATGCTCCTCATATCTGCCCTGACAATACTACCACGCTGGAAGTAAAAGACAACATCAAGGTTGTCTGCCCGAAAGATAACGCTACATGGATCCTGCTTACCGGCCAGCCTACCGCTGTAGCTAATATTCCTCCTAAAACATATCTGTATAATTATGATCCTTCAGGGAAAATTCTAAATATTTATTTTTAATGAAAGTCGTTATACAAAGAGTCTCAGAATCCAGTGTAAAGGTAAATGGAGAAATCGTGGGAGCTATCGGCCGCGGGCTGATGCTTTTGGTGGGCATAGATGAAAACGATTCTTTGGATGATGCCGACTGGCTGGTTCAAAAAATACTGAACCTCAGGATTTTTGGCGACGATGAAGGAAAAATGAATTTATCTGTAACGGATATAGCCGGGGAATTGCTGTGCATCAGTCAATTTACCCTCATGGCAGAGTACAGAAAAGGAAACCGCCCTTCATTCATCAGAGCGGCAAGACCTGATCAGGCAGTTCCGATATTTGAATATTTCAAGAAGGAATTAGCGAAATCCGGGTTTAAAACTGAAAGCGGCATATTCGGTGCCGATATGAAAGTATCGCTAGTCAATGACGGTCCTGTAACCATTGTAATGGACTCTGCTACCAAAAACTGATTCATTACCGATTACCATAAAAAAGTCTTTCAAAAAATGAAAGACTTTTTTATGAAATAAGCTTTTTACCTGTTAATTGGCAGGTACACTGCTGAAATTGAGGGCAATTCTCAGGTTCATATCTGAGCTGGTCTGATTTTTCAGTTCATAAACCGTCCTTACGGTGAGGCCTGAGCTCTTAACGACCTCATCCAAAAAGCCGGAAGTGCTAAGGTCCAGATTAAGGCTTGCAGCATCAGTAGAAATATTGGATCTGGATGCCACCAACTTTTCGCCGGTCCCGTTTGAAGAGATATATACTTTAACGGACTTAAGCGCATTCAGTGTACCACCAGCCGGCGATACAACAGATATTTTAGCGTCTGAAATCCTCACATCTTTAATTTTCGCATCGTTATTACCCCCAAACCAGGTCTGTACATTGGAAGCAGTCGCTGTAGATGAAACTTCCTTATCAGCAGGAACCCCTGTTGAAATCAGAACATTGGCCGTATAGGGGAAAGTATTCTGGACCAGAGATTGTACGGTCCCACAGCTTACCAGTACAACAGAGGCAGCGGCGGCTGTTAACAGTATATTTTTCATAATATTGAATTTTAAAATGTCTTTGCAGAAATTATACCAACTTATTCCACACTAACTGTAAAGTCACCTTTCACATCCCCTTCCGCCATCTGATCTTTTCCGATGATCAGCCATACTTCACCTTTACTTTTGATATCATACGTCAGATCCCTGCCAAAAGGCCCGTCATAGTCGCCATTAGGAAGCCTGATCTGGTTAAACCGTATGTTAAAATCTTTTTGCCGGGTACTGATTTTAGCATTAATTTTTGACTGGTCAACATTACTTATTTTCAGGATAAGCTTCTGGTTCTGATCCGTAAACTGCTCCCCGACAGTGAAAGGCAGTTGGGAGGCATCCATTGTCCTGATAATTTCCCCATTCTTAACCTCTCTCATTACCCCTGTTCTGAGCACTTCCTTGGTCGCCGGAGCATTATTGATGATAGAATCTTTTTTTCTTAAAGCTATGGAATCTGCCATCGGCTGAGTCTGGGTCTGCTCTGTTACCACAGATGAATCCTGATTTGCTGTTTCTGTTTTTTCTTTCTCTTTTTTGCATGACAGCAGCAGCAAAGGAATCAATACGAAGTATTTTTTCATAAGTGTTGTTTTTAAATGATACAATAAGATTTAGGCATGCGAAAACTGTTCCAACCTCTGAAGCGACAAGGACTAACTGAAAGACCTGTCGTTCTTTTCTTACCGGACAGAACGGTAATATAACACCTGTGAAAGGAAGCTTTCTTTCTCATGTTTTTGTATCTCTTCCAGAATTTCATTTTTCAATGGATCTTTGTGGTTTCTTTCGGCATATTCCAGAAGTATTTTTTCATTGAAATTCACGGAAGTCTTGTGAAAATCCGGATTGAAATTTTCACGCCGGACATTCTGCCGGGTAATAAATCCACCCCAATTGAAGAAGCTGCAAGCCAGGATCACAGCATACGCAAACCATGCCATGCTGTTGAACAAGAATATATTTTTCTTCTGACGCTGAATTTTAATGAACATCAACATCAGCCCTATTAGAGAAAGAACAAGGAAAGCGCTTACACCAAGCCTTTTATAAGTATACCCGTATTGCATGATGTATTCAGTATTTTTAGCCATGGCGGAAATAATAAGTATGGCATTCAGCAGGATCCATATCTTTGCCAGAGATTTCAGCATGCCTGCCTTCGGGTCAAAGTTAAAAGCAGATTTAAAATAAAACATCATAACCAAGACAGCCATGATAATAGACAGGATGACGGCATTTACCCTTTCATGGGTCTCTTCCGAAAGCTTTGCCGCTGCTTTACTGCTTTCATAGAACTGTTCATAATTGTACGTAACAATAAAAAAGACCAGAAGGATATTCAGGAGCAGGAATGACATAACTCCGCTTGCCCGCTCCGCTTCAAGATCAAAGAATGAATAGGTGGGCTTCAGCACTTTCTCCTTGTTTTCAAAATCATTGCTCAGCCGCATGTTCTGCTTATATATCAGTTTTTCGACAGCATAATTCCAGTAATTGAATGCGATAAAAAATCCCAGTACGGCAATGCACAGAAGCTGCCATATATCCAGATCCCACTCGTATCCGCTGAAAAGTTCAGCAAAATGATGGCTTCCCGCTGTATAAATCCCGAAGAAAATGCTGACCAGCACCAAGGGAATCATCACCCATGCAAACATCTTCTGCCAGAACCCGGGAATATTCTTTTTGGGAAGCCATTCTTCAAAACTGAAAAAACGGCATATTGAAGTAAAAGTATTGACTATAAACACAGGGATAAGCAACAGGATTTTCATCCGCCTGTTTTTTGACCTGTACGACAGTAACAGCAGGGAGCTTACCACTGCAAGAAATGAAGCGAAATCACCGTACCACGCAAATGCAAGGCCCGATGTGAGAGAAGCTATCATCGAAACAAAAAATGTTTTTGTCCTGTTTTTTACCGGTGTCCTGATTACAGTAAGTATAGCATAAATGATGCAGAGCATCCCTAAATTAAGCCCTACATTTTCGTTGTAGAACAAAGCGACAAATAAGGCAGTAGTAAGAAATATATAGTGATGTGTTTTCATAATTTTAGAATTGAATTGATGATTACGGGTTTTCGGATTTACCTATAGTGTCCATCAGTGTAAAACCGCTGTATTCTTCCGGAAGATAAAATCTTTCAGGTGTTCAAAATTCTGCCAGAGCAATGTTTCGAAGTCCCAATCGTAAAATTTCCGCATCATTTTTCCTTTTTGGTAAGATTGGCGATAGCGTGGTACATATTCAGGCAGGATCAGGGTTCCAAGGACAATAGCAGCTAAAAGATGTGCATTCAGCTTCCCGTTTCCCAGGAGTAGGTACTGCATGGCAATTTCATCTTCAAAACGGGTACTGCAGCCGGTGATGAGATGATGGACATCATGGTCTTCCATTTTGGGGATCATGCTGAATCCGTGCTTTTCATAGAATTCTCCCAGTTGCCTTCCTAAGGAACCTTTATGAAACTCCAGCAGCTGTTTTTCATTGAACTGCCATTGCCTTTTTTTCCTTTTAAAACAGGTCCTGTACAGTTTCTGGGTTCTGTTATAAATCAGCAACAGAAACCTTATACGTATTTTTTTCATACTTAAAATGTTAGAATTGAAATTCCGATAAAGAAGTATAGAATGGCAATCGGGATATTGATGAGGATGATCATCACCGCCTTCATGCAGTCACTGCGCCGGTGTATATCAATCCAGGCATAGACTAAAATAGCTGCAACAATCAGCAGGTTGATCATTGATCCGAAAATCAGCAACATAAATCCGCCGACTGCGAATTCATCATTTTTGCTTATGATATAGCCTATCATGCTGATATTCCCGAGGATAAAGAACAGCCAGAATACTGACTTTCCTAATGTTATTACAGATTGATCGTTCATCATTTTATGATTGGGTTAAAGTAAAAAGTGTAATTTCAGGACGGACCATGAAGCGGACCTGAAAAGAATGCCCCAAGGCCCGGTTGATGTACAGCATCCTTCCGTCATGGAGATCGATGGCACCGGATACATATCTTTTGTTCTTCACGGGAAGAACAGGAGTGATCACACCGGGAATCCGGCACTGTCCGCCATGCGTGTGGCCGCTCAGAATCCACCCCTGATATCCGTTCCATACATCCAGGTCACACGCATTCGGATTATGGCACAAGACAATACCGGCTTTCGATGGATCATAATCTTTCATGACGTCCATGGGTCTGAAATTGGGCGACCAAAGATCTTCAAAGCCGATAAAGCGGAGTCCTTCATATTCCTGTTGGGTATTTTTCAGAATGGTAATTGCTTTATTTTCAAGCACCGTACAGATACGCTCTGTTATGCTGAGGTCACTCCAGTTTTTCCCGTAATCATGATTGCCTAAGATGCCTAAAGTAGCGATCTTACCCTTGACTGCATGTTCCATTACCTGCTCCAGCGATGAAATTTCTTCCGGTGTGCCGAGGTTCACATAATCACCGGTGTACACCACAAAATCCGGATCATAATCTCTGGCTTTCGTAAAGGCATCAATAATAAAATGCCAGTCGAACCTGCTCCCTACATGCAGATCCGAAATCTGCATTAGTATCTTACCTTCCAAGTGGCCGGGAAGATTTTTTACCGGGAGTTTCCTTTCTACAAATTCAAGCCAGAAGGGCTCTACCTGCCAGGAATACAGAGCCGGTAACACGCCCGCCATGGCCAGCAGAGAAGCTTTTTTGATAAATGTTTTCCTTGTCATGGCTCAATGGATTTAGCTACCGGCCAGCGGAGTCCCGAAAATCCCAACAGCAAGCTCTGCCCATATTAGCGCTAAAGCGACCAGCGCTAAACAGCAAATCATTATTCTCAATATGGGTTTAGTGACCCTGCTTACAATAAGGTGAATGAGACCAACAGTACCCCAAAGCATTACGGCCGCTATAAGAAAATCATATCCTGACCAGTTAACTTCTGAGGACATCAGATTCCCAACCAGCGGGATACAAAGCAGTAAGGCTGGTGCCATGTATAAGCCTACTAAATTTCTTTTTTTTGACATATTATTTTATTTAAAAGTACTTTGAATTACAAAGTTAATTGGTAAAAAAATTTATTTGTTTGCTAACAGTTTTTCAAGTGCATTCAGATGTTCCGTAAAAGCTTCTCTTCCTTTCTGGGTCACCCTGTAAGAAGTCTTGGGCTTTTTCCCGACAAATTCCTTCTTTACTTCAATATACTCCGATTTTTCAAGCGCATTGCTGTGGCTCGCAAGATTGCCGTCGGTAATTTCCAGCAGGCTTTTCATTTCGGAAAAATCAACCCAGTCGTTCACCATCAGCACAGACATAATGCCCAGCCTTACACGACTTTCAAATTCTTTATTGAGTTGACTGATATTAATCATTGTACTTGTATCCTGTTCATTCTAAAGTAATCATCCACTGCCCCTCAACAACAATCATTTTACTTGGTTTCCAGATATTCAATTGTTACAAAATCCTGATTTTAAGTATTGATATTCTGGCTAATATACTGTTCCTATCTGATGCTGTTGTATACAAAACATCCTTAATGATACTATTGACAGAGGTTTGGTATTCATATTTTCTTCTCAGATGAATCTTCGGTTGCTAAACTTTATAATTTCCTGTATTCTTTTAATTTTTACAGCTGAAAAACACGGTCATAAAAAAGGCCTGAATCATACAGCTGCAAAAATAACAATAAAAAATAGGATGTATTTTTCCACAGCGCCTTATTTATATTTTTTATGCATAATCAGACCATATATTATATGTAAAAATCCAAACCCAATCGTCCAGAAAATCAATCCCCAACCTAAAAAGAAAAGGGAAATCAAACCTAAGGCAATCTGGCAATATCCTAAATATTTTATATCTGTTAATGTATATCGTTCTGCGCTTACCAGGGCTAAACCATAAAAGATCAGTGTTGCGGGCGCAACAAAAACAAAAAGATGATGAAACAGAAGCGCCAGGGAAAATATTCCTCCCGTTAATAACGGTATTGAAAAACTTATCAGAAGCCTCCTGGTAGTAGCATCCCATATTTTCAATCCTTTCTTCCTGCTTTTAGTGGCTGTAAAAAAATATCCGCTGAGGAGTGCCGCTACAAGAATAAGGACAGCTACCCAAATCAGTTCCCGGATTAATTCAGCATGAAAAATATTACGGTCACCTTCAAGATAGTCAATACCCTCCTTCTTCAACCTGAAATATACATATACAGCTCCTGCAATTGCTGAAACACCGGCAAAAACACCGGAAAGCCCACTTAATGATATGAACCTTGAGGAACGTTCCATCATAGAACGGATATGGGAAAGGTCTTCATGATAATTTTTAGCATCCATAAAAAGAACTTTGAAATACAAAGTTATAATTTTATTTTAAATAACAAAATATTTTTCAATAAAAAACTCCGCTTAAAAAGCGGAGTAGCAATATTAAATCTGTTTGTTAATATAAAAATCCTAAAGTGGATTTTGTTCTATCAGCGGATTAGCATTGATTTCAGTTCTTGGAATTAAGTATTGCCATCTGTTATCAGTGTTGCTTACAGTCAGGACATTATTGACTACCACAGCTGAATGATTTGCCCCGGTCCTGTCAAGTCCCTGATTCAGTCTTTTAAGATCTAAGAACCTGAACCCTTCTCCCCAGAATTCTATTCTCCGGTTATTGAGAATCTCTGTAATATAAGCAGCCCCGGTTGTAACAGCCCCGGTATATGAAGGATTTCTGTTCTGCATAAACTGGTTAAAAACTATTTTAGAGTTAATTTCATCATTGGACCTTGCCAATGCTTCCGCTTCTATCAGGTACATTTCTGCAGCTCTCATATACGGCACATCCAGACGACTGTCTGATACACTTGCAGATAAAAATTTCTGACTTGTATAAGGGAATTTTGAAAATGTGGAAGGAAGCGATAAAGATGTGTGGGCTCCTGTAGGATCAACAACCTTAGTGCGCACATCTGTAGACGGGAACATGGCAAAGAGTTTACTGTTCATAGCTTTTGGAGCCTGTCTTATATTTGTGGAATTGTAGTTCCTCGACATATATGCACCAAAATTCCCAAAGTAATCTGTCTGATCCGCGATGATCGTAGCTCCCCACATCCACTCTCCATTACCTTCAAGATTATTAAAGCCGGACATATAGGTAGCGTTGCTCATAAGAGAAAATCCGTTTCTGGCCAGCTTCGCAGAAGAGGCTGCAAGAGCATAATTTCCTTGTGTAAGGGCAACTCTGGCTCTAAGTCCCAAAACGACTTTGTCATTAAAATGAGACTTCGATGTCCTAGTACTGGATAATCTGCTCAAAGCCTCAGCAAGATCATTATTGATCTGCGTATAAACTTCTTCAACAGTATTCCTTTTCATGGGAACTTCATCAGGCGTTAAACGAATAGGAACCCCCAGTTGAGTATTGTTTGTTGCAGGAACATATCGCTTACCATACATCTGGACAAGCATGTAGTGGCAAAATGCCCTGAATGCATACGCTTCGCCTATAGCCTGTTTAACAACTGCCTCCTCTGAGGAGTTTACTGTTGGAACATTGGGACCGTTTTTTATAACTAAGTTTGCATTCCTTATTAAAGCATAGTAAAACTGATACGGATATAAATCATTTGAGGCATTCTCATTAACCTGATCCTGCCAACGCACAGTAGAAACATACCAGTTATTACCCGTTGATGGAAATACAAGGTCTTCTCCCAAAGCATCCATCATGATCATGATACCTCCCTGTCCGTTCTGGCCCTGATTGGAATTTTGCCTGTAATACATATTCCGGTGCATTCCACTAATGATGGCCGCCAGATTTGAAGCGCTTGAATAGGCTGCATCTTCAGAAACTGCTGTAGTAGGGTCTGTTTCAAGATAATCGCTGCTACAGGAAACTGTAAAACCGTTTAAAGAGATCATGCACGCTAATAATGCAATTTTTTTATATTTCTTAATATTTTTCATAATATTTTCAATTAGAATGATAAATTAAACCCTATTGTAATAATTCTTGCAGGAGTGTACCTGTTGGTAGTGGTCCCGTTAAATGACTGAGTCGGTTCCAGGCCTTTTCTAGCCGTTTTACTCCAGAGGTTCTCTCCGGACACCAGGATCCTGAAAGCAGTTAAGCCGTATTGAGAAATATCTGTCGGGTTAAAACTATAAGACAATCCGGCCTGTCGCAAAGAAATAAAATCAGATTTCACCAACCATCGTGATGAAGCAGCATTAGAACTTACATATGTTGAAGAATTCAATGCAGGGACATCGGTAATTTGTCCCGGAGTTGTCCACCTGTTTAAAATATCAGTACTCAAAGCACTTCCCTGCGGATAACTTGACATCAGCGACTGATAGTTTGTATCATAAGTCATTCCACCCAGCTGGTAGGTAAACATGGCGGATAGCGACCATTGCTTAAAGGTGAACGCTGTACCAAAACTACCAAACAAATCTGGTATTGCCGTTCCTGAATAATCATATTTCGCTTTGTTAAAGTTGGTCGTCACCAATGTCCCGTTTACGGTTCTGATATCAGAAGCAGTTGTTCCTGCATAGGTATCCGCAACCAAAAAGAGAGGGGAACCATCCGCAGGATCTACTCCATACCATTGTCTCAACCAATAGTCATAGATAGAATGACCTACAGATATTTTTTTACTTCCATTGATGATTTCAGTGATGCCACTAGAAAGTTCTGTAATCTGATTTTTAAGCGTTGATGCATTGGCGTTGACGTTCCAGGTAAAACTTTCAGTCTTTATGATATCTGCATTGATCGTAAATTCGAAACCGCGATTATACATAGTCCCGACATTCTTACTGATGCTATTTCCCGGAACACCTCCGGAAACCGGCAATGGTACAGGAAAAATTAAGTCATCCGTAATTCTGTTGTAATATTCCGCAGTACCGGTAATCCTTCCGCCAAAAAGACCAAAATCAACTCCCAGATCTGTCTGTTTATTCGTTTCCCAAGTAATGGTAGGATCAGCCAGGAAACCGAATAAAATACCTGGTTCGGAAGCATTGTTATAGCCTAGGCTGTAGGTACTTTTATACATATAGTAGCTGTTTGTTCCGTCATTTCCTACCTCACCATAGGAACCCCTTAATTTCAGTTCGCTTACAAATCTCGAATCGGATAAAAAGTCTTCGCCTTTGATTCTCCACCCGGCACCAACAGACCAGAATGAATGCCATCTCACATCTTCTTTAAACCTTGATGATGCATCCCACCGGATGGACCCGGATAGAAGATACTTAGAATCATAATCATAGTTTAACCTGGAAAATACACTTTCCTTTCTGTAATTATCGGTTTGAGATGTCAAAGACGTCGGCGTTACGAAATTGATAAGATCATCATTGTTATCCACGGTCTGCCCCTGCTTGTAGCCATACATATATTCGTACATGTATTTGTAATTTTCATGTCCTAATAAATATTCAAAATTGTGGGAACCGAATTTTCTTTTGTAATTCAATAACTGATTAAAGGTAAGCGTCTGTTCAGTATATGTAGATTTTTCAGCAGCTCCTGCAGGCGCCGCGTCTCCAATAATTTTATTGATGTATCTGCCTCTTCTGTTGTTTCTGATATCATACCCTACATTGGTGGATAACGTCAGGTACGGATCTACCTTAACCTCAGCATAAGCTCTGGAGATAATATAATAGTTTTTTGAAATATCTCTGTTCAGAAGAGTTTCCTGAATAACATTCCTTCCTGCCGCCGCATCTGCGCCCCTTGCGCTGCCGGCATCATACATTATATTACCAGCTGCATCATATAATGTTGCAAAAGTATTGGGATCATGGGCATACGGACTATAAATTGGTCCCATTGTCCTCGTCCAGCTGTAAGGATTGATATATGATGAATTATTGTCTGCTCCATCTAATGAATTATTACCATTGGAGGATACCCCGCTGATACTCGTTCCTAATTTTAACCAGCTTTTAAGTTGAGAATCCACTTTCAGCCTTGCTGTAAATCTTTCAAAATCAGACTTTACAAGATAGCCGGTCTCATTCGTATAACTTACAGAAGAAAAATAAGTTGTTTTATTGCTTCCTCCACTATAGTTTAATTCATAATTCTGTCTGAAACCGGTTTTAATCAATGGTTTCTGCCAATCCAGATCTGTATATTTCAATTGTGCATTAGGATTAAGGATCCCATCTATTACCAGGGCATTATCTGCAACATTAAATACGTTGGTTTTAAGAACACCTGAGATCAAATTATTGGTTGCAAATGTATTGGCAGCGGCAAGACCTAAAGTCGGATTTGTTGCAAATCTTCCATTTCTCATAGCCTCCCAAACGAGTGGATAGTACTGATAAACATCTACTCTGTCATATTCTGGAATTGACCTTCCTACATACCCTGTACTCATGCTGAAATTAAGAGCATCGGTACCTTTCCTACCGGATTTTGTTGTTATTAAAACCACACCATTAGCAGCAGCCGACCCATATAAAGAGGTTGAGGCCGCATCTTTTAGAATATTAAAAGATGCGATATCGTTAGGATTAAGCGCAGAAAGGGAACCTGTATAAATAACACCGTCAACAACATATAAAGGCGACGTAGATATCCCATAAGATCCGATACCTCTGATCTGAATATTCGGAGCACTTCCAGGCTGACCTGTACTCGCAGCAATTTTTACTCCTGCACTGGCACCATCCAATGCCTGACCTATATTAGAAATAGGACGGTCTGCGAACTGCTTCGCCTTAACTTCAGTATTTGAGCCAACCAACGTCTCTTTTCTTTGAGATCCATAGGCTACAATAACTACTTCATCAATCTGTTTTTCCTTAGCTGCTGTATCACTTTTTGTTCTCTGGGCATCTGCGAAATGCATGCCCGAAAAAAATAGTACAGCAGTAGTAACTAGTGACAATTTAATTTTCATAATTTATAATATGTTTAACAACAGCAAATATGTTAATAATTATTAACAAATGCAAATTAATGTTAAATATATATATTATAAATAAATTAAATAACCTATAAATATCAATTAATCAAGTAATCCACCGTAATTATAACAGTTCAGCAATTACAAAACTAACAACCGTTCGTTTGATTTGACTGCATATTATTCCGATCTATCCAAAAAAATAGCTGACTGATATCTACTTAGTAAATACCCCTCAGCTATTTTTATAAAGCTAAATTGATCTGAAAAAGAGTTATTTCACCCTCAGTCGTTCCTTAATGGCCTCAATACTTTTTTTGGCAGAATCTTCAAGGATCAGGCTTGCGCTCATATGGATCCTTGCCGGCATCAGTTCATTGAAGTGATCCGTACCCTCCCAGGAAACTTTTTTTATCAGTGCCAAAGCATCCTGGCTTCTGGAAGACAGGGTTTGAAGGAATTTTTCCAGCCTGGAGTCCATTTCGGCAATATTGTCTGATACGGAATGGTAGATATTATGCTGTTCTGCCCATTCCGCAGACCTGAAATCAGCATCAATGGCCATCGCAGAAAACTGGGATTTACCGATTTTCCGTTCCACATAAGGTCCGATGACAAACGGTCCGATTCCCAGATTGATTTCCGTTAATGCTAAAGCGGAGTCTTTAGTGGCAAAACAATAATCGGCACCGCATGCAATACCTACGCCTCCACCGGTCGTTTTTCCCTGAACCCTTACTACAACAATCTTTCCGCAGTTCCTCATTGCATTGAGTACTTTGGCAAAGCCCCCGAAAAACTGCCGGGACTTTTCCAGCTCCCCGATTTCCAGCAGCTCGTCAAAACTGGCGCCTGCACAGAATGCCTTTTCACCTTCACTTTTAATCAGGATAGCCTTAACTTCTTCTCTTGCCCCTTCTTCTAAAATAGTTTGCGCAAGCTTTTCAAGTATAATCCCAGGAAGCGAATTGCTCTTTGGTGTTCCGAAAGTAATTTCCGCGATATGGTTTTTCAGTTCTGATACTACAAATTCATTCATTTCTTATGTCTATTGGATTTTTACAAAAATACTAATTAGGCCAGCACAAGAGATCATCATTGACCATAATAATTGCCCATTTTTTTTAAACTTTATTCCGTATAAATACGCAATACCACATTGAGTTATTTATACTGAACCTTTTCATTTCCGAACGGCATATTTTTGAACTGTTCATTTATACTGAATGACTATCAGGATCTGGTCTGTCATTGACGATAATGGATCTAAACACGAGCACTTTTATTACCCATATGTAAAGTGTCTATCACTAAACAACTGAAGTCTCCGGATATTTCCGGCGGCTTTTTTTATTGATCATTGCTGATTCCGGTGATGGTCAGATACAGACCTTCAATGTCGGGGCAAATGTTCAGTCCGTATAAATACGCAATGCTGAATCCGGTATTTATACGCTAACCAAGTCCATTCTGAAACCTTTACTTTGTGATCAGAATAAAATGTTCCTCAAACAACAGTACACAGCTTATAAAACGAACTAATAACCATGAAAACTTTATAAGCAGAGATCGGACGATAAGATTCTAATACATAAATGAGACGTGAAGCCCCGGACAATTAATTCGGGGCTTCACTTTTTAGTGCCAGTATATATTTATCAATATAGAAAGCTTTTTCTTTCGATTTATACTGCTGTATGTATCTCGGATGTTCCAGGACCGTAATTGTATCAAACAGATCGGCGTCCTGGTTGATCTTTGCAATAAAATCCGCATTCTTTTTACCCATGATAAAAATTTCGGAGGAATCGAGGTTCAGGCTGAGGTGCTTTTTCAAGGAATCGATCATAAAATCCTTTACGGCAGCGAACAGCGCTTTGTCATCATAATAATTGGCATTTACCCAACCGCTCTTCGATTTCCTCACAATGGCCAGCGGAAAAGGGGAATTAATGTAGATGTCACGGTAAAATTCCTCGGCACCTCCATATTCAGCAATCATATCGTAAACAAACACCGACGAAACTTCATGCGTATAGGCTGACGCCATCTTAATTCCGCATATGCTTTCCAGCCTTTTGGTATCCGTAAACGGAACTCCGGTAACTCCGGAACCGTGACGGCTGGGGTTAATGCCTAAAATAAATTTCCGCCGGTTGGAGTCATTATAATATTTACGGTAAAACCGTTGCATTACCTCGAGGGTTTCAGGATTATCCAGATACGGATTCATGACCATGAAATCATCAGGAAGGCTTCCACTGTAATGAAGGGTTTTATTAAATTCGATGACCTGCTCTGCAAAAGTTCCTTTCATATCGGGATATAAAATTTAAACAACACCGTCATCTTCCTCTTCATCATCACTTAATGCCAATTCAATATCGATGAACTGAATATACAATCCACAGATACGGTTGTTTTCATCATAGGCAAAATAGACCGGATAGCCGCCGTCGCCGAAACCGCTGGCAAACATCGGGATCTGATAGGCCGTCCCGGGAATGGTCCAGTTGATCCAGTCACCGCCCTTCCGCTGATTATCGGGATACGATTCATAACTTTTCCTGAACAGTTCCGCAAAATAATCATCATACAGATTATCTGCATTGAGTTCTTTTACAAAACGATCAAAAGCAGGCAGAACTTCAGCATCGGTAATGCAGGCCAGGCCGGCATCCACGTGAAATCCGAAATAATCATCCTGCTGTACGCCTTCAAGATTTTCATTCCCTATTAAAGCTTCCTGATACAATACCGGCCTTTCATCAGAAAACTTTACCTTAACCGCAGCGTACCGGTTGCCCCATTCCTCAGACTTTACCACGGCAATGGTAACCGGAAAATTTCCTTTGGGAGCATCTTTGAAGTAAGGTTTCTGATTCGCATCCAAAAAGACAAGCGGATCTCTCACGACTACTTTACCCGAAGGCAGAGATACATTTCCCATTTCAAGAATTTCAATAGGCTGTCCCAAAATTTCTGTTGAGGTAAAATACGATTCCAGATCAGTAGGGCAAACCAGAATATGTTTCGCATTTTCCCATTGCTGCATCCATTCTGCGTTCATGTTCTTATTGTATTTATTGATTATACCCTGAAAATAAGGAATAAAAACAGGTTGGTCAAGCAACTGCTGGTTTTTAACAAAAGATTATAAACTTACAGCCAACTGAAAACCTTTAATGAAAAAAGCAGCAACCTATGACTAAGCTGCTGCATTATTGTAGTGATGTGTACCCTCTATTATATTAAATCAACCCGAACTGCTCGAAATGATGGGTGAAATGTTTCCGGTGCAACAATTCCCACATTTCCTTATTCAGCTTTCCGAATACGAAATTCATGTGCTCGGCCTGCGGATTTTCTTTGTAATAGATGGAAAATCTTTTCAGGTTTTCCAGGAACGACTGTCTGGCAACATCCAGGTTTTTATGCTTTAATTCCGGCAGTGAGCCATCGACATTCAGAAACGGAGCCTGGAAATCTTTTGGCATTTTCCTGTGCGTGTATAGGGAATCCTGCCATTTTTCCAGCTGTTCTTCAGGAGTGAAGCACTGATCGGCTTCCGGTTCCCCTAAACTTACCAACAACCCATGTTCCAAATGTTCGATCATCTGCTGGGGAGACATTTTTCCCCATTGGGGTAGCGTTTTTTCCGTCAAACCATTCAGGATTTTCTGAATATTCTTTACATTCAGGTCAATGAAAGGAGAATGTTTAGCCACCAAAGTCAGAATAGTGGCTACACAAACCACTTCTTCTCTCTGGTTCACCACTTCCACTAACCACTTTACAACGCCGGAAGGAATATTTCTTCCTTTTACCCCGCGATTGATCTTTTCTTTAGCCGTTAAATAAACGGTAATCGTATCTCCCGCATATACCGGTTTGAAGAATGAACAGTTTTCCAGTCCGTAATTGGCGATGACCGGTCCTTTCTTCCCGGAAACGAACAGTCCTGCCGCTGCGGAAAGAATGAAATATCCGTGGGCAACCGTTTTGTCGAAAATAGTTCCCGTTAAGCTCGTCGCATCGGTGTGGGCATAAAAATGATCCCATGAAACATTGGAGAAATTCACGATATCGGCATCGGTAACGGTTCTTCCTGCGGTTTCCAGGGAATCACCGATTTCCACTTCTTCAAAGTACTTGCGGAACGGATGCTTGTCAGAATATTTCTTTTCCGCGCCCTGCTGGTATACTTTGGTAATCGCCGTCAGAATATCCGGAGACCCCTGAATGGCGGTTTTCTGAAGGAAGAAATGAAGACCATTCAGTCCGCCCATCTCCTCACCTCCTCCGGCTCTGCCGGGGCCGCCATGCATCAACGTCGGGAGCGGTGAGCCGTGACCGGTGCTTTCTTTGGCATTATCCCTGTTGAGGACGAAGATCCTTCCGTGCTGGGAAGCCATTTTCCATGACGTTTCGGCTACGAATTTTTCATCGTGAGAAATAATAGATCCTACCAGACTTCCTTTTCCTCTTTTGGCCAGAGCCGCCGCTTCTTCCGTATCTTTATAAGGCATCAGCGTAGAAACCGGTCCGAAAGCTTCGACGTCATGAGAAATATTCTTTTCAAAAGGTTTATCATTGAAGAACAGTTTAGGGCTCATGAAGGCCCCGTTTTCATAATCGGCATCTACCAGTTCGTGCTGTCCGTCGTAAATCAGCTCCGTTTCCGCTTTCAGTAAATTTACTTTTCTCAACACCTCATCATACTGTTGTCTGCCAACCAGAGACCCCATCTTCGTTTCCCTGCTTAAAGGATTTCCGATCTTGGTCTGGTCCAAAGCTTTAGATAAGGCCTGCTGAACATCGCCCACCAAATCCTCAGGAACGATGATCCTTCTGATGGCCGTACATTTCTGCCCGGCCTTGGTGGTCATCTCATTACGTACTTCCTTAATGAATAAATCAAATTCCGGAGTACCCGGCTTGGCTTCTAATCCTAAGATCGAACAGTTCAGGGAATCGGCTTCCATATTGAAACGAACGGCATTGCCTGCCACTGAAGGTAATGATTTTAATTTCCTTCCCGTGGTCGCCGAACCGGTAAAGAGCACGGAATCCCCATCCTGAACATAATCCAGGATATTTCCCGGCTCCCCGCAAACCAGCTGCACCGCTCCTTCAGGCAACAGGCCGCTTTCGATCATATCCTGAAATACCGCATTGGTAAGATATGAGCCGAACGGTGAAGGCTTCACGATGGAAGGAACACCCGCCAGCAATGAAGTCGACAGTTTTTCCAGCATCCCCCAAACCGGGAAATTGTACGCATTGATCTGAACGGAGACCCCTTCACTCGGCGTCAAAATATGGGTTCCCAGGAAAGTTCCGTTAGCCGAAATCTTCTGGGTTTCCCCATCCACCCAGAACGGTGTATTCGGAAGCATCCTCTTGGCAAGTCCGGAATAGGTAAAGAACGTCCCGAAACCTCCTTCAATATCCACCCATGAATCCACATGGGTTGCTCCTGTTTTGTAGGATAAATCGTAATATTTTTTCTTGCGTTCAAGAAGATATAGCGCTACTTTTTTCAGCATTTCCCCACGGTCGTAGAATGTCATGGAAGACAGGTTTTTGTAGCCAACGGTTCTTCCATAATCCAGTGCCTGTTCAAAATTTAGCCCTTCCGTATCAGAAACGGCTACCTGCTCTCCAGTCACGGCATTATACAAAGGAATACCATTCCCCGTCCCCTCGATCCATTCGCCGTAGATATAGTTTTTTAGTTTTTGCATATTTTTTTACTTTTTACTTAACGTGAGTACTTTTACATTTAATAAGGTCCCTGATAACAGCATAAGGAAGACAAACGCCAAACAGCCATTCAAAATAACAAGCCACCCTAAGAATATATCATATATGTATTCTTTTGCCCAAGCGGTCTGTAATACGGCTTCAGATTCAGCATGTTCATATATATCTAAAAAATCAGGCGCATTTTTAATGCAATAATACCCTGATGCATTCATAAAGGTTATGATGATCAACAAGAAAAGCCAATATTTCTTCAGGATAGCTTTCATTTCATACTTTTTCTGATTCCATAATAGATTAAAAGCAATACTGCTGCACCATCCAAAATAAGTACGCCATTCAGCACACCTTCATACAGATGCTGTTTGGATTCGAGTTTTGCTATTTTATCTTTTGCCGCAAATTCCATCAGATAGGCCGTCTCCAGAGATTCCGTATAGAAAAAAAATCCTAAAACATTGATTTTAAATGCTAAAACCAATACGATGAACCAATATTTTTCAAAATTTTCAATCATCAGTGTTCAGGAAGTTCCAATTGCCTTTTAAAGCTGCCAGATCTGATTAATTTTCTTTGTTAGGTTATTTTTCTTCTTTATAGGGAAACAATTTTACCAATCCTTCATACAGGCTCCTGTGCAAAATCGTGGCGTGATTGTCCGTTTCCATCATTTTATATTCTACCCTCCAGTTCTTTTTACCGGATTTCTTCAGCACCTCATACAGATCCTCAGCGTCTTTTACCATCACCGGATGCTCACCTTTCCCGACGGAAATATAAATAAATTTCCTGGTATCCGGAATTTTGGTTAACCACTGGTTTGCGCTTTTCAGTAAGCTTTCATCATCCCACCATAAGCTTGGGCTGATGATAAAATAATTGTTGAACATGTCAGGTTTTTTCAGCAAAATTTCTGTTGCCAGCAACCCACCCAACGATTGTCCAAACAGATAAGTATCGGATGTTTTAAATTGCTTTTCAATATAGGGTTTCAGTTCTTTCTCAAGAAAGCTGATAAACTGATCAGAATGCCCGGTCGTCGGATAATCCTGTTGTAAATCTTTTAAATCCGTATGAAATGTAAAATCTCTCTTTCGATCAATATTCGCAATTCCGACCACAATGGTTTCCGGCATAGCATACATCTGATTAAAGAACTGCACGAGTCCGGTGACGTGGATAAAATCTTCATTCATGCTTCCATCCAGCAGATAGATAACCGGATAGGATTTGGCTTTACTAAAATTCTGAGGAATATAGATATTCAGTGTTCTGTCTTCATTCAGGATTTTAGACTTTAATGTTCTAATCTCTCCGATCGTCAATGGTTTTACATTGCCTTCTTGCGCTGAAACCAGACCTGAAAGTCCCAATAGCATGCTGCAGATCAGCAGGATTTTTTTTATCATTTTCTTTATTTTTCTCAACCTGACGGGTTTATGTTTAAACCTCATAGGTTTTGAAAACCTATGAGGTTTGGTATGTTTACTTCACATCATCCCAAATGCTGTAATCTATAATTTTAGTTGGTGTTTGTTCCACATATTCCGTGAACGGTTCACAGGGTAGAATAGCATCTTTTCCTTCCCTGGCCAGTTCCTGGTAGAGTTTGGTCCCTTTGGTTTTCCATTTGATCATTTCATCGGAAACGTCGCGGATGATTTTCGCAGGGCTTCCGACGATCAGCTTTCGGGCTTCGCATCTGAAGTTGGCGGGAACAAAAGCCAAAGCGCCGATGATGCATCCATCACCGATCACGGCTTTGTCCATCACTACCGCATTCATTCCGACCAAACAATTTTTTCCGATATGTCCGGAATGGATGATCGCACCATGGCCAATGTGTGCCGATTCTTCCAGGATGGTTTCGATACCCGGAAAAACATGCAGCGTACAATTTTCCTGAACATTCGCGCCGTCCTTCACGATAATTTTTCCCCAGTCGCCGCGGATGACCGCATTGGGACCGACGTACACTTCTTCACCAATTTCCACATTGCCAATAATCACCGCCTGCGGATGAATATAGGCAGAAGGTTTAATGATGGGCCGGATGCCGTGGTATGAGTAGATATTCATAAGCTTAATTTTGAAAATTTGAGAATGAGTTAATTTGAAAATTCTTGAGTACTGCAATCTGAGAACTTAAAATTGTTATAATCATTTTCAAATTCTCAAGTTAGCACATTTTCAAATTAAACCCGTTCAATCACCATTGCATAACCCTGTCCTACACCGATACAAAGGGTACACAAGGCGTATTTTTTATTCTGTTTCTGCAATTCCATGGCGGCAGAACCGATGATCCTGGCTCCGGAAACTCCCAGTGGGTGACCGATCGCAATAGCACCTCCGTTTGGATTTACTCTTGAATCATCGTCTTTTAAGCCTAAAGATCTTGTGACAGCTAAAGCCTGTGCGGCAAAAGCTTCGTTCAGTTCGATGACATCCATATCGTCCAGTGACAGGTTTAATCTTTTTAAAACTTTCTGAGAAGCTTCTACAGGGCCGATTCCCATGATTCTAGGTTCAACCCCCGCTACTGCGGAACCTAAAATTTTAGCGATCGGCTGCAATCCGTATTTCTGTACGGCTTCTTCGCTGGCTAAAATCAAAGCGGCTGCACCGTCGTTCATTCCCGAAGCGTTTCCTGCCGTTACCGTCCCTCCTTCTTTACGGAATGCGGGACGAAGCTTTGCCAGACCTTCCATCGTAGAAGTCGGTTTGATGAATTCATCTGTATCGAAAACTTTAGGTTCTCCCTTTTTCTGCGGGATTTCCACTTGTACGATTTCTTCTGCCAGTCTTCCGCTTTCCTGAGCTCGGGAAGCTTTTTGCTGAGACCATAAAGCAAACTGATCCTGGTCCTCACGGCTGATCTGATGCATATCGGCTAAGTTTTCCGCGGTCTCTCCCATGCCATCAACGCCATACATTTCTTTCATTTTCGGGTTAACGAACCTCCATCCAAACGTGGTATCAAACATCTGGCTGTCTCTTCCGAAAGCCGTACTTGGTTTTGACATCACATACGGCGAGCGGGTCATGTTCTCTACGCCTCCTGCGATATAGATCTCTCCTTCTCCGGCAGTAATCGCACGGAAAGCATTGGCTACGGCAGACATTCCCGAAGCACACAGCCTGTTTACGGTTTCCCCTCCGATTTTATACGGAAGCCCGGCCAACAGCAGGGCCATTCTCGCCACATTTCGGTTGTCTTCACCCGCCTGGTTGGCGCATCCGAAGATCACGTCCTCAATTTCTTCTACCGGAACTTCCGGGTTTCTGGCGATGATTTCTTTGATGACAATAGCAGCCAGATCATCGGCTCTTACTTCTGAAAGGCCTCCGCTTAATTTTGAAATCGGAGTCCTGATATAGTCTATGATGTATACGTTGTTCATATTTTTTGCTTTATGCTAAAAGCTATAGGCAGTAGGCTTAACCAGCTTACAAAAAGCTTACGGCCTATTGCTTAAAGCTTACTGCTTATTTATAATTCTGTTACTTTCTTCCCTATTTTATACACAGTCCCCACAAACTTGGCCACCAGCTCATCGTTCTGATTGGTGATTTTAATATCGTAGACCGCAGTTTTTCTGGTTTCATTCACCAGGATGCTTTCTGCCCGGAAAACATCGCCCTCTTTTCCGGCTTTGGTAAAATTGATGACGCAGTTCAAGGCTACTGCCGCGTCTCCCGAATTATTTGAAGAAAAGGCCAGCGCCGAATCAGCGAAGGCAAAAGTAACGCCTCCGTGTACCGTTTTCAGCCCATTGATCATTTCCTTTTTAATGGGCATTTCAATTAAACAATAATGTTCTCTGACTTCAATCAGCCGGATATTCATCCACTGGGAGAAATGATCCTGACTGAGCATATATTCTGCAACCTGTTTTGGTGTCATTTATTCTGTCGTTGTTATTTCTTCATAAAGTTCATCAGACAGGTGGTCGTAAATGCTCATGGTTTTACCCAGAATAACCTGCCTGTTGGAAAGTCTTTGTGAACCTGAATCATGTTCATTGTGATAAAAAGCATTCAGATCAATGCCGTCTTCATCGGCCAATCTTTTGATCAGTGCTTTATACTTTTCATTGAATTTCGATAGTAGTTCAAGCCGCTCCTCATATTTCTGCATTGAAGAAAGCTCCTGAACCAGATATTCTTTTTCAATGCGGAGCCTGGTTTCCAGTTCGGCTCTGAATCCTTCTATATCCATACTATTAATTTGAAAATTAGTCAATTAGACAATTTGAAAATGTGTAATCAGATTATTTTCAACCCATTTTCAAATTGTCTAACTTAATTTACGGAGCAATGGGCTTTGCCGGTACCGCTCTTCCTGATATTCTTCATAAAGGTCCTGCAAGGTTTCGGAGATTTTAGCATATCCGATTTCTTCTCCCCAGGCCAGTAATCCTTTCGGATAATTGACGCCTTTCTGCATGGCCAGTTCAAGGTCCTGATCATTGGCAATGCCTAACCTCTTGGCTTCTACCGCCTCGTTGATCAGCATGGAGATGATTCTCAGGAAAATCTGCTGGTAAAGCGCCTCATCCTTCTGAGGTTCAGGTTTCACCGCTCCTTCCGCATAATCATAAAAGCCTTTTCCGGTTTTCCGGCCGTGAAGCTTGGCTTCGGACATTCTCTGCTGCAACAGGGACGGCTTGTATTTCGGATCGTAAAAATATTCGTTATACACCGTTTTAGTTACCGAGAAATTGACATCCACACCAATGAGGTCCATTAATTCAAACGGGCCCATTTTAAAGTTCCCGATGGTTTTCATGGCATCATCCACCTGTTCTACGGTCGCAATGTTCTCTTCCACCATCCGAAGACCTTCACCATAATACGGTCGGGCAATCCTATTCACGATAAATCCGGGCATATCTTTGGCGATCACCGGCGTTTTTCCCCAGTCTTTCATGAGATTGTAGATTTTTCCCGGTAACGATTTTTCAGTCAGTAATGATGGGATCACTTCCACTAATGGCATCAGCGGTGCCGGGTTGAAAAAGTGAATCCCGATAAACCGTTCAGGGTATTTCAGTTCCGCACCGAGAGAGGTAATGGAAATGGATGAAGTATTGGAACCGATGATACAGCTTTCAGAAACATGGTTTTCCAGTTCCGTAAAAACTTTGGTTTTGATTTCTTTATTTTCGATGATAGCTTCAATGATGAGCTCACAGTCTTTGAAGTCCTTCAGTTCGGTTGCGATAGAGATGTTGGCTAAGATTTCAGTCATTTTCTCGCCTGAAATCTTCTGTTTGTCTACCAGTTTGGTCAGTGTTTTTTCCAGGCCGAGGGTAGCTGTTTCTACCTGTTTTGCGTTAGCGTCATACACCCAGACTTTACATCCGTTTGTAGCGGCTACCTGTGCAATGCCTATCCCCATGGTCCCGGCACCGATGATTCCTATATTCATATTTTGAATTTGAAAATTTGAAAATGTATCAATTTGATAATTATTTTATTTTTGAAGTTGAGATAATTTTTGAAAGAATCAGAACAATTTCTTTTAAATCCGACAATAATTTTTCATCCGGAGATTTTAATTAAGGCGACATCATACATAATAAGAGCCAGTATTCCGTCTCATCCGCTTCTTTAGCTGCAATTTTTCAACTTATGTACAAAATCAGCTTTGCTTTCTGCATTCTGGGCTTCTCTTACATTGGCACCAATAGATGTTCCTGCTTTAAAAATCTGATTGGCCAGAGGAAATCTTTTTGCTTCATATAAGTCTTCGGTAAATTCAATAATACTTAATGCGAAATTAAAAGTCTTATTAACTATAATATTTTCTTTATCGTTTCTCATTTTCAAATTAATGCATTTTCAAATTGATCTATTTTCCTTTATAATCAGGTTTTCTTTTCTGTAAAAATGCGTTAACGCCTTCGATGAAGTCTTCTGTTCCGGCAGCTTCCTGTTGCAGGTCGGCTTCCAGTTCCAACTGTTCTTTCAACGTGTTGTTGTAAGAGTTGGCGAATGCTTTCTTCGTTAATTTAATCGCAGCGGTCGGCATGTTGGCCATTTTTTCGAGAATTTCCATGGATTTGGAATTGAATTCTTCTTCCGCAAAAACCTCAGCTACCAATCCATAGGTTTTGGATTCTTCAGCCGATAATTTTTTCCCGGTAAATGCTAAATAATTAGCCAATTGCCTTCCCAGTAATTTCGGTAAGAAATACGTCCCTCCGGTATCAGGAATTAGTCCGATATTGGAAAATGCCTGGGAAAAATACGCTTTATTGTTAGCCAGTACAAAATCACAGATCAGGGCCAACATGGCTCCGGCACCTACGGCAGGACCATTCACCAAGGCAACCACCGGCTTTTTGCAGCGGGTAAGCTCCATCACCAGCGGATTGTAATAATCAGTTACAATTTTGCGGATAATATCGTGATCCTGATGTTCGTTACCGGTAACAAACGCATCGTCCAGATTCTGACCGGAGCAGAATGCCCTTCCTCTTCCGGAAATGGCTACACAACGAACCGCAGGATCATTGCTGCATTCATGGATAAAGTCTTTCAGATCGGATAAGGATGGCTTGGTCAGCGCATTCATCGTTTCCGGTTGGTTGAGGTACGCGATTTTCAGCTTTCCTTCAAAATGCGTTTCAATATCGAGTTGTGTGTACATAGCTTTATTTTTTAATTTGAAAATGATGAATAACTGTTTAAATGTACGCATTTCCAAATAATGAATGATTTATGTTTTAATTCAATGTTTTAACCTGAAAACAAACAATTTGAAGGCATTTGATCAACTTTTCAAAATTGACACATTTTCAAATTACCACATTTTCAAATTGATTAATGGCATTTAAAATAATCAAAGGGCTCCAGACAGTCTAAACATTGGTAGGAGGCCTTACAAAGCGTAGACCCGAACCGGCTGATCTGTTTGGAGTTCATCGAGCCACAGCGAGGACATTTTTTTGGTTTCCCGATGTGGTGCTCATCCGCACCTTTTTCCGGTGGCGTGATTCCGTAAACCCGAAGTTTTTCCCGGGCTTCATCCGTGAGCCAGTCGGTCGTCCAGATCGGAAACATTTTGGTGGTCACTTTTGCATCCCAGCCGTTTTCCTTCATGATCTTGATGATGTCTTCCTCAATGGTAAACATGGCGGGACAGGCAGAATAGGTTGGCGTAATGGTAATTTCACAGGCATTTTCCCCGGTTATTCTCGCTTCCCGTACAATGCCCAGCTCCACGATATTGATCACCGGAATTTCCGGATCGGGAACCATTTCTAATATGTCTAAAGGATCTTTCATTGATTAATTTGAAATTTGAAAATTGGGGAAATTTGAAAATTTAAATCTGTTCGTCATTTTCAAATTAGCCCATGTTCAAATTAATGAATTGATTTTTTTTACCAGGTACATCCCGGATATGCTCTCTGCATATATTGCAGTTCGCAAAGCATAAACCCGAAATATTCAGTATGATATCCGGTTCGGGATTTCGGTTGCATGAAAGGATTAGAAGGATATTCCATTCCGTATTCGGCAAAGTCTTTTTTAGTGATTGCTAAAAACTCTTCGTAAAGTGCATCTGTATCCGGAACGATATTTAAAGCCATCAGATCATCCTCGCCTTCGGTTTTGGCAAACAAGCCTTTGGTATATTCCCAGATATTCTCAATGGCTTTTTCAAGGCGGGATCTGCTTTCTTCCGTTCCCTGAGCGAAAATTTTCATCCAGGAAGCCGCATGGGTATAGTGGTACCGTACTTCTTTTAAAGATTTCTGAGCAATGGCTGAAAGCTCTTCGTCTACGGATTGGGATAACGCTTCATACATCAGCTTCTGGTATACCGCAAAAACATAGACTTTCAGGATCGTATGTGCATAATCTTCGTTGGGAAGCTCGGTCCAGTGGGCGTTCACATACTCATGCTCATATCTTAGAAAGGCAAGATCATCTTCGGTTTTACCGTTATCGACAACCCTTGAAGCATACCCGTAAAAGTTATTGGCTTGCCCCAGTTCATCCAGCGCGATATTCGTCAATGCGATATCCTCTTCCAGATAAGGGCCTTCCCCGCACCATGCCGACAAACGCTGCCCCATGATGAAGCTGTCGTCTGCCAGTTTTAATAAATAATTATATAATGGATTCATTATTTTTTAATTTGAAAATTTGAGAATTAGTTAATTTGAAAATTGATTAGCCGCCCTGATTGAAAGCTTGAGAAAATAACGTGATTAAGGTTATTTCCAAATTTTCAAATTAGCTCATCTTCAAATTTATTAATTTACATATTCTTTACATCGTTCGGGATGTCGTAGAAGGTCGGGTGACGGTATAGTTTGTCGTCTGCCGGATCGAAGAATGCTTCCTTATCCACTCCTTCCGAAGTCACGATATACTTGCTCAGTACCACCCAAACGGAAGTTCCTTCTTTTCTTCTGGTATAAACGTCCCTGGCATTCTGCAAAGCCATTTCTGCTGTTGGTGCCTGTACCACTCCAACGTGTTTGTGAGATAATCCCGGTTTAGTCTGGATAAACACTTCCCACATATCTAAATTTGCCATAATTAATTTGAAAATTTGAAAATTGGTTAATTTGAAAATTGATGAATCGTCGTCATTGAAAATTTGAGTATAAATAACCTGGTTAAGGTCATTTTCAAATTTTCAAATTAGCTCATTTTCAAATTATATTACTTCTTTTTGTTGTTTCTCTGCAAACGCAGCGGCCGCTTCTTTTACCCAGGCGTTTTCTCTCTGCGCCTTTCTTTTGGTTTCGATACGCTTTTTATTGCACGGTCCGTTTCCTTTCAGGATTTCCATGAATTCATCCCACGGAAGTTCCCCGAAATCGTAATGCTGTCTTTCTTCATTCCATTTCAGGTCTTTATCCGGAATGGTCAGGCCTAAGAATTCAGCCTGAGAGACGGTAACATCCACAAAACGCTGACGAAGGCTGTCGTTACTCTCTCTTTTCACACGATAATTCATCGAGATTTTGGAGTTTGGCGAACTGTCGTCATTCGGGCCGAACATCATTAAAGCCGGCCACCAGAAACGGTTCAGGGAAGCCTGGGCCATTTCTTTCTGCTGTTTGGTTCCGCGGCAAAGCGCCATCAGGATTTCATATCCCTGTCTTTGGTGGAAGGATTCTTCCTTACAGATCTTCACCATCGCTCTGGAATAGGGCCCATAGGAATTTCCCATCAGCATCACCTGGTTCATGATCGCAGCACCGTCTACCAGCCACCCGATGGCGCCGATATCAGCCCAGCTCAATGTCGGATAGTTGAAGATACTAGAATATTTGGCTTTTCCGGAAAGCATGTCTTCATAGGTAGCGTCACGGTCGGCCCTGATGCTTCCATCCCCTAAAGTTTCGGTAGCGGAATACAGGTATAACCCGTGTCCGGCCTCATCCTGAACTTTAGCCAGCAAAGCCATTTTTCTTCTCAATGAAGGCGCTCTGGAAATCCAGTTGGCTTCCGGCAGCATTCCTACGATTTCAGAATGGGCATGCTGGGAGATCTGGCGAACCAAAAGTTTCCTGTAATCATCAGGCATCACATCTTTCGGTTCCACTTTATTTTCGTCGTGTACGTATTGTACGAATTTTTCTAAGTCCATTTCTTTTCTTTTAGTATTAAAGTAAAATGTCGGCTGTACAATGTATTTTCATACTTTTTACGTTGTACATTTTTACATTATACAGAAATTATACATCATAATTCAGCATCACCACATTGGTGGTCGGGTGGCACTGGCAGGTCAGTACATAGCCTCTGGCTACTTCTTCTTCGGTAAGCGCGTAGTTCTTTTCCATGAAGACTTCCCCTTCCAGAACTTCGGCTTTACACGTACAGCATACTCCTCCCTTACATGCGAACGGCACGGGAAGATTGTCCTTTAATGCTTTATCTAAGATACTTTCTTTTTTTGAGTTGAGGTGGAATGAGTATTCATCATCATCAATGATGACCGTTACCATGCTTTCGATATTGGCGATGGCCTTGAATTCATCGCTCATCTCTTCCGAATTTTCTTCATCCGGAGCGGTGAAATACTCAAACAATACCTGGATGGCCGGTACTTTCTTATCCTTTTTCAGGTAATCCGCCACACTTTTGATCATTTCCGAAGGACCGCAGATGAAGTAGGTGGCTTCCTTTACATCGATCTCAGGATGTCTTTCAAACAGCTGTTCCAGTTTATCCGGGCAGATTCTTCCTTCAAACAGTTCATCTTCATGTTTCTCGCGGCTGACCAGGTAAATAACCTTCAGTCTACCGTTAAATTTCTGCACCAGTGCCTCGATCTCCGCTTTCTTCATCACATGGTTCATACCCCGGTTGCTGTAAAACAGATACGCATTGGAATCCGGCTCCTGGTATAAACTTTCTTTGATGTTGGAGAGCACAGGGCTGATCCCGCTTCCCGCAGCCAGTCCGATGTATGTTTTCACATTGGTCGGGTGATAGGAAGTATTGAAACCACCCATCGGAGGCATCACTTCCAGTACCTCATCCATGTGCAGGTGCTCATTGAAATAGCCGGAAACTTTTCCGCCTTCCAGCAGCTTCACCAATACTTCCAGCGTATTGCTTTTTTCGCTGGGCGCATTGCAGATGGAGTAAGAACGCCGCTCTTCATTTCCGTCGATCATCATGCGGAAATTAAGATACTGCCCCTGCTTGAACCTGAATTTATCTTTCAGCTCCTCAGGGATTTCTACGGCTACATTCACGGCATCCGCTGTATCTTTCTGAACCTTTACGGTTTTTAGTTTATAAAATGAATTCATTATCTCTTGAGTATTCTGTTGATTTTTCCACCTTCGCATTTCGGCAGGCTGTCCTGGGCGTGAATTTTCACGGCAGTGGTAATGCCTACCCGTTTTTTTATTTCGTTTTCTATATTTTTCCCGAAATTTCCGACAAAAATAGCATAATCATCGGTATTTAAACTTAAATTTTGTGCCCTTACCAATTCATCATCCACTTCCACATCGATATCCAATGCTACACACATCTGTTCTTTTTCCACTGGTGTCAGGTAATAATTCGGAACGACTCCCGGAATGTGCGAAAACGCTTCTTCGATCTGGCTTGGATAGACGTTTACACCTCTTACGATCAGCATATCGTCTGCCCTTCCGAGGATCGGTTTCATTTTCACCATCGTCCTTTTTCCTTTTTCATCGTAATAGAGGCTGGTGATATCGTTGGTCCAGTACCGCAGCAGCGGCATGGCTTTCTTCGTTAAGGTCGTAATCACTAGGACGCCTTCTTCGCCAAAAGGAACCGGCTGCTTGGTGATAGGGTCTAAAATTTCGGGATAAAAATGGTCTTCCCAGATATAAGAGCCTCCTTTTTCTTCAAAATCTTCCACTGAAACACCTGGACCGATGATTTCGCTAAGCCCATAAATATTAGTGGCATGAACGCCTAATCTTTCTTCGATATGATTTCTGATGATTTCCGTCCACGGCTCTGAACCTAATACTGCATATTTCAGGCTGATGTCTTCAGGAGCAATTCCTCTTTTCGTCAGTTCATCTGCGATCGTTAAAGCATAGGAAGGCGAACAACAGAGGACCTCCGGTTTGAAATCCATAATCAGATCCACCTGTCTCGAAGTCATTCCCCCGGAAATCGGAAGGACGCTCATGCCCAGCTTTTCCGCTCCGTAATGAAGCCCTAGTCCACCGGTAAAAATACCATAGCCATAAGCGTTGTGCAGCTGCATTCCCGATCGGGCGCCTGCTGCATTCAGCGATCGGGCTACGACTTCGCTAAACAGATCCACATCTTCTTTGGTATATCCTACTACCGTTGGCTTACCGGTTGTCCCGCTGGAACAGTGGATTCGCTGCAGTTCACTCTTAGGAACGGTGCACAATCCGAACGGATAGTTGTCTCTTAAATCCTGCTTGTAGGTAATCGGCAGTTTAGCAATATCATCAATGGATAGAATATCTTCTGGTGAAAGTCCGGCCTCCATCAATTTCCCTGCATAAAACTCCGATTTCTCACCTAGATACCCTACCAAACGAATCAGTCGTTCAGACTGTAAAGCCCGCAACTGATCCAATTGTAAATATTCCACTGAAAAATCCATATCAACTAAACTAACTAACATTTGTTAGGTGTAAATGTAAAAAGATTTTTTGTTTCTGCCAAATTTTTATGATTTTCGTCATGTGGGACTTTTACGACTCTGGAAGATGAGATTTAACACATAAGAAACATGAGATTTTTAGGGTAAGCTTTGCGCATATTTTAGCGCATATGAGAAATAAAATCTTTGATTTTATCGGTATTGCATTAAACCGTACGGTCGCGAAGCCATGTTATTATCTATGAAACTTAAAGAAGCCTATTGAAGAATTTTAACCGCAAAAGTGACAAAAGATATGCATGCTGTATAATGAAGTCGATTACAAAATGTACAGAAGCTCACAAAAGCTTTAAAAAATCTTTGATTTTTTTCTGATGTGCTCTAAAAATATCTTCAGCCTATTCTAAATTCTCTCTGTGACTTATGTGTTAAAGTAAACACCATCTGGGAAAATCCATATCATCTATGGGAAAATAAAAAACAGCCGGTGGCTGAGCGGGGTCGAAGTCAGCTTTTAAACATTACGTTTTCCCAAAAGCCCAAATAAAATCTTATCCCGTATTTCATCAGTGATCTCCGTGGTGGATTCTGTGTTCCTTTTGAACCAGAAATAGGAATTGTTGAGGGTGTGAAGGATAAACCTTGTGGTAAAAGACGGTGACCGGAGTTCCCACTGCTCAGCGGCATAAATATCAGAGATCATCTGCTCAACTTCCTGCTGGTAGTTCTTCCTCAGCTCCACAAACTCAGGAAGCCGTTCTTCAAGGTGCTTCCATTCATTGGAATAAATATGCGTTACATCCCTGTTCTGAAGGACAACGGATAAATGCTTTTCAATAAACAGGTTCAGTTTTTCCTGTGGAGGGATCTCCCTGTTTTTTACCTGCTGAAGCTCATCGAAAAATTTCTGTGCAATCCCGAAACAGATCCACTCCAGGATTTCTTCCTTGGAACGGATGTGCGCATACAGGGAAGCAGCCTTGATATTCAGGCGTGTCGCAAGATCACGCACAGAGCTTCCCATATACCCTTTCTCCTTGAAAAGTTCTACGGCAACGTCTAATATTTTCTTTTGTTTCTCTTTAAGTTCCATCAGTAAAACACAAAAGTACTTATTTTGATTGTAAAACAGGATTTTGAAAATATGATTTTTAATGGTCTTCCTATCCTCATAGAATCCAAATCAACACCTTTCTCAGATACGTTGGGTTTCCGGCATTCTTCTTTGGAATGTAAGGCAGATATATCTTACTAACTATCATTCTCATCAAATCCTCATTCCAATACTGCAAATATCCGATGACGATTGTTCCGGAATTTTTTATTCAAAATCAGGTAATCGGAAATTTTGTCAAGCCATTTTAAGTGTAAAAATACAAATTCCGGAAATTTTGTCCATATTTTTTAAAAAATCAACAATAGAATACTTTTTGCGATATAGCTCCCGAATTAAATGATTGAATACGATGGAAGGACATCAGAATTTAGGTATCAGTTTTAAAATTAACATTAATTCACAGGCTTATGGTCTGAAATCTGATGTCTCACATCTATCATTTTAACGCAAAAACAAACGGATATGAATTTGAACCAATATACTGTAAAATCACAGGAAGCCATCCAGGCTGCGCAACAGGTAGCCATGGAATTCGGCAACCAGAGCATTGAGCCTCAACATCTTCTTGAAGGTATTTTTCAGGTGGATGAAAATATTTCGCCGTTCCTGTTAAAGAAATCTGAAGCAGATGCTGCTTTGGTCAGGGAACGCAACCGTGAAAATCTGGAGAAATTGGCAAAGGTGCAGGGAGGAAATATTTATCTTTCCCAGTCAGCAAATAAAGTGTTGCTGGACGCCCCTAACATTGCCAAGAAAATGGGTGATGAATATGTAACCATAGAGCATTTATGGCTCTCCCTTATAGAGACCAGCTCAGAGGTTTCAAAAATGCTCAAGGATATGGGCGTTACCAGAAGCCTTCTGGAAGGCGGAATCAAAGAATTAAGAAAAGGGAGCAAGGCTACTTCTGCAAGTTCGGAAGAAACCTATCAGTCCCTGAATAAATATGCCAAGAACTTCAATGAATTGGCTGCAGAAGGAAAGCTTGATCCGGTAATCGGCCGAGATGAAGAGATCCGGAGAGTTCTGCAGATCCTTTCGAGAAGAACCAAAAATAACCCGATCCTGATCGGTGAACCAGGTGTGGGTAAAACCGCTATTGCTGAAGGGATTGCCCACAGGATCATCAGTGGCGACGTTCCTGAAAACCTGATGGATAAAACCCTGTATTCCCTGGATATGGGAGCTTTGATCGCCGGGGCTAAATACAAAGGTGAATTTGAAGAAAGGTTAAAGTCGGTGGTTAACGAGGTGATCAAATCAGACGGGCAGATCATCCTCTTCATCGATGAGATCCACACGTTGGTCGGAGCCGGAGGCGGTGAAGGCGCCATGGATGCTGCCAACATTCTGAAACCTGCTTTAGCAAGAGGTGAACTACGAGCCATTGGTGCCACCACTTTAAATGAATACCAGAAATATTTCGAAAAAGATAAAGCCTTAGAAAGACGTTTCCAAAAAGTGATGGTGGAAGAACCGGATACCGAATCTGCGATTTCCATTCTTCGTGGAATCAAGGATAAGTACGAGGCACACCACAAGGTAAGAATTAAAGACGAGGCGATCATTGCTGCGGTAGAAATGTCCCAACGATATATCTCCGACCGTTTCCTGCCGGATAAGGCGATTGACCTGATCGATGAAGCTTCCGCCAAACTGAGAATGGAAATTAATTCCAAGCCGGAAGAGCTGGATGTCCTTGACCGCAGGCTGATGCAGCTGGAAATTGAGCTGGCCGCGATCTCAAGAGAAGGCAACCAGACTAAAATCGACCATTTAAAAGAGGATATTGCCCGGATTTCCGAGCAGAGAAATGAGATCAACGCCAAATGGCTGAAGGAAAAACAGAAATCTGAGGATTTAACCCAGATTAAAAAAGATATCGAATCCCTGAAACTGGAAGCAGAAAGGGCTTCAAGAGCCGGAGACTACGCTAAAGTAGCGGAAATCCAGTATGGAAAACTGCGTGAGAAAGAGGATGAGCTTTCCAAGCTTGAGCTTGAAATGCAGAATCATCAGAATGAACTGATCAAGGAAGAAGTTACTTCTGAGAATATTTCCGAGGTGATTGCTAAATGGACCGGAATTCCGGTGACCAAACTGTTGCAGTCCGAAAGGGAAAAACTGCTGAACCTGGAAACGGAACTTCACCACAGGGTTGTAGGACAGGACGAAGCCATTACAGCAGTTGCTGATGCCATCAGAAGAAACAGGGCCGGACTGAGTGACGATAAAAAACCGATCGGATCATTCCTGTTCCTGGGAACTACCGGGGTCGGAAAGACCGAGCTGGCCAAAGCCTTAGCGGAGTTCCTGTTTGATGATGAAAACAACATGACTCGGATCGATATGAGCGAATATCAGGAACGCCATAGTGTTTCCAGATTGGTGGGCGCTCCTCCGGGATATGTAGGTTATGATGAAGGCGGACAATTAACAGAAGCTGTAAGAAGAAGACCGTATTCCGTAGTCCTTCTGGATGAAATTGAAAAAGCGCATCCGGATGTTTTCAACACCTTACTTCAGGTTCTGGATGACGGACGCCTGACTGACAATAAAGGAAGAATGGTAAATTTCAAAAACTCGATCATCATTATGACGTCGAATTTAGGTTCGCACCTGATCCAGGAAAATTTTGAAAAGATTACCGATGAAAACCAGGATGAAATTGTTGATACAACGAAAGACCAGGTCTTTGACTTGCTGAAACAGACGTTGCGTCCGGAATTCCTGAACAGGATTGATGAAGTGGTACTGTTCCAGCCTTTAAGGAAAAAAGAGATCGGAAAAATCGTAACCTATCAATTAAGAGGGTTCAATGAAATGCTTTCCAAACGCAACATCATCATGACTGCGACCCAGGATGCCGTAGATTACCTGATGAATAAAGGATACGACCCGGCGTTCGGAGCAAGGCCGCTGAAAAGAGTCATCCAGCAGGAAGTCCTGAATAGGCTGTCCAGAGAGATCCTTGCCGGCAAAGTGAATGACGGAGACCGCATCACACTGGATTATTTCGAAGAAACCGGGCTGGTATTCAGACCCGCAGAATTATAAGTAGTTTTTTTTCATATATATTATTTTTGTAAGTAAGTGCTGCAGATTGTAGTCTGCGGCACTTATTTTACGCTTGTAGGGGATCATAACAGGCCTTCTGCTCCCTCCGTGAATCACACAGGTCTTCATCCGTAAAAACCCGGATGCGGTATAGGGGAAAATACCTAGACTTTAAGATAAAAAAATTACGACATTTGCCAAAAACCAAAACTAAATAATAAACACTAAATATTAACTTTTTAAACTGACATTATGGACACAAATTCAAATGGCCTGAATACGAATTCAGGACCGAACACATTACCACACAATTTTATTAAAAGCCTTATTGACAATTACAAGAACAATCAATTGGTTTCAATAAACAACGATCAGAACATCAGTGATTCACACTCTATTCATTTTGATCTGGCAGTATTGAAAAAATTCATTTCTGATATTGAAATTGAAACCAAAAAAGTATTGCCTACCGTAACTACTCAGCAACTTGGAGTAAGAATGTATTATGCAGCATATCCTGATACCAATCATTGGTCTATGACAGACGGACAGTCTATCCCTGACAATTATGCCGCAAAACATACGCTGGTTATGATTCCTACGTTAAAGATGGCTGATGAACAGGGACAGATTCTTAATTATGATTTTAACCCGATTAATCCTGTTACCTATAATGCAAATGCAGATATCACGGCCAGCTCTACAGGATCAGGATCCGGAAATGTTTCAACGGACATTGTAGCACAGAATCACGGTGGATTGATTCCTCCCGGACCAACTAAAGTTGAAAAATTCTAAGCTTAATTTTTTAAAAGACTTTTAAATTACACTAATGACCGATTTCCAGAAAATAGCTTTTGATTTGATGTATTGGACAGAAGGATTATCCGCTGCCGTGGCAATTCTTTTCTATAACCGGATCAAAAATCAGTATTGGAAATATTTTGCCTTTTACCTTATTCTTATTTTCATCTGTGAATCAATAGGAAAATGGGGAGGAGAATTGATCCCGTACAACAAAATTGCATTCTACAATTATTTTGTAATTCCGCTACAGTTTATATTCTTTTACTGGCTGTATGCAGCAAAATCATTCAATAAAGAAAAGCTGTTTTTTGGATTATCGGCATTATACCTTTTATCTTTTATACCCAGTGAGCTTGTTTTCTTCAGGGATAAGATTATGTTTTCACTCAACTATACTTTAGGATGCCTTATACTCATGATTTTGGTGATCATGGAATATTACAAACAGATTAATTCAGCAGATATTCTTAATTTTAATAAAAATAAAATGTTTTATATAAATTTAGGAGTAACTTTGTTTTATATAGGCACCTTACCTTTCTGGACTTTCCTGGATTTTATAGGGGAATACAGAAGGCTTTATAATATTTACTTTTCGTATTTTTTAATTACAGGCGTCATTATGTATGTATTATTTTCAATTTCTTTTATATGGGGAAAACAGAGTTCTTAATCATTCTTATTCTGTTTAATACATTTTTTGTTCTTTTCGTAGTGGGCGCTATTGTCTACATCAAACAATACCAGCAGCGGAAAAAAGAGCACCTCAAAGAAATTGAAATTAAAAACGAAGTCCATAAACGCGAGCTGCTGGCCACACAGGTGGAAATACAGCAGGCCACCATGCAGCAGATCGGGCGTGAACTCCATGACAATATCGGACAAAAACTTACCCTGGTAAGCCTCTATACGCAACAGCTGCTTTATGAGGACCGTGTCCCCGAAGTAAGCGAAAGGATTGACCAGGTTTCGCAGATCATCAATCAGTCATTACAGGATCTGAGGAGCCTTTCGAAGACGCTTACGGATGACAATATCAACCAGAAAGAAATCTTAACCCTGATTCAAGAGGAAGTAGACAATACCAATGCCTTTAAAAGATGCCAGATTCACTTTGATCATAATGTGGAGCATCTGGATTTAGGCTTTGTTCATAAAAACATGCTGCTGAGGATTACTCAGGAATTCATCCAGAATAGCCTTAAACATGCGCACTGTGAAAATATTTTCATCCGCCTCACGACCTCCGATGAGAATCTCTGGTCACTTACACTTAAGGATGACGGTACTGGTTTTGACACTTCCCAGACGCTTTCCAACGGAATCGGACTGACCAATATGAAAAACAGGGCCGGGATCATCGGTGCTGATTTCAACCTGGAAAGCACAGCTGATGCAGGCACAACCCTAACTATGACCTTAAAGAGATAACCATGAAGAAGACTATTGTACTTGTTGACGACCATATCCTTATTTCCAAAGCCCTGGAAGGCATTATCGGGAACTTTGCGGATTTTGAAGTGATTTACAGCGCGGAAAACGGTAAAGACCTGATCCAGAAATTTGAACAGAACAGCCAGATCCCTGATATCATCCTCCTGGACATCAGCATGCCGATCATGGATGGCTTTGAAACCGTACTATGGCTGCGGGAACACCATCCGGGAATAAAAGTCATGGCACTCAGCATGCAGGGAGATGATGCGAGCGTGATCAGGATGATCCGTAACGGTGCTAAAGGCTACCTGCTGAAAAATACCCATCCCAAAGAACTGGAAACCGCATTGATCAACCTGAGCCGAGACGGATTTTTCTATCCGGAATGGGCCTCGAAAATTATCATGTCCAGCCTGACCGACACCAATACCCCAGAAAGTCCTGTAAGGATTTCCGACCGGGAAAAAGAGCTGCTGAGATATACCGTAACCGAACTCAGTTACAAGGAAATTGCAGACCGGATGAAATGCAGCCCGCGAACGGTAGAAACTTACCGTGATCAGCTTTGTGAAAAACTGGGAGTCAAAACCCGTGTAGGGCTAGCCGTATTTGCCCTCAAGAATGGTTTTGCGGAATAACCTTCATTACATTTCAAAGAAAAAATTGCGGCTGGAAACCGAACTTGCCTGCCTCATCTTTAAATTCCAATTTCAAACTGTTATTGACTGAATAGTAAAAATAATTCATCAAACTTATGATTTGCTTGTGTATTAAATTGTAATATGCTAATTTCATCAACACAATACAAAATATATATTTATGAAAAAACTACTATTAGGAGCTCTTATGCTGGGCTTCATGTCTGCCTGTAACAGCGACAACATTGCAAACCAACACGAACAATCAGACAATTTAGTTTCCCCAACCGGAGGTTCAGCCCTTCAGAGAGGCTGTGCTTCTGAAGAAGTGAGAAAAATTGCCCTTCAGAACAGTCCTGAGTTGAGGCAGCGTTTTTCTGCTTTGGAAGCACAGACCGAAAAATTTGAAAACGACCTTAAGCTGGGAAAAGTTTTGTCAGACGGAAGTGTAGAAATTCCGGTAGTGGTGAATGTCCTGTACAGGACTTCTTCAGAAAATCTTTCCGACTCAAGGATTGCTGAACAGATTGCAGTTCTGAATGCAGATTATGCAGGAACCAACAGTGATGTTTCTAAGATCCCTTCAGAATTTCAAAGTGTAAAATCCGGAGACGTGAAAGTAAAGTTCAGGCTTGCTAATACGGTAAGAAAATCAACTACCAAAACCAGCTGGAGCACCAATGATGCCATGAAAAGATCTTCCAGCGGAGGGATTGATGCGACAAGCCCTTCCAATTATCTTAATATCTGGGTGGTAGGAAATATGGGGCAAATCCTGGGCTATGCCACTTTCCCTGAATCTGCAGGAATGTGGAATGACGGCGTAGTGATTGCTGCACCGTATTTCGGAAAAACCGGTGCTTCTTCACCATTCAACCTGGGAAGAACAGCCACTCATGAGGTAGGTCATTACCTGAACCTGCGCCATATCTGGGGCGATGCCAACTGCGGAAATGACCTGGTAGCTGACACCCCTACACAGACAGGAGCCAATTCCGGTAAGCCAAACTATCCTTTATACAATACCTGCAGCGGAGTACAGAGGTCCGTTATGTTCATGAACTATATGGATTATGTGGACGATGCCGCGATGTTCATGTTCTCAGCCGGACAAAGAACAAGAATGCAGTCAGTAGTAGCTTCTTCGGGACCAAGATCAGGATTGAGATTGTACTAGACCATCTTTCTTAGATAAAAAGAACAGGCTGCCCGGTTGGGCAGCCTGTTCTTTTTAAAGGCTTTTTGTATTATCAGCCGGAGTATAATCCATAAAGATCCCCCCGTCGATGGTTACTGATTTTATTTTTTTGCTTACAGGAACCGTGAGGTAAGTCTGTTTCTCATCTTTCTCCCACAGTGCCGGAGAAAAATGCAGTTTCTCTGTGGTGTTGTCAGTATAGGTAAGAATGGCATCAAAAGGAATGGCAAAACCTCCTACATTTTCAATGCTAACCCTGAGCAGATCATTATTCTGGGAAACCTCCCTGATTTTAAGATCGATATAATTATTGGTGTAAAACCAGTTTTCAAAGAACCAGTTCAGGTTTTTCCCTGAACCTGTACTCATAGAATTGAAATAATCCCAGGGAACCGGGTGTTTCCCGTTCCAGTTGTTCATATAATGATGTAATGCCTTCTTGAACAATGCATCGCCGAGATAATCTTTTAAAGCGAGATAAGAAAGGGACGCCTTTACATAAGAATTATTGCCATAGCCGGCTCCGCTTACCTGTGTGCTCATGGTAATGATCGGCTGATCCTGTTCTGCAGACGGATCATTGATCCACCTTTTCACCCTGAAATTCTTGTAAAATTCTTTTGCTTTTGCTTCTCCGTTCTCATCAATCCCGATCAGGTATTCCAGTGTGGTTGCCCATCCTTCATCCATGTAGGCATACCGTGTTTCATTGATTCCCATATAGAATGGGAAATAGGTATGGGCAATTTCATGGTCGGCTGTCAGTCTCGCATCCTGGAAATCATCAGGGATACTGGTATCATTAATCATCATCGGATATTCCATATCTGCATATCCCTGAACGGCAGTCATCACGTTATAAGGATATTCCACTCCGGGCCAGTTTTTGGAAAACCAGTCCAGGTTGTACTGCATCCATTCGGTATAATGCTCAAAATCTTTAGCACCTGCCCTGTAGGCAGCCTGCACGCTGGCGCGCTTGGTTTTAAGCTGAACACTGGAACCGTCCCAAACATAATGGTTGCTGACTGCAAAACAGAAATCCGGAATATGGCCGGCCCTGAATTTCCAGACATTCCATTTATTCCCGCGGGTCACTTTACCGGATTTCATTTCCTTTTCACTGGCAATATGAATGATTTTATCGCTCTTCAACGAAGCCTTATACCTCTTCAGAAATTCAGGCTGCAGCACTGCATCCGGATTCAGGAATTCACCGGTTGCCCAGACCACATAATTTCTGGGAACGGCAATTGCAAAAGTGTAATCATTAAAGTCATTATAAAATTCCTGACGGTCCGAATGCGGGATCATATCCCAGCCGTTATAATCATCGTATACGGAAATTCTCGGATAGGAATAGGCTACATAAAAGGTTTCAGGATCTATCTGTCCTTCCCTGCCGCTCTGTACGGAAAGCGGGTACTCCCATTCAATCTTTATCTCCGCCCTGGATTTCGCCTTAATTGCTGAATGAAGTTTTACTTTTTCAACGGTACCCCAGTCGTCACTGTTTACCGTATATTTTTCACCGTTTACTGTAAGTGACCTGATGTGAAGTCCCGAAGATAAGAAGTCTTTGGAAACAAAGCCGGATCTCGGAGCCTGAGGCTTATGAAGGTTATTGACAAACCGGATCGCGAGATCGTTCAGGTCATCCGGACTGTTATTGCTGTAGACAATCGTTTCTTTTCCTGAAACGGTTTTTGAATCTGCATCCACTTTGACTTCAACATTATATACCCCTTTGTTCTGCCAGTAGTTTTTTCCGGGAGCACCGGATGTATCGCGGGTTCCGTTTTCATAGGCCTTCTTGATATTTCGTGGCATGTACAGCTCCTGGGCAGAGATATGATACCATGAAACAGCCACCAGCAAACCGGATAGAAATCGCTTCATATTGATTTTAATTTTAACTTCAAAAATAAGAAAATGTAAGATCAAAACGTGGATTAATGATGATAATATTCTTTAAAAAAAAGGAATATGCCAACCCTACAGCCGGTCCTGCTCATCTGTTTTCTTGATGCTCTTTACATTTTTTACCGACTGGTTTCCGAAGTTGTATTTTAACGACACAGTGATACCCTGGGTATCCCGGTAATCCAGAAAGTAATTATCCTGGTTGGCATACCGGGTACTTATTTTTTCGGTCGTACTCCTGAAGAGATCATTAAAGATGAGACCCGCTTCCAGCTTTTTGCTTAAAAACTTCCTGTTCATCACCAGGTAGGCAGACCATGAAGATGAAATCCTGAAGGTTCCTTGTATTGAAGGGGAATTGTATCTGTGGCCGACTTCCAGATTCCAGTCACTGCTTTTATCAATTTTGAATGAAGTGGAAACATCAGATACCCAGTTCAGGACTTTGTTTTTATACAATGCCTGATCGGTACCGATGAAATAATTTTCATTGTGTTCCAGGTTCTCAGAAAACACCACGCTCCACCACGGCAATACCTGAAGGTTTTTATACAGGCTCAGTCCGTAGGCCTGCCCTTTTTCGATATTGGTAAAATGATAGATCAGGCTTTTGGTTGCCGGTTCCTGAAAAGAGATTTCCATGGACGGATACAGTTCTTTGCGGTAATACAATTCCAGGTTCCATTCTTTCCAGGCATACGTAAAATTAAAGTTATGGACTATAGTGGCTTTCAGGTTCGGGTCACCCTGGAAATAAGAAAACAGGTTATAATAGGATTTGGCAGGATTCAGCCAGGAATAGGTAGGCCTGCTGATCCTTTTGCCATACGAAAGTCCGAATTCATGCTTCCCTTCTGTGGTATATTGAATATACATCGTAGGAAACAGACTCCAGTAATAATTTTCATTGGTCTGTGAAGGTTCTGAAACAATGCCTTCCAGATCTGTCATTTCGGTCCTTAACCCTCCTTTGAAGCTCCACTTCCCCAACTGATATGAAAGTGATGAATAGGCGGCAAAATTATGTTCCCTATAGTTAAAAATACTGCTTTCATCGGGCCTGTACTGAAGCTGACCATTCTGATTATCTGAAAAATCAAGATGGCTGGATGTTTTTACAAAGCTGTATTTAACACCTGTTTCAAGGTCGAAGCTTTTGCTTTTCCAGCGATAATCCAGCTGTGTGGAGTATAGCTGTACATCATTCCTATTATCATTAACGAAATTAATCTCTGCGGGCGGCTGACCGGCAAAATTCAGATGAGTAAGGACATTCTGTGCTTTAAGGGAATTGTTGGCCGTAAAATAACTAATCCAGGTAAGGCTGCTTTTTTCACTGAGCTTACGGTCAGCCTGGAGGCTGACAGAATGATTGGAAGTCCGGGAATGATGGTCATTAATCGTCAGATAATCAGATACTGCAATATCCTGGCTGTTATAAATCAGGGTTGGGACATGATAGATCCCGGAAGACTCGGGATTAAAGTACCCTGAATAATTCAGGCTGACACTGGTAAGGCTGTCAACTTCATATTCAGCGTTCAGGTTGATGGTATTCTGGTCTCTTTTCCGGTCTTTCCTGTTCATCGTGCTGATCCATCGGGTCTGATCTTCCTGATAACTAACATAATCGGTGCCTTCACGGTAATATGTTCCGGTCCCGTAATAATAGGCAGCCATAAGGGAAAGCTTATTCTTTTTGTAGTACTGTGAAAGTCCTGTATTCCCCTTTGCATATTGTGTCTGAATGTATTTGGACGACAGGATCCCTCTGTATCCTTCCACTTTATTTTTTTTCATAATGATGTTCAGTACTGCACTTCCCTGCGCCTCATATTTTGCCGGAGGATTGGTGATGACCTCTACCGATCTGATGTCATCGCCCTGTGTATTCTCCAGAAAGGCCTTCATCTCGTCACCACTCATCATGATCTTTTTATCATTAATCGTAACAAGGATTCCGGTACTGCCTTTTACGGCAAGAACATCATTGTTAGCAGTTACATTCGGGGTTTTCTTTAAAATTTCCCAGGCATTCAGCGATGAAATATTGCTGTTTTCCACATTGAATTCGAGACGGTCGACTTTCCTTTTTACCACCGGCTTCTTCTGAGACAGTGTCACCGCTTCTATCACCTGTTCATTTTTCTTCAGGGTCAATAGAAGGTCAGGTTCAGGCTTTTCCAGGTCCACAACTTTCTCGAGTCTTCCATAATCCCCTGTAGCAATGACCAGTTTTACAGACGGTCCGGAAAAACCTTCCAGTATAAATATCCCCCCTGCTCCGGTCAGAATGGTTCCTATTCTCTGATGATCCGGATTATAAACTTCCACAGGAATTCCAGAAAGTACTGTATGGTCTGAAGACATAACAGTACCATGAATTTTTTGTTTCTGCCCCCACATGAGAACCGGAAAACACAGCAGTAAAAAATATTTGTACATGATTTTATTTTTTTGAATGAGGTGAAAAGACCTTTCCTGCTGTAAAATTCATTATTGCCAAGGGAAATTTCGGTTAACGGAAGGTTAATGGCGGGTTAATGCTGATTAGGGAAAAACTAATATTCTATCTTTGCCATGATGGTTCGTAAAAGCAAAACTCTTATACTGGTATTCGCAGGACTTTTTCTCCTCTTACTGGGGATACAGGTCTATTTCCTGTGTAAGACGTACCAGGTAAAAGAACGGGAAATATACCGGTCTGTACATGACAGGCTCACCAATTATACGGATAAACTTGAAGATGCAGGCAGAGTAAAAGACACTGACTATGATGATGAAGTCCACGATATCCTTGTCCAATACCATGACCACTTAATCAACCGCAGGGAATTCCTGGCCTTTTTTGAAAGAAACAGGAAAAATACGGAACAGCAATTATCAGATTATATCAACCGTTCTTTTGAAGAAAAAGGATACCGTATCGCTGCACGGATCAAATATACTTCCGTGACTTCACTAACTGATGGTGCACAGCTGATCAGCCAGCCCATAGTCCTGTATGAAACCAAAAACAAAGTTATTAAACCCGGGATTTTCAATACCGGAAGATGGGAGACCTCATCAACTTCCAAAACGGATGCATCGAAGAAAAATTCTTTTCTTGTCCGCAGCAGGACAGATTTTGAGATTCTGAATATCAGGACCGTTATTTTCAAGGAACTGATCCTCCTGATCATATGCTGCGTCATCCTTCTGGCCAGCGTACTGATGCTGTATCTTTTTACCTTAAAAAACCTCATCAGGCAGCAGAAGCAGGTAGAAGTCCTGCATACGGTGGTGGATAATATTTCTCATGAATTCAAAACACCTATTGCTACTTTAAAAATTGCCTCAAAAGCCCTTAAGAAAGACTGGAACACAGAGACACTTCTTCTTATCGACCGCCAGATCGTACGGCTGGAGAATCTTATGAAACAGCTTCACGAAAGCGAAAAAGAGGAAACATACAGTATAGAACCGGAAGACTGGAGCTTCTTCATCCAGGACCTTACTTTTACCTATCCTGAAATCCTATTTGACACACAAATTTCTGTAACAGGAGAGCTGCCATTCGATAAAAACATGATGGAAACCATTGTTAAAAACCTTTGTGAAAACAGCATTAAATACGGTTCAGACAGAATCACTGTCCATATCAATACTACGGAAGGCATTTTACATATACAGGTTTCGGACAACGGACAAGGCATTGCGAAAAGAGAACTTAAGAATATATTTGAAAAATTTTACCGTGTGCAGTCCGATAACATCCACAATACGAAAGGACTGGGACTCGGCCTGTATTTCGTACGGAATATCGTAGAACAGTATAACGGCACCATTCAGGTGGCAAGCACTATCGGCGCAGGGACATTATTTACCATACAGATGCATTATGAAAGTTAAGATCCTTTTAGCAGAAGACGATCCTGATTTCGGGATGATCCTCAAACAATACCTGGAACTGGAAGATTTTGAAGTGGCCTGGTTTCAGAACCCTGAAGATCTTACAGAAGTTATCTCAGGCCCGTTTCCGTACCAGCTCGGAATCCTGGACATCATGATGCCCAATATGGACGGTTTCTCTCTGGCAAAAATAATCCTTAAAGCCCATCCTAATTTTCCGGTTCTTTTTTTAACCGCCAAAAACCAGAAAATTGACCGCCTGACCGGACTGAAAATAGGTGCCGATGATTATATTGCAAAACCCTGTGACCCGGAAGAGCTGGTCCTGCGGATCCGGAATGTTCTGAAACGGACATTACCTGCTGTGGAAACAAAAATCAGGATCGGCCGCTATAACCTGGATACGGAAAAACTGCTGCTCTATCACCCTGCTGAAAACATCCGCCTCACCATCCGGGAACAGCAATTACTGTTATACCTGCTGCAGCATAATCATAAGACCATCAAAAGGGACGATATCCTGGACAGCTTATGGGAGACCAATGACTATTTCACAGGCAGAAGCCTTGATGTCTTTATCAGCCGGCTGAGAAAATATTTCCAGCATGATCCTGAAATCAAGATCCAATCCCTGAGAGGAATTGGATTTGAAGTTGATTTTCCCGTATAATTTCGATATTAAAAGGAAAGCTCCGTAAGAACAGGGAAATGATCCGACGGATACAGCAGGTTTTCCCTCCTGTCGTTGATATGCCTGTGAGACCTGATTTTAAATCCTTTTACAAAAATATAGTCAATCCTTTCTTTCGGGATTTCATTCACATTAAAACCGGTGAAGGTCCCTTTAGGACCGTAATGTTTTGTTTCGGAATGATAGTAGGTGTCCTGAAGGTTTTTGGACATGATTTTAATCGGTTCTGAATCTTCAGTCAGGTTAAAGTCCCCGCTTACCGTTACCGGAAGATTTTTAGGGTTGATCTCAGCAATCTTTTTTAAGATCAGTTCCGAAGACTTTACCCTTGCCACATTTCCGATATGATCAAAATGAAGGTTCAGAGCCATGAATTCCTTTTTCGACTTTTTATCCCTGAAAACCGCATAGGTACAGATCCTGTTAAGGGCTGCATCCCATCCCCTGGAAGGCTTCTCGGGTGTTTCGGAAAGCCAGAAGGTCCCTGATTTCAGCACCTGTAATCTTGCCGTATCATAAAAGATGGCTGAAAACTCCCCTTTTTCCTTACCATCATCCCTTCCCACGCCTACATAGTCATAGTTTTTAAGGCCTGTTTTGATATCTTTCATCTGTTCCGGGAGCGCTTCCTGCACCCCGAAATAATCCGGATGGTAATACCTGATCAAATCCAGGGCGTCCTGCTTTCTTTCCGTCCATGCATTTTCCTTATCCGAATCCACCTGCAGCCTGATATTAAAACTCATTACCCTAAGGTCCTGTGAAAATGACATTACTGCCAGCATCAGACAGACCACTGAAAATCTGAAATTCATTTTTTGATTTTTTAAAATTTAAACAAAAATAAAGTTTCTGTTTAAAAAAGAGGTTAAGAATTCCCCGGTATCATTTTAAAAGATGTTCACAAACAAAAACTCCGGACTATAATTCCGGAGTTTGATCGTGATGGTCTTCTCATTTTATTCTTTCGTGAAGGTGAAATCCCTGCCGCCCTGGGAGAATGTAATGGTCTTCCTGTCCTGGCTGAATTTGAGGGAGATCTGTGCCTGCTCAAACGTAAAGGTGCGATCACCGGTATATTCCAGTGGAAATTCCGGTTGTCCGGTTGCCTGGGCATATAGCTGGTTGTTTTTCTCCACAAATGTAATTTTTATAGGAACTTGTTTGCTGCCGAATGTTCCGGTAAAATCTTTTACATTAATTTTCTCTACCGGCTTAGACTGCGTCGAATCCCAGGTCCATACATTATTCTTGCTGTTGGTATCCGGGATGGCAGATTCCGGATCCAGCTTCACCTGCTCAATTTCTTTCACAGAATTTACTTTAAATGTCCACTCTTTATTACGCTTCCAGACTTCTACAGGTAATTTCACGACCTGTGCAGTCCCGTCCTTAAACTTCACCTGTACGGTAGTAGGCATAGGCAGCTGGCCAAGGTTTTCCACCGTGATCTCAGCTCCGCTCTTGAAATCTCCGTTTACATATTTTACATTTTTAACCGCCTGGTCTATTTTCCATTTGTTCATAAACCAGCCTCTCCAGAACCAGTTCAGTTCTTCCCCGGAAACATTTTCCATGGTATGGAAAAAATCCCATGGCGTAGGGTGCTTAAATGCCCAACGGTCAATATATGTCCTGAATGCCTTATCGAATTTCTCCGGCCCTAAGATTGATTCCCTGAGGATCTGCAATCCCATTCCGGGCTTATAATATGCCAGAACGCCGATGCTGTTTTCCTTCATATTATCCGGACCTACCATGATCGGCTCAAAATTATCGCTCATAATATAGCCTCCCATCTGGGCTATATTCTTCTTCCGGTAATATTCTCCTTTATTGAAGGCTTCTGTGGACAATTCATTAATAAAGGTATTGAACCCTTCGTCCATCCAGGCAAACAATCGCTCATTGGAACCTACAATCATCGGAAACCAGTTGTGCCCGAACTCATGGTCGGTAACTCCCCAAAGGTCCTCACCCTTGGAATCCATATGGCAGAATACAATTCCCGGATATTCCATTCCGCCCTCATTTCCTGCTACGTTGGTAGCGGCAGGATACGTATATCCATACCATTTGGCAGAATAATGCTCAATGGCTGCTTTGGTATATTCCGTGGATCTTCCCCATGCTTTTTCACCGGCACTTTCAGCAGGATACGCTGAGATCGCCAATGATTTCTTTCCTCCGGGAAGATTGATCCTTGCTGCATCCAGGATAAAAGCGGCTGAAGATGCCCATGCAAAGTCCCGGGCCTGGTTTATCCTGAACTTCCAGGTTTTGGTTCCGGCCGGCTGGGCTTTTCCGATTTCGGATTCAGGGCGGATCATCACCGTTTTGTCACTGTTCCTGGCCTGATCCCAACGGCTATTCTGTTCTCTGGTATACACTTCCTTCGCATTAAGAAGCTCTCCGGAAGCAACGACATAATGATTTGCCGGCACTGTGATGTTGGCCGTGATGTCTCCGTATTCCAGATAGAATTCAGAGGCACCCAGGTAAGGCATGGTATTCCAGCCGAGTACATCATCATACACACACATTCTCGGATACCACTGAGCGATGGTAAAGATCTTTCCGTTTTTGGTATCCTGGATTCCCATCCTGTCTGATCCGTATTGCGGAGACTTGAATGAATATTCTATTTTTATTTTTGCTACCCCGCCTCTGGATTTCAGCTCTTTCGGAAGATCGATCTGCATCCTGGTATCAGTAACCGTATATTTTACATCTTTCCCATCCAGCTTAACGGATTTTATACGGTAACCTCCGTCAAAATCCTCTCCATGCGCCCCGTTCCTGCTTCCGGATAACGGTACCAGCGCATTTCCTCTGGAATCCTTCTTAAACAGGTTCTGATCTAATTGCAGCCAAAGGAACCCCATAGTATCCGGACTGTTATTGGTATAGGTGATCTCTGCGGTTCCCGTAAGTTCGTCCTGCGCATCATTGAGGGAGATATCCAGGTTGTAGTTCACGGCATTCTGCCAATAGGCATGCCCGGGCTGTCCGCTTGCCGAGCGGGTTTCCGTACCGGTCTGGGGATAGAAAAAAGGCTTGAAGGCTTCTGTGTAATCATACTTGGGAGCTTCCTGGGCGTAGGCAGATGTAAAAAACAGAGCGGCCAGTGCAGGAACCAGAATTCGGGATCTAAGGTTCATTGAAATTATTTTTTATAGCTTATGCAATAGGTTGCGGAAGACGGCAGATTGTTACAGCATGCGTGCTGTTATATTTCAGAAAATCAGTTTGACTTCTTTGCTTTGATCATGGCTTCCAGGGCATCCCACATTTCCTGAGGAACGTCTTCCAGCATATTGAACTCTCCAGCTCCCTGAAGCCACTCGCCTCCATCTATCGTAACTACCTCTCCGTTCATATAGGCAGAATAGTCCGACACCAGATAAGCCGCAAGATTGGCCAGCTCCTGATGTTCACCTACCCTTCTTAAAGGCACTTTCTTCTTCATATCGAATTTTTCCTGAAGGTCTCCGGGAAGCAGCCTGTCCCATGCTCCTTTGGTAGGGAACGGTCCCGGTGCAATAGCATTAAAACGGATGCCATATTTGGCCCATTCCACAGCAAGAGAACGGGTCATTGCCAGGACACCGGCTTTGGCACAGGCAGAAGGCACAACATAGGCAGATCCCGTCCAGGAATAGGTCGTAACGATATTAAGAACCGTCCCGGATGTTTTTGAATCGATCCAGTGCTTTCCAATGGAAAGTGTACAGTTTTTGGTGCCTTTAAGAACGATATCCAGAATGGAATCGAAAGCAGAATGCGTAAGGCGCTCTGTAGGAGATATAAAGTTTCCTGCAGCATTGTTCAGCAGGATATCAATTTTGCCGAATGCTGCGAGCGTTGCTTCCTTCATCGCTTCCACCTCATCCCAGTTTCTAACGTCACAGGCTACACAAAGCACTTTGCCGCCGGTCTGTTCTTCCAGCTCTCCGGCAGTTACCTGGAGTTTCTCAAGATTCCTGGAAGTGATAACGACCTTTGCGCCCAGTTCCAGGAAATACCTGGTCATGGCTTTTCCCAGGCCGCTTCCGCCGCCGGTTACAATAGCAACTTTATCTTTAAGGGCTCCTTCGCGGAGCATTGGCTGTGTGTACAGATTCATAAATGTATTGTTTAATAATATTTGAGAACTTTAATAAGTATGATGTATTCCGTAAATGTAGCACAAATATTTGTTTCTGCTGAGTGAAAAACTATGCCTTATATATCAATCACAGCAACATTCCATTGGCAAAGACTAAAATCAATTATTAGACACTTATGTATTATTTATATTAAAATTATATTAATTTCAATATAAAAATACCACATATTCATTAAAAACGTACATTTGTTTCAAAATACTCATTGCCATGCCGAGTCTAACGCCTAAAACCAATGCGCTGGGATTTGCAAATGCCTATCATCTCCTGAGACGCACCACTTACAACATTACGAAAGCCAGAATTCTGGACTTAGCTGTCAAGACTCCACAGCAGGCACTGACAGAATTATTTAATTTCAGCAATCCTGTTCCTCCCTCGCCTCTTAATAATGCTGGTGAGACCATTGTCCCTACATCAGCCAGTCCCAATATTACTGATACACAGAATACAGCCAACAGTGTAAGAAATGATCTCTACTGGTGGCTATATTCCGCTCTTAAAGATCCCTCGGCACAACATAAAATCGCCTACTTTCTGCACATCCTTTTTATTGCTGACGATGATGCTTCTTTCTGGATTAATTTTGATTATAAAGAGCTTTTAAGATTTCATGTCAACGGCAGCCTTAAAGATCTTGCCGTACGAGTCACTCAGAACCCAAGAATGCTGCTGTATCTCAATAACAATCTAAATCAGAACACCAGCCCCAATCAGAATTATGCACGGGAATTCCTAGAGCTTTTTACCATTTTAAAAGGTCCGCAGATTGCTACCGGAAACTACACCAATTATACGGAAACTGATGTACAGCAGGCAGCGAGGGTGTTGACGGGTTTTTCACTGACCTCATCCATACATCTTGATAAGACAGCCAGGCTTACTTCTGTAGATTCTGTTACCCAAATTCCTACCGGACAGGTTAAAGTAAATAACCATGATACGGGAACCAAAACTTTTTCTGCCGCATTCGGTTCACAATCTATTCCCGGAGGCACTACCGAAGCAACCATTAAAACAGAGCTTCAGAATTATATCAATATGATTTTTGACAAAGATGAAACGGCAAAAGCATACTGCAGAAGGATCTACCGCTATTTCGTGGGTAGGGAAATTACTTCGGCTATAGAAACAGGGATTATTGTCCCACTTGCAGCAGCGCTTAAAACTGACAACTATAATATCATCCCTGCCATTACCACACTTCTGAAAAGCAAACATTTTTATGATGAAGAAGACAGTGTGGCCGGTGATCAGACCATCGGAAACATCATAAGAAATCCTGTTGAGCTGTACCTTCATATGTTTTCGCTGCTTAATCTTCAGATCCCGTTATATACTGCCAACCCCTCCGCGATACACAGCCTGATGGGCGTTGTGACCAATTATGCTTCCAATGCCGGAATGCCGGTTTTCAGGCCGCAATCGGTCAACGGCTACTCAGGATATTCAAGCAGCCCTAATTATGACAAAAACTGGATTACCACTTCTTCCCTCAGGATACGGTACAACAATACGATTGACTACCTGATCAACGGGCTGACTTATAACGGTTTCACCTTTAAACTGTACAACGCTCCGTTTGTAAAAGACAGCGGCTATTTTTCTAATCCGGGCGATACAGATACACTGGTTACCGAATTTCTGCAGATGATGTTTGTGGAAGTGCCTACCGGCGACCGTTACAATTATTTCAAAAATGTATTTCTGAATAACCTCAGCACGATCAACTGGCTCAATGAATGGAACAACTACATCAGTACGGGGAATGCCAACAATGTGAAAATCCCTATAGACAGACTGGTAAAAGCGATTATTAAATCGCCTGAATTTCAAATCATCTAAGACCATGAACAGAAAAGATTTTTTAAGATTAGTTTCTCTCGGAGGTATTGGTGCACCGTTTTATCTCAATGGTATGCCTTCAAGGTTTATGAACCAGTTTCTGGATCTGCAGCTCAGCTGCGATACTGTTAATGACAGGGTTTTGGTTATTCTCAGGCTGGCCGGTGCCAATGACGGGCTCAATACCGTGATTCCTATAAGCCAGTACAGCACCTATGCTGCGCTGAGGCCAAACATTAAGATTGCCAGTACAGGGACCGGAAGCTATATTCCGCTGGACAGTACAGTAGCTTCCGGTAAACTTGTCGGCCTGAATCCTTCAATGACCGGCTTTAAAAGCCTTTATGATTCCGGCAAACTCCTGCTTATGAACGGAGTGGGATATCCAAACCCCAACTACTCACACTTCAGATCAGAAAACCTTATGTTTGCAGGTAAGGACGGCAGTGTCAATTCTGATCTCCTGGATGGAATATTCGGCCGGTTTCTGGGCTCGCTGTATCCGGGTCTTGCAGGAAACCCGACGACTCTCAACCCGGATCCGCTTGCCATACAGATGGGAAATCTTAATCCATGCCTGTTCTATGAGCATACAACGGAAAAAAACATTGAGTATAACCTTACCGGCTTCCAATCCAGCATTTTCAGCACCTTAAAGCTGGTTACTTCAGAGTATAATGACCTTTTGGCCTATGTAAAGAGTATTGCAGCAAGTATGGATGCTTATTATGACCGTGTAATGCAGGTCTTCAATGCCGGAAATAATTCTGCTGCAGCATATCCTAACTCTTCTTTGGCAAAACAGCTGAAAACCGTTGCCAGAATGATCAAAGGGGGAAGCAAAACCAAAATTTTCCAGGTTAACCTAAGCGGATTCGACACCCACGTGAATCAGGTACAGTCAGGAAGCCCTCATCTGGGTACGCATGCCAATCTCCTTGGGGATATTGCCGGTTCTGTTGCAGCCTTCCAGGCAGATATCCAGCAGCTCGGCATTGCAGACAAGATAATGACCGTTACATTCAGCGAATTCGGAAGGCAGGTACGGGAAAATGGAAGTACGGGAACAGATCATGGGGACCTGGCCCCGTTTTTTGTGATCGGTAATGCTGCAGCGGCAGGAATTTTAGGAGATCATCCTGTATTTACCAATCAGACCAGCTTTTATTACAACCAGAACCAGAGAAGGTATGATTACCGGCAGATTTTCGCTTCGCTGCTGCAGGACTGGCTTGGAGCGACCACCAGCCTGATGATTACTTCCGAACTTGATTATTACGTTACAGGAAGCCAGAAGGTGGATGTGATTACCGGAGCGCAGAAAGCAAGCACGGTTTGCAGTAACCTTGGAACATCAGAGGTCATTTCAGATCAGGGAATAAAGGTTTATCCGGTTCCGGCAAGCCAGTATATTTACGTTGATTTTGAACAAAGAAAGGAAAATAATATACAATACCAGATCTTAGATATGAGCGGAAGGATTATTCTTCAGCAAACAGAGAAGCTGATTTCCAACCGGCTCGAGATCAATGTTTCCGCCGTTACAGAAGGAAATTATATTTTAAAACTGAAGACAGGGCAAACCGAGATCGGTAAGAAAATTATTATTTCTCACCGTTAAATTCTTGTCTGAAAAGAGTGATGCGCATTCACCGGGACTGCTTTCTGAGCAGGAATCATCATTGTTGATTTATTTTTAGCTATTTTTAGCTTTTAAAATTTTATTCACCAATGAAACATCATAAAATTTATTTTTTACTGATTTTTATAAATTTCATTTCATATTATAAATCCCAGCAACCTGAAAGACCCGTTTATTATGTCAATCCGCTGATCGGAACCGAAAAAATGGGCCATACCTATCCCGGTGCAACCGTCCCGTTCGGGGCTGTTCAGCTAAGCCCGGAAACGGATACTTTGTCTTATGCCGTCAACGGAAAATACAACGGCGACGTTTATAAATACTGCGCTGGATACCGGTATGAAGATAAGACGATTGTAGGCTTCAGTGCTACGCATTTCAGCGGAACCGGCCATTCTGATCTCGGGGATTTCCTGATCATGCCGACCACCGGACCGCTGCAACTGAATCCCGGTACGGCATCTGATCCCGAAAAAGGGTACCGGAGCAGGTTTTCGCATCAGAACGAAAAAGCGGAAGCAGGGTATTACCGGGTACAGCTGGACGATGACCACATCCTGGCAGAACTGACAGCTACAACGAGAACCGGCGTTCACCGTTACACCTTCCCAAAGTCTGACCAGGCCCATATTATTTTTGACCTGATGGCAGGAATATACAATTATGACGGAAAAAATATCTGGACCTATGCCCGTGTGGAAAATAATACAACCGTAACAGGATACCGCCAGACTAATGGCTGGGCAAGAACAAGAACCGTTTATTTTGCCATGAAATTTTCCAAGCCGTTCAAATCCTACGGACAGAAAAACTACGACGGAAAACAGGTATACAATGGATTCTGGAGGAAATTCGACCAGACCAGAAATTTCCCGGAAATCGCCGGCAAAAACATCAAGATGTATTTTGATTTCACGACCTCTGAAAATGAACCTATCGAAATCAGGCTAGCCATTTCGCCTGTCAGCCAGGCCAACGCCCTGGAAAATTTAGAAAAGGAAACCGGAAACCTTTCTTTCGACCAGATAAAAGAACAGGCTCAGGAACAATGGGATAAGGAGCTTGGCAAAATTGCCATCCGGGGTTCCGAGGATACCAAGATTAGTTTTTACACAGCCATGTATCATACATTCATCAATCCTACCACGTATATGGATGTTAACGGTGAATATAAAGGCCTGGACCAGAACATTCACAAGGCCGGCACATTCACGAATTACACCACATTTTCGATCTGGGACACCTACCGGGCCCTCCATCCGTTCTTTAACATCATCCAGCCGAAAAGAAATAATGATATGGTGCAGTCTATGATGGCCCATTACCGCCAGTTTTCCATGAAGATGCTTCCGATCTGGTCGCATTATGCCAACGATAACTGGTGCATGAGTGGCTATCATAGTGTCAGCGTAGTGGCTGATGCCATCATTAAAGGCAATTATTCCGGTGATCCGCATGAGGCCCTGAAAGCCTGTGTAGAAACTGCTGATAAAAGGGATTATGAAGGCATCGGATATTATATTGACAAAGGCTATATTCCTGCCGAAAAAAACGGAACCTCAGTGTCCAATACCCTGGAATATGCGTATGATGACTGGGCCATCGCACATCTGGCCAAGCATTTAGGAGAAACTGAAGTCTATAATCGGTTTATCAGAAGATCAGAGAACTGGAAAAACAATTTCGACAAAAGTACAGGCTTTATGCGGCCCCGATTACAGGATGGAAGCTTTAAGGCAGATTTCAATGCACTAAGTACCCACGGGCAGGGTTTCATTGAAGGGAACTCCTGGAATTACAGTTTTTTTGTCCCTCAGAATCCGGAAGAACTCATTAAAATTATGGGCGGAAAGAAAAAGTTTGCTTCAAGACTGGATGAGCTGTTTACCATGCACCTTCCGGACGAATTTTTCGCTGATACGGAAGATATTACCCGTGAAGGGATCATCGGTGGTTATGTCCACGGGAATGAACCGGCCCATCATGTTGCCTACCTTTATAATTGGGCCGGGCAGCCCTGGAAAACCCAGGCTCAGGTGAGAAGGATTTTAAATATGCAGTATAAGGCTACTCCAGACGGATTGGGAGGCAATGATGACACCGGACAGATGAGTGCCTGGTATATCCTGAGCTCATTAGGCTTCTATCCTGTTACTCCAGGATCCGAGGATTATGCTCTCGGAAGCCCTGCTGTTGATTCTGCCGTTCTGAATTTAGAAAACGGGAAAACATTCAGCATCGAAGCTCTGGGCCAAAGTCAGGAAAATGTATATGTAAAAAAAATTCTCCTGAACGGAAAGGAAATAAAAGATTTTACGCTCAGGCATTCCGATATCATGAAAGGAGGTACGCTGAGCTTTTATATGAGCGCAAAAGCGAAGTAACCATCTATTTCCTGATATATGATCAAAAAAAAGACTGCTGTATGGCAGTCTTTTTTATCATCGAAAACCACTTTTACAGTGCCTAAAAAGCGTCTGCCTTAATATTCTGTTTATGGGTTTTTCCCCATTCTGAAAGTGACCTGATTACAGGCTTCAGCGTTCTGCTGTAATCTGTAGAAATATATTCCACCAGAACCGGCATCTGTTCACTGTGTACGATCCGTTTCACAAATCCGTTCAGTTCCAGATCCTTCAGTTCATTGGACAGGACTCTTGCAGAAATTCCGCTTATGGTTCTCTGCAGTTCATTAAAACGGACATTTCCGAATTCCTGCAATACTATGATGATTTTCAGTTTCCATTTCCCGCCGATAACATAAATGGCATCTTCAACGGCAGAAAGGTTTTCACTGCAGCTTCCTCTGCAGATTGTTTCTTCATTTTCCATATCACTATTGATAAACTAACAAAAAGGTTACTGCTAACCTATGGTATACTACTAACTTTTGATAAGCTAAAGTACATAATTTTGCTGAAGAAACTTTAATGTATTAAAAAATGAAAAACATACTCCACATCAGTTCGAGTTCAAGGATTCAGGGGTCTTCAAGCAGAATATTAGGCAATGCTATAGAAGAAAAATTACAGAATATCTATCCGGAACATTCGGTAACCACACTGGATTTATTGAAAAACCCTTTCCCGCACCTGGGTGAAGAACAGGTTGAAGCCTGGTTTATTCCGGCAGAAAACAGAACAGATGAGCAAAATAAAGCGGTCAAACGTTCAGATGATGCTATTGAACAACTTCAGGCCTCTGATATTATTGTGATCAGTGTTCCTATCTACAATTTCGGCATTCCTTCAGTCTTAAAAGCTTATATTGATCATATTGCAAGGGGTGGAATGACATTCCGCTATTCTGAAAATGGTTTTGAAGGTCTGGTTAAAAATAAAAAGGCTTATATCGCAGTAACCAGCGGCTCTATTTTTTCAGAAGGCGATTATCAGTCATATGATTTTGTTGTTCCTTATTTAAAGAGCGTGCTCGGCTTCATAGGCATCACTGATATCACTATTGTCCGGGCAGAAGGCCTTAGTCTTCCTCAACTCCAGGATACAGCTCTGGAAAAAGGAATCCAAAGCATTGTAATTGGTTGATAAATATCTTATAATAGAGCCTATTATAAAATTTCTGATTATGAGCTGTATGCTAATCTGCTGAAAATAAAGCAAAAAAGACTGCCGTGGCAGTCTTTTTTTTATTCCTGAACCTCAAAAAGCAATCGCTCCCCGAATTTCTGTTCATTGATTTTACCCTCATCATACGCCAGATGTCCATTGACAAAAGTGTGGGTGATTTTTGAATGCAGCTCCATCCCTTCAAGAGGGCTCCATCCGCAATGGTATAAGAGGTTTTCCTTGGCAACCGTCCACGGGTCATTAAGATCAACCAGCACCAGATCGGCCTTGTAGCCTTCCCTTACGAAACCTCTTTTGGAAATCCTGAAAAGGATGGCAGGATTATGGCACATTTTTTCAACAATCTTTTCAAGGGAAATCTTTCCGTTTTTATAGTTTTCAAGCATTACAGGAAGAGCATGCTGCACCAAGGGTCCTCCGGAAGGACATTTGGTGTATACGTTCTGCTTTTCTTCCCAGGTATGGGGTGCATGGTCGGTAGCAATTACATCAATCCTGTCATCCAGAAGGGCTTCCCACAATCCGTCTTTATCTTTCTGTGTTTTTACCGCAGGGTTCCACTTGATCAGGGCTCCTTTGGTTTCGTAATCTTCGTTGGTAAAGGTAAGGTGATGCACGCATACTTCTGCCGTGATCTTTTTATCTTTCAAAGGGATATCATTCCTGAACAGTGCAGTTTCCTTCGCAGTGGACAAATGGAAGACATGCAGCCTCGCCCCGGTTTTCTCCGCCAGTTCAATGGCTTTTGAAGAAGATTTGTAGCAGGCCTCCTCACTTCTGATCAGGTGATGGAACTTCACCGGGATATCCTGGCCATATTTATCGATATATTGCTGCGTATTCGCTCTGATGGTGGCTTCGTCCTCGCAATGAACGGCAATCAGCATTTTGGTATTGCTGAAAATACGTTCCAGGGTTTCCGGGTTGTCTACCAGCATATTGCCTGTGGAAGAACCTAAAAACAATTTGATTCCGGGAACATTGCTTGGGTCTGTTTTCAGCACTTCTTCAAGATTATCATTGGTCCCGCCCATCATAAAGCCATAATTTGCATAGGCACTTTCCGAAGCTATACTGTATTTATCGGCCAGCAGTTCCTGGGTAACAGCATTGGGCACGGTATTGGGCTGGTCAATAAAGCTGGTGACTCCGCCTGCTATTGCAGATCTGGACTCAGATTCAATATTGCCTTTGTGCGTAAGGCCCGGCTCACGGAAATGAACCTGGTCATCAATGACCCCGGGCAAAAGGTATTTACCCGAACCGTCAATAACAAGATCCGCCTCATCAGAGATTTCGCTGTCTACTTTCGAGATGGTATCGTTATCTATCAGAACATCGCTCCCGAAGATTTTTCCTTCATTGACAATCTGAACATTTTTAATTAAGGTCTTCATTTTTACTGAGGAATTAGAGGTTTACAACTGAACATCAGAAGTCAGAAGTCAGCTGCCGATTGAGGTTCAAACAAGAGAATATGATCTCTGCACCTGACCGGTTTGTAACTTCTGATCTCTGCGATTCAGATAAAAGCAAAAGTAAGGTTTATGGATGAATTTTAACAGGGCTCCGGAAAAATCAATTTGTAATTATCTACATTTGCATAAAATTTCACATTTTGAAAAAACTGCTTAACGAGACGATCATCTATGGAATCGGGGCCATCATGCCGAGAGTCATCTTGTTTATCCTTAACCCTCTATATATCGACCAGATCGACAGCAGAGATTTTGCCATATTTTCAAACCTGTATGCACTGATTTCTTTTGTGAATATCATGCTGTCTTTTGGCTTCGAAACCGCATTTTTCCGGTTTTCATCAGAAAAAGATCAGCAGAAAACGACCTTTAATACGTCTTTTTGGTTCCTGTTTGGGCTTTCCACTGTTTTCCTGCTGGCCTGCCTGCTTTTCAGCCAGTCCATTGCCGATACCCTGGAGTACTCGGCCAACCCTGAATATATCCGCTGGTTTGCGTGGATTGCCTTTTTTGATAACCTCTGCGTCATCCCTTTTGCATGGCTGAGGTATAACAACAAACCTATCAAATATTCCCTGGTCAGGGTATTGCAGTCTTTATTCCAGACTGTGATTACCATTGCGTTATTCCTGTATATCCCCCTAAACGTTTCACAAGGATTCGGGCTGAAAGAAAAGGTTTCTTTTCCGTTCTACAGTAATCTGGTGGCAAGCTTTTTAGGTTTCCTCCTGCTTCTGCCCGTCATTATGAAGGTAAGACTGCAGTTTTCTGCGGACCTGTTCAGGAAAATGGTCCGGTATTCCTGGCCGGTCATGATTGCCGGGCTGGCTTTTATGGTGAATGAAAATTTTGACAAAGCCATACAGATCTGGTATATTCCGGGCGAAGATGCCGGTGCTTACGGGGGTTGCTACAAACTCGCCGTACTGATGACGCTTTTTGTCACCGCCTACAGAATGGGGATAGAGCCATTCTTTTTCAAACAGATGAATAACGAGAATGCGAAAAACACCTATGCAAAAGTAACGGAATATTTTACTTTCTTTGCTTCAACAGTAGCCATGGGAATCATAGCCAATATCTCATGGCTGAAACAGATCCTGATTCCTAACAGCACCTACTGGACAGCGGTTGACATTATTCCCATCATTGTAGTGGCCAATCTGTGCTTTGGGATCTATTATAATTTTTCCACCTGGTATAAAGTAACGGACAGGACGCGTGTGGGCACGGTGATTTCATGGCTGGGTGCCATTATTACTATCGCCCTAAACCTTATTTTCCTGAAAAAATATGGGTTTATGGTCTCTGCCTGGGTAACATTCATAGCCTATTTTATCATGATGGTGACGTCCTATATGCTGGGACAGAAATATTATCCGATCCCTTACAGGATCAAAAAAATGACCTTGTTCATAGGACTGCTGATGGTATTCAGCTTTCTCATCATGTATATATTCCATTATAATTTCTGGATCGGCAACCTGATGTTCCTTATATATGCAGGTATTCTGATCTATAGTGAAAAGGACATGCTGCTTTCCAGAATCAGGAAAAGCTGATATTATAGTATGTTTTACCATAACGTTGCATATCATATCCGGCTTATACCACGGGGAAGGGTATTATTCCTATCTTTACATCAAATTAAACTAAGCTAAACAAAAAAAACATACTGTATCATTTATGAAAATTATTGTTCCTATGGCAGGACGTGGTTCCAGATTGCGTCCCCATACATTAACAGTGCCGAAACCATTAATCCCCATTGCAGGAAAGCCCATTGTACAGAGGCTGGTAGAAGATATTGCGAAGGTTGCAGGCGAGGAGATAGATGAGGTGGCTTTTATTATCGGTGATTTCGGGGCGGAGATTGAAAAATCGCTTATTCAGATTGCTGAAAAATTAGGAGCAAAAGGAAGTATATATTACCAGAATGACCCACTGGGAACTGCACATGCAATTAAATGTGCCGAAAAATCCATGACCGGCGATGTTGTTATTGCCTTTGCAGATACGCTCTTCCGGGCAGACTTCCAGCTGGATAAGAATTCGGATGGCGTCATATGGGTAAAAAGTGTGGAAGACCCTTCTGCATTCGGAGTCGTGAAGCTGGACAACTACGGATTCATTACCGACTTTGTGGAAAAACCCCAAACGTATGTTTCTGACCTGGCTATTATCGGGATCTATTACTTTAACAGTGCCGAGAAGCTGATGAATGAAATCAACTATATCATGGAGCATGATATTAAAAACGGAGGTGAATACCAGTTGACCACTGCTTTGGAAAACCTCAGGTCTAAAGGAGCCAAATTCAGCCTGGGAAAAGTAAATGACTGGATGGACTGCGGAAATAAGAACGCAACCGTAGAAACCAACAGCAAGATCCTTGCTTATGAAAAAGAGGCAATGGCAGTCCCTCCTGCTTCCGCACAGATTGAAAACTCGCTGATCATCCCGCCTTGTTTTATCGGTGAAAATGTAAAAATATCGAATTCAAAGGTAGGCCCGGGCGTTTCTTTAGGGAACAATACAGTGATCATCAATTCCAATATCGAGAATTCCCTGATCCAGGAAAATACACAGATCAACCATGGTAACCTCTCCAACTCTATGATCGGAAATTCTGCACAGTACTTCGGTGTTGCAAGGGAAATCTCATTGGGAGATTACTCTGTTCTGGATTTCTTATCAAAATAACATCAGCATTTATTGTTGAAAGATATATCATCCCAAACCACACAAAACATTTTGTGTGGTTTGGCGTTAATATTGCAAAGTTTTACTTTAATTCATAAAGACCCGTACATGAAAAGATGGATCCCCCTGTTACTTGTATTATTCGCTGTATCATCCTGCAAGACCAGGAATGCTGCCCGGAAAAATACCAATATCAATGACAGCATCGCTGTATCTACACAGAACGATAATCCTAAGGATGCCAATCAACCTGTAAGGGATAAACTTACTTTTTTTGAACATGTCCTTATTCCGCCTAAATTTGACCAGGTCAAAATCAACAGTAAGGTGAATGTTGAAACCGGAAGCTTTATCCCTACCCTAGATGCAACCATTTATATCGAAAACAATCAGAAGGTGTGGATGAACCTTTCGGCATTATTTATTAATGTCGCCCGTGGGGTTGCAACGCCGGAAGGTATCAAGGGGCTTGACAGGACAAATAAATCGTATATTGATTCTGATTTCGAATACCTGAATAACTTACTCAATGTAAATTTCATAGATTACCAGGCACTCCAGCGTATCCTGATGGGAAGGACCTTTGTTAAAATCAATGATTCCCAGTTTACCCTGACCAAAAATGCCCAGGGCTACCGTATGGCTTCCAATGCCAACCAGAAAATCGTAACCCATGAAAAAAACCGCGAATACAAGATCAGCATGCAGTACGATAACAATTATGACCTATTGAACGTAGAGCTCAAGGATGTCCTTTCGCCGGATGAACTGCAAATTTCTTACAGCAATTGGGATGAGTATAATGGATTACGTTTGCCAAAAAATGTTAAAATAATTATAAAAGGATCAAAAACCAGTCAGATTATGCTGGAAAATACGAAATTTGATTTTTCTAAGATGGAAACAGCTTATTCAGTTCCAGCTAATTATAAGAAAATCGATATTAAATGATCAAAAAATTTAGCTTTTTAATAGGTATTCTGCTGTTTGGATTGCATTATGGGCAAAAAGATAAAGAACAGCTGCAAAAACAGAATGCCGAACTTAAAAAACAAATTGCACAAATAAATACGGATCTGGCGAAGACCAGAAATGAGTCTAAACTCTCAATCGCTTATCTTACCAACGTCAATAAAAAACTTGTACTGAGAGAAAAAGTATACAGCAATACGCAGAAAGAAAAGAGGTTTATAGAAGATGATATTTATCTGCGTCAGCTGGAAATCAACCGGCAAAACAAAGAACTTTCCGTATTGAGGAATAACTATGCTGAAGTGCTTGTCAATGCTTACAAAAATAAAGGGGTACAGAATAAGGTAACCTTTATTCTCTCTGCTAAAAATATGGGGGAGGCGATCAGGAGAGTTCAGTACCTGAAGCAGTATTCCGATTATCAGGACAAAAAAGCGGCAGAAATCACGCGTGCTGCCAATCAGATCAAAAATACCATTGCCCAGAAGCAGAAATCTGTAAAAGATAAAGAAATGCTTCTGATCAACCAGCAAAAGGATTTAACTACAATTAATGCTGAAAGAGCTCAAAAAGAGCAACTGGTGGCGGAATTTAAAAAGAATGAATCCAAACTGACGGGCGAGCTTAAGCAAAAACAGGCTCAGTCTAAGGCATTGGAGGGACAGATCAGATCGATCATTGCGGAAGAAATCCGGAAAGCCAAAGCTGAAGAAGAAGCAAGAAGAAAAGCCGAGGCTGAAAAAATCCGTCTGGCAAAAATTGCCGCAGAACGGGAAAAAGCAAGGATAGAGGCTGAGGCCAGAGCGAGGGCTGCAGCTCTTGAAAAGGAACGTCTCGCTGCAGAAGCAGAAGCTAAAAGGGCTTCGGAACTTGCGGCAAGAAGAGCTGAAGAGGAAAGGAAACGAACTGAGGAGGCTGCGAGGGCTGAAGCCAGTACAAGAGATGAAGCCAGAAAGGTAGCAGCTAAAAAGGCTTCTGATGAAGCAGCAGCAAAGGCAAAGGTAGCAGCAGATAAACTGACTGCGGCCAGAGCAGCGGAAGCAGCACTGGAGAAAAGGAAAGAGGACGATAAGAAGGCAGCCGAATCAAAGGCCATGACGAACTTCGGGGTTTCCACTGCAGCCGGAAATAATTTTGCGGAGAACAGGGGAAGGTTAGGTTTTCCTGTTGATAAAGGGCAGGTGACCCACCGTTTCGGAAGACAGCCTCACCCGGTATTCAAGAATATCGTTGAAGAGAACAACGGAATTAAAATTTCCGTTCCTGCCGGTACACGGGCCAAGTGCGTGTTCCCGGGATCGGTTTCTTCTGTACTCGCCAATAATGACGGAACGAAGACTGTCATTGTAAAACACGGAACCTATTTTACCATATATTCAAACTTAGGAAGCGTAAATGTTTCCAAAGGCCAGCAGGTTTCTGCAGGGACACCTGTAGGGACTGTAGGACAGGATTTTGACGGATCTTATACGCTTGATTTTCAGGTATGGAGCGGAAGTACTCCGGTTGATCCTTTAGGTTGGGTTTCTTACTAAAAAAAGATTAACTTTGTAAAAAAATTTAAGATGAATACATTAACAATGCTATCCCTGTCCTGGCAGCATATACTTATCGTAGTATTAATTCTGGTATTACTTTTCGGAGGTAAAAAAATTCCTGAGTTGATGAGAGGTGTAGGTTCCGGTATCAAAGAGTTTAAAGATGCAGTGAAAGAGGAAGATAAACCAACTTCTGATAAGCCTTCGTCTACCAGCAATAATTCTTCTACCCCTCCTACCAACTAAGTTTCCTCATTCATGAATTTTACAGAGACTGCCTGGAATATCTTCAATACTTCTATTGAGGATTACCATGCATATGACGACGTTAACACTCTAATTAATAATCAATTCCCAAAAGAAAGTTTGGAACGGATTTTGTATGCAAAGAACTGGATTGATACCGTTCAATGGCATTTGGAAGATATAATTAGAGATGAAAATATTGATCCGGCTGAAGCCCTTCAGTTAAAAAGAAGGATAGACTCCTCCAATCAGCACAGAACTGACCTTGTGGAGTTTATAGACAGCTGGTTCCTGAAAAAGTATGAAAATATAGTTCCCAAGCCTACTGCAAAACTTAATACGGAAACCCTAGCCTGGGCTATAGACCGTTTATCGATACTTGCATTAAAGGTTTATCATATGTCATTAGAAGCTAACAGAGTATCGGCTTCGGATGAGCACAGAGCACAATGCCAGGCTAAACTGGATGTTCTGCTGGCTCAGAAAGAAGACCTCTGCACTTCTATAGATCAGTTGCTTGCTGATATTGAGAACGGTGACGTTAAGATCAAGGTATACAAACAAATGAAAATGTATAACGATGAAAGTCTTAACCCAATCCTGTATCAAAAGGGGCAGCAAAAATGAGACAATTATTTTTTTTCGGCATACTAACGGCACTGACATCTTCCTGCGCAACGGAAAAACTTAATTTTTCACCGTTGTCAAACAGCTTTTACAGTGACTCCAAAGGATCTGACTCAGACCGAGGTCTTGAAAAAAGCATTGATATCAATATCCGGGACAACATCAATGCCTCCGAAATTTCTAATATGATCTCCACTTTTCCTACTTTTAAGAATACGGCTCTGGATAATGAGATTACTGCCCTTAAATACAGTCTTCAAAACTATCTTTTTGCCATTGATGCTGACAATATCTCAGGAAAGAAGAAAGCGGTAAAAAACTTCGAGAAATCTTATAAAAAAGTACAAAGACTCAGGAATACCCTGAACGAAGATGATAATGAAGTACTCAACCGTTATCTGGTACGGCTAAAAACCAACATTTCCGTGATTGAAGATTCTATAAAATCCAATTAAAAAACATTACCGTTCATGATGATTAAAATACAGGCAGAAGCCAATGTTCCTACCGAATATGGCAATTTCCGCATGCTTGCTTTCTCTGAAAATGAAAACGACTGGATGCCTCATATGGCTATTATTGCAGAAAATACAGACTTTACACAACCGGTCAACGTACGCTTTCATTCAGAATGCATTACCGGTGAAGTCTTTCACTCCAAAAAATGTGAATGTGGTCAGCAGTTGGATGCTGCAATGAAGTATATCCATGAGCATGGCGGAATAATCATTTACCTTCGTCAGGAAGGACGAAATATAGGGATTATCAACAAGCTGAAGGCTTATTCACTTCAGGAGCAGGGATTTGATACCGTTGAAGCCAATCTTAAATTGGGACTTCCTGCGGATGACAGAAATTTTGCTGTAGCCATAGAGATCCTGAATATCCTTGGCGTAAAAGAAGTAAACCTTCTGACGAACAATCCAGAAAAGATAAAATATGTAACTGACAGTAACATCCTTCTTCATTCCAGAGTCCCGTTAAGGATTCCTGCCAATGAGATCAGTGAAGGGTATCTGAAGACGAAGAAAGATTATTTCGGCCATCTTCTTGATGACAATGATAACTAATCGAATCATATATAAAAGCAAAGCTCCGAAATAAATTCCGGAGCTTTTTAATTATAAAAAACTGAAAAGATATATCGTTGTTAGTTAACTTTGGTTTTAACTACTTTAGACTCATCAATATTATAAAACTTGATAACACTGTTGTAATCGTTGTAATCTACCTTCGCCCCTTTTCCTGCAGGATCAGCCGGAATAAGAACAATTCTGAAATTTTGGTTGATCAGATATTTGTTGGCTTCTGCAGAAGTCATTGTTGCCTGATCAAAATTAGCCTGTGTAGAAATATCTACATTCTGAGAATTGAAGATAAAATTATAATCAAGCTCCCTTCCGTTAGAAAGGAAAAAAGTTTTCGGTAATAATTGCCAGATTGCAGAAGAGCTGGTATTAGAGTTTATATTTCTGTACACCAGAACTACATCCGTATTAAGGATATTCAATCCCTGAGAAATCGTATATCCGCCAGAGCTTGAAAAAGTTCCGGTAATGTCTTTCATCTGAGCCAAAGCAGTGTTATTCTGAACAGGTATGGCATCATTGTCATTATTATCACAGCTTGTCACAAAAAAACTGATGAAGGACAGTAAGAATAGAGGGATTATTTTTTTCATTGCAAAAAAAGTTTAATTATTATTGATATGGCATATTCAAAACATATACCAAAAAACTTAAAAACATCGGTAACCTGATTTTTTAATTGTATTTTTGTTCTTATTCGATCATTATGAAGAATCCTGCAGGTACTTTACTTTTTTTATTCTCATTGATTACTATCCAAGTATCTTCACAGTATACGCCTAAAAATATCACCAAGGCAGAAACGGAACAGGCCCGTCAATGGGTGGATGCCACGTATCGTTCACTTTCCCAGGATGAAAAGCTTGGACAGCTTTTTATTGTTGCTTTATACACCAATAAAGATGAAAACCACATTAACCAGGTCAGGAATATTGTGGTTAATGATAAAATCGGAGGATTGATCCTAATGCAGGATGATGCAGCAAGGGAAATTAGCCTCTTGAACGAATTCCAGCAGAAATCCAGAGTCCCACTTATGATTGGCATGGATGCAGAATGGGGCATTTATCAGAGGATTGCTGCCGCCCATAAGTTTCCATGGGCAATGACATTAGGGGCGATCCAGGATAAGACCCTGATTTATACGATGGCTTCAAAAATCGCTGAAGACTGCCGCAGGATGGGTATCAACTGGGATTTCGCTCCTGTAGTGGATGTAAATACCAATCCTGACAACCCGATTATCGGTAACAGAAGTTTCGGTTCAGAAGTAAATAATGTCATCAATTCAGCATTGCCTTATGCCAGCGGATTGCAGGACCACCAGGTTTTAGCGGCCATTAAACATTTCCCCGGGCATGGAGACACCAATACAGATTCCCATCTTGACCTTCCGGTTGTTTCCCATTCTGTGGAGCGGCTGAATACGGTTGAGCTTGCGCCTTTCAAAACTTTAATGAACAAAGGTATCGGCGGTGTGATGGTGGCCCATTTATATGTTCCCAGCCTTGAATCCGGAAAAGGAATTCCTGCCTCTGTCTCTAAAAGCATTATCACCGGGATACTGAAACAGCAGCTGGGTTATAAAGGCCTTATTATTACGGATGCTTTGAATATGGGTGCTGTTGCCAATAAATATAAACCGGGCGAACTGGATGCCCTTGCATTTGGAGCCGGTAATGATATCATGCTTTTTTCCCAGGGCGTAGCTGAAGGCAAGAAGCTTATTCAGAAAGCGATTGATAATGGGGAAATCCCGCAATCCAGAGTAGAAGAAAGTGTCAAGAAAATTCTGCTGACCAAATATTTCCTGGGCCTTTCCCGGTACAGTTCGGTGAAGCCTGAAGATATCAACCATGACCTGAATAATGATTCACACAAAGTACTGGTACAGAATCTATATTCTAATGCGATTACTTTACTGAAAGACGAAAAGAAGCTGCTGCCACTTTCAGACAAGAAGGTTTATTATATTCCGCTGGAAGAAGCTCCTTACCAGACTTTCCTACAGGAAATGGGTTCTTCCGTCATTGTTAAAAGAGCAGATGAAATTAAATCCATTCCGTCGCATTCAACGGTTCTGGTAGGTTTCCATAAAGATAATTCCACTGCTTACAAACCTTATAAAATATCAGCTGAATCCAAAAGGATTTTAGCAGAGCTCAGCAGAAACCATTCGGTAATACTGAATATCTTCGGAAGTCCGTACGCACTGAAAGATATTGACCTGTCAAAAATCTCTACCGTACTGGTCTCTTATGAAAACAATGATGACTCTATGACTGCTGCTGCAAAAGCTATTCAGGGAATGACTAAAATATCGGGCAGGTTGCCGGTGCTTGTGAATGACCGCCTTAAAGCAGGTATGGGAATAGACCTACAGCCCGTTCAATCGACATCGTCATTCAGTAAGACAACATTTACAACATCAAAACAACCATAAATTCATGAAAATAGGCATACTTTGCTATCCCACCTACGGAGGAAGCGGAATTGTAGCGACAGAACTGGGAATGTCGCTTGCCAACAAGGGCTATGAAGTACATTTTATAAGTTCCGCCCTTCCGGCACGGCTGGATATTACCAATCCGAATATCTTTTTCCACCGGGTCAATGTTCAGACTTATCCGCTCTTTCAGTACCAGCCTTATGATATTGCATTAAGCTCCATGATCTACCGTGTAGTTAATCTTTATAAGCTGGACCTCCTGCATGCCCATTATGCCATTCCGTATGCTTATGCTGCATTTACAGCCAAACAGATGCTCAAAGAAGATAACAATGACATTCCATTGGTAACGACCCTTCATGGAACCGATATTACCTTGGTAGGGCAACATCCGAGTTATAAGCATGCTGTAGAGTTTTCCATTAACCAGTCAGATGCCATTACTTCAGTTTCCGAAAGCCTTAAAAAGGATACATTGCAGTTTTTCAACATCAAAAAAGATATTCAGGTCATTACCAATTTTATTGATAATTCTGAATTTGACGGACATTCTGACTGCCAGAGAAGCCAGTTTGCCAATCCGGATGAAAAGATACTTATCCACGTATCCAACCTGCGTCCCGTAAAGCGGATCAGTGAGGTACTCCAGATTTTTAAGAGTGTGCAGAAAAAGGTAAAATCCAGGTTGATTATTATCGGAGAGGGCCCCGATATGGAAAAGGTGAACCAGTTCCTGGAAGAAAATCCTGAGCTGATCTCTAAAATCCGCCTGCTGGGGAAAGTAAATGACTTATACAGAATCCTCCAGCTTTCAGATGTATTCCTTCTGCCTTCGGAGCAGGAAAGCTTCGGATTGGCTGCCCTTGAAGCTATGGCTGCCCACACCCCCGTAATCAGTTCCAACGCCGGGGGAATTCCTGAAGTAAATATTCAGGGGGAAACAGGATATCTGGCAGAAATCGGAAATGTGGAGGCCATGAGCAATTACACGATTAAGCTGCTGAGCAATGAAGAACTTTTAGCCAAAATGAAGCAAAATGCGAAAGCACAGGCTATAAAGTTCGATTTGAAAAACATTCTTCCTATTTATGAAGCAATGTATAGAACAACAATAGAAAATTTCAGAAAGGAGTTGACCAAAGTATAGCATTTTGCTATATTTGTGGTACACTCATGACGGAAAAATTGCTTCAATATCTTTGGAACCATAAGGTTTTCAGACATTTTGACTTCAAGGATATTGAAGGCAACTCCGTTGATATCATCAGTTTCGGAACATGGAATTCAGATTCCGGACCGGATTTCCTCAATGCTAAAATTAAATTCGGGAATATGGTCCTTGCAGGCCATATCGAACTTCATATAAAATCTTCAGACTGGATTTTTCACCAGCATTCCCAGGATCCTAATTACGAAAATGTTATTCTCCATGCCGTCCTTCATCATGATACAGATCTTGCCGAACTGCAAAGCAAAAATATTCCGACCCTTGAGCTTAAAGATTATATTGATGAGGAAATCGTGCGGAAATATTCGGAACAGCTGAACGGAAAGCAATTTATTCCCTGTGAAAATATTTTCAGCCCGAAAGATATTCCGGTAAACTTCCACGATGAAAATGTGCTGAAAAAGCTCCAAAGGAAATCAGAGGAACTTGAACTAAGTCTGGAACGGTATCAAAATAACTTTGAAGCTGTATTATTCCAGAGTATGGCCTATTCTTTCGGGCTAAAAGTAAATGCAGCTATTTTCAGGACTATTGCAGAAAGCATAGACTTTGCTGTCATCCAGAAGATCCGGCAGAACAGAATACAGATGGAAGCCCTGTTATTTGGTCTTGCAGGCTGGCTGGAAAAGCCTCAGGATGAAACGATGCAGGTCTGGAAAAGGGAATTCGATTTTATAAAGATTAAATTTAAAATTCCTGATATTATATTCCGTCCGAAGTTCCTGCGTTTGCGTCCAGCCAATTTCCCAACGATCCGCCTTGCTCAACTGGCAAGTCTTTATGAGCAGCAAAATCTATTTTCAAAACTGATATTTACAGATCGCATAGACCACATTTATGAAACATTTTCTGAGGTAAAGGCATCAGCATATTGGGACAACCGGTTTAATTTTGCCAAGCCAACCGAGACCATCTATTCCAAAACGCTGAGCGATGAGTTTATCAGGCTGATTATGCTAAATACTATCCTTCCGCTGAGATACACTTACTACAGGTACCATCATGAGGAAACGGCAGACAGGATACTGTCCTTGTACCGGCAATTATCTGCTGAAAAAAATTCTGTTACTGAACAGTGGAAAAAACTAGGCGTACCGGTGAATACTGCTTTGGAAAGTCAAAGCATGATTTTTCATTATAAAAATTATTGTGAAGAAAAAAATTGCTTAAATTGCAGCATCGGATTTAAACTATTAAAAGGATCTTAAAAATGCTTAATAATATTCGTCATAAAATGGAAAGGGAATGGTTTGGGGTATTGACCAGAACCGGTGCTAAACTGGGGATTCCCGTATCTAAACTCAGGGTATTTTTTATATACTCCACCTTTGCTACTGCCGGTTTTTTCTTTCTGATCTATGTGGGACTGGCATTCACTTTATGGATTAAGGATATTTTCATCACAAGAAGACCGGGGGTCTTTGATTTATAACTATGGAATTTTTACATGTTACCTCTCCCGATGATTACCGGGCGAAAAAAATTTACGACTCTTATTCTACCTCTTTTACTGAAGATGAGCGCAGGGACTGGTACAAATTTGTCAGCCTTTTCCCGCATCCTAAGGTTAAAGTGATTTCTGTGCTGCATGAAGCAGAAAATATCGGCTACCTGATCTTGTGGGAGCTGAGTAATTTCGTTTTTGTGGAACACTTTGAAGTTTTTTCTGAATTCAGAAATCAAAAATTAGGTTCCGGTATCACCGAGTACCTCTTTAAAAACCATCCCAGAATTATCCTGGAGATCGAACCTGAAAGCTTGGGAGAAAATGCCAGAAGACGCTATTCTTTCTATCAGCGAAACGGCTTTAACCTCATTGATGAAATGTATGTACAACCCAGTTACGGCGAAGGCAAAAAATCCCTTAACCTTTGGCTGCTCGCCAATTATGTTCCGGACAATCTCCAGGACGCCAAAGATGAAATCTATGATATCGTATACCATTAATAATGAATGATACAGACAGATCCCAGAACGTAAGTTTTGGGATTTTTTGTTAGAGAGCTTTTTTGTTTTAGAGTTAGGGACTCTGAGAGTCTAGTGCTTTAGAGTTATAAGTGATGAGTGATGATTGAGTTCGGTGTTGTTTGTATTATCTGGAAGATGTGATGATATCAATTGCTGGCAGCATAATGTCTGACCTGAGTAACGCCTGATGCTTTGGCGTTTGCTTGTTGGCATTCTGATATTTCATGTAAAACATTAAAATATAATCTCTAATCTCTCTGATATAGCATTTCTGTCTTGATTCCTGGCTCTGTTATCTATCTTCTATCCGTCTATCCTCTATTTATCTATCTGTCTCTTATCTGTTAGGCTAGTTTCCAGGTACTTTATTGTTTTGTGTTTGATCCGATATCTAATATCTGATATCTGATATCTGGTGTCTGATGTCTGACATCTTGCCTCTTGATTCCTGGTTCTTGATTCTTGACTCTTGGTTCTTGATTCTTGTCTCTTCTCTGACTTTAGGGCACAAAAAAACCTCACACATTGCTGTATGAGGTTTACAATAAAAACTGGCGGCGACCTACTCTCCCGCTTGTCGCAGTACCATCGGCGCTGGTGGGCTTAACTTCTGTGTTCGGAATGGGAACAGGTGAGCCCCACCGCTAAAACCACCCTAAATAAGGTATATAATGTAGAATGTACTGTTGTATTGATGTAAAACGTATTCATGATTTTCATTAATACTTTTTACAAGGGTACATGTTACATATTTTATCGGTAAATTTCATCACAAAGGCAAAACCAGTAGCGCACTTATAAGGCTTGGCTTACAGCATACTGCTTTAAGCTTACTGCAACCTTATAGGCTATAAATCTACGGGTAATTAGTACTACTCGGCTATGCTGTTACCAACTTTACACCTGTAGCCTATCAACGTGGTCATCTCCCACGACCCTTAAAAGATGTCTCATCTTGAGGCGAGTTTCACACTTATATGCTTTCAGTGTTTATCTCTTCCAAACGTAGCTACTCAGCGGTGCACCTGGCGGTACAACTGATACACCAGAGGTTTGTTCAATTCGGTCCTCTCGTACTAGAATCAAGCCCTCTCAAACATCTAACGCCCGCAATAGATAGAGACCGAACTGTCTCACGACGTTCTGAACCCAGCTCGCGTGCCACTTTAATGGGCGAACAGCCCAACCCTTGGGACCTTCTCCAGCCCCAGGATGTGACGAGCCGACATCGAGGTGCCGAACCTCCCCGTCGATGTGAGCTCTTGGGGGAGACTAGCCTGTTATCCCCGGAGTACCTTTTATCCTATGAGCGATGGCCCTTCCATACGGAACCACCGGATCACTATGTCCTGCTTTCGCACCTGATCGACTTGTAGGTCTCACAGTCAAGCACCCTTATGCCATTACACTCTACGCACGGTTACCAAGCGTGCTGAGGGTACCTTTGAAAGCCTCCGTTACTCTTTTGGAGGCGACCACCCCAGTCAAACTACCCACCACGCAATGTCCTTCTAAAAGAAGTTAGGCTCCAAGTAAGTAAAGGGTGGTATTTCAACGTTGGCTCCACCGACACTAGCGTGCCAGCTTCAAAGCCTCCCACCTATCCTACACATTACTTACTCAAAGTCAATACGAAGTTATAGTAAAGGTTCACAGGGTCTTTTCGTCCCATTGCGGGTAATCGGCATCTTCACCGATACTACAATTTCACCGAGCTCGTGGCTGAGACAGTGCCCAGATCGTTACACCATTCGTGCAGGTCGGAACTTACCCGACAAGGAATTTCGCTACCTTAGGACCGTTATAGTTACGGCCGCCGTTTACTGGGGCTTCAGTCAAACGCTTCGCTTACGCTAACGCCCTTCCTTAACCTTCCAGCACCGGGCAGGTGTCAGACCCTATACAGCATCTTTCGATTTAGCAGAGTCCTGTGTTTTTGATAAACAGTCGCCTGGGCCTCTTCACTGCGGCCAGCATTGCTGCTGGCGTCTCTTCTTCCGAAGTTACGAGACTATTTTGCCTAGTTCCTTAGCCACGACTCACTCGAGCACCTTAGGATTCTCTCCTCGACCACCTGTGTCGGTTTTGGTACGGGTTGCTTCACTTCGGCTTTTCTTGGATCCAAGTTCACTACAGCAGCTTCGCCCGAAGGCTAGGCCTTGACTATTCCGTCAGTCTCCAGTAGCTACATTGAACCGTCCCCTTTTTAGTGTGAGCAAGTATGGGAATATTAACCCATTGTCCATCCACTACCCCTTTCGGGTTCGCGTTAGGTCCCGACTAACCCTCAGCTGATTAGCATGGCTGAGGAAACCTTAGTCTTTCGGTGAGGGGGTTTCTCGCCCCCTTTATCGTTACTTATGCCTACATTTTCTTTTCTATAAGCTCCACCAAGCCTCACGACTCAGCTTCTACGCCGATAGAATGCTCTCCTACCGATTAATTTAATTAATCCCATAGCTTCGGTAATATGCTTATGCCCGATTATTATCCATGCCGGACCGCTCGACTAGTGAGCTGTTACGCACTCTTTAAATGAATGGCTGCTTCCAAGCCAACATCCTAGCTGTCAATGCAGTCCAACCGCGTTGTTTCAACTTAGCATATATTTAGGGACCTTAGCTGTTGGTCTGGGTTCTTTCCCTTTCGGACATGGACCTTAGCACCCATGCCCTCACTGCCGACCATCATTTATTAGCATTCGGAGTTTGTCAGGAATTGGTAGGCGATGAAACCCCCGCATCCAATCAGTAGCTCTACCTCTAATAAACTATATATCGACGCTGCACCTAAATGCATTTCGGAGAGTACGAGCTATCTCCCAGTTTGATTGGCCTTTCACCCCTACCCACAGGTCATCCGAAGACTTTTCAACGTCAACCGGTTCGGTCCTCCACTCTGTGTTACCAGAGCTTCAACCTGCCCATGGGTAGATCACAAGGTTTCGCGTCTAATCCTACTAACTATGCGCCCTATTCAGACTCGCTTTCGCTCCGGCTCCGGACCTTAAGTCCTTAACCTCGCTAGTAAAATTAACTCGTAGGCTCATTATGCAAAAGGCACGCCGTCACACCATATCAGTGCTCCGACCGCTTGTAGGCGTACGGTTTCAGGTTCTATTTCACCCTTCTATTCGAAGTGCTTTTCACCTTTCCTTCACAGTACTTGTTCACTATCGGTCTTTCAGGAGTATTTAGCCTTGGAGGATGGTCCCCCCATATTCAGACAGGATTTCACGTGTCCCGCCATACTCATTTATCATCTATATATACCTTTCGATTACCGGGCTATCACCGTCTATGGCCGCACTTTCCAGTACGTTCTTCTAAATATATAAAGACTTTTGGGCTAATCCGCTTTCGCTCGCCACTACTTACGGAATCTCTTCGATTTCTTTTCCTCCGGGTACTTAGATGTTTCAGTTCTCCGGGTTTGCTCTCTAATAAATTAGAGTGACATGTCTTCAACATGCCGGGTTGCCCCATTCGGACATCTCGGGATCAATTCGTGTGTGCCAATCCCCCGAGCTTTTCGCAGCTTACCACGTCCTTCTTCGCCTCTGAAAGCCTAGGCATCCGCCATACGCCCTTAACGATTTCTTTCCTATTTTTAGGTTACTCAAGCACTTATAAGTGCTCGGTTTTCTCTTTGTGATGTCTTTACCGTTAATGTCAATGATCTTATTTGCTTGTACTTAAGTAACCAAGTAATATGTATTAATGACGGCTCCGTCATTATGTAGAATACACATATCCTTTTATTACCCTCATACATCATACTTCTGTACCGTAGTACTCCGTACAATATGTGGAGAATAAGGGAGTCGAACCCTTGACCTCCTGCGTGCAAGGCAGGCGCTCTAGCCAGCTGAGCTAATTCCCCCTCTAGTTAAGATTAAAAAATTTAGAGATTTTGAGATTAAGAGATCTGCTCGCGCTAATTTCTTAATTCCTTAATTTCTCAATATCTTAATCCCTTCAATTAGTAGTCTCGGGCAGGCTCGAACTGCCGACCTCTACATTATCAGTGTAGCGCTCTAACCAGCTGAGCTACGAGACTTCATGTAATTTTAAATTTTAAATTTTGAATTTTAAATTAATTTTCAAATCTAAAATCTATCATTTATAATCTAAAATCTCTTCCTCCCTTTTACTAATTTCTAGTGGGTTTGTATTTTTAATATAAATCAACCAATAAAAAAACTAAAGCTTTACTTTAAGTAAGTCCAACGTATCTTGCGATACTAATTTTGTTTATCGTCTATAAGACGCTCTAAAATGAGATGTTCCAGCCGCACCTTCCGGTACGGCTACCTTGTTACGACTTAGCCCTAGTTACCTGTTTTACCCTAGGCAGCTCCTTTTACGGTCACCGACTTCAGGTACCCCAGACTTCCATGGCTTGACGGGCGGTGTGTACAAGGCCCGGGAACGTATTCACCGCGCCATGGCTGATGCGCGATTACTAGCGATTCCAGCTTCATAGAGTCGAGTTGCAGACTCCAATCCGAACTGAGACAGGCTTTCGAGATTCGCATCACATCGCTGTGTAGCTGCCCTCTGTACCTGCCATTGTATTACGTGTGTGGCCCAAGGCGTAAGGGCCGTGATGATTTGACGTCATCCCCACCTTCCTCTCTACTTGCGTAGGCAGTCTTACTAGAGTCCTCAACTTAATGGTAGCAACTAGTAACAGGGGTTGCGCTCGTTGCAGGACTTAACCTAACACCTCACGGCACGAGCTGACGACAACCATGCAGCACCTTGAAAATTGCCCGAAGGAAGGTCTATTTCTAAACCGATCAATTCCCATTTAAGCCTTGGTAAGGTTCCTCGCGTATCATCGAATTAAACCACATAATCCACCGCTTGTGCGGGCCCCCGTCAATTCCTTTGAGTTTCATTCTTGCGAACGTACTCCCCAGGTGGCTAACTTATCACTTTCGCTTAGTCTCTGAATCCGAAAACCCAAAAACGAGTTAGCATCGTTTACGGCGTGGACTACCAGGGTATCTAATCCTGTTCGCTCCCCACGCTTTCGTCCATCAGCGTCAGTTAAGACATAGTGACCTGCCTTCGCAATTGGTGTTCTAAGTAATATCTATGCATTTCACCGCTACACTACTTATTCCAGCCACTTCTACCTTACTCAAGACATGCAGTATCAATGGCAGTTTCACAGTTAAGCTGTGAGATTTCACCACTGACTTACACATCCGCCTACGGACCCTTTAAACCCAATAAATCCGGATAACGCTTGCACCCTCCGTATTACCGCGGCTGCTGGCACGGAGTTAGCCGGTGCTTATTCGTACAGTACCTTCAGCTATTTACACGTAAATAGGTTTATCCCTGTACAAAAGAAGTTTACAACCCATAGGGCCGTCGTCCTTCACGCGGGATGGCTGGATCAGGCGCTAACCCATTGTCCAATATTCCTCACTGCTGCCTCCCGTAGGAGTCTGGTCCGTGTCTCAGTACCAGTGTGGGGGATCACCCTCTCAGGCCCCCTAAAGATCATCGACTTGGTGAGCCGTTACCTCACCAACTATCTAATCTTGCGCGTGCCCATCTCTATCCACCGGAGTTTTCAATATCAAATGATGCCATTTAATATATTATGGAGTATTAATCTTCCTTTCGAAAGGCTATCCCCCTGATAAAGGCAGGTTGCACACGTGTTCCGCACCCGTACGCCGCTCTCAAGATCCCGAAAGATCTCTACCGCTCAGCTTGCATGTGTTAGGCCTCCCGCTAGCGTTCATCCTGAGCCAGGATCAAACTCTCCATTGTATGTTTGTCTTGGCTCACTCAAAGTTTTTTAACGCTTTAGTTTTTCCTTACTTGGTTGTTATATTGTATGTCAATGATCTTTTTTCTTTCGCTTCCTACAAAACTACTTTCTCTCTGTCAGTGTTTCGCTTCGTATTTGCGAGTGCAAAAGTAAAACTTTATTTTGATTTGACCAAATGTTTCTGAAAGAAATTTTAAAGTTTTTTTTTCTTAACCTTAACCCTCTCTAAACCCTTAGGTCATCTACTCCTGCGCTCCCGTTGTTTGGGATTGCAAAGATACAAAACTTTTTAACTCCCACAACTTTTTTTTCAAAAAGTTTTTCAGCAATCAATCCGATTTCATCGTATCTCTAAAGTAACTCTCTTAAAATTATACCGCTTATCTAAAAGCCCTTCTGCGCTTACTGATATACTCTCGTTTTCAGTGGGGCAAAGATAGAACCTTCAACCCACAACTTCCAAATTTATTTAACATAAAGTTCATATTAATTTTACTTTGTGGGGAAAATGGTACGGTAGGGCCCTGTAATAACAGCACTTACGAGAACAGCTGTACTTATCCACAGGGATCAGGGCATAAGTAATAGGTAATGGGTAATGGGTAATGGGTAATGGGTAATGGGTAATGGGTAATGGGTAATGGAAGATAAATGATCATTGATGAATGATGATTGATTAATGATAAATAATAGGCACTCATTCATAAGCTTCCAGGCATGAGACCCGTTTACGTTGAGTTACAAGCTGATATTTACCATTGGATAATATTCAACAGTAATATGCGTATCTCATTAATATAGAAGCTCTATATATAATTATATTAACGAATGGTAATAATTTGAGGCCATTATATTAAAGGAATATGTTGCAGAATCGTATAATGCATATTTAGGAATATCTGAAAATTAAAAGGTATGATCATAGAGTTACTCTCTCTTTATACATACTATCTTAATTAAAGAAATAACGGATAGATGATAAGACAGACATTAAATAAAAGATATCAGATTTCAGACGCAAGACGCCAGACATTAGATATAAGGTGAAGAACCAAGAAAATAATTATAATTCATAACCTATTATCCTTCAATCATCATTGATCAATTATCTTTTATTACTCATTACTAATTGCTCATTACTCATCAACTAGTCTACCTCATATTCCAGCTTGATGGTAATATTGGCTTCCTTTTCTTTGGAGGATGTATTGAACGTTCCGCCGTAGGAATAATCCTCATTGGAATTAGGTGCTGTGATCTGAATGACACCGGTGGTTGCCTTTTTAAGGTGCCCAAGGCTGCTTCCGGAATTTTCTGCAATTTTCCCTGCGCGCTCACGCGCATCCTTGGTTGCTGCAGCGATCATTTCTTGCTTAACGGTAGCCAGTTTTGTATAGAAATAAGAAGGTGAAGAAGAAGTGAACTCAATACCGCGGTTGATGATCTCCGTAATATTCCTTGACAGGTTTTCAATTTTTGCCACTTCCTTACTTTCAATAGATACTTTCTGGGTCAGGTTATAGCCGGAAAATTCTCCCTGGACATAATTTCCGTTAGCATCATTATAACTCCTGAACTGCTTCTGGATATCGACCGATGAAAATACGATCTCATTTTGTCTGATTCCTTTTGAAATAAGATAATCGTTGATGACTTTCCGGTCAAGGGCAAGTTCATCATAAGCCGATTTTAAATCGACATTGTTTTTTGAAAAGCTTCCTGACCAGGTAATAAGGTCAGAAGTGAATTTTTTGGTGCCCAATCCTGTAACGGCAATGGTATTTTCAGACTTGTTACGGTTTTTATAGCACTGCCTAAGATGGCTAAACCTATAATAAAGCCTAATGCTGCAATGGCTATTGAGATATTACTTTTATTCATGTAATTTGTGATTGTACATTCATATTGCAGCAATTTTTATTCCGTAATTGATTGATAAGGAATCTACTTACTGTTTCTTCTGCAGCCGCTCTATATATAAAGGAAGGGCTTCTTCTATCCTGAGGAGGACCCCGGATAAATTTCTGGCTTTAACATACGTACGTACCTGCGGCCTGACCAGGAATGAGAATTCGATAAATTCAGAAATTCTTTCCAGCGGTACTCCTGCCTTGGTAAAATAGTCGTCATCTACCCGGTTGCGTACCCATAGAATATGCTCCTGAAGGTCATCATACCGGTACTGCCGTTTCTGCCTTCTCGCTTTTCCGCTGATCAGATCATAGGCACCCTGTACATTCAGCTGCCCAAAAAGCATCGGTAATAAAACCTGTTTTACTTCCGCAGGCTTCTCCCTCATCTTTCCTACCGGCTGCGGCAGGCCTACTGCGTCCTGAACAATTTCACCTTTGTTGATCCTGGCTACGGCTCGAGAATCTTTAGACAGGTCTCCGCTCAGAGGCTGTACCTTTACTTCTTCAATTTCTTCCGGAAGTTTTTCCATAACGATGACCAGTTGCGAATTGGTTCCTTCCACAAGCACCCTTCTGGAAATTCTTTCATATCCTTTTTTCACAAACCTAAGTTCATTATTAGCTGAAGCCTGTACCGAAAATACGCCTTCTGAATTTGTTGCCGTCTTCTGATCTGTAGCCATATTGACCACCATAACATTGGCCAACACCCGATCATTATCATCCCTGATGGTTCCGGTAATGGTTGCCTGCTGGGAGTATATATTGACGGATACCATTAATGTAACCATTAGCATGAACCCGGTTAACAAACTTTTCATAGCCTATTTTGTGGTTTGAGGAGTACGGTACAATACAATTTTATTTAAAACAGCTCCTTTGAACCGGTTGATATCCGCTTCACTGCAATATCCGTATTTTAAAATATTCTTTCTTTCAAAACCGCTTTTCAGGACATAAAGCACGAAATGCTGGATCTGGGATTGTTCGAGTTTAAGGTCAGTGAAAAACTGTTCTCCCAAAGCGGTAATCAGATAATTCATCAGGTCGATATCATCCCATTTATCTTTGATCTTACCAATTGTAAATACACCTTTGGTTACAGGCTGTACGAATTCCCCGGGTCTCGGAGCAAGGATTCTCGGATCTGACTTTTTAGCCATATAGGCATCGATTTCACGCGTCAGCTGTTCAACTTTCTTCGGTTTGTTAAGGTTTTTGGAATCTATTTTCAGGTTGCCGGTCAGTCCCTGCTTTATCTCCACCTCCTGGATAAGTTCGGCCGCCCTTATGAGTGTGATGTTTACCGGCGACTGGATATTGTCAGCGGTTATTCTTCTTGCAGTGCGTTCATAGCCGGCCTTTATAAAGCGTAATTCATCTCCCTGCCTTCCGGATATCATAAAATGGCCGTCCCTGTTAGTTATGACTCTTTCATCTGTCCTGATGTTGATAACGGTGACATCAGGAATTTCAGCACGGTCTTCGGTAATGATTTTACCGAAAATATAATCCTGTGCATGGAAACTGATGAAAGAAAAGGTAAATAAAATAAATAGTAGTTTAATTTTCACGGATCATTGTTTGATAGCACAAAACTAAAATTATTTTCAGACTAAAAAATAAGTTTAACCAGCGTTAACGCGTTTTAGGATATTATTATTATTTCTGATGCCCGAAAGTGTTAAATAGGACTTGCTTATTGTTAATATTTTCCTTAAATTATAGCTAAATTGCCTGTTCAATTTTAATACATCACATGCAGAATTCATATACGGTTATTAATGCTTCCGCAGGGTCTGGAAAGACCTATGCACTGGTTCAGCGCCTTCTGATGATCTGCCTCCGGTATCCCTATCAGCATCAGTCAATCAGGAACATTCTGGCCCTTACGTTTACCAATAAGGCAGCCAATGAAATGAAGGAAAGGATCCTGACATGGCTCGGGAACTTCTCCTCTGAAAAATTTGCAGACAATGCCGACCTGAAGAATATTCAGAAAGCTTTTGAAGAGGAAGGCTTAAAAATCACCATTGATGAACTTCACGTACGCTCTAAAAAACTGCTGGACTATGTCCTGCACAACTACTCCACTCTGAATATCGGAACCATTGACCGTTTTAATTCCAGGCTGGTAAGAAGTTTTTCTTATGAACTGGGATTAGCTAAAAATTTCAACCTTGAAATCGAGGCTGAGCCATTCCTGATTGAAGCCGTAGATAAAATGCTGGACCAGATCGGTGAGAATGAAGCAATATCCAGCTCTTTCATGGATTATGTAGATTACAGCCTGGAAAACAATGAACGGATAAACCTTAACAAAAGCCTCTATGATTCTGCCAAGGAATTTGTTAAGGATATTCACTATGAATACCTGAAAAGTAATCAAAGTTTTGATGACAGCAGCTATGAAGATATCAAGAACAGGATCCGTAAAGAAATTGTGCTGAACAGGAAGCAAGCCACAGATCTCGCTGCCCAGTCGATAGAGCTTTTCCGGTCCAGGGATATTGATGTAGAAGATTTTGCCCAGGGAAAGAACGGGCTTGGAGGTTTTTTCGTCAAGGTGCTGGATTTTTACCAGCAGAAAAGGCCCGGATTCCCTTTTCCCACTACACAGGAAGACTCTGTTGTAAACAATTACAGAAAAGGTGCTTCTTCAAAATCGAAAAATAAGGAGGCCGATATCCTGGACATCCTGGATCAGTTGCTGGAAAACCGCATGAAGCTGATCCTGCTGTATATTGAGACCCAGAAAAAAGAGAAAATTCTTTCTGCCCTGCTGCCTCTGAAGGTTAACAAAGATATTCAGGATGAATTGAAAAAGATAGAAGAGGAAAATGACCTGGTACTGCTTTCAAAATTCAATATCCTGATCAATGAGAACCTTCGCAATGAGCCGTCAGCCTTTATTTATGAAAAGGTAGGATCACAGTTCCAGCATTATTTCTTTGATGAGTTCCAGGATACCTCGGAACTGCAATGGCAGAATTTCATTCCGTTACGGGATCACAGCATATCGACAGAGAATACCTCTTTTACACTGGTTGGAGACCCGAAACAAAGTATTTACCGTTTCCGGGGCGGGGAAAGCAAACTGATGCTGGACATCATCAATAAAAAAGAAAACTCACCACGGGAAGCAGACCTGATGGTGCTGAAAGACAACTGGCGGAGCGCAAAGAATATTGTAAAGTTCAATAATGAACTGTACCGTTTCCATTCTGAGATTTTAGAAGAAGAGCACCGCAATATTTTCGGTACGGATGCTGAACAGAATCCAAAATCGACCTTTGACGGAAGGGTAAAAGTCAATCTTATCGAGAACCTTACCAATGAGGATTTTTACAATGACACTTCGGAAAGGATGAGAAAGGACATTCAGGAATGCCTGGATAACGGCTTCCGGTTTTCAGACATCACAGTACTCTGCCGGGGCAATTTCGATATCTTCAGCTACTCACAGAAGCTGGGCGGACTGAAGGTACGGTACCGGGGACAGGAAACCAACGTCAAAACAATTTCTGAAAAAGGACTGACACTGGAGCTATCCAATACGTTAAAAGCCGTTATTGAGTTCCTGAAATGGGAATCCAATCCTAAAAACCGGCCTAACCTGATCATGATGATGTACCACCTCAACAGCCTGGGACGGATCCGGATGCCCGACTTTACCCTGGAGATGAAAGAAATCCTCGGCATAGAATCCCATGAGGAAGTGCTGGCCTTTCTCGAAGCTCATTACGGTATCAAACTGAAACAGGATCTCCTTCCCAGGTTCAACCTCTATAATTATATAGAATTTTACATCAATGAATTCTCTTTTGAGGACAGGGAAAAAGATTTCCTGCTGAATTTCCTGGAAATGCTGTTCAATTTCACCCAGAATGCAGGCGCCAGCATCAAAGAATTCCTGAAATACTGGGATGAGGAAGCTTCACAATACACGATTCAGGCATCAGAGAATATCGATGCGATCCAGATCATGACCATCCACAAAGCCAAAGGGCTGGAATTCCCGGTCGTTTTTATCCCGATGATGAATAAAAATCGCGATGCCGAATTCAGCAACTGGTTTGAAACGGGAACCCACGAATCATTAAAATCCGTAAATATCAACCAGTTCAGTAAAACGCTTGAAGTGTACGACGAGGAGATCCAGCATTTTAACCGCCAGAATTCTTATAAAAATTTCATAGACCGGCTCTGCCTTCAGTATGTGGCTACCACACGGCCTGTAGAACAATTATTTTTCTACATCCAGAAGGCCAACAAAACCTCCAACCATCTTGAGTTGCTCGAGTTCCTTCAAACTAAAAATAAGGATAACGCCGATGAATTTGACCTTTATGAGGTTAATCCTGAGATGCTGAAAAAGTATTCTACCGATAAAACTTCAGAATTCAGAACGAGGGATATCCCCAATTTAAAAAATATCAGCGAAAAAACTACATCCATCAGGATTGCCACACCTTCCAAAACCTATCAGGCGAGGAATGAAAAAGTAAAGATCGGACTTTTCGCCCATGAGCTTCTGGCTAAGATCAATACCGAAAATGATATCGAGCAGGTATTGGAACGTTATCTCCTGGATGGACAGATCACATTAAATGAACGGGATACCATCCGGGAAAGGCTTCATGACATCATCCGTACCCATACAGAGTTTTTTGATGACCGGTGGGAAGTAATCAATGAAAAGGAAATTATGGTTTCTGAAAGAGGCGAAAGCAGGATATACCGCCCGGACAGGATCCTGAAAGGGCCCGACGGATACATCATCGTTGATTTCAAAACCGGTGAACCTTCAGAGAAAGACAAACACCAGATTGAAAATTATAAACGGGTGCTGGAACGATTAGGAAGAAAAGTGATTGATACGAGACTTGTATACCTATAATACACAGATAGGTTTCGCGGTCATATCATAATCTTAAGATAGGATACTTTATAGACAACATAAAAAAAGACGAATCGTTTGTGAACATTCGTCTTTTTTATGTTTAACAGCAGAATAATCTGTCTTATGCTCCTGCATCAGGAGAAAATACCCGTTGGGCAAGTTCCTGATCAAAAAGGTATAAAGCCGAAGGGTTATCGCATACCATTCTGATCTTCGTTACCAGCTGTGAAGCGCTTGCTTCTTCCTCTACCTGCTCATTGATGAACCACTGCAGAAATGAAGTAGTGGCAAAGTCCCCTTCGTCATTTGCATTCTTAACGATATTGAATATGCTTTTGGTTACTCTCTTCTCATGCTCCAATGCCTTTTCGAAAATATCAGTGGCATTTTCAAATTCATGCGGCGGTTTTGGAATCTCACCGATTATGATTTCACCGCTTACATCATTAAGGTAATCAAACATTTTATCAGCATGCATAAGCTCTTCTTTGCTCTGTACCCTGAAATAGTTTGCGATCCCGTCAAGGTCCCTGGCAGAGAACCAGGCAGACATAGAAAGGTAATACTGGGCAGCGTACTGTTCGTGAGCAATTTGCTCATTAATTAAATTCGCGATTTTTTCACTAACCATAAGTATAAAAATTTATGCCTCAAAATTAAGGATTAATGTCCGGATTCAAAAGTTTAGGCTGAAATAATACAAAAAGGACGGAATAGATCCGTCCTCTTAACACACACTAAAAATCAAAAATTATAGAACAATCACTTCATATCCGGAGCCGGAGAGGCAACAGGTTTCCTCATCATTCTTCTGTCTTTCATAGCCATTCTTCTCTGCTCCATCTTTTCTTTTCTTTCCGCCTGCCACTGGTCATATTGCTGAGGCGTTAAAATTCTTTTCATATCTGCGTCCATCTGCGCCCTTCTTGCCTTCATATCTTCCATCCTGGCCTGGCGCATTTCTTTGTTTTTTTCGAAGTCTGCTTTCATGCCGGCCTTCTGTTTATCATGAAGAGCTTTGATCTGGGCTACCTGGCCTTCATTAAGCTTAAGGTCTTTCTGCATCTGAGCCAGGTGGTCCTGCTCTCTCTGCTGCATCTTCTCTCTCATCTCGGCTCTCTTGCCAGTTCTGTCCTGAGGGGTTACCTGTTGTGCCATGGCAACACTTCCCCAACCGATGAATGCTATTGCTAAAACTATTTTTTTCATTTCTAAATTATCAATTAATTGTTATACATCTTTTTGATTGTAAATAAAAAGAGAAGTTAAACACCAGAATCCATAAAAAATGTTAAAATTTTTTATTTAAAAACCAATAACAAAAAAAAAAGGACAGCTCATATAGAATCTGTCCTTCACACCACTTAAATATAATATATGAAATTATTTAATTTTTCACCAGCCCATTTCTGAAGCCTGATCCTCCCCTGCTTTCGTTTCCTCTGTTCTGAGGTCTGGGAGTGTTGTCATTTCCCGGCTGCCGGAATCCTCCGTTATTCCGGAATCCTTCATTTCTTCTCGGAGCTTCCTCTCTTCTCGGCTCACTGTTTCCTCTGAAGCCGCCGTTATTCCTGAATCCGTCATCTCTTTTCGGGGCTTCTTCCCTTCTCGGTTCGCTATTTCCTCTGAAACCACCATTATTCCTGAATCCGTCATCTCTTCTCGGTGCTTCTTCCCTTCTTGGCTCATTATTTCCACGGAAGCCGCTGTTGTTTCGTACCCCATTATTATCAGAATTCCTGAAACCGCCGGAATGGGTTCTTATTCCTGAATCTGAGTCTCCTCTGAATCCGTTATTCCTGGTCCTGACAATATTGATGGTAGGATTATCCTGACGGAACCTATTACGGTCTACCCTGAAAATATTGATGTTCACATTCCTGTACCGCGGCATAGGCCTGTATCTCGGAACATAATAGGTCCTTCTGTAATTCTGGAAATAAGCTACCGGACTGTATCCGCGGTAATAATTATTCTGGAATACCACAAAAACCCTTGGTCCCATAATCCTTTCCAGCGCGTAGAAGCGGTCATAATACCATCTGTCCGGATTGTACCTGTAAAAGTTATTCCAGGCTGCAAAACTTCCGTACAGGTTATTCAGCTGTATGATCTGGTCTACCTGCCATGGCGAGAGCCTGTTCTGGCGGAAGAATACATTCCAGTTGATGTTCACCACACTGTTCCGGTAGTCATTATAATATCCCTGATAATAATCGTTCGGATAATAATCATTCGGATAGTTATAATAATAGTCATCAGGGAAATAATTTCTGTCATCATCATCACTGTAATATCCGCCGTCATTCTGGTAGTAACCGTCGTTTCCCCACCCGTTATCCGGATATTGCTGGGCAGCCGTCAAAGCGGCCCATCCCAAAGCAAATCCCAAAAGTATTTTTTTCATTCTTATAGCTGGTATTGGTTATAAATAATCAGAATTTCTCATTCTATCTTTTGGATATGAATACAAAAAAGAAGTTAAATCTTACGATAAAACTTCTTTGAATTATTTATTAACGGATTGATAATCAAATGTTAATTTTACATTCTTCCGCTGTCTTTGACCCAAGAGGCTATTTTTTGATTGAATGCGGGTTTATTTTTCAGCTCCTCAATATTAAGGTGCATCCTGTACCTCCAGTAATGCGGAAATACAGCAGGATTATTGATCCTTTCCTGGTCCATATCCGGATTGACCAGCTCCGGATCCGTAGCCAAAAATTCCTGAATCGGGAATACCGCCAACATGGCATCCGTATACAGGTGCTGCTTCATAATCATTTCGCCCAGTTCCGGACTCAGTTCATCAGGAGCTTTTCCGGACTGCATCAGCTGCTGATTGAAATACTGCTGTGTAAGATCCGGGTTTTCTTTCCACCACTGCCTTAAAGTTGAGCTGTCATGGGAAGAGGCAGTCACTACATTCAGGTATCCTGCATTTTTAGGATTATAGAATGGTATATTGTCCGAAGGCATGCGCTGAACTTTCAGGGCTACGATCGCCAGTTCATCCATTACGGCAGGTACACATTCCGGAACCAGGCCTAAATCTTCACCACAGATCAGCATTTTAGTGCTGTTAAGGATGACCGGAAGTTTTTCCATGGCTTTCTCAGCCCAAAGCCCATCCTGCCTTTTGAAGAAATAATCCTGATATAAGTCATATATGGCTTTTTTCTCCCAGTCGGATAAATAATGGTATGAATCGGTAAGGTATACATTAAACCTTGGATGGTACACCGTTTCTCCTTCGCGGTCTTCTGTTAAAAACAGGACGTTGGCACACAGCGAAATCATAGGTTCTTCAATGGCAGTGTTCGGATTACTCCTGAAGAAGTCCGTTAATTTCCGCTGGGTATCGAATTCTTCTTTCAGAGTGTAAGTACCATCATCATTGCGGTCCACAAAATCCAATACTTTGCCGCTGTTTTCCCCAAAATAATTCCAGAGGATCTGATCATTAATGAATGGCTTACAGTAACGGTCATCAGAAAACGGAATATGCCTTGACCTGAATTCTTCTTCCGTTACGGGAACAGCAGGATAAAAATACCCTAAAATTCCCTGGGTAGCAGAGACCGGCATCCTCCAGATCCTGAAAAAACCGAGGATATGATCGATCCTCATGGCATCAAAATACTGTTCCAGTGCTTTGAACCTGTTTTTCCACCAGGTATAATCATCGGCTTTCATAGCTTCCCAGTTGTAGGTAGGAAACTCCCAGTTCTGGCCCAGTTCCGTAAACTGATCCGGCGGTGCACCGGCCTGGAAATCCATTCCGAACAGCTCAGGTTCGGTCCATGCTTCCACAGAATACCGGTAAATCCCGATCGGCAGGTCGCCTTTTATGGAAATCCCGAGGTTATGAATGTATTCAACGGCATCCTTAAGCTGATTGTGCAATTGGTACTGCACCCATGCATGGAGCATTACGGCATCATAATCTTTGCTTTTCGCAGTAAAAAACTGGGCAATTTTTCCGGCAATATATTTTTTATGGGTCTTCCAGTCGTTGAAGTTCGGGGTATGGTATCTATCCCTGAGCACACAGAAAGCAGCATAAGGGTTCAGCCAGCTTTCATTATCTTTCAGGAATTTTTTGAAGTTGCGGTCTTTATAGATTTTATCTTTATGAGTACTGAAAACCGCTTTCAGGAATTTCCATTTCCCGGCAATCATTTTTTCATAATCGATCAGCGGCAAATCGTTCAGGGCTTCCTTTTCAGATTCGTATTCAGCCATCAGTTCTTCCGGTAACGGAAAATCCAGGTTTTTCAATGAAATGTACTGCGGATGTAAAGCATATACGGAAACGGCAGCATACGGATAAGAGTCAGTCCAGGAATAATTGGCCGTCGTATCATTGATCGGCAGGATCTGGATGATGCCCAGATTGGTTTCCTGTGCCCAGTCCCCCAATTCCTTAATATCGGAAAACTCTCCGACCCCGAATCCGTTTTCAGTTCGTAAGGCAAATACAGGAACGGCAACGCCTGCATCGTGGTACATCTGGGAAAGCTTAAACTTGTAGTAGTGGTTCGCAACAATATACAGCGTATCCTTCATCCTGTTCTGAACTGTATACCGGTTGCCTCCGGATTCCATATCCACCATTTGCTGGGTTTTCCTGTCGTAGATACCGTATTTGAACTGGATCGGTTCGTCTTCCGGAATCTCAACAGCCGCTTCCCAAATTCCGTAATCCGTTTGTAACAAATGAATTGCCTTTTCAGGATTCCAGCTTCCCAAAGACGGCGTGCTGCCGAAGAGGACAATTTCCCAATCCGGATGATACAGCGGCGCTTCTATGCGGAAAAGATGGGTATGCTTCTTTAATACGGAAACCTTTTCAGGACGGAATTGGTTAAGCTTATGGTAAAGGATTTTATTATTGAGGTAATTTTCGGGAAAATTCTTATTGTTCCATTCATCGAAAATAACGAACTCTTTGTAATTATGAGAAAAAGCAAGCGTGTGGGGAACAAACTCTTCTCTTAGCATGCTACCGTTTTCATGCATGACGCGGTAATGGTAGGTAATGGATTTTGAAAAGTAGTCCACCTCGCATTTCCAGGAACCGTTTTCCCCGTAATACATGGTATGGTGCTGAGGTGCTGCATCCTGTTCATGAATAACCAACTGCAGGTTTTCTCCTATTTTTGTATTGTAACCTACATTAAAATATAGTTTCATTTACATTTTTTTATAAAAATACGGTATAATCCTGAAAAATAAAATTTATTGAATATCAAATAATCATTAAAAAGCCTTTCCAGAATGCTGAAAAGGCTGTAACATATTGTGTTGACTGTTTAAATACTGCTATAGCAGAGAATAGCAATGCATGTCAAATCTTTAATCGGTAACCAGAATTTTCCTGTTCAGGATTGCTTTCCCGCTTGAATCTGTGATGTTCACCAAATAAGATCCGCTGACCAGGTTTTTCAGGGATACTTTTTCATTCAGCAGGCCATCTTTAACGGAGAGGTTCTGCTTAAACAGATTTTTACCTGAAAGATCATAAATACTGACCGTAATATTTCCTTTTACCGCTTTATCACTGATGCTGACATTAATGAAATGTTCATCTACCCTGGTAGGGTAAATATCAGCATTAAAGGATGGCGACTGAACATAAGAAGCCCTGTCATGAGCAAAATACTTACTGGCCAGATCATAAATATGAAGGTTCTGCTCCCCCGGAAGCTGCTTCGCCTGAAGGTTGTCAAGGTCTACCTCATACAATCCGGCACCTTTTGCACTGGCAATGACTACTTTTCCTTTTGAGTTGACCGCAGCTCCGTTTACGGAATAATTTTCAGGCAATCCGCTGATTTTCCCCATGAACTTTGCTTTCATTTCACCGGTAATTATCCTGAATACATTTCCGGAAGTGGAAAAAACATAGAAATTCCCGTCTGCATCGGCAATCATATCCCCTCCGAACCCTGTCTCGATCGTGGTAAACGAATTTTTGCCATTCCCGGAATCATCTTTAACAATTCCCAGGTCTGTTACGGCATACCGGCTTCCCTGTCTGCTGATTTTAAGAAACTGGGTTCCGGCATTGTTCATTGCATAGATATGGCCATCGTAACCGGCAGTCATTCTGGTGATATGGGAATTGATGTCGCAGGCAGTTACCCTTGCCACTTCATTTTCCACCAGGGTAATTTCTTTGGTTTTAGGATTGAGGATATAGATATTGGACGAAAACATAGGCATGTACACAAGGCTGTTACTGCCTGCATCATAAGCCAGCGCAGCCATTGTAGTAGCCTGGGCGTTGCCGTATGCATTTTTATCTTCCGCAACAGTGCTGCTCCTCGATTGGGAAAATACTTTTGATGTTGTCTCTGAAGTAAAAATCCTTTCTCCGGAAGTACCGCTTGCAGCATCTAAGGCACGGAAGTCACTAAAGGTAATGGAAGGGGTCTCTTTTCCGGCAAGTGCAAAAAAATCCTGCTGTGCAAAGGCACTGGTACTCATGAACAGCAGAAAAACAGGGAATAAATGTTTCTTCATAGTATTGAATTTAGATTCGTAAGTTATTTAGCATGCCTAAGTTACTCATTTTTAAGATTGAATCATTAAAAAATAGATGAAAATGGTATGATGCATCATTCGTAGGCTTTGGTTAGACTATAAGAAGACTTTGCTTCATTCCGGATATTCCAAATAAAAATCCCGCAGACATAATCTGCGGGACAATATAATGAGTAGTGATATTCTTAATTCAGGACATACGATGTCCCTTCTCGTCCGTCTTTCAGTTCAATGCCTTCGGCAAGGAGCTTATCCCTGATCTGATCGGAAAGTTCGAAGTTTTTTGCTTTCCTCGCCTGGTTCCTGAGCTCTATCAGTACTTTTAAGGTCTGATCCAGCTTTTCATTATTGTTTTCTTCGATATTCTGAAGTCCCAATACCTCGAATACAAAGGCATTCAATGTAGCTTTCAGGTCTTCCAGTTCTTCAGTTGAAATGGTTTCTTTACCATCGTTGAGGGCAAAAATAAATTTTACCGCTTCAAAAAGGTGGGCAATAAGCACCGGTGAGTTGAAATCATCTGTCAGCGCATCATATGCCTTTCCTTTCCATTCTGAATAGTTAAATCCTGAAGTACCCTGATTACCTGTTTTTTCTTTTATATGCTCCCCGTTAATGATTTTAAGGGATTCCATCAGCCTGATGAATCCTTTTTCACTGGCCGTCATGGCATCATTGGAGATATCCAGCACACTTCTGTAGTGGGCCTGCAGGAAGCAGAACCTTACGATCGACGGGTGGAATGGTTTTTCAAAGAAATCATTTTCTCCGGTAACCAGCTGCATCGGCAGGATATAATTCCCGGTGGATTTGCTCATCCTCTGGCTGTTCATGGTCAACATATTGGCATGCATCCAGTAATTTACCGGAGCAGCATCATTGCACGCCTTTCCCTGCGCGATTTCACATTCGTGATGCGGAAATTTAAGGTCCATGCCCCCTCCGTGGATATCAAAAGTCTCTCCAAGGTATTTGGTACTCATCGCAGTACATTCCAGGTGCCATCCGGGGAAACCTTCTCCCCAGGGAGAATTCCATCGCATGATGTGAGCCGGGGACGCTTTTTTCCAGAGGGCAAAATCCTGCGGGTTTTTCTTTTCTCCCTGGCCGTCCAGGTCGCGGGTATTAGCGAAGAGTTCTTCAATATTTCTTTTTGACAGTTCTCCATAGTTCAGGCCTCTCCTGTTATATTCCAATACATCGAAGTAGACAGAACCGTTGCTTTCATAGGCAAAGCCTCTTTCAATCAGCTTTTGGGTCAGTTCGATCTGTTCTACGATGTGGCCTGTAGCTGTCGGCTCGATATTGGGCGGCAGAAGGTTGAACATTTCTAAAACCTTATGAAAATCTACGGTATATTTCTGTACGATTTCCATAGGCTCCAGTTTTTCCAGGCGGGTTTGTTTTACAAACCTGTCGTTGTTGACATCGCCATCATCGGTCAGGTGGCCTGCATCAGTGATATTCCTTACATACCTGACTTTGTAGCCAAGGTGTTGCAGGCTCCTGTAAATAAAATCGAAGGAAAGGAAAGTCCTTACGTTTCCTAAATGCACATTGCTGTACACGGTGGGTCCGCAGACATACATTCCTACGTTTCCTTCCAAGATGGGCTTGAATATTTCTTTTTCGCCTGAAAGCGAGTTGTATATTTTTAGTTGCATGTGGTAAAATTGAACGATTTATGATTTAAAAATTTAAAGATGAGTCAAAATAATTTCAGCTACAACAAATAATGGTAGCTACAAAAATTTTGTCTGAAACTTTTTTAAATTTTATCATCTGTATCTGTTAATCTAATTTCGCATGGCTTCCTACATAATGCAGGAATTCCTGGCGGGTAATCGGGTTGGTTCTGAAAATCCCACTCAGTTCTGCCGTTATGGTAGAGCTTGCCGTATCTTTAATTCCCCTGCAATTTACGCAAAGATGTTTAGCATCTATGATACAGGCCACATCTTTTGTTCCCAGGGCTTCTTTTAAAGCATCTACGATCTGCATGGTAAGCCGTTCCTGAACCTGCGGCCTCTTGGCATAGTAATCCACAATCCTGTTAATTTTTGAAAGTCCGATTACTTCCCCGTTGGAAATATAAGCCACATGGGCCCTTCCTATAATGGGTAAAAAGTGGTGTTCGCAGAATGAATATACGGTAATATCTTTTTCCACCAGCATCTGGCGGTATTTGTATTTATTGGAAAAAGTGGAAATTCCCGGTTTGTTTTCCGGAAGGAGGCCACCGAAAATCTCATTCACATACATTTTAGCGACGCGCCGCGGGGAATCTTTCAGGGAATCATCGGTCATATCCAGCCCTAATGTTTCCATGATCTCTCCGAACAGATGGGTAATTTTTTCAATCTTCTCGTCTGGTGATTTGTCAAAAGCATCCTGTCTTATGGGCGTATGTTCTTTTCCTGTGAAAATATCATCATCGTTATCCGTAAAATCAACCATTTTTAAATATTTCCGACAAAAATACGGATAATATCTGTTCGCATATTTCGATTTAAACTAAAAAAAATATTATCTTAGAAGTTCACTCGTATAAAAAAATCATGATTATTGTTGAAGAGGTACAAAATGAAAACCAAAAGAGGGAATTCCTGGAATTTCCGGCCAGGCTTTATCAAAATGACAGCAATTATATCCGTCCTCTGGACAGAGACATTGAAGATATTTTTAACCCGGAAAAGAATAAATTTTTCAAAGACGGTTTATGTGCCCGTTTCCTCTTCAAAAATAAAAAGCACGAAACGGTAGGCAAGACGGCCGTTTTCATCAACCAGCAGTATCAGCAGAAGCAGCCTACGGGAGGAATAGGCTTCTTCGACTGTATCAATGACCAGCAGACCGCCGATTTTATTTTCGATTATTGCAGGAACTGGCTGCAAGAGCATGGTATGGAAGCCATGGACGGCCCGATTAACTTTGGCGAAAGGGATAAGTTCTGGGGCCTGCTTACAGAAGGTTTTATAGAACCTTTATACGGAATGAACTACAACCAGCCCTACTACAAAACGCTGTTTGAGAATTACGGATTCAAAATCTATTTTGAGCAGCTCTGTTTTTCAAGGCCGGTTTTCGGAGAAGTTTCCAGGGTTTTCACCCTCATGCATGCCAAGCATAAGAGAAATCCTGCCATCTCTGCCCTGCCCATGAAAAAGAACAACCTCGAAAAATTTGCCAGGGATTTCACGGAAGTTTACAATAAAGCCTGGGCAGCCCACGGTGAAGGGAAACAGCTGGAAGAAGCTAAGGTCCTGAAGATGTTTAAGACCATGAAGCCCATCATCAACGAGCATATTTCGTGGTTTGTCTATGAAGGCGAAAAGCCCATTGCCATGTGGATGAATATCCCAGACCTTAACCAGTGGTTTAAATACCTCAACGGCAAATTCGGCCTATGGGAGAAGCTGAAATTCATGTGGGTGAAAAAATTCAGGAAAAACGAAAAGATGGTAGGCCTGGTTTTTGGTGTAGTGCCTGAGTGGCAGAAAAAAGGAATTGAGGGCTATATGATCTGGGAAGGAACACAACATCTGAGAAAGCATACCGACTTTAAGGTTACGGAGCTGCAGTGGATCGGTGATTTCAACCCTAAAATGATCAGGATCGCTGAAAACCTGGATACCACTGTCACAAGAAAACTGGCTACCTACCGGTATTTATTCGATAGGGAAAAAGAATTTGAACGTCATCCTGAACTCAATTAAAAAATATATTATGGAACTGATACTCTTATTGATTTTTTTACTGTTTTTTATCCTTTGTATTCCCGGTTTGGTCCTGCTTATTGCCTTTCTGGCAGCCAGAAGCAGGAAGAAAAAACAGCAGGCCCTGCTGGCTGAATTAGGTCCTCCGGAACATTATGCCCTGGTACGCTATAATATGGGCAATACCCAAAACCAGTTTTTCAAGATTAAGGCATTTCAGGGAAGCGGAGTGCTGTATCTGGACGGGCGGGATATCAAATTCGTAGATACCCTGCATCAGAATCCCTACACTTTTCCCATGGACCAATCGTCAATTATCTGGGAGGACGTTAATCTGGTGAATGGCCTTCTCAAGTGGTTTTCAATCTCGGACGGCCAGCAAAAATATTTCTTCAACATAGAAAGCGGAATGTTTATTTTCAATACAGATCCTTCCAAGCCGACCACCAAGAGTGTCTTTGACACGCTGATCAGGCACCAGAATGATTACAAATCCCCTGAACTGCCGCTATAAAAATACAAGGCTCCGGATCATCTGATCCGGAGCCTTTTTATTTGATCCACTTACTATTAAAACAATTCTGCGGCCACATTTTTAATGTTGTCGCTTTTCCCCATTGAATAGAAATGCAGTACGGGAACACCATAGTTCAGCAGTTCCCTGCACTGGCTTATTGCCCATTCGATCCCGATTTGCTTTACGGCTTCATTGTTCTTTGCATTTTCCACTTCGGTAATCAGTTCTTCCGGCAGGTCTATTTTAAATACCTGTGGCAGAACTTTCAGGTGTTTTTTGGTAGCAATCGGTTTTATTCCCGGAATAATCGGAACAGTAATCCCCATTTCCCTGGCTTTATTGACGAATTCGATGAATTTTTTATTGTCGAAAAACATCTGGGTAACAATATAATCGGCTCCCGCATCCACTTTCTGCTTCAGCCATTTAAGGTCGTAATTCATTGAAGGGGCTTCCATATGCTTTTCAGGATACCCGGCTACCCCGATGCAGAATTTATTATGCTCGTCACAGGCTTCATCGTCATGCAGGAATTTTCCTCTTCCGAGATCATTGATCTGATGTACCAGATCCATCGCGCTGGAATGCCCTCCTTTGGTAGGTTCAAAATACTGATGTCCCTTCATGGCATCGCCGCGTAAAGCCATAACATTATCAATTCCCAGGTACATACAGTCTACCAGGAGGTATTCTGTTTCTTCTTTGGTAAATCCTCCACACAGCAGATGAGGAACGGTATCAACATTATATTTATGCTGGATGGCTGCACAGATCCCTAAGGTTCCGGGACGCATCCTGGTGATCCTGCGCTCCATCAGGCCATTCCCTTTGTCGAGGTAAATGTATTCTTCACGGGAAGTGGTGACATCAATAAAAGGAGGCTTGAATTCCATGAGCGGGTCGATATTCCGGTACAGGTCCTCAATCCCGATTCCCTTTTGTGGCGGAACAACTTCAAGGGAGAACAGTGTGTTTCCGTTTGCATTTTTTATGTGGTCTGTGATCTTCATTTTAAATGGCGAGCAACATGCTGCAACTTTTAATTATAGTTATAATGTGAGGTAACAATCTGTTTTAGAATTGTATAATATCATTTGTTTAATTTTTACGGGCTTAATCTGCCAGATTAGGTGACAGCCATTTCCTGGCTTCCTGCAGGCTGCATCCTCTGCGTTTCGCATAATCCCTGAGCTGGTCTTCAGTAATTTTCCCTAAACCGAAATATTTAGCATGCGGGCTTCCGAAATAATATCCTGAAACGGAAGCGGTGGGGAACATCGCCAGGCTTTCTGTCAGGTATACTCCGATCTGCTCTTCCACTTTTAAAAGGTCCCAGATGGTATTTTTTTCCAAATGGTCAGGGCAGGCAGGGTACCCCGGTGCGGGGCGTATCCCTTTATATTTTTCGGCGATCAGTTCTTCATTGCTTAGGGTTTCCTGATTGGCGTAGCCCCAGTATTCGGTCCTGACTTTTTTATGTAGAAATTCTGCGTACGCTTCTGCAAAACGGTCGGCCAGAGCTTTTACCATAATGGCATTGTAATCGTCGTTGGCTTTTTCATATTCTCCTGCCAATTCGTCGGTCCCGAAGCCTGTAGTCACACAAAAGGCTCCTACATAATCAGTTTTCCCGGTGCTCTGCGGCGCGATAAAATCACTCAGTGCCAGGTAATCCTTGCCTTTGGAACGCTGGGCCTGCTGCCTCAAGGTTAAGAATTTAGCCTGTCCTTTCCGGTTTTCATCAAAAATCAGGATATCATCCGTTTCATTGGCATTGGCTTTAAAGATTCCGAAAATGGCTTTTGCGGTGAGCAGTTTTTCATCCAGAATCCTTTTCAGGATCACCTGTGCATCTTTAAAGAGTTCTGTAGCCTGAGTTCCTACTACCTCATCTTCCAAAATCGCCGGGTATTTTCCATGCAGGTCCCAGCTTCTGAAGAAGGGTGACCAGTCTATAAAAGGCAGCAACTCACGTAAATCCTGATTTTCAAAAACCTGAATTCCCAATTGATTCGGAGTAAAAATCTCCTCATGCTCCCAATCGATCTTAAATTTATTTTCCCTGGCTTCTTCAATGGAAACATAGTCTTTATCTACCTGACGGTTCAGGAATTTCTCCCGGAAATCCGAGTAGTCATTTTTTAAATCTGCTACATATTCCTTGTTCCTGTCCCCCAGTAATGAGCTTACTACATTCACGGCCCGGGAAGCATCGTTTACGTGTACGACAGCATTTTTATATTTCAGGTCTATTTTTACGGCAGTATGTGCCTTTGAAGTGGTAGCCCCACCGATCAGTAATGGGAAATTAAGATTCTGGCGCTCCAGCTCAGAGGCAATATAAACCATTTCATCAAGGCTTGGCGTAATCAGGCCACTTAACCCGATCACGTCCACCTGATGTTCAATAGCGGCCTGGATAATTTTTTCTGCCGGAACCATCACCCCAAGATCTACAATCTCATAATTGTTGCAACCTAATACTACGCTCACAATATTTTTTCCGATGTCGTGAACATCCCCCTTTACTGTTGCCATCAGGATTTTTCCGTTAGCCGGCTTCGTCCCGTCTTTTTCCGCTTCAATATAAGGCTGTAAATAGGCAACCGCTTTTTTCATTACCCGCGCGGATTTCACTACCTGGGGCAAAAACATTTTCCCGCTTCCGAAAAGGTCTCCCACAACGCCCATTCCTGTCATCAGATTTATTTCGATCACATGTAAAGGCTTTGCCGCCTGTTGCCTTGCTTCTTCTACATCCTCTTCTATAAAGCGGTCGATTCCTTTTACCAGTGCATGGGTAATTCTTTCCTGCAGAGGATAATTCCGCCATTCTAAATCTTCGGCTTTTTCCTTCTTTACTGATTTATGTTTTTCCGAATAATCCAGTAAGCGCTCAGTAGCATCCTCACGTTTATCCAGAATCACATCTTCTACCAGCTCAAGAAGTTCTTTATTGATCTCATCATAGACTTCCAGCATCGCTGGATTTACAATTCCCATATTCATTCCTGCCTGAATAGCATGGTACAGGAATACGGAGTGCATGGCTTCTCTCACGGTATCATTTCCGCGGAATGAAAAGGATACATTGCTGACACCTCCGCTTACCGATGCATACGGAAGATTTTGGCGTACCCATCTTGTGGCTTCAATAAAATCGATGGCATTTCTGCGGTGCTCATCCATTCCGGTAGCCACCGGGAAGATATTCAGATCGAAAATAATATCCTCTGCCGGAAAATTCAACTGGTTGACAAGGAGATCATAGGATCGTTTTGAAATTTCTATCCTGCGTTCATAGGTGTCGGCCTGGCCTGCTTCATCAAATGCCATAACAATAACTGCCGCTCCGTATCTTTTGATGGCTTTTGCCTGTTTGATAAATTCCTCCTCACCTCCTTTCAGGCTGATGGAATTGACCACACATTTTCCCTGTGCCACCTGCAGACCCGCTTCCAGGATTTCCCATTTTGACGAATCAACCATAATCGGGATCCGGGCAATATCCGGTTCGGAAGCTATTAAATTTAAAAATCTCACCATGGAGGCTTTGCCATCGATGAGCCCGTCATCAAAATTGACATCCAGGATCTGTGCCCCTCCTTCTACCTGATGTCTGGCAATATCCAGCGCTTCAGCAAATTTTTCTTCTTTTATTAATCGTAAGAATTTTTTTGAACCGGCAACATTGGTTCTTTCGCCAACGTTGATAAAATTACTTTCCGGTGTAATAATCAAAGGCTCAAGCCCTGATAATCTTAAATATTTCATTAATATATTATTCTTCTAAAATATAATATGCGTTATTCGCATTCTGCTTCAGCAAGTCTACATGCTTGCTCAGTGCAGTGGTAATCGGAAATCTTTTGTAAGCCAGACCGTGCTGTTTTGAAAAAGCTTCTATTTCTTCCGTGATTTCGTTATAGTACATATAACTGTAATTCGGGAACAGATGGTGGGCCACATGGAAGTTGAAGTTGCCCAGAACATTCCTGATGAACCAGTTGTTATTGGACAGGTCATTGGTCACTTCCAGCTGATGCCTCAGCCAGCTGAATGGCAGCCCGTTCTTTTCATCCAGCTTCGGAAAGGCATTATCCGGCAGCGGATGAAGCGGCAGTAATACAAACAAAGCAAAAATACTTGCTGCAATTACCTGTAAAAACCATGCTCCCAAAGCCAGGCCTATGGATACCTTAAAGAACAGGACCGGAACTGCGATCTGATAGAAAAAGTAAAACAGCTTACAGGCAATCATTTTCACTTTTTCCTTTACCGGAATGGATCCCTGAGTCTTCAGTATAACCCTTTCATTATCGAAAAAATCCCTGAAATCCCTGATGAACATCCAGTTGAACAGGTATAGCGGATATACCAGGAAGAAGAACCTATGCTGATATTTCTGAATTCCTTTTGCCTTAATCCATGGGACAATTAAAAGCAACCCGCTCTGCTCAATATCCGTATCCCAACCGTCTACGTTCGGGTAGGCATGATGGCTGGAAATATGCCGCTTTTTCCAGATGTACGAATTGGCTCCCACAAAATCAAAGATCTGCAATACTGCTGAATTCAGCTTTTTGCTTTTAAAAATATTATTATGTGCCGCTTCATGAATAAGATTCAGGTAAATCAATACCAAAGAAATTCCCATCAGGACAAAGCTCAGGATATACACCCATGGCCTTTCCGCATTCAACAGCGCTAATGCATACAGCCCAAAATAAACCAAAGGCAGGATTATGGCTTTAAACTGAATATACAGGTCCCTGTTTCCGGGAATGGATTCTACTCTTTTGTTCACTCTTGTTCTTAATTCACTAAACAATTTTGCATCCTCTGAATCTTTTAAGTAAATAGGCTTTTCCATAATATTGTTTGATGTAATTAGCGGTTATTAATAGTTTGATTGCTAACTCCATCCAACAAAAATCATACAAAACGGCCTATTTTTCTCGGGGCATATGCCTTTACCATTTCAGCGATGGCATGAATGTGGTCGGGTGTGGTACCACAACAGCCGCCGATGATATTGATCAGTCCTTTCTCCACATATTCCCGGATCTGCTCTGCCATGAATTCGGGCGATTCATCGTACTGCCCGAAAGCATTCGGCAAACCTGCATTCGGGTATGCTGAAACATAAAATTCTGAATTATGGGCCAGGGTTTCGAGATACGGGGTAAGCTGGTTGGCTCCCAAAGCGCAGTTAAAGCCTACACTTAAGAGGTTAAGGTGGGAGACAGAGATCAGGAATGCTTCTGCTGTCTGTCCGCTCAATGTCCTTCCTGATGCATCGGTAATCGTTCCGGAAACCATGATCGGAATACGCAGGCTCCTTTCGTCCTGAATTTCATCAATCGCAAAAAGTGCAGCCTTGGCATTCAGAGTATCGAAAATGGTTTCAACCAGCAGGATATCTGACCCGCCGTCCAGCAGCGCTTCACATTGTTGTTTGTAGGCAACCCTGAGTTCTTCAAAAGTAATGGCCCGGTATCCGGGATCATTGACATCCGGGCTCAAGCTTGCCGTCCTGTTGGTAGGACCGATGGATCCTGCCACGAATCTCGGCTTTTCAGGATTTCGGGCTGTATATTCATCACAGGCTTTCCTGGCTATTTTAGCTGATTCATAATTCAGCTCATACACCAGATCTTCCATATGGTAATCCGCCATAGCAATCGTGGTCCCGGAAAATGTATTGGTCTCAATGATATCGGCACCGGCTTCCAGGTATTTTTTATGAACCTCTTCTATAGCATGCGGCTGGGTAAGTGAAAGGAGGTCATTATTGCCCTTTACCGGATGTTCCCAGTCCCTGAACCGCTCGCCCCGGTAATCTTCTTCCTCAAATTTATACCGCTGCAGCATCGTTCCCATCGCACCGTCGAGAATTAAAATTCTTTCGGATAACGCTTTGTATAGTTGTTGTGAGTTTTTCATTATATGTTTAGGCTAAAGCCATTTTGATTTGTTGATTTTAAAACGGGCTAAAGCCCGTTCCTATTGATGAATAAATCCAACGCCTGTTTCAGATCATCAATAATGTCATCCACGTGTTCCAGCCCCACAGAGCACCGCACTAAACCCGCTGTAATTCCGACTTCATTTCTTTCTTCCTCCGTTAATTTTGAATGCGTTGTAGACGCCGGATGGGTTACAATGGTTCTGGTGTCCCCTAGATTGGCGGAAAGCGAGCACATTTTGATCTTATTTAAAAAGTTCCTTCCGCCTTCGATGCCGCCTTTGATTTCAAAGGCAACAATATTCCCTCCCAGCTTCATCTGCTTTTTTGCCGTTTCATAGCCCGGATGGGATGGCAGGAACGGATATTTTACCAGTTCAACATTCGGATGGCCTTCCAGGAATTCGGCCACTTTTAAAGCATTTTCGCAATGTTTTTCAACACGGATGGCCAGAGTTTCCAGGCTTTTGGACAGTACCCATGCATTAAAAGGAGACATTGCGGGACCCGTGTTTCTTGCAAATAGATAAATTTCACGGATCAGGTCTTCCCTGCCAACGGCTACACCGCCTAACACCCGGCCCTGGCCGTCAATCAGCTTGGTAGCGGAATGCACTACGATATCTGCTCCGTATTTTACCGGCTGTTGGAGGTAAGGGGTAGCAAAACAGTTATCCACGATAAAAATCAGATGATGCTTTTTGGCAATCTGCCCGAAAAACTCCAGGTCCAGCACTTCAATAGCAGGATTGGTAGGGGTTTCAAGATACAGCACTTTGGTATTGGGCTGAATATACTGTTCTACGTTCTGTGCATCATCTGCTTTGAAATACGTAGTTTCAATATTCCACTTTGGAAAATACTTGGTGAACAGGGTGTGGGTGGAACCAAATACCGACTGGCAGCTTACGATATGGTCGCCCGCATTCAGCAAAGCGGCAAAGGTTGAATAAATAGCAGCCATTCCTGTCGCAAAAGCATAGCCGGCTTCTGCGCCTTCCATTTTAGCGATCTTCCCGGTAAATTCCGAAACATTCGGGTTTGAAAACCGGCTGTAGAGGTTCTTAGGCTTTTCTTCTGCAAAACTGGCCCGCATATCTTCCGCATCTTCAAACACAAAGCTTGACGTTAAAAAAAGCGGCGTTGAATGTTCATCAAACTGGGTCCTTTCCGTTTGGGTTCTTATGGCAAAGGTTTCAAAATTTTCCATAATATATTTTTTAATTTACCAATGGAACAGTTTATTAATGGAACAATGAAATGCTAAGAAGCTGAGCATGACATTCAAAATCATTGGTAAACTGCTACACTGCTATATTGTTACATTATTATTATTTATTTCGTTTCACTTACTCTCAAGATATCTCCGAATACCCCTCTTGCCGTAACCTGTGCACCGGCACCGGCACCCATGATGACAATAGGATTTTCTCCGTAGCTCTCTGTATAGATTTCAAAAATGGAATCCGATCCTTTCAGCTGTCCTAAGGCGGAAGTAGCCGGTACTGAAATCAATTGTACATCCAGCTCTCCCTTGTCTTTCTGAAGGTCGCCGTGAAGGTCCCCTACATACCTCAGTACATAGCCTTCCTCCTGATTTTCTTTAATTTTCCGGTATTGGTCATCCAGCTCTGCCAGCCTGGAGAGGAATTCTTCTTTTGAAACCGAAAGTAGGGCATCAGGAACGAGATTCTGGATCTTAATGTCATTAAATTCGTTGATGAGGTCTAATTCTCTTGCCAGGATCAGCAGTTTTCTGGCTACATCATTCCCGGAAAGGTCTTCTCTGGGATCCGGTTCTGTATATCCTTTCTCCAATGCTTCACTGATGATGGTAGAAAACGGATCATTGCGCAAAGAAAAATTATTGAAGACATAGCTCAGCGTTCCCGAAAAAACACCTTTGATCCTGGTGATGTTCTCTCCTGAAAGGTGAAGCAGCTTAATGGTATCGATGAGCGGCAGACCTGCACCTACATTGGTTTCGTACAGGTAGCGCCTGTTATTTTTATTCAGGGTGTACCTCAGCTTCCTGTACTCTTCGATCGGCAGAGTATTGAAAATCTTATTGGACGAAACCAGGTCGAAGCCATTTTCCGCCAGTACATGATAATGCTTTACAAATTCTTTGCTGGCGGTGTTATCTACAACGATAAGGTTTTCGAGCTGATTTTCTTTAGAGAAACTGATCAGCTCTTTAATATCAGAGGGATGCCGGGCAGTAAGCACCTCATCATTCCAGTCATGCCCGAATCCTTTTTTATTGAAGGCTATTTTTCTTGAATTGGCTACGGCCACCACTTTCAGATCGATCTTTTTTCGCCTTCTGATCTCCTCTGATGATTCAAGTACCTGCTGTATCAGGGTCTTTCCCACATTTCCATGGCCAATAATGGCCAGATGGACTGTTTTCGGTTTTTTTGAAATTTCGGATTCAATAATATTCTTTGCCTTTTCATCCTGTGAAGAAGTCACGACAATATTCACCCTCTTCTCCGCTGCATTCTGGTTGAGCAGTAGGGGAAATACGTTATTCCTGGCCAGTTCGGACAGTACTTTATTAAAATCCTCCGTTACAAAACCGAGTACAGACACATTATTGATGCTGTAAATCTGAGAAACTTTTCCGGATTTCCTTTCGGGTTCAAATTCATCAATCAGACAATTGACTGCTTTTTCAGAATCATTTTCGTGAACCAGAATGGACAGGCCGTTCTCAATAGCCTGCTGCGAAATGACCCCTACACTGATGCGCGCCAGGGTCAGCGCTTTAAAGATGCGTCCGTCTATCCCGATTTCCCCCAGAAAATCTTCTCCTTCAAATTTAATGATAGACCTGTTTTTAAGAAATTTTATTTCGTTGGCATTATAATTCTTCATCGCTCCAAAATATTTTTAATGATCGTTTGTAATTGTTGGTATTCCATCAGGAAGGCATCATGTCCGTGAATGGACCGTATCTCATGGTAACAGACTTTTTGATTATGGTCCTTAAGTTTTTCAAAGCACATTCGTATTTCTGATGCAGGAAAAAACAAATCGGTATCCACAGCAATCAAATGGATTTCTGCTGTAATTTCCCTGATTCCGGCGTCATCAGCATTGAGATTCATCAGGAGATGGTTCATGAGTTTATACGCTGGTAAACTAAACCTTTCGTTAAGGGCACTCCCATGGTAAAGCAGCCAATCTTCGGATTCTAAACGTTCTTTCTCCTCATTAAAACGGTTCCTGAATCTGTCATTTAACGATTCGGGTGTCCTGTAACACAGCATAGCATGGATTCGTGCCTTCTGTAGAGGCTGGTCATCCTGGCTTAATAAGAATTTCTGCACCAGGCATTGTGCGTGGAGCCAGTCGTGCGTCCTGTAATCGCAGGCAATAGGTATGAAGATATCTGTAAGCTGAGGCTTGAGCACCAGCATTTCCCAGCCGATCCCTCCTCCCAGCGAGCCTCCGATAATGGCATGCAGGCGGTCAATGTTCAGGGCATCAAGACCGTGCAGGAAGATCCGTGCTATATCTGATGGAGTAAAGTCTTCATAATTTTCCACTTCAAAACCATCATATCCGTTCCCGGGAATGTTGAAACAGAGTACAGTACAGGTATTGGTATCAATCATCTTATTTTCACCGATCAGCTGTTTCCACCATCCGCTGTTACCTGAAACGTTTGAATTGCCGGTAAGGGCATGGTTGACTAAAATGACAGGTGCTGAAAACAAGCCTTTTCCGAAAAGCTGATAGCTTAACGGAATAGTATATTCCTTTTGGGAACAGGTCTGATACGTAAGGTTAATATGTGGTAGTTCCGATTTCAATTCTATTAAAGTTTAATATCATTGAAAATGCCACAGGAAATGGCTGAAAGAACTTCAGTAAGTTATCTGTCCAAAATCATTTTGGTAGAACGTAGCACCTTCTTTGCTTGCGCAAAGGGTTGCTAAGGCATCACAGGGTCTAGTCCCTCAGCCTTTCTTGATAACATTTTCAATATTTAAATGAACGTAGTGCAAAGATAGGTTTTTATTCCATACTTTCAAAAAAATATTTTTTCTTCACAAAAAAAGCTTTATTATAAGCAATCTTAACGGAATGTTAACTATTTATTCAGATAGAAACAATTGGAATTATTTTTCAAAAAAACTAACTTCGTAATGTAAAATGATCATATGATTGCTGAAAAACAAAGATTAGAAGATAGCAAATGGAAAAACTGGGGACCTTATGTAAGCAACCGACAATGGGGTAATGTAAGGGAAGATTATAGTCCTAACGGAAATGCATGGCATTTTGCCAACCACAATAATGCCGAAAGTTATGCGTACCGCTGGGGCGAAGAAGGCATTGCCGGTATTTCGGATACCAAGCAGCTTTTAAGTTTTGCCCTTTCTTTCTGGAACAAGAAAGATAAGATGGTCAAAGAACGGTTTTTCGGTTTGAGCAATCCTCAGGGAAATCATGGCGAGGATATCAAGGAAATATTCTATTACCTGGATAATACGCCTACGCACAGTTATATGAAAATGGTGTACAAATACCCCATTAATGAATTCCCATACGACGATATCCTCACAGAAAATGCCAGGAGAAATAAAAAGCAGCCGGAATACGAAATTTTTGACACGGGAGTTTTTGACCAGGACGAATATTTTGACATCTTCATCGAATACTGTAAAGCAGACCATCATGATATCCTGGTACGGGTTACGGTATGCAACAGAAGCGACCGTGATGCTCCCATTATAGTCATTCCTACCGCATGGTTCAGGAATAACTGGAAGTGGGGATACAATGATTACAAAGGCCAGCTGACCGCTTCTCATGAGGGATGCATTGACGTTCACCATGACAGTATAGACATTAAAAAAATCTATTCCAAAAACATCAATGCAGAAAGTGTTTTCTGTGAAAATGAAACCAATACCCCTAAACTACAGGACGTTCCGGCTTCTGAAAAAGCGTATTATAAAGACGGTATCAATAATTATATCATTCATAAAACTCCCACGGTAAATCCGGAAAAAAGAGGTTCAAAAGCTTCTTTCCTGGTGCATGAGACCATCAGTGCCGGAGGATCCAGAACATTTGATTTCAGGCTGTCTCCTGAAGAGCTGGACGATCCATTCAGGGATTTTGACGAAGTGTTTGCTGCCCGAATGGCTGAAGCAGACGAATTCTACCAGGAGATCCAGCATGATACAGCCGATGAAGATGAACGCAATGTACAGCGGCAGGCTTTTGCCGGGCTGCTCTGGAACAAGCAGTTTTATCATTATAATGTCGGTAAATGGCTTAAAGGAGATCCTAATTATGATGCGCCAAGGGATTTTACCAATTACGTGAGAAATACAGAATGGAACCACCTCCACAACAAGGACATTATTTCCATGCCTGATAAATGGGAATATCCCTGGTATGCGACCTGGGACCTTGCCTTTCACTGTGTGCCCTATGCCCTGATTGATGCTGAATTTGCCAAAGGTCAGCTCCTTCTCCTTACCAAAGAATGGTATATGCATCCCAACGGGCAGCTTCCTGCCTATGAATGGAATCTGAGTGATGTAAATCCTCCCGTTCACGCATGGTCCTGCTTCAGGGTTTTTAAAATTGATGAAAAGCAAAACGGAAAACCTGACCTGCTGTTCCTTGAAAAAGTCTTCCAGAAACTTCTTCTCAATTTCACCTGGTGGGTGAACCGGAAAGATAAAAACGGAAAAAACATTTTCGGCGGCGGATTCCTGGGGCTGGATAACATCGGGGCTTTCGACCGTAATATGATCCTTAAAGACGGACAACACTTAGAGCAGGCTGACGGAACAAGCTGGATGGCCATGTATGCCCTGAATATGATGCGTATTGCCATGGAGCTTGCCCAATATTACAAGGTGTATGAAGATATGGCCATCAAGTTTTTCGAGCATTATCTTTATATCGCTGAAGCTATGGAAAACTTAGGTGACGGAACTAAAGGGCTCTGGAATGAAGAAGACGGCTTTTTCTATGATGTGCTGCAGCTTGGAAACGGAGAGGGTGTCTCCCTTAAACTCCGAAGCATCGTAGGGCTTATTCCTTTGTTTGCAGTAGAAATCATCGAACATAAATTACTCGAAAACATGCCTAACTTCCGCGAAAGGATGGATTGGGTCCTTAAAAACAAGCCTGAACTGACGAAGCTTGTTTCTCACTGGGATGAGGAAGGCCAGGGAAGAAAGCATCTGATGAGCATTTTACGGAAGAACAGGCTCACGAAAGTACTGAACCGCATGCTGGATGAAAAGGAATTCCTGAGCACCTATGGAATCCGGGCCATGTCTAAAATCTATGAAGAAAAACCTTTTATATTTTCGGTACACGGGACGGAAAATGTGGTGCATTATACCCCTGCTGAAAGTGACAGCCGCATGTTCGGTGGCAATAGTAACTGGAGGGGCCCGATCTGGTTCCCGATTAATTTCCTTATTGTAGAAAGCCTGCAGCGTTTCCATTATTATTACGGCAGCAGCCTGAAAGTGGAACTCCCTACCGGAAGCGGCGACCAGAAAGACCTGGATGAAGTAGCGCAGGACATCAGCAACAGGCTGTGTTCAATATTCCTGAAAGATGGTAACGGACAGCGCCCTTTTAACGGAGGCAATACGAAGTTCAATTATGATGAACATTTCAAAGACTATATTATGTTCTTTGAATATTTCCATGGTGACAACGGCCGCGGTGTAGGTGCTTCCCATCAGACAGGCTGGACAGCTACTGTGGCCAAACTTATGAAACCGAAGCTTTCCATTTAATCTGTTTAAAAAATTATTATCAATATCAAGACTGTCTTAAAAATTTAAGGCAGTTTTTTATTTATATAAAAAGAAGCTTTCGATCTACACTCAATAACCACAACGCCATTACCGCTTATTTTTAATATTAATTATAAAATAACTTTGAATTATTTTCAATAAATACCTACATTAGCATAACAATTTAAAAAATAAATATTTTATGAAAGGAAAACTATTCCCTATTGCGGGCATCGCTCTTTTAAGCCTTGCCTTCACTTCTGCCCAGGCACAACAATACCAGACTGTACCCTTAAGCGGGTTCAATGCTGATGTAATTGCTAATGGCGTAGGATCGTCTGCTACTTCTACTAACAGTGATGTAGATGGTGTAAATTATGCATTCGTTTCCAAGGATTTTCAATTGACAGCGTCCAGTGCAACACTTACTTACGGGCTTCCTACTAACGGGCTGATTAATTCCGCAGCCGCATCACCGGCAGGATTGAACTATCAACTGGCTTCTTACAGCGGAAACAACTCATTAAGACTATTGAATATAGGTGATAACGGTACTTTAACATTCACAACCCCTAAGGCAGCTGTAAACCTTTATATGCTGGCTACATCCGGAAGCGGTGATAGTCAGGTAGATGTAGTGGTTAATTTTTCTGACGCTACGATACAGACTTTTTCAGGAATAGATATTTCAGACTGGTACGGAGGCAGCAATTTTGCCATCCAGGGTATCGGAAGGATTAAAAAGACGACAGACGGTTTAGAAGCTGACACATCCAATCCCAGGCTGTATCAGATTCCTCTGGCGATAAGCGCGGCTAACCAGTCAAAGACCATTCAGAGTGTTAAGGTGACGAAAGTAAACCCGCAGCCCTCTGGTACTACTGTAGGAAATATCCCTAACATTTTTGCGTTCTCGGCAGATGTATACAATTCCTGCCCAACGCCTACCAACGTAACTTCCACAACGACGACCGGCGGTGCTACCATCAACTGGACTGCTCCTTCAAGCGCTCCTGCTTCAGGGTATCAGTATTATATGAGTACTTCAGCTACCGCTCCTACCGCTGCTACCGCCCCTACAGGAAGTACGGCAGCAGGAGTTACCTCAGTTACGTTAAACAGTTTGACTACGGGACAGACGTATTATTTCTGGGTACGCTCAAACTGCGGGTCTACACAGAGCTACTGGACAATGACCCAGTTTACACCCGGACAAGTATCCGCAACTTATACTGCAGGGGATATCAGTACGTTATTTGCCAGCGCTGCATCGATTACCACTACATCCACTACTACCTGTCCGGGAACCCTGACCATCAGCATTCCTTCAGGATATAAGATTAAATCTACCGATGTTTCTTATAAAATGTCAACCGTATCTAACGGATACATGGAAGAACAGAGAAGTATTTTGGCATGTACAACCAACAATACAACGGAAGCGTCTATTACGTCCGGATCAGGAGGTTCTACAGGAACTTATTCTTATAACAGGACCGGACTTACAATGGCCAATAACCTTACCGGTAATGTAACATTTGAACTGAGAGCATGGAGAACTTATGGAAGCTCAGGCTGTACTGTTACGCACAACAAAGTAGACAACAATACTTTTAAAATTACCGTAACTCTTGAGCCTTTGCAATTAGCGACCAGTGAAGTTAAGGCCTCTGCCAAAGAACTTATTGCTTATCCTAACCCATTTGTGGATGCGGTTACCATTGAGAAAGCCAATGATGTGAGAGCAGCAACGATTACTGATCTTTCCGGCATTACAGTGAGAACCATAGAAAAACCAGCTTCTACAGTACATTTAGGAGATCTGAAAACAGGTGTTTACATCCTGACTTTAACCATGAAGGACGGCTCTGTAAAAAGCTCAAAAATGATCAAAAAATAATATCTGTTAAAATACACAGTAAAGAACCCGGGCCATTGCATGGCCCGGGTTCTGTTGTGCAGGTGAAAAATCCATCAGACTTTCTCTCCGTTGACGAATACTTCATAACTGATCTCTACATTGGGTTCCAGAGTTTTGGAGACTGAACAGTACTTTTCAAATGACAGTTCCGCTGCTTTAAACGCTTTTTTAGGATCAATGATACCTTCCAGCATGAATTTAACCATAATGGACTTAAAAGGTTTTGCATCGTCTACTACAACCCTTTCCCCTTCTACTTCAGCAGAAAAGCCGGTAATTTCCTGTCTCTGTTTCTTCAGAATAGAAACCACATCAATGCCGCTGCAGCCCGCCACAGCCATCAGCATGCTTTCCATGGGAGATACACCCTTAGCTCCGGGTTGCGTAGTATTATCCAGCAGGATGGAATTTCCCTGGGCATTGATACACTGGAATAAGTACTCATCATTAATTCTGTTCAGCGTTATTTTCATTGTTTTGATTTTAAGGTAATACAGATGCAAATTGATTTGCCCTGATCATATAGGCAAAGTTAGAGAATTCCTCTCGCTTTTATCTCAAGGTATTTGTTGATGACATCAACATTCAGGTTTTCTGGTAAGGTATACACCGTGTAAATTCCGTATTTACGGAGTTCCTGAATAATCAGTTTTTTTTCAAACTCAAATTTCTCAGCTACGATTTCATCGTATATTTCCTGCATGTTTTCAGGATTGCCGTTCAGCAAAGTCTGCAGTTCTGCGTTCTTGAAAAAAACCACAACCAATAGATGGTTCCGGGCAATTCCCCTGAGGTATTTCATCTGCCGGTTCAGGCCATCAAGTGTTTCAAAATTGGTGAAAAGCAGGATCAGGCTCCTCTGATTCAGTGTGTATTTGACATCCTGGTACAAACGGCTGAAATCACTTTCAAAGAAATCGGTTTTAATATTGTACAGCGCTTCTGAAATTTTTCTCAGCTGTCCGGATTTGTTGTCGGCTGCAATCTTGTTTTCCGTTTTCTTGGAAAAGGTCATCATTCCCGCGCGGTCTCCTTTTTTAAGGATGATGTGTGAAAGAGCCATAGTTGCATTGATGGAATAATCCAGCAGGCTCAGTCCTTTAAACGGCATCTTCATGGTTCTTCCGGTATCAATCAGCATAAAGATACGCTGCGATTTTTCATCCTGAAACTGGTTGACCATTAAACGATTGGTTTTTGATGTGGCTTTCCAGTTGATGGTCCTGATATCATCCCCGGGAACATACTCTTTAATCTGCTCGAATTCCATGGTATGCCCCAGCTTCCTGATCCTTTTGATCCCGCCCAGCAAAAATTCGCTTTGCAGGGCCATCAGTTCATATTTTCTGAGATGGATGAATGAAGGATAGGCAGGCAATAAAGCATCTTTCTGGAATGTAAACCGTTTGGAAATAAAGCCTACCGGTGATGAAGCATAAATATTCAGGTTTCCGAAGCTGTATTCTCCTCTTTCCTTGGGTTCAAGAATATACTGGAAATACGTATTCCTGCCGGGCTCAATCTGCTTTTCAATCAGGAAATCCCTTTTCTGGAACTGAAATGGGATTTCATCAATCACCCTGACATTAAGTGTAAAATCGTAGTTGTTCCTGATGTCCACTTTCACAGGATTCTCATCGCCATTGGAAAGTTTTTCCGGAAGGATCCTTTGGGCTGAGATTCCATTTTTTGCATTAAACAGCAGAAGGTATTCTACCATAGCCGTAAAAAAGCAGAGCAAGAGAAGTATATGTGCCACCCACATTAAAAACGGAAAGAAAAATGCAAAAACATACAGGATCCCCACTCCGATGAGCGCGAAAAAAAAACGTGTATTGATATAAAGGTTTTTCATTTTTCAGAGGTCAGGTTGAAGGCTACAAGAGTAGGTTAAAAATACTACAGTGATTATAAACACAGACGATAAGAAGGGTGAATAAACCGGAGTTTAATTATATACCCCCTTCGCTTTCGTATTATCTTGGAATTTCAATTCCCTCTAGAATTTGCCTTATAATTTCATCAGCGGTGAGCCCTTCCATTTCTCTTTCCGGCGATACAATCACTCTGTGCCTCAGCACAGCGTAGCTGGCTTCTTTAATATCTTCCGGAGTTACAAAATCCCTTCCTCTTAGCGCAGCAAATGCTTTTGACGCGGTGAGCAATGCCAAACTTGCTCTAGGTGATGCTCCCAGATACAGGAATTGATTTTCTCTCGTGTTGACGGTAATTTTAGCAATATATTCTATCAGCTGGGACTCTACAATGATTTCCTTCACCAGTTTCTGGTAGTTTTTCAGCTGTCCGGCTGAAATAACCCGGTTTACCGCTTCGGTCTTGTCTTCAGCCCTGTTTTCGTGCTGGTTCCTGATGATCTCTATTTCCTGCTGAAGATCCGGGTAACTGACATTAATTTTAAACAGGAAACGATCCAGCTGCGCTTCCGGAAGCCTGTAGGTTCCCTCATGTTCAATAGGGTTCTGTGTGGCTACAACCAGGAAAGGCTCTTCCATCGGATAACGGGTTCCGTCCATTGTAATCTGTCTTTCTTCCATCACCTCAAACAGTGCTGCCTGCGTTTTTGCCGGAGACCGGTTGATCTCGTCAATCAGGATAAAATTTGAAAAAACAGGACCCTGCTTGAATTCAAATTCAGAAGTTTTAACATTGAATACCGAGGTTCCCAGAATATCGGAAGGCATGAGGTCCGGAGTAAACTGGATCCTGCTGAATCCCACATCAATAGTTTTGGCCAGCAATTTAGCCGTGATGGTTTTGGCTACTCCAGGAACGCCCTCAATAAGTACGTGCCCGTTAGACAGCAATGCTGCAAGGAGGTGTTCAATCATACTCTCCTGCCCGACAATCACTTTGGAAATTTCATGTTTCACTTTCTCCAGGCTTGCCCGAAGTTCGATCATATCAATTCTTGTCTCAAACTGATTTTCATTATTATCCGGTAAGGCAGGCTGCCCGGATTCCGGATTCAGGTTTTCAATATTGTCCATATGATATTTTTTTCTGCAGCGAGGTAGGATGTCCAGTAATCCATTACTTTACTTTCGCGCTGCGATTGTTATATTATTTATTATTTTAAAATCTTATCCAGAAGCGCATTCATTTTACCAAGGTCTTCATTCATCACGGCAGCATAGGGGTCCTGCGCCTTTTTAATCAGCGCAACAGCTTCCTGAATCATTTCTATCGGCTTCCCGGTTTTCAGCTGGAGCTTTTTTATGAACTCCTCATCCAGGTGCTGGGTATCAATCAGCAGGTCCATGCGCACCCGGTTCAGGAAATACTGCGCTTTCTTGCCCATCATATCGTGGAAATCACCTTCCTGAAGATACAGGTTTCCGATGCTCCTGATAAAGTCAACGGACGTATTCTTCAGCGTTTCTATTACCGGGACAATCCGCTGCTTCCTTTTTGCATTAAATAAGATGAACAGCAGCATTCCGCCCAGGAATACCCACCATGCATATTTCAGTGCAGGGTTAGAGAGGATGAACCGCATAAAAAACTGCGATTTTCCGCCGGCACTGCTTTCAATAAACCAAACCGTTTCACGGTCTTTAAGATAAGAGAGCACATCTTCAGCATATTTGGTATTCCCTCTTTTCAAAAGGTAATAGTTGGTCAGGAACAGTGGTTCACAGTGAACATATACAGTACCTTTCCCAAATTTAGCCTTAATGAAATTAACCTGATCAGAATTGTTCTTCTCAACCGTTTTCCCAAGGACTTCAACACCGGGTTTTATATAGGTAAAGCCTTTACCGGAAGGAAACTTATCCAGCTTTATGAAATCATTCTGATAGCCCTTATCTGTAAGTTTAAGTACGTTCTGTTCTTCGAAAGACAATTGCGAATCATAAAACCCGATACTGTCTGATATTTCCTTTGGCATTTCACTTACAATCAGCATAGCATCGGCTCCTGCACTTACCTGGTCCAGGATTGCTTTCCAGGATTCGGCATCTATACTTTTTTCTATGACCAGGATATTATGACCGCCTTTTGTATGCTCATTATAATAATCATACGGGGTCTCTTCTATTTTTTTTAAATCATTTCCGAATAGTCCTTTGGCTTCTTTACCGAATACAAAAAGCCCGAACGGTGATTTTTTATTGACATCAAAGTTTTTACGCCAGTCTGTCGTTTCTTTTTTATTGACTTCAAACAATGCCAGAATCACCATGATAATGATGAAGATATAAGCATATATTTTGAAAGTTTTGTTCATGTGGAGACAGGTTAGATTACGGATTAAATGACTGGTACTGTTGCCGGAATTTCATATAGCTATCCTGATCAATACTGAATTCACCGTACCATACATAGTCAAAAACATATGAAAGCGCAGAGAAATCGCTTTTAATATGAGGTGCTTTGAGCTCCGAGACATAATCTTTATTGGTCTTCTCCGGATTCCAGACAATCAGTTTTTTATCACTCAGCTTTTTCAGGGCAAAAAGGAACTGGTACCGGATGGCAGAACGGAAATCACCTGCTGCTTCAAAGTCGGCGATACTCTTAGGAAAATTGATTTCATGAATGTTCTCATGAAGCTCTTCCTGGTTGATCTGAATCCTGCGGTTTTTCCTGCTGAAGAAAAAGCCCCCGTTCTTTACCAGGATGTACCGGATAATAAAGTACAGCAGAAGCCCCACCAGGATGATCGCAAAAAGGCGTATCAGGATCCCCGCTATATTGGCAGAGCCGGAGAATACCTTTTGCCCGAAGATCCCCTGCAGGATCCTGTAAATCTTATTCATCAGTTTCTGCCAGAATGATTCTCTGGGCTTCGTTGTGGAATAATCAAATTCACCTCCTTTGTATCGTTGCTGAAGATTGGCCCGGAATTTTTTCGGGTATAGCGTATTTTCCGTAACAGGGTTCTTTGCGAGTACAGAATCTGCCAGGTTCATATTCTTGTAATGCCCCGTGCTCATTGAATCCACATAGGCTTCTGCGGGCGGCGGCATGCTGTCCCGTTCCTGAGCAGAAATATACCCGGAAAAGCAATAAACCAGCAGGCAGATCAGGACTTTATTCATGGGTTCCGATAGTTTCAATTTCTGCGAGCTCTGTTTTCTGATGCAGATCTGTCCTGCTGTCATAATACATCAGTCCGGAATTTACATACTGCATATTCATCAGCAGCAAAGACATCAGCATGGATATCCCATAAATGACAAAAAATATGATGCCCAATCCGTTTTCCGCAGGATTCTGTTCAAAATCAGCATTGGAAGCTGTGGTGGTTAATTTTATGAAAAAGATGACCATAGGTATGGCCGTAAAAATACTGATGATCACCTGGCAAATGATTGCCATAATCAGCGTGGCACCCCAGTACTTCCAGTATGGAGAGCTCTCCCTGCCGTTGCGGTAAGAAAACTGTGACCGGACAGCATAGCTCAGACTCTCAAAGAACCCCTTGTTACTGTTAAAATAATCGAAACATAGAAAATTAATGACATTCACCAGGGTCGGTACAATGAAAAGCAAAAGAATCAATCCTATAAAAATCAGGATCAATGCATAGGATATCATGAAGATCACTAAAGCTACAGGCATGACCAGAAAGTTAAGTCCTGCATACAGGATCATAACCTTTTTTATATTGGTTTTAAAATCAGTCATCAGATCATCCGTCCCGATTTTTTCCTGCCCCTGCGAAACCCGTTTCATATAAAACACAGGAAAGAGGAAGTTAATGGTCATCAAAGCTGTGGAAAGCAGCGCCAGGAAAATTCCGATGACAATGAATACCGCCAGGTTATTCTGAAAATATTCCTCAAAATAATAACTCTGACCGCTGATGTTTGAACCGAACAGGACCCCGAAGAATTCCCGGAACCCGAAAACAATGACCACGACCATCAGGATAAGAAGCAGGCCGTTCAGAAGCATGTAATTCCTGAAATAGTTTCTCCCATATTGTTTGAAGAAACTGAAAGTATCACTGATGAAGGATCCGAAGTCCCTTTTTTTATACAACTGCATCATGGATGTAGTGATTAATTTTTTTATTGACAATAGAAGGGTAAACGAAGTAGTAAAAACCTATGACAGCCAGTGAACCGAAAATAATGATCAGATTCAGAACGAGAGGCATTTTCAGGGCATGCCTGGTAACATACCCCTCAATAATTCCTGCACATACTGTGAAAGGCACTGTACTCAAAAATATTTTGAATGAATCCCTGAAGCCGTTCTTAAAAGACTGGAACCGGGAAAATGTCTTCGGAAAAAGGATGGATGCTCCCAGGATGAGGCCGCACATAGCTTCCACTACCATAGAAAATATTTCAAAGACGCCATGAAGCCAGATACCTCTTGCGCTGTCCTTCAAAGCTCCGTAATCATAAAAAAAGTATTGAAAAGACCCGAGCATTACGCTGTTCGAAAGCAGGTGATAGAGTGTTCCTATCCCGGCAAAAATCCCGTAGATATATAGCTTGGCCCCTACGCCGATATTGTTGAAGATAATTCCTATGGTGCTCCCCCATGTAGATCCGCTCTGATATACCCCGACGGCATTCCCTTTCTTAATGTTTTCAATAGTTTCATTGACGTAGCCCTCCCCAAGGATGATATTCACAAAGTCTTTATCGTAGATGGAAGATACTACCCCGATCAGGGTAAACAGAATAAAAAACAGAAAAGCATACAGGAGATACCTTCTGTACTCGTACACCAGCAACGGCACCTCAGTACCAAAGAAGTACGTGATCCTGTTCTGTTCTATTCTCCGGGTCTTGTAGATTTTCTGAAAGATCTGTGATGAAAGGTGATTCAGGTATACGGTAGTGTTGCTTTTGGGATAATACGTCTGGGCAAAAGACAGGTCGTTAATCAGGTTGATGTACAGTGATGAGAGGTCATCAGGATTTTTTTTGACTTTCCCCTGAATAACCTGTTCAATTCCCAACCATTTTTCTTTATTTTGTTTGATGAAATAAACTTCTCTCATAATTGTAAGGCTAAAATAATAAAAATTATGTCTCAAATTGCGATTAATACCTCACAAAATGTAAATATTAATTTCAGTATTGCCAGCGTCGGAGAAAGGATGCTGGCCTTCATTATTGACCTGCTGATCAAAGTAGCTTACATCATCGTGATCCTGTATGTCTTCTTTGGCTTTCTCGGTTTGGGACGCTTACTGTCCGGGATGGACCGATGGTCTGTCATAGCGGTGTACATCGCCCTCACCTTTCCGGTCTATATCTATCCTGTCGTTCTGGAAAGCCTGATGGAAGGCCAGACTCCGGGAAAAAAACTGATGAAGATCCGGGTGGTGAAAATCGACGGATACCAGGCCAGTTTCGGTGATTATATGATCCGATGGGTTTTCAGGCTGATCGACACTTCTTTTGCAGGCGTTATCGGCCTGATCTCAATGATCGTTTCCAAAGATAACAAGCGCCTTGGGGATATGGCTGCCGGAACAGCTGTTATATCCCTTAAGAATAACATCAATATTTCCCATACGATCCTGGAAAACCTGAAAGAAGATTACCTTCCTTCTTTTCCTCAGGTGATTGCCCTCTCTGATAACGATATGAGGATCATCAAAGACAATTTCCTGAAGGCTGTACGCACGGATGACCGGCAGGTGATCAACAGGCTTTCCGAAAAAATAAAAAGCATCCTGAAACTGGATATCGACCATTCTAAAATGACAGAAAGGCAGTTTATCAATGTCATCATCAAAGACTATAATTACTATACCGGAAAAGACAGCTGATGAAGAATGTGAATCGTGAATATTTCTCCGCAAGTCAATCGTGAATCTTTCCAGCATAAATTGACAGCGCAACGGATTGACCATTGACTCATTCATAACCTCAGTCAACAGTGAATTTCCTCCACAAGTCAATCGTGAATCTTTCCAGTATAAAATTGACAGCGCAACGGATTGATCATTGACTCATTCACAACCTCAGTCAACCGTGAATTTTGCTCCGCAAGTCAATTGTGAATCTTTCCAGTATAAAATTGACAGCGCAACGGATTGACCATTGACCATTAAAAATTCACCACATGCGGCTTTTCCCGGTGCAGTTTTTGTATTTTAAATGAAAAATAGATATGAGAACCGAAAATAACAAATCAGGCAATGGCGGGGTTATCACGCTTAATAATGACATAAAAGAAGTAGGAAGGCTCACCTATACCGTTTTTCCTGAGCAGAACAGACTGGTTATTTCCTTTGTTTTGGTTCATCCTGAATTTGAAGGAAGGGGAATGGGCAAATTCCTGGTGGAAGAAGCCATTAAATTTGCACGTGAAAACCAGTGGAAGGTGTACCCGCACTGTTCCTATGCCAGAGCAGTCATGAAAAGAATGCACGATGTAGAGGATGTCTTTTTATCTGCCTAATACTTCCTGCAACAGTATTTCTTCTATATTGTCCGGATAATCCACTTGATAATGAAAATCAGAGGCTACCCAGTCTCTTATTTCCTGTTCCTTTAATACTTTGGAATTAGGGATTCCCATTTTATCCAGTGCACAGGCATTGCATTCCTGTTCGTACTGGTTATGGATTGGGATAACAAATAATTTTTTATCCATGAAAAGTGCTTCTGCGGGTGTTTCAAATCCTGCATTGCATAAAATACCGTTGCAGCTTTCAAAATATTTCAGGTATTGCTGTTCATCAATAGGGAATACGTCAATATTCCCTATTGTAAATGCCTGCGGGGCATACCGTGAAAATACTTTCCATTGTGCAGGAATATCCTTCAGGATACCGATGATATTTTCATCAGAATAGCTCGGAAGGTAAACCAGGTAATACCCTTTTTTGTCAGGCTGGAGATTCCTTATTTTCTTTCTGATAACTGGTTTTTTAATGTCGGCATGATAGGATTCAAAATGGAAGCCGATCCGCTTTCTGAACGGAGCGTAGTATTGAAGGACCAGTTCCCCGAAAAAGTCTTTTTTTCGCGGCTTGGGCGTTTCTTTAAAGCTCATGGAAGCCTGATGGCTGAGCCCGACCATAGGAAATCCCTTCAGCTTACATATCCAGCTTGTTAACGGTTCAAAATCATTGATGATGAGGTCATATCCGGAAAGATCCAGAGAACGGATCACCCGGGCTGCTTCAAGAAAATTATTCCCGGTTAGGGTTTTAAAGTATGACAGGCCGCCGGACTTATTATACAGCAATGAAATTCCGCTGTACTGAAAGGTAATTTCAAAATCAGCCTTCAACTGTGACTGGTGTCCGCTGATCAGCGTATCTACGGAGGCATATTTTTTAAGGATAGGAACTATTTCCTGAGCTCTTGCCATGTGTCCGTTTCCGGTGCCCTGAAATGCGTACAGGATTTTCATGAGGAAAAGCTGGTTACGATTTTCATTAACTCTGCACTATTGATATCCTGGATTTCATCATGAACATCATCTTTTAGCAGGTGTTTATGTTCTTCATAATGAAAGATATTCCATTCACCGTTATGATATTCAAGAGCAGAGAGGTTTTCGATCCAGTCCCCGGAATTAAGATACACACATGATCCCTTCTTATTAACGACTTCACGCATCTGAGGCTGGTGGATATGCCCGCAGATCACATAATCATAATGGTTGTCTATAGCCAGTTCTGAAGCGGTAAGCTCAAAATCCCCAATATATTTAACCGCTTTCTTTACATTGTTTTTGATTTTCTTTGAGAATGAATATTTTTCCCGTCCCATCCGTTCCAGGAACCAATTGACTACATTGTTGATTACAATCAGCAAGTCATATCCTTTTCCTCCCAGCTTGGCAATCCATTTGGAATGCTGTACTGAGGCATCGAAAACATCCCCGTGGAAAATCCAGGTCTTTTTATGGTTGATGGTGAGGCAAAGCTTATTGCATACCTTAAGTTTGCCTAATTCGAAATCGGTGAATTTCCGGAACATCTCGTCATGGTTTCCGGTAATGTAGTATACATCTGTGCTTTTAGTAGCAAGCGAAAGTATTTTTTTAATGACTTTCAGATGTGGCTTAGGGAAGTAAGACTTTTTGAATTGCCAGATATCTATGATATCACCGTTCAGTATCAGCGTACCGGGCTGAATGGAATTAAGATACCTCAGTAACTCTTTAGCCTTACATCCATAAGTTCCCAAATGAACATCCGATATCACAACTAATTCAACGTTTCTTTTCATACTTATGCAAAGAAACTAATTGAAAATTAACTGTATATGAATGCTATATTATATTTTTACAAGGCGCTCATCATATCTTCAGTGATCTCCATATTATGGTACACGTTCTGTACATCATCATCTTCCTCAAAGCGCTCAAGCATTTTCATATTGGCCCTGAACTGTTCCTCCGTTACTTCTTTCGTAATATTAGGGATTCTCTGCAACTCAGCACTCTTGGCTTCGATGCCCAGTTCATCCAGCTTGTGCGACAGTGATCCGAAATCTTCAAATGCCGTGGTAATCATTACTTCTTCTTCATCTTTTTCCACATCTTCTGCTCCACCGTCGATCATCTCCATTTCGAACTCATCCCAATCCATTTTGATCTGAGCCAGGTCGATGGTAAAAATCCCTTTTCGGTCAAAGATAAAGGCAAGTTCCCCATTCTTTCCGAGGTTACCGTCGAATTTATTGAAAACCGCTCTTACGTTGGCTACTGTCCTGGTGGTATTATTGGTGGTGCATTCAACAAAAAATGCAACACCTCCCTGTCCGTATCCTTCATAAGTTACCTCTTCATAATTTTCAGCATCTGCACCGCTTGCTTTTTTTATGGCTCTTTCTACATTGTCTTTCGGCATGTTGGCCCCTTTCGCATTCTGGATGCATCTTCTCAGCGCAGGATTGGATTCAGGATCCGGACCTCCTGCCTTTACTGCTAAGGCAATGTCTTTACCTATTTTGGAGAATGTTTTGGCCATCTTGTCCCAGCGGGCCATTTTAGAAGCTTTTCTATATTCAAATGCTCTTCCCATTTCTATGTATAATTTTTAACAAAAATAACTAAAAGTCTATGAAAAAAAAATACCTCCAAAAACTTGGAGGTATCTATTATTTAGAAAACTTGATTATTTTCTTTTTTTAACTACTTTTTTCTTAGTAGTTTTTTTAGCTGGAGCTTTTTTAACCGGCTCATCTTCATAATCTTTCTTCTGCATTGTGTTCCATTGAGCATCATCTTCAATAGCTGTTACCACTACTTTTCTGTCTGCTTGTCTTTCAGCATCTGAAGCTGTTGCAGGAACAGTAGCTTTAGCTTTACCAACACCTACAGATTTAAGAGCGTTAGGATCAACACCTCTAGCATCTAAAGCAGCAACTACAGAAGCAGCTCTTTGTCTAGATAATTTAAGGTTATACACCTCAGAACCTTTAGCATCTGTTCTACCTTCTAACAGATAGTGACCTCCATCTTTCTTGATGATTTCGGCAGCTTTATCCAATGCTGGTTTAGATTCAGGCTTGATAGTAGCTTTGTTGAAGTCGAAGTAAACGCTTCTGAAGTTTTCTTCAATTTCAGTAGCAGATACACTCTTAGGCTTAGGACATCCGTTGTATTCTGGAAGACCTGGAACAGTAGGACAAGCATCATCTTTATCTAAGATACCGTCACCGTCTGTATCTGGCCAAGGACAACCGTTGTTTTCTGCAGGACCTGCAACTGTAGGACAAGCGTCATCTTTATCGATTACACCGTCACCGTCTGTATCTGGCCAAGGACAACCGTTGTTTTCAACTGGACCAGCTACATCTGGACATTGATCGTCTTTATCTGGAACTCCGTCACCGTCTGTATCAGGACATCCCTGGAATTCTGGTAATCCCGGAGTATCAGGACATAAGTCATCTTTATCTAAAATACCATCTTTATCTCTGTCTCTGTTTCCGAATCTGAATAATAGGGAAGCAGAAGCCTGCCAGAAGTTAGCAACGTTAGACTTGTCTCCAGGAGTGGAAACATAATCTCCCTGGATACCTAGACCGAAGTTTTTCGTTACCCAGAAGTTAGCTCCTGCACCGGTAGAAACTGTAAAGAAGTTTGCTTTACCGTTTTCGTTACCATTGTCACCGTTAGGCACCATATAACCGTTAGCATCCATTCTAGGGAATGTAAGCGACGTGTAATCGTGTCTCAGGTAGTTGGCACCTACTCTTAAGTAAGGATCAAACCAAGATTCTTCGTTCCAAAGGATACCTGCTGCTTTAGCCTGTAAACCAAGACCTGTCATAAGGAAGAATTCTTTCCCCATATTGAATCTTTTGTTCTCAACGTTCCCTACGGAAGTCTGCCAGTCTACTACGAAACCTTTAGCAACGTTTCTTGCTACGGTAAGTTTAGATAGCGGAGGTGTAATAGAGAAGTTGTTCACGTTGAACATTGTCTTCGTAAGATTGTTAGCAGAGAACGTATTACTGAAGTTGTTTCTCTGCGCCATATGGTTTTCCGCATGAGCACCAACCCCGATCAACCACGGATTGTTGGTAGTCTGTGCGAATACAGTAGAGGCCACAGTAAGCGCCAATGCTGAAATTCCTAATTTTAGATTTTTCATAGAATTAAATGATTAAATAATTGATAATGCAAAATAAATATAATTTTTCTTTATACACAAAGTTTTTCAGCTGAATTTTAACTTTTCTTTAATACTCTGTCGAGGTTCCGTTTATTTTCTCTATCTTTTATGCTTTCCCTTTTATCATAGAGTTTTTTACCCCTTCCGAGTGCAATTAGCACCTTAGCTTTTCCCCTGTCATTAATGTATAACTTAAGGGGTATTATGGTGTTCCCTGCATCCTTCAGTTTCTTTTCAAGCTTCTGTAATTCTTTTTTGTGCAACAGCAATTTCCGTTCCCTTTTTGTTTTGTGGTTGTAAAAAGTGCCTAATTTATATTCATCTATCATCATGTTAATGATGTACAATTCCCCGTCTATAAACTGACAGAAGGACTCTGCAATCGATGCTTTGGAAGACCGTAAAGATTTTATTTCCGTACCGGTTAAAACCATCCCTGCTTCCATTTCCTCAAGAATTTCATACTCGAAACGGGCTCTTCTGTTGACTATACTGACTGTCTTTTCAATCTTCATGATCCTAAAAAATTTCTTTAATGAAATATATGAAAAATACGGCTCATTTAAAAACTTGACTATTACATTATTACGATTTACCCAAATTCTTTTCGTATTTTTGCGCCAAATTTACAAAACTATATGTTAACAGTATCTAACTTATCTTTACAATTCGGGAAAAGAGTTCTCTTTGATGAAGTAAACATTATGTTTACCAAAGGAAACTGCTACGGGATTATCGGAGCAAATGGTGCAGGAAAATCTACATTCCTTAAAATATTAACAGGGAAGCAGGATCCGACTACAGGGCATGTATCGCTGGAGCCGGGAAAAAGGATGTCGGTACTGGAGCAGGATCACTTTGCTTATGACCAATACAACGTTCTTGAAGCGGTTCTGAGAGGAAATAAGAAGTTATTTGAGATAAAAGAGGAAATGGACGCTTTATACGCCAAAGAAGATTTCTCTGATGAAGACGGGATCAAGGCTGGCGAGTTAGGCGTTATTTATGATGAAATGGGTGGATGGACTGCCGAATCTGACGCACAGACCATGCTTTCCAATGTAGGAATTAAAGATGATATGCACTGGCAGATGATGAATGAGCTGGAGAACAAGGATAAGGTAAAGGTCCTTCTTGCCCAGGCACTTTTCGGAAATCCGGATGTACTGATCCTGGATGAGCCTACCAACGACCTTGACATCGAAACCATTTCATGGCTGGAAGATTTCCTTGCCGATTATGAGAATACGGTGATCGTAGTATCCCACGACCGTCACTTCCTGGATACCGTATGTACCCACATCGGTGACCTTGATTATGCAAAACTGAACCTGTACACCGGTAACTACTCTTTCTGGTACCAGGCTTCCCAGCTGGCCACCAAACAGAGGGCACAGGCCAATAAAAAAGCAGAAGAAAAGAAAAAAGAACTTCAGGATTTCATTGCTCGATTCAGTTCCAACGTAGCGAAAGCCAAGCAGGCTACCGCAAGAAAGAAAATGATCGACAAGCTGAATATTGACGACATCAAACCTACTTCCAGAAGGTACCCTGCCATTATTTTCGAAATGGAAAGAGAAGCAGGAGATCAGATTCTGGATGTAAAAGGTCTTGAGAAAACAAAAGACGGAGAACTGTTGTTCTCGAACATCGATTTAAACCTTAAGAAAGGTGATAAAGTTGCTGTGCTGTCTAAGAATTCACTGGCAATTACGGAATTTTTCGAAATTCTGGCAGGAAATGTTGCAGCAGACAAAGGAAATGTTGCCTGGGGTGTCACTACAACTCAGTCGCATATGCCTTTAGACAACACCCATTTCTTCCAGGAAGATTTAAGCTTGGTAGACTGGCTGAGACAGTTCACGAAAAACGATGAAGAACGTCATGAGGAATTTATGAGAGGATTCCTGGGAAGAATGCTTTTCTCAGGGGACGAAGCTTTAAAGTCATGTAAAGTTCTTTCCGGAGGTGAAAAAATGAGATGTATGTTCAGCAGGATGATGCTTCAGAAAGCGAATGTGCTGTTGCTGGATGAACCTACCAACCACCTGGACCTTGAAAGTATCACGACTTTGAACAACTCGTTGTCTAACTTCAAAGGAAACCTTTTACTGGCCTCCCATGACCACGAAATGTTATCCACGGTCTGTAACAGGATCATTGAACTGACGCCTAAAGGAATCATCGACAGGGAAATGACCTACGATGAATACCTTGCTGATAAAAAAGTAAAGGAACTGAAGGAAAAGATGTATTCTTAATCCTGAATTCTTGAAATGTACAGAAACCTCAAAAATATTTTTGAGGTTTTTTTATGTCTTATATAGTGATCTTATGTATTTCTTTTTGTGTACCTTAGAATAAAATTAAAATATGAAAAACATATTGCTGCTGATTATGTTTACTGTATTTTCCGGGGGTGTGCATGCGCAGGAAAATGATGTCCGTTACCAGCCAAAGCCCTATATTGAAATCACGCATCCCGAATGGTCTAAGAACGCAACGATTTATGAAGTCAACATCAGGCAATATACCCAGGAAGGAACTTTCAAAGCTTTTGAAAAGCATCTTCCGCGGCTGAAGAAAATGGGCATTGATATCATATGGTTGATGCCCATTCATCCGATTGGCAAACTTAACCGTAAAGGCACCCTGGGCAGCTACTATTCTGTAAAGGATTTTAAAGGCATCAATCCTGATTTCGGTACCTTAAATGATTTTAAAAACCTGGTTCGCAAAATACACAGTATGGGAATGCACGTGATCATCGATTGGGTGGGGAATCATTCCGCCTGGGACAATCCCCTGACCAGAGAGCATCCGGACTGGTATACGAAGACCCGGGAAGGAAATTTCCAGCCCACGCCATGGTATGACTGGGATGATGTGATTGATTTTGATTACAATAAACCGGCTTTCAGGAGATACATGACCGAGGCTCTCAAATACTGGGTTTCTGAAACGGATATAGATGGCTACCGGTGCGATGTCGCAGGATTTATCCCTGTTGATTTCTGGGAAAACGCCAGAACGGAACTGGATCAGTTAAAGCCTGTCTTCATGCTTGCCGAATGGGAATCCCGGGATCTGTATAAAAAGTCTTTTGATATGACCTATTCATGGACGCTTTGGGACAAAATGAAGCAGGCCACTATTGAAAAGAAAGGTGCTCCGGCCCTGTTTGAATACATGGCCCATGATGTCAACAGCTTCCCTTACGATTCGTACCGGATGACGTTTACCGATAATCATGATAAAAATTCATGGGAGGGAAACCAGTTTTCCAATTTCGGAGACGGGCTTGAAGCCGCTATGGTATTTTGCAGCACTGTCAACGGAATGCCTTTGGTGTACAGCGGCCAGGAAGCGGGTCTGGACAGAAGCCTTGCTTTTTTTGAAAAGGATCCGATGGTCTGGAAAGAGCATAGGTTCGCCGGCATTTATGAAACTTTATTCAAACTCAAACACAGCAACCAGGCGCTATGGAACGGCCATTGGGGCGGCGAAATGGAACGGGTTCATAATGACAACATGAATAACGTGCTCTCATTTTACAGAGAAAAAAACGGAGATGCAGTAATGACCGTCATCAATTTTTCCGGTCAGGATGCAAAGGTGAATCTGGATACAAAGTATTTTAAAAATAAGTACAGAGAACTGTTTTCCGGTACGCCGTACGTGATGTCAGGCAATCAGACTCCTATGACCCTTAAGCCATGGGAATACAGGGTGCTGGTTAAGACTAAGTAGTTAAAAAGGTTGGTAAATTGATGATAGACTGAAATCGTCTTATGACAACCAAATCCATTTACATTAAAACAATTAATGATTTCAGCCAGCAAGCATTCACACCATGGGCCCAAGATCAGCAGTAACGGTATTTTCTCAGCCCGATTGTTAAAAAGCATCAGACAGGCTAACATAGCCTCCTGAAACAAATGAAAGCAAAAAAAATTTCCCTATTTTTGTGAAATGAGTCAAAAATGGATTTACAAGCCTGAACCCGATGAGGAAATCGTGGATGGACTAAGTTCGTCACTTGGTTTTGGAACTTTTGAATCTAAACTTCTCGTACTCAGAGGAATTGACAATTATCAAAAGGCCAGAGAATTTTTCAAACCGAACTTAACCGATATCCATAATCCTTTCCTGATGGCAGATATGCAGAAAGCCGTTGAGCGCATCGCTACTGCCATTGAAAACGGAGAAAAAATACTGATTTACGGAGATTATGATGTGGACGGCACCACTGCCGTAGCCTTGGTGTATCTTTACCTCAGCAAAATTGTCCAGAAAAAGTACCTGGATTATTATATCCCTGACCGGAATTCCGAAGGGTACGGTATTTCAACAGAAGGCATCGATTTTGCCCGCGACAACGGTTTTTCTCTGATCATTGCGCTTGACTGCGGGATCAAGGCCATTGACATGATTAATTATGCCAAGGAATCCGGAATTGATTTCATTATTTGCGACCATCACCTTCCGGGAGAGGAAATTCCCGATGCCGTTGCCGTCCTGGATCCTAAGCGGACAGACTGCCGGTATCCTTTCAAAGAGCTTTCCGGATGCGGAGTCGGATTCAAGCTCTGCCAGGGACTGAATACCATTTACAGGATACCGGAAGCTGAACTGTTTGAGCTGACGGACCTTCTTGCTATTTCCATAGCCGCCGATATCGTATCCATGACCGGTGAGAACCGTGTACTGGCTAAGATGGGCCTGAAAACACTCAGGAAAACCCGCAACCTCGGGCTGAGGCTGCTGATTCCGGATGATAAGCTTTCTCATTTTGAGATCTCCAATATCGTTTTTGAAATCGCTCCTAAAATCAATGCTGCCGGAAGGATTTCCCATGGTAAAGCTGCTGTTGAACTGATGGTTTCTGATAACCTGAAACACGCGCATCAGATCGTTAGCGACATTATGGACCTGAATGATGAAAGGCGCGAGCTGGATATGAATTCTACCCTGTCTGCGCTGAACCAGATCATTGAATCCCAGCAGGAAAGCCGGCTGACGACCATTGTATACCATCCCGAATGGAACAAAGGTGTTATTGGCATCGTCGCTTCAAGACTTATTGAAACCTATTACCGCCCTACCCTGGTCTTTACGGACGGAAACAATGGCGAAATGGTGGCTTCGGCAAGATCTGTCGCCGACTTTGATGTACACGAAGCACTGGACCTGTGTTCAGAATACTTCCTGAAATTCGGAGGGCACCATGCTGCTGCAGGACTGTCTATGGAAAAGGAGAAATTTGAGGCATTCAAGGAAAAGTTTGAACGGATCGTATCAGAAAAGATCAAAGACCATCAGAAAGAACCTTCGATTACCATCGACTCGGAAATCCATATTGATGAGATCAACCGGGAGTTCATTAATTTCCACAGGAAACTGGCTCCTTTCGGACCGCACAATATGAAGCCGATCCTGGCTTTGACCAGGCAAAGGGTTTCGGGATATATCAAAACCATGGGGAAAGACAACAACCACCTTAAGTTTTATATCAGGCAGGAATCTACCGGAAGGAATATTGAATGCGTAGGTTTCAAGCTGGGGCAGTTTGCCGACGATTTCAGGACCAAAAGTTTCGACCTTGTGTTTACCCTGGAAGAAAACCACTGGAAAGGCAATGTGACCCATTATCTCAACATCAAGGATGTGAGGTTCAGGAATTAAATATAATCAAACGGATCCACAGTCATTTTGTGGATTCTCATAACATATTAATCTGTATTGGTTAAGACGGTTACCGTTTTATCAGGATGCAGCCTGCTATCAGACCCATGAAAAAAATTGGTTTATTTTTCGGATCCTTCAATCCTATCCATATCGGCCATCTTATCCTGGCCAATTACATCCTGGAAAATTCAGACATGGATGAGCTGTGGTTTGTGGTAAGCCCACAGAATCCTTTTAAAGATAAGAAGACCCTGCTCAGCGACCACAACAGGCTTGACATGGTTCAGCTTGCGGTAAAGAACTACCCGAATATGCGGGCGTCCAATATAGAGTTTTCTTTACCAAAGCCCAGTTATACTGTAGATACACTGACCTACCTGCATGAAAAATATCCTGATCACTCTTTCAGCCTGATTATGGGTGAAGATAACCTCAGCAGCCTGCACAAATGGAAGAATGCGGATCGCCTGGTGGAAAGCCACCACATCATCGTTTATCCAAGACTATCTGAAGGGCCTAAAGCAGATTCACCATACAGCAATCACAGTAATATTTCGCTGGTTAAAGCCCCGGTGATCGAATTATCCGCCACGGAAATCCGGGCCATGATCCGGGAAGGGAAGAACGTGAGGCCGATGCTGCCGCCGGAAGTCTTCGAATATTTGGACGGAAGCAGTTTTTATAAGTAATTTTGCATTGAAAGGGTTTAAGCGGAAATATCGTTTCAGTTCCTCAAAACCTTAATCCTGTCATTATGAATTTCATCGAAAAATTTTTCTCAAAATATCCACAGGAAAAAGTGATCAAATGGTTTAAGCAGATTTGTCTTGCAGAAGCCGTTTCCTGGTTTTTCCTATTTACCGCAATGACCTGGATACGTATAGATCCCGATGGAGTGTTACCGATCATTTACATCAGTACAATCGGTAGTATTCATGGTTTCTTCTTTTCACTTTATCTTCTGTTTTTGCCTTCAATCAGAAAAATATATCTCTGGGATGATGAAGACAGTGTTTTCTCATTGATTGCAGCCTTTTTTCCTTTTGCAACGATCTGGATTGATAAAAGCCTGGCAAGATTTGACAGAGAATAAAATAAAAAAGGACCTTCCGGTCCTTTTTGTTTTAAGCGATTACAGATCCCTTTTAACGTGTCCCGTTGCCGTGAGGGTATGGCTTCCGGATGTATTCGTATAGGTACCGTTAACGGTAAAATCAATGTAATCCCCTACCGTTCCGAAGGAACTTATGTTAATCATCATATTTCCGTTACCCGGAAGAATATCTGTTCCTGCCACTACTATTAAATAATCGGTAGTAAAACTTGCTGCAGCCCCCAGCATATTGTTCTGTACAATGGAAAAATACGAACCGGCAGGATTCATTGAGCTTATTCTTAGCTGCTTTACAGGAATGTTGGGTGACGAGGAGGTTAATCCTGACCATTTTGCATCAAAGGATCCTAATACGGTAACCATAGTTTGATTATCTATTTTGTAGATGATGAATTCACTTGTAGGATTGCATACGGTAATATTGCCTAAGTTCATCAGGTTAGCGGTAGCCGTAAATGCAACTTCATTAGTCGTCTGCAAATTATTGATATCAAGTCCTTCATAAGTAAACTGCGGATTTGCTGTACAGGAATAGGTATTGAAAGTGAAGTTGCCAGCGTTATCAACAGGAACCGACATATACTGGAAGTAGTTTCCGGCTCCGGCAGTTTTAAACACTACATAACCATCTGTTACATTCGCATTCGCACAGGTTTTCAGACTTCCCTTAATTGTATAAAGCAGTGAAGGTGGTATCGGTAATAGGATGTCCGGTAACACAATAGTACTTCCGGCAGTAAAGGGACCTATATTAGCCGTATAGATCACAACATGGCAGGCATCATATACTTTTAACGTGAGTATTTCCCCTGCCGGTACAATGCCGGATACCATACCGGTATTATCTGTGCTGCCATACACATCGTAAGCCTGCGACATTCTTTTTAATGTTACTACAAGATTCGGTAAAGCCTGTCCGGAAGAGGTTTTAACATGAACTTTAATGGTGGCCTGAGGAAACTGTATATCACAGTTCCACCATGAAAAATGGCTTACAGCTCCCACATATGCATTTCCGACTTTCGATGCAGTTCCTTCTTCATTCCACATCCCTGTCGTTTCGTTATATGACCAAAGCGGAATAGTGGCAGGTGAATTTGATGTTTGTGTGGCATCAATAGGAACAGTAATTTCAGCAGTATGTCCGTTGGCAATCTGAAGGTTCTGTCCCGAGCTTCCCGTCAATTGCACATGCAGCATTCCGAAGGTTTCCATTGCCCTTGCATTTCCTGTTGCATTGGTAGCCAAAAAGGATCCCGGCATCAGTTCGTTAAGATAGGTATTGGATGGTGTAAGATGATACAGTGATACCTTTACGGTTCCCGAATAGGCATTTCCGTTAGCATCTTTAAAGCTTCCGTCAAATTTTACTTGGGTGCCGTCTGGCAGAGCAACTGTAGAAGCAGAACCTGCAGAAACTGCAGCCGTTGTAGTAACAGGGATCATCATGATGTTGATCCGGTTCATTCCATCTGTAGGAACCATTACCCTTGATGCGTTCACATATCCTGCTTTCGTCACTTTTACATGGGCAAAATTTTCACTGACCGATACATTCTTGAAAACAAATAACCCTTTGTTGTCAGTAGTGACTGTATTTGATCCGATAGTAACCGTAGCACCGGAAACAGGCATTCCGCCGGTATCCAGAACTACACCCTGAAAATTCCTCTGAACCGCATTTCCGAAATTATAGCTTGATCCCGGATTTGATTCTTCTCCGGGAGATTCTGAGAGATATCCGTCTTTACAGGAGAATACAAGCAATAAAAGCAATAATAATAAGTAGTTTTTCTTCATATAAAATTTATTTAATTTTTCCCTAAAGTAAGAATAATTATTATAGTCTAAACTAATTTCTAAATTATTTACCTAATCATGTAATACTTCTCCGCTCAAAATTGTCTTTTCAGTATATAATTATCGATAGCAATTTTTTTAATATAAATTTTACATACTGAAAACCAATAAATTAAAATTTATTCAAAAACATTTTAAGTACTTTGTATTGCATGCTACTAAAATTAATATATATCTTTGCAATGTTAGATAATAAAAAATACAAGCTATTAAATAGATTTACACTCATGAAAACAACCATTCTCATTGCTGCCATATTCTTCACCGGTCTTACGTTCGCCCAGGAGAAAAAGACTGATTCCGTTAAAACGAAGTCCATTGATGAAGTGACCATCACGAAACAGGTATTTAAAAAACAAAGTGACCGCTTTGTTTATGACGTAGCCGCTTCACCGGTATCGAAAGGAAATACCACCTTTGACCTTCTGAAACAGATGCCTCTGCTGTCTACCACAGATGATAAAACACTGAAAATTGCCGGAAAAAACAATGCCTTAATTTACCTTAACGGAAGAAAGACCAATATGGATGCGGATTCCCTGGTACAGTTCCTTAAAAATACCCCGGCTGAAAACATTCAGAAAATCGAGGTAATTACGGTTCCGGGAAGTGAATATCAGGTGGAATCTTCGGATGGCATCATCAATATCATCCTGAAGAAAAGGATGAGCGACGGAACCAGCGGCACGATGAGAATGTCCAACAGCCAGAATAAATACAATGCAAGCCAGGCGAGCTTTTCTGTCAACTACCGTAAGGATAAATTAGGCATCAGCTCCAGCCTCAGCGGAGGAGAAAATATTAACCCCCAGGGCTATATCCTGAAAAACGGGACAGGTAATATCAGGAATGAGTCGGTAGGAAATATTGATGACCCTAATAAAAACATAGGAGGGTACCTGAATGTTGATTATCAGTTGAACGATAAAAGCAACCTGGCGCTTTCATGGAATTCATGGGCCAATAAGAGCTATAATTCCACGATCGACCTTTTAAATACCATCACCCAATACAGCAACGGAAACCTGATTTCCACCAATTATACCCGCACCAAGAATAAGGAAGATGCGAGGAATTACAATAACTCGGTCAATCTTAATTATGAGCTGAAGCTGGACTCACTGGGGAGTAAGCTTAATGTGAATGCTGCTTACCTCAACTATAAGAGATTTCAATACTCAGATAACAAGACCATGCTGCCGGGTTCTGCCAATGACTTTTCACAGATCAGTAAAATGATCATCCAGAATATCCCGCAGCGCATCAATAACTTTTCCGGAACGGTAGACTACATCCAGAAATTTAAAAATGATTTTACATTCTCTGCGGGCGGTAATTTCAACAAGACCAAAACAGATAATGATACCCGCAATACCACTTTCAATTACAGCTATAATGATGATGGTACATTACTGAAAACCGAGACCAAAGAAGACCCGAATCACTTTATATATGATGAAAACATTTATGGCCTGTATGTAACCTTTGAAAAGAAGTTCTCCGACAAGTTTTCCGGAAAAGCAGGTGCCCGTTATGAGATCACCAGCAGCCTTGGAACCTCGGATAATGCAAAACAGCCGGAATACCAGAAAATTGAACGCAATTACCAGAACCTGCTTCCTTACCTGAGCTTCAACTATGCTATCAATGATAAGAACAATCTTTCCTATTCATTTTCAAGCCGGATGAGAAGGCCGAGTTTCTGGGAACTGAATCCGGTAAAAAACATCATCACCGAAAACAATTATACCCAAAACAATCCTTTTGTAAAAGCAGCCTCTACGTATAACCAGGAACTGACCTATATGTATAAGAATTCTTATTTCCTGATCTTAAACCACTCGCTGTTTAAAGATGTTATTACCCAGGTTCCTTTACAAAGGACCTACACGGAGAATAATATTGAAAAAGTTCAGCTGGCCTATATCAGGACCAACTTCGGGACCAAGCAGGAAATGTCTGCGATGGCCGGAATCCAGAAAACCTTCTTTAAAGGTTACCTGACTACGAACTTTAATGCAGGATTCCAGCATAACATCAATAACGGGACACTGAATACGGATCCTACTACCGGTCAGGTATTCGATACCTATACCAATAAAACCAAATCTACAAGCTTAATGATCCAGACGAACAATACGCTCCGGCTGGACAAGAACAAATCCTGGTTCCTCGGTGTAAACTATTTTTTTGTAGACAAACAGCAGATCGAGCTTGGATTGCTTAAAAACCTGATGAGCCTTGATATCAGCGTGAAAAAAATCTGGAACGACTGGACCTTTGCCTTAAACCTTGAGGATGTACTGCGTACGAATATTGTAGAAATAGAAGATACACAGGCAAACGGGAACTACAATTACATCCGTAATGACCAGTACAACAGAGGAGCCACTTTCAGCATCACGTATAATTTCGGAAATAAAAAGGTGAAGAAAGTACGGGATATCGAAGGAGCTTCCGATGCCATCAAGAGCAGGACACGGTAAGAATTATCATTCTTCATATCAATTATTTTGTTATGACCTGCCGGTAAATTCCGGCAGGTTTTGTTAACTTTAAGAGTATGGAAAGAAATATCATTTTAATAATCGGATTGGTTCTGGCAGCTTTTCAGATCAGCTGTAAAGAAAACAAAATAACAATGGGGACTGATGCCTCATTTATTAAAAAGGAAAACATTCTGTATGCTGAAGACAGGAATCCGGAACTGACCATGGACCTGTATACTCCGGAAAAGCATTCCCGTGAAAACAAAGATGTATTCATCATCATCCATGGCGGCGGCTGGCGCGGCGGCAATAAATCTGAACTGACGCTTTTTACGCTGTCCATGATGAAAAAATTTCCGCATTCCGTTTTTGCCAACATCAATTACAGGCTCGCCTCAACGTCAAGATATGCATTGCCGAATCAGATTGATGATATCCGGACTGCTATGAATTATGTAGAAAAAGCAGCAGGCTTTCAGCCACGGTTTATCCTTCTGGGAAACAGTGCAGGAGGTCATCTGTCTATGCTGTATGCCTATAAGTTCGATCCTGATAAGAAGGTAAAAGCGGTCATTAATATTGTGGGCCCTGCCGACCTGTCGGATCCCGGTTTTAAACGCTATGATGATTACTCTTTTCTTGAAAACCATCTGGTAGATCCCAAAGCAGCTTATGGATCACCGATGGCATATGCCAGTCCTGTGGCCTGGATCAGTTCCCATTCTGCTCCTACGCTTTCTTATTACGGAATCAATGACCAGGTGGTTCCCTTTACACAAAAAAACATCCTTGATTCCGTCCTCAGTAAAAACAAGGTTCTTCATGAATCCTATGAATTTACCGGCGGACATTCGGATTGGTACCAGGGGAAGAACGGGGAATTTCTTATTGGAAAAGTGGAGGCGTTTTTGAAGAAACTTTAATGTAGGTCCAAAACTTTAAAAGACAAAACCATCGCTGTGAACGATGGTTTTTATATGATCCTATTTTCAGTTAATTATTATGTTACTCCGATTTCACGATCTCTGTCCGCTCCGAAATCCCATTAGCGTTAAATGCTTCAATCTGGAAATAATAGGCATCGGTACGGTCGGCTCCGGTAAAGAAATATTCGTTCTTTCCGTATCCCATGATGCTGCCGTACATTTTATCCGGGGATTTGCCCCAGTAGATAACGTAACCGTCTGCATCAGGATTTTGCTGCCATTTCATCCAGATGCTTCTTCTTTCCCCGTATTTCTTAGGGTCGGCCCTGAGTGGGACGAAATTCTGTACTTTGGCAGGAACAGCGCCCGGGCCTTTTCCGAAGACCCTGAATCCGCTTAAGGCAAATTTCCCGGTAGGCATTTTCAGGTTTTCCATTTTCAGGAACCGTGCCTGTGCAGGCTTTTCAAGCTCTACATAATCGTGAGGGACATCTTTGGTATTTTTGCTTTTATCCACGATAACGTGCCATTTCTTACCATCGCTGGATCCGTAGATTTTATACTGATGCATTTTTCCGAGTGTCTTACCCATAAATTCTGCGTCCTGGTCTGCATAATTGATCTGGATCGCATTGATGGTGCATACTTCACCCAGATCGGTCTGGAACCATTCTCCTGGGTTACCGCTTTTGGCGCTCCAGTAAGTTTTTATATCTTCATCCACAGCATAATTAGGCTGATATCCGCCCAACGTTGATGATACCTGCACCGGCTTATTGTAGTTCAGGAGCATCCATCCTGCAAACAATCCTTTGGAAAAATCTTTTCTCTGGGCGTATTGAGGCAGGAAAGTAGGATAATCCCCATACGCTGTATTGCAGTACATCACATCATCTTGATCGAATCCCGCCGGCCAGATGCCTAATCTTCTCTCGAAATTGTTTTTGGTGGAAATAAATATGGTGGAGATATGCCACCAGTTTTTATAGTTGTCTTCAAAAGTGGCTCCGTGCCCTGCCCCGCGTGCAAAACCTCCGGGCTTATAGGAAAACGGATTGTGCTGCTGGTATTCAAATCCTTCCAGAGGATTCTTGCTGACATAGACTCCATCCGAATACCCGCTGAACTCAGTAGCCGGCGCACCATACTGCATATAGTATTTGCCGTTGTGCTTGGTCATCCACGCTCCTTCCACAAAAGGCTGCAGGAAAACATTGTCATTATACTCCCCGAAACGTTCCCAGCCATGATCTTCAGGCTTTAATCGCACAATCGGCTTTACAAACCCTTCAGACTGAAGGGTTTTTACTTTCACTTCCGTTCCCAGCAATGGCCATTCGTTGCTGGATCCCCAGTAGAGGTATAATTTATTCTTATCTTCATCATAATGAAAAGCAGGATCCCAGGCGCCAACTTTAAGCGTATCTACCGCTATTTTCCAGTCGTCTTTGGTAGGGTTTGTACTCTTCCAGATCGGGAAATCCTGTTCCCAGGTGGATCCGAAGACATACAAAGTATCCTTCATTTTCCAGACGGCAGGTGCATTCAGGTCATGAATGTATTTATTGTCCCTCAGGAATTTCCTTTTTACGAATTTCCAGTCGAGCATATCGTCACTGTACCAGTATCCCTCCTGATTGGTAGAAAACAGGAAGAGTTTGTTTTTAAAATTAACGATGACCGGATCGGCTGTAGCCCTGTGTTTCCCCTGTTTTGAGAACACTTCAAACGGGGTATATCCGTAATCGATGTTGATGGGGTTACAGAATGTTTTTTGCTGGGCCTGTGAGAAAAAACAGATGCAGATACCCAGGCTTACCAATAGCTTTCTTATCATAACAACATTTTACATTCTTACAAAGTTAGTGTAATTTTTTAAGCCGTTCCTGGCCTGTGATTATGAAAAATGTTCTGAATACAGGGTATTCAGAACATTTAAATTATTTTGATTGTATTATTTTTTCGGCAGGAAAACCTCAGCCAGCATACATCGTGCACTGCCTCCGCCATTCACTTCGATGGTATTCAGATCCGAATAAATGATTTCACAGTATTTTTCGATCGCTGAAACCTGGTCGCTGTTTAATGACCGATACGCCGTTTCGCTCATAATCAGGAATTTTTCACCATCCTTATTCTGTACCTGAAGCATATTTCCGGCAAACCGGTGCATCTGTTCTTCCGAGATTTCAATGATTTCTTTCCCTGAATTCTTGATGGTTTCTATTACCTTAGCTCTTTCCAGTTCATCATCGATACAATCCAGGCAGATCACTACAAAACGGTCTGCTACACACATCATCACATTGGTATGATAAATCGGAAAACGCTCTGAACCTACCGTCTGATAAGAATGGAATACAACCGGAGTAAAGCCATATTTTTCACAGAATTCCCGGAACAGGTTTTCATCCAGCCTCAGGGAAACCGAACCGTAGGCAATTTTATGGTCGTGATCAAAAATCATACTTCCTGTTCCTTCCAGATAATGCCCCTGAATTTCCGGGAATGACCAGTCATCGATCTCAGTCACCTCAAATCCCTGGTTTTTGATGCTTTCAATAATATCTTCCCGTCTTTCCACTCTCCTGTTGGTGGCGAACATCGGATACAGGACCACTTTTCCGTCCCGGTGGAAGCTCACCCAGTTATTCGGGAAAATAGAATCCGGCGTATGGGGCTCTGCCGTATCTTTTATGGCAATCACATTGATTCCTTTGCTTCTGAGCTTTTCGGCAAAAGTTTTGAATTCTGCCAATGCCTTTTCCTGGATATCCAGTTCTTTCTGCTCGATCTGGAAATAGTTGTTTTCTGCCGTTTCTGCATTAAAACCGAAAGCAATCGGTTCTATCATGAGTACTGTATCTGTTGTCTGCATTTTTTTGATTTAAAAATTTAAAGATTAAAAGATTAAGAGATTAACTCTTCTGCATTTTTACTCTCTCACTAACGGCATCGTAGAACACCTCAGCAGGCCTCCCATTTTTGAGATCTCACGGTAAGGAATTTCTTCTACAGTCATTCCCCATTCGTTTCTGAGGTAGTTGTTCATGCGGGTGAAAGACTGGTCAGAGACTACCACGTCAGGAGCAATGGAAAAAATGTTCGGGAACATTTCAAACATCTCTTCATCATTGATGTGGAAACAGTTTTCTTCACCGAAGATATCAATGATCAGGCGGTAGTCGCTTTCATCTACGAATCCGTTCTTGTAAATGATGCATTTATCCTCTCCTACCGGATTAAATGTGCAGTCTAAATGTAAGATGCCCTCATAAGGAATCTTGTCATTCTTTTTCAGTTCAAGGTCAATGATCCTTTTCTTGGGAAAATATTCTTTGAGGATTTCGATGGCATATTCGTTCGTCCTTGCCGTTTTGTAGCTCCGGTAATCTTCACTGAAGCAGGTGCCGATAAAGAGGAAGTCATCCCAAACAATAACATCTCCGCCTTCAATATGCGCAGTTTCCGGGAGGTTGATGATTTTTCTCCATGCCACTTTTTCAAACACCTTCTGGTAAGCGTCCTGCTCATCTGCCCGGTCTGCAATCACATTGGAAATGATCATCTTGTCATCGATCACAAAGGCTACATCCCTTGCAAATACCTGATTATAGTTTTCGATAATGCTCGGACGGAGCACCTCTACATCATATTTTTTAAGGACAGCCTCAAAGGCGTTCATTTCACTGATGATATCCTGCTCTTTCGGATAAATGTTATTTTGAATGGAGTGATATGACTTGGCATCATAACTTTCATCCAGGACAGGGACTGGTCCCATTGAATTGGGCTGGCCTAAAACCACTGATTTCAGCCTTCCCGTTTCATTTTTTATATTTAGTTTCATAGGAATTTTATGGAAAATACAAATATAAGTAAAGGGCTGAACCCACAAAACTTTTGTGTTTTCCCGGCATTTCAATTAATTATCCTGTAAAATAAAGCTATGCAGTTTTTACTTCGGATAATTTTTCAATAACGGTTGTTTTATCCTTTTAGATCTCAAGTTTTCAGATATTTTTAATAATATTCCGCATCGCATAAAATAAAAAAAATTTCATATTGATTATTTTCATATTTTAGGGATATAGTTCAGAGCGGACTATTTTTTATCAACATCAAAACCAAAAACTATGAACAGAAAAAAAAAAGTGCTGAAGAATGCACAGAAATTAGACAGAACCCATCAAAAATCCATTTTAGGGGGTGCAGTACCAGCACCGGGAAGACGCTGCTGTGAGTATGATGACACAACAGGACAATGTACAGTCTGGACTTGTACCAGATGCCAGTGTCCGTAAATAAAATTTTTCAATAAAAGAAGAAGGCTGCCCGTTGGGCAGCCTTCTTGTATATGATAAGGATATTATCTGTTGGTAATATCAATATAATCTCTTTTCTGAGCCCCCTGGTATACCTGTCTCGGTCTTCCGATAGGATCTCCTTTCAGCCTCATTTCTTTCCATTGGGCAATCCATCCCGGTAATCTTCCTAATGCAAACATTACGGTGAACATTTCAGTAGGGATTCCTAATGCACGGTAAATGATTCCTGAATAGAAGTCTACGTTCGGGTACAGTTTTCTTTCAACGAAGTATTCATCTTCAAGCGCTACTTTTTCTAACTGCATGGCAATATCCAGAGCTTTGTCCTGGATTCCCAGTGCATTCAGGATGTCGTCTGCTGCTTTCTTGATGATTTTTGCTCTAGGATCGAAGTTCTTGTATACTCTGTGACCAAAGCCCATCAAACGGAAGCTGTCATTTTTATCTTTTGCTTTAGCAACCCACTTGTTAACATCTCCACCGTCTTTCTCAATCAGCTCAAGCATTTCGATTACCGCCTGGTTTGCACCACCGTGAAGTGGTCCCCAAAGTGCAGAAACCCCTGAAGCGATAGAAGCGAATAGACCGGTATGGGCAGAACCTACCATTCTTACTGTTGAAGTAGAACAGTTCTGTTCGTGATCCGCATGAAGGATCAGTAATTTATCCAATGCGTCTACCACTACCGGATTCATTTCAAACTCCTGGTTAGGAAGTCTGAAAGCCATTTTGTAGAAGTTTTCCACATAGTTCAGGCTGTTGTCTCCGTGATTAAGCGGCAATCCCTGGGTTTTTCTGTACGTCCATGCACAAAGGTGAGAGAATTTGGCAATCAGCAGCTCGGCCGCATGATCCATTTCTTCTTTGGAGTTCACATTTACCGCTTTAGGATTAAAAGCCGTCAGTGCAGAAGTCATGGAAGAAAGAACTCCCATAGGATGCGCAGAGCGAGGGAAAGCATCGATGATTTTTTTCATCTCCTCTGCGATGAAGTTATATTGTTTAATATTATTCTCAAAAGCAGCGTACTGATCTTTATTAGGCAATTCTCCCTGCAGTAAAAGATACATTACCTCGGTAAAATTGGATTTTTCAGCAATCTGTTCGATAGGATACCCTCTGTAGAAAAGTTCTCCCTGGTCTCCGTCCAGATAAGTGATTTCGCTGATGGTGGCCCCGGTATTTTTATACCCTAAATCCAGTGTGATAAGACCGGTCTGGTCTCTTAATTTTGAAATATCAATTCCTCTGTCCCCGATAGTACTATCCACGATGGGATATTCATACGAATTACCGCCGTAATTCAATATTACTTTGTTGTCTGACATTTATTTATTTTTTTTCTAAATATACTACTTTAAATAAAATACGGCAAACAAAAAACATCGCTTGCCGTTATTTATATTATCAATTATCTTTTGATTTTAAAAGCATCCAATCCAGGGAAAACAGCTGTTTCGCCCAATGCTTCCTCAATTCTTAACAACTGATTGTATTTTGCCATCCTGTCTGATCTTGAAGCAGATCCTGTTTTGATCTGTCCGCAGTTCATAGCAACCGCAAGGTCTGCAATTGTAGAGTCTTCTGTTTCACCGGATCTGTGGGACATTACCGATGTAAATTTATTGTGCTGAGCCATTTGTACGGCAGCCATAGTTTCGGATAAAGAACCGATCTGGTTTACTTTAACCAGAATAGAGTTGGCAATGCCTTCATTTACTCCTCTTGATAACCTTTCTACGTTGGTCACAAATAGATCATCTCCTACCAGCTGTACGCGGTCTCCGATTTTATCGGTAAGCATCTTCCATCCTTCCCAGTCATTTTCCTGCATACCGTCTTCAATAGAAATGATCGGGTATTTCGCAGCCAGTTCAGCCAGGTAAGATACCTGCTCGCTGCTTGAGAATTGTGCTGCATCCGCAGTCTGGAACTTTCTGTAATCGTAGATCCCGTCTTTGTAGAATTCAGAAGCGGCACAGTCAAGCGCTAACATAATGTCGTCGCCAGGCTTGTATCCTGCTTTCTCAATCGCCTGAAGCAAAGTATCCAGGGCATCTTCTGTTCCTGAGAATGTAGGAGCAAAACCACCTTCATCACCTACGGCTGTAGATAAGCCTCTTGAATGAAGAATGGATTTAAGGCTGTGGAAGATCTCAGTTCCTTTTCTCAATGCGTGAGAGAAAGAATCTGCTTTTACCGGCATGATCATGAACTCCTGGAATGCGATAGGTGCATCAGAGTGCGATCCACCGTTGATTACGTTCATCATCGGAACAGGAAGTGTATTGGCATTCACTCCTCCCACATATTTGTATAATGGCATTCTAAGCTCTGTGGCAGCAGCTTTGGCAGCAGCTAATGATACTCCAAGAATGGCATTGGCACCCAGATTTCCTTTGTTGCCCGATCCGTCCAGATCAATCATGATCTGATCCAAAAGATTCTGGTCGAAAACCGGAAGGCCTACCAATTCAGGGGCAATGACTTCTCTTACATTTTCTACAGCTTTGGAAACTCCTTTTCCCATCCATTCAGAACCGCCGTCACGCAATTCCACCGCTTCATGTTCTCCGGTAGACGCTCCGGAAGGTACTGCAGCACGACCCATCGCACCGCTTTCCGTGAATACATCTACTTCTACTGTAGGATTTCCTCTTGAATCCAAAATTTGTCTCGCTTCTATGTAAGAAATGTAACTCATTGTTCTATTTTTATAGTTCGGACAAATTTAGTGAATTTTTAAATTTTCGTGTTATTTCAGGGCTTATTTATAGAATAGGTGTAAGTTAAATTTTAGTTAATTTTAGAAATCTGTATATTAGTATCTTATTTGAAATCAGTAGAGATTGTATTGGGCTTTATCTTCCGGGGTAAGTGTTTTGTATTCCTTTATTTTTTTTGTTTCCTGTTCCAGTTTGCCGGCTTCCGCTTTTGCCTTTTCAGCCTCTGCTTCTACGGTCTGCGAAACCTCTTTCTGCAAATTGGTAATTGCTGACACTACAGCATTAAAGCTTGTCCAGTAGGAATCTCCCTGACACTGCTCTTTAAAGTTTATGCAGTGTTCTTCAAGCCTGTATAAGGCATCACGAAGCATATTGACGGGTGCCGTTCTTTCTCCCAGTTTGGATAATGTTTCAGTAATTCTGGTAATCTGCTCCAATGAAACATTCTGCCCGGAGGGTATCTGTGCTGCCAGTTTGCTGGTAAGTTCCGTAGTAGTTGCTATGGCCGCATCCGGCTGTACTTCTGAAAGGATTTTATTGATGCTGCCGTTACTGTCAATATTCAGGACAGCGCCTCTTCTCATTGCATCATAAGAAATCTGGTAATTGGAATTTTTATTTTTAAGTTCCATTAAAGTTGCCTTATGTGTTGTATTGCAGGATGATGTCAAGAGTCCTGCAACAACTAATAATCATAGTGTTTTCATATTGTTTTTTATTAAATGGATTATTATTTTCTAGGGGATGGTGCAAGCAATCCTGCCAGAGCACCGATGGAACCGGAGGCAATCGCGGTAAAAATTGTCACCAGCTGCTCTTCAAGCGGGATCTTATTAACGGAGATAACAATAAGGCCGGCAATGATAGAAATCACAGACAGTCCCAGAGCCAGCACAATAATCCTGTAAATCCAGGAATCTGTGTCTTTAGGATTGGTAGTGACCATTCTTTCCGCCGCTCTTACAGGATCTTCTTTAAACTCTTCCTGAAGTTTCGGATTGTTGTTCAAAGCTGTTTTAAAATCATCAAAGGTGTTGTCAATGGTTGTTTTCATGGTAATGGATTTAAAATGTTTACACCTTCAAAGTTCCGATTACCATATACAGCCGTCAAGTACCCGAAAGGGTGATTTTATCCATAAAAAAGACAGCATCATAACAAATGTTGCTGTCTTATATAAACCATTGAAATTTATAATCCGATTCTGAAAAGCAGACGGGTACCGTTTCCGGCGGTAATTTCAAAATGACCGTTCTGGTCCTGCATTCTTCGTTTCATATTGCTTAGCCCGTTGCCTTCACTGCTAAGGCTGGCAATGCCAATACCATTATCTGAAACTTCCATGGTGAATTCCTGTTCATCCTGGCTGAAAGAAAGGTGTAAGCGGTCTGCCCGGCTGTGCTTATACGCATTATTCAGCGCTTCCTTGAGGCATAAAAACAGATTCCGCCTTTGCTCGGTTGTGATAACAGTTTCCTTAACGATATCTTTAGTTTTGATATCAAGGAGAATAGGTGTCCTTTTCAGGAAATTCTGGGCATAGAGTTTTGCATATTCAGTGAACCCTCCCAGCGTATCATGCTGCGCATTCAGGCTCCAGAGCATTTCGCGCATGGAAATGCTCATCTCTCCGGAGGTTTTCAGCAATTCATTAAGATCATCCTGCAATTCAGGATCCTTTATTTTGAGCTTCAGGAACTCTGCCTGCAGTTTTAGGGCAGAAATTCCGGCTCCCAGGTCATCATGCATATCATGGGAAATCCGTTCGCGTTCTTCCTCAACGAGCCTCTGTTTTTCGAGTTCTTTTTGAAGGAGCTGGTTCTGGTGGACAGATTCTTTGAGTTGGTTTTCTTTAAGGTACAGAAGCTGCTTTCTGTTATACATGTAAACAATAAAGATGACAAAACAGGTAAAAAGAACCATGAGTAACAACGCTATTATATAAGCTAATTTTATTTCATCCGGCAGAGTTTTCATATTTTTTCAGTTAATAATCCTTTTAAAAACAACAGATATGACCCGTTGGTAGCTACCTGAAATGTATATTTTAAGAAATACAGGAAATTTTCATCTCTTGTCTGTAAGTAATACATAGGCGCCATTCGAAACAAATAAAATACTGCCCAAAGCAGCAAAGACGAGCTGATCCAAAAAAGCTGACTCTGAAGAATAGGCATGTCATCACTCTGATAACTGATCTTTTCATAGAACCATGTCAGTGAGATTAAAATTAAAAAACAGCAGTACACAATTCCTGTATTAATTGAATATACGGTATCGCTCATCAATAAGAAATATTGTGAGAGTATAAATGCCAGTATGGAAATGCTCACAAGCCATATCTTATTCTTAATGAAAAAATGAAAATAAAAAGAGAAAAATATGATGCAGAATACATCCAGGAAATTATTAATGTCCTGGCGATGTGGCATTTTAAGAATGAGTATTTCGCATCCTATGGTTACGAAAAAGTAAATAAAATAAAAATGTTTCCACAGTCGTCTCATGGCTATGGAAACTATAAAATTGAGCCCTATGATTACGTAATAGAGTGCATCCAGAAATGTTATTTCTAACATGTTCCTGGAGGACAAAGTCCGTTTCTGTCATATAAACCTGTCTTTTCACAGGCCACAAGTTCATTTTTAACATATTTTTCTACTACCATAATAAAAGTCAACCTGTTATTATATTTATCAGCTATTGTATGCATTGCAGGATAAAATCTAACGACAAACCTTGCCCCTGTATCCTGCCCGTATTGCCTTAAAAATTCTGTATAAATATAATTCTTAACGATAAATCTTTTTGTATTACCCGGGTCAGGATCTCCATCCGGAATAAAACGATCCAGAATACTTTTAAGATTTTCATCGTAAAAAGTCCTGTTTGCTAAAAATATTTCCTGAGTGATATGCTGGGCATTATCACAGTTACTGATGATGTAGTATTCTTTGTCTTCAGGATTCAGATACATAAATACCAGTCCTTCATGTAAAGTTTCTCCTATGAAAATATGTACTTCTTCCCTATTATCAAAAATCGCACGAAGCACTTTTTCTGTAATAAGCAGAGGAGTCTCATATTTCTCACTGACGTTCCCGTTAAATTTATTGATCATACCGGGAGCATCTCCCGGAGGCAATATATAACCATCTGTTAAAGGTCTGTCAACTTCTTTCAATGGATTCAATAGATCATCCAGATGAAGTAGCCCTTTGTTATAAAGGGTATGTTCTAATAATGATTCTGACTGCTCATAAATACTCATCTCTGTCCAATCAATACATTCTTTAGAAAATGCCTGATTCTTTACAATTGAATTACTCATAATTTCTTAGTTTTTAAAATGGTTAAATTTATTAATGGCCTCCACTTTGTTGCTGACGTGGAGTTTCCGGTAGATATTCCCGACATGCTTTTTCACAGTATCCATGCTGATGCATTTCTGATCTGCGATTTCTTTGTATAAAAGTCCCTGTGACAACAGTTGCAGGATTTCTTTTTCGCGGTCCGTAAGTTCGTCGAAGCCTTTGATGTCCGGAAGCTTTCTTTCAAAGTGGCTCAGCACTTTCCTGGCAATGGTAAAACTCATGGGAGCACCGCCGTTACAGACGTCGCGGATAGAAGAAATAATCTTGTCCATACTTTCCCCTTTGACCAGATAGCCCATGGCTCCGGCTTTTAGGGAACTGAAGACTTTTTCATCGTCCTCAAAACTGGTACACATGATGAACTGGGTTGCAGGCATGTCCTGTTTAAGCTGGTGAATAATTTCAGTGCCGGAAATATCCTGTAACTGGATATCCATCATAACAACATCCGGAGAATGGGCGGGAAGGTTTTTCAAAGCCTCATTGCCATTAAAAAACTGGGCAACAACTGTCATATCATCCTGGTAATTGATGATCTTTTTCAGGGCATTGTTGTAGTTTTTTTCATCTTCTACAATGGCAATTTGTATGGTCATGGCTTAGTATTAGTTTCTTTTAAAGTTAAGATATTCCTGCAATATACAATACACTTACACAGCGAGTTTTGTAAACGGAACAAGAAATCCCATAACTCTCATATCCCCATCTATACTGGTAGAGCGCTTTTTCTGATAGACCCCATCACCTTCCCTGAAGCTGCCGTTTCCGGTATTTCCCTCTATAGTCAGCATCTTGTCACCCAGAAATTCAGTTACGATCCCGGTATGTCCGTTACTGGTACTTCCGTGGCGCCAGATAATAATGGCCCCCGGTAAAGGCCGATTTTTGACCCTCTGCTTATCCGGTGTGTTTTGCCAGACCGTCAGGCAATGTTCGGATGAAAATACAGGTGAAATCACCCCAAGCTTGTGCTCCACGTAGCCTAGCATGCTTTCTATAAATGCCATGCACCATGCTTCCCCGCCTGCATAATTGTCTACGGTTCTCTGGCAAAGCTCTACAAAATAACCGCTGTTAACTCCTTTTTCCATCTGACCTACGCAGGCTTCCGCTGCATAAATAAATAACGAACGGGCATCCCCCTCTCTAAGTGCGTACTGTGCAGAGCCGTTATTCCTAATCTTATCATCGATAAATGCGACAAGTTCCGGTTTAATATTTCTCATGGCACTTACTTTTTATCGTTGCATAACTGATCTCCGATACTGATAATCATGGTAATGGATCCTTTTAAAAAGGGATCTTTTACAATGGACTGCAAAAGCTTGAGCCCTTCTCTGGCAGAAGACCAGACGCCACAGAAATTGATGCTTTCAGGACTCGATGTAAGTGATACATCCTTGATGTTTGATTTCGTTATCATGCTAATTGTTTTTTTAATGGCTTACTCTAGACAGTTTTCAGCTCCCCTGTTTTCTTTCTGTAAATTTCAGATTCTGTGCTTTAACAGTCAATTACCCTTTTGTGTTATTTTGACAGAGGTTCATGCCAATTATTTTGAGTAGGTGTCTGATATAATGAGTATATTTATACAAAACAATTTTATATGAAAAAACACGTATTCATTGTAGCTTCATTTGCGGTGTTGTCTCTTTTAAGCTGCAAAAAGAATGAAAGCGGAAATAAAAGCATTATCAGGGAAGACAGTTCTTCAACAGTAATTACAGACGATAACGGAAAAATAGATTCCGCAACGGTAAGCTCTTCCAGTGTGGATGTTGACGGTAAGAAACAGGTAAAAACAGATTATGTTTATAAGGCGACGGATGGTACATTGGTAAAGGTGGTTTTCGCAACGACTCCACAGGAAAGTACGGTGGCAATTACCAGCAATAAGAAGACGTTCACCTTAAAGAAAACGGAGGCCAAAGGTGATGAAACCGTATACAAGAAAGACGATATGACGGCGAGGGTGAAAGGAGACAGCCTCCATCTGGAGCAGGGCAACAATATCATAGAGCTGAAAAAGACAAAAATATAAGATTAGCCTTTTTTCAACGGGATACCTTAAAACAAAAAACCATCCGCAGTACGGATGGTTTTTTTATATCTGAGCAGAATATATTATTCTTCAGTTTTCTCTTCTGTGGAATCAGCAGCTTCAGCCGTTGGTTCAGCAGTTTTTTCTTCTACTACAGGAGCTTCAGCAGCTACAGCTTCTTTTTTAGCTGTTGCAGATCTTCTGCTTCTTCTTGTAGTCTTCTTCTCTTCAGCATTAGGATTGTAAAGCTCGTTGAAATCTACCAGCTCAATAAGGGCCATGTCAGCGGCATCACCAGGTCTGAAACCAGTTTTGATGATCCTTGTATATCCACCGTTTCTTTCAGCGATTTTAGGAGCTACTGATCTGAACAGTTCAGTAACGGCCTCTTTACTCTGAAGATATGAAAAAACAATTCTTCTGTTGTGTGTAGTATCTTCTTTTGCTTTTGTTAATAGGGGCTCAACATATACTCTTAAAGCTTTTGCTTTAGCTACAGTAGTGTTGATTCTTTTATGCTCAATTAGAGAACAAGCCATATTAGAAAGTAAAGCACTTCTGTGAGAAGCTGTTCTTCCTAAGTGATTGAATTTTTTACCGTGTCTCATTATTAATTATTTATCAGCGTCTAACTTATATTTTGCAACGTCGAAACCGAAGTTAAGACCTTTTGAATGCACTAATTCTTCTAGTTCTGTCAAAGATTTTTTACCAAAATTTCTGAATTTCATCAAATCAGACTTACTGTAAGAAACAAGCTCACCTAGAGTTTCTACTTCAGCTGCTTTCAGACAGTTCAGGGCTCTTACGGAAAGATCCATATCTGCTAATTTAGACTTAAGTAGTTGTCTTGTATGAAGGGTTTCTTCATCGTACTGGATGGATGCTTTTACGGCTTCGGTTTCAAGCGTGATTCTCTCATCGGAGAACAGCATGAAGTGATAAATTAATATCTTGGAAGCTTCTGTTAAAGCATTCTGAGGACTGATGGAACCATCAGTTTCGATATCTAATACAAGTTTTTCGTAGTCTGTTTTTTGCTCTACACGATAATTTTCAATGCTGTACTGCACTTTCTTGATAGGCGTGAAAATAGAGTCAATGGCAATCGTCCCTACAGGTGCGTTGTTTGACTTATTCTGTTCTGAAGGAACATACCCTCTTCCTTGTTCTATGTTGAAAGTAATTTCGAAAGTTACATCACTGTTTAGGTTACAAATCACTAAATCCGGGTTCAGCACCTCAAATCCGTTGATTGACTTCCCTAAATCTCCAGCAGTAATAACCGTCTGACCTGAAACCTTAGCAACTACCTGCTCGCTGGCCTGGCCTTCTGCTGCAGCTTTTAATCTTACCTGCTTAAGGTTAAGAATAATTTCGGTAACGTCTTCGATTACTCCTGGAATAGTTGAAAATTCGTGCTCTACACCTTCTATTTTGATAGATGAAATAGCATATCCTTCCAGAGAAGAAAGCAACACTCTTCTCAAAGCATTACCGATTGTAAGCCCGAAACCTGGTTCTAAAGGTCTGAATTCGAATTGACCTTTAAATTCATCAGAGTTAAGTAAAATTACTTTATCGGGTTTTATGAATTGTAAAATTGCCATATTATTGGGTTGAGCAAAAATTTGATTAAAAAATTATTTAGAGTAAAGTTCGACGATAAGCTGTTCCTTGATGTCCTCCGGAATCTGGATTCTCTCAGGAGCAGAAACGAAGGTACCTTCCTTCTTCTCATCGTTGAATTGTAACCACTCATAATTTGACTTGGAAGCTAATGAATTGACAACCACTTCAAGAGACTTGGATTTTTCTCTTACTGCGATTACGTCACCTGCTTTAACCAAATAAGAAGGGATGTTCAGGATCTCACCGTTCACAGTGATGTGTCTGTGAGAAACCAATTGTCTTGCAGCAGATCTTGTTTTAGCAAAACCGAATCTGTACACAACATTGTCTAATCTGGATTCGCAAAGCTGCAAAAGAACTTCACCGGTAACGCCTTTGCTTCTGTGTGCTTTCTCAAACAGGTTAGCAAATTGTCTTTCCAGGATTCCGTATGTATATTTAGCTTTTTGCTTTTCAGCTAACTGAACTGCGTATTCAGATTTTTTAGCACCTCTTCTTTTGTTAGGACCGTGTTGTCCCGGTGGTTGGTTTTTTCTTTTTTCGAAGTTTTTGTCATCTCCGTAGATTGCAGCACCAAACTTTCTCGCAATCTTAGTCTTAGGACCAATATATCTTGCCATAATGGATAAATTCTAAAAATTAAACTCTTCTTCTTTTTGGTGGTCTACATCCATTGTGCGGCATAGGCGTCACATCAATGATTTCGCTAACTTCAATTCCTGAATTGTGGATTGATCTGATGGCAGATTCTCTACCTGCACCCGGACCTTTCACGAACACCTTTACTCTTCTTAAACCAGCTTCGTGAGCTACGTTAGAGCAATTTTCAGCTGCCATCTGAGCAGCAAATGGAGTATTCTTTTTAGAACCTCTGAAACCCATTTTACCGGCAGAAGCCCAAGAGATAACCTCTCCGTTTTTATTTGTTAAAGAAATGATGATGTTATTGAAAGAAGCCTGAATATGCGCTTCACCAATAGCTTCAACTTTTACTTTTCTTTTCTTAACTACTTTAGTTTGTTTTGCCATAATTCCTAACGATTATTTACTAGCTTTTTTCTTGTTAGCAACAGTTTTTCTCTTTCCTTTTCGGGTTCTAGAGTTATTTTTCGTTCTCTGGCCTCTTAAAGGTAGTCCAAGTCTGTGACGTATTCCTCGTTGGCATCCTATGTCCATCAATCGCTTGATGTTCAATTGCACTTCAGATCTAAGCTCTCCCTCCACTTTGATGTTTTCTGAGATATAAGTTCTGATGGCAGCCAATTCATCGTCATTCCATTCGTTGACTTTCTTGTCTTCGCTGATACCGGCAGCTTTAAGGATTTCGGAAGAAGTACTTCTTCCAACTCCGTAGATGTAAGTTAAACCGATAACACCTCTTTTGTTTTTTGGTAAATCAATACCTGCAATTCTCGCCATAATTTAATATTAGCCTTGTCTTTGTTTAAATTTTGGGTTCTTCTTGTTGATTACAAACAATACACCTTTTCTGCGTACGATTTTGCAATCAGCACTTCTTTTTTTAATTGATGCTCTAACTTTCATTTGATCGTATTTATTTTTCAATAATAGCCAAATGGAAGAGAATTCCATTTGGCAATCATTTAGTATCTGAATGTGATTCTCCCTTTAGACAAATCGTAAGGGGACATTTCTAGTTTCACCTTATCACCAGGTAAAAGTTTAATATAATGCATTCTCATTTTACCGGAAATATGCGCAATAAGTACATGCCCATTCTCCAGCTCTACACGGAACTGGGCGTTGGAAAGAGCTTCCGTAATAACGCCGTCTTGTTCAATATGTTTTTGTTTCGCCATAAATTAATATCCAGTGGTTCTTGACAATTTAGACTGCATTAAGCCATCATAGTGATGGTTCAGCAGATAAGTATTAATCTGTTGAACGGTATCTAAAATTACGCCCACCATAATTAACAGTGAAGTACCACCGAAAAATAGGGCAAAGGCGTCTGTCTGAACAAAGCTTCCATGTACAATTGCTGGAAGGACTGCAAAGATAGACAAAAATATTGCACCCGGCAAGGTAATTTTTGATAAAATATCATCTAAATAGTCAGCGGTCTCTTTACCGGGTCTTACCTTCGGTACCAAGCCTCCGTTTCTCTTCAGGTCATCTGCCATCTGGTTTACCGGGATGGTAATCGCAGTATAGAAGAATGAAAAGATAATAATCAATAGCGCAAACAGCACGTTGTACTGCCAGCTGAAAACATTTTTGAACCCTGCAAGAAAAGTATTGGATTCGTCCACTTTAGTTAATAACCCCGGTACGAACATCAGTGCCTGGGCAAAGATGATCGGCATAACTCCGGCCGCGTTCACTTTTAATGGGATCCACTGTCTTGCTCCCTGCATAAGATTTCTGTTAACACCTCCTCTTGCTTGAGCTCTGCTTACATACTGGATCGGGATCTTCCTTACGGCCACGGACAATACCACTGCCAAAAGAACCACAATCATCCAGAATAATACTTCAATAAGGATCATGATAGATCCCATTCCTCCTTTTCCGTTCTGAACCGCCATCTCCTGTACGAATGCTTCCGGAAGCCTGGATAAGATCCCTACCATAATCAGGATGGAAATACCATTCCCGATTCCTTTGTCGGTAATCTTTTCACCAAGCCACATGGCAAATACTGAACCGCCCACCAAGATAACAATACTTGGAAGCCAGAACATAATGGAAGTTGGCTCTACATAATATGCAGACTGGAACTGAGTATACGGTAAGAATAATTGAGTAATAGAAGTTAAGTAAGAAGGGGCCTGTACGAGACAAACTCCGATTGTTAACCATCTTGTAATCTGATTCAATGTATTTCTACCTGACTCTCCATCTTTCTGAAGCTTCTGAAGATAAGGAATAGCCATTCCCATCAACTGAACAATAATAGAAGCAGAAATATAAGGCATGATTCCTAACGCCATTACGGAAGCGTGACTGAAAGCCCCCCCCGTAAACGACGAAAGCAAGCCAAGGAGACCTGCCCCCTGCTTGTTACCGCCCTGACTTTTATAATGCTCTAAGAGATCTCCCACCTCTGCAAGGTTAATTGCAGGAAGGGAGATATAAGATGCGAATCTATACACAAGGATAATCCCAAGAGTAAAGAGAATTTTTTCTCTCAGTTCTTTGAGACTCCAGATATTTTTAAGTGTTTGTATAAATTCTTTCATTAGTAATAATTATAAGGTAATTGCTTTTCCACCTGCTTTAGCAATAAGCTCTTCAGCAGATTTAGTGAATTTGTCAGCAGAAATTGAAACCGCAGATTTCAATTCTCCTCTCCCCATAATTTTCACTAATTCATTTTTAGAAGCCAATCCGTTTTCGATCAAAACTTCTTTCGTGATGTCACCTGTAATAGATTTGTTCTCGATTAAAGTCTGGATAGAGTCCAGGTTGATGGCTCTGAATTCTTTTCTGTTTACGTTTTTGAAACCAAATTTAGGTAATCTTCTCTGTAAAGGCATCTGACCCCCTTCGAAACCGATCTTCTGAGAATAACCGGCTCTGGCTTTTTGTCCTTTATGACCTTTTGTAGAAGTACCTCCTTTTCCACTACCTTGTCCTCTACCAATTCTTTTTGAATTGAAAGTTGATCCTGCAGCTGGCTTTATGTTATTTAAATTCATTTTTTTATTGATTTAAAGATTAAATAATTTAAAGATTAAAAAAATTCCGGCTAATATAGAAAGAATATTTCAATCTTTTAATCTTTCAATTTTTTAATTATTTCTGAACTTCAAGTAAATGACTAACTGCAGCTATCATTCCTAGGATAGAAGGAGTAGCTTCATGTTCTACAACTTGGTGAAGTTTCCTGAATCCTAATGCTTCAAGCGTTCTCTTTTGGGTTTTTGTTCTTCCAATAGCGCTTCTTACTTGCTTTACTTTTATTGTTGCCATTGTTTTATATATTAACCGTTAAACACTTTAGTTAGGGAAACTCCTCTCATTCTTGCGATCTCTTCAGGTCTTCTGATATCCAGTAACGCCTTGAAAGTAGCTTTCACCACGTTGTGAGGGTTAGAAGATCCTTTAGACTTTGAAAGGATATCATGTACACCAGCTGATTCCAGTACCGCTCTTACCGCACCACCGGCGATAAGTCCTGTACCGTGAGAAGCAGGTCTCAAGAAGATATCAGCACCACCGTATCTGGCAGAAGTCTGGTGAGGAATCGTATGGTTCATTACAGGAACTTTTACCAGGTTTTTCTTGGCATCTTCTACCGCCTTAGCAATAGCAGAAGCAACTTCCTTAGATTTCCCTAAACCAAAACCGATAGTTCCCGCTTCGTCTCCTACAACAACAATTGCAGAAAATCCGAAAGCTCTACCTCCTTTGGTTACTTTTGTTACTCTGTTTACAGCTACGAGACGATCTTTAAGTTCTAATCCTCCCGGTTTTACTCTTTCTATATTATCTAGTCCTAACATATTTTCCGAAATTTAATGATTAGAATTTAAGTCCTCCTTCTCTCGCACCGTCAGCAAGAGCCTTAACTCTTCCGTGATATACGAATCCGTTTCTGTCGAATACAATATTTTCAATTCCTGCAGCGATGGCTTTGGCAGCGATGGCCTTACCTACAGCAGCGGAAATATCACTTTTAGTACCGTTAGCTTCTACTCCTTTCTCTCTTGAAGAAGCTGAAACTATAGTTTTACCACTTTTATCGTCGATTAACTGAGCGTAAATTTCCTTATTACTTTTATATACAGATAATCTTGGCAATTCAGAAGAACCGGAGATTTTCCCCCTTACTCTTCTTTTGATTCTTATTCTTTTTTCTAATTTACTTAATGCCATAATACTTATAATTTATTAAGCAGATTTACCAGCTTTACGTCTAACATTTTCACCAACGAATCTTACACCTTTTCCTTTGTACGGCTCAGGCTTTCTGAATGATCTGATTTTCGCAGCTACCATTCCAAGAAGTTGCTTATCGTAAGACGTTAAAGTAATAATTGGATTTTTACCTTTTTCAGTCAATGTATCTACTTTCACTTCACCTGGAAGTTCCAGTACAATACCGTGAGAGAATCCTAGCGCCAGCTCAAGTTTTTGTCCTGAGTGGGAAGCTCTGTATCCTACCCCTACTAATTCAAGTTTCTTTTCGAAACCTTCTGATACCCCAACGATCATGTTGGCGATCAACGCTCTGTATAAACCGTGAAGCGCTTTGTGTTGCTTAGAATCAGATGGTCTGTTCACTGTAAGTTCACCATCGTTCTGTTCTAAAGTAATTCCTGCAGTAAGCTCCTGGGAAAGTTCTCCCTTAGGACCTTTAGCCGTTACTACACCGTTGTTTTCAGTAATAGTAATCCCTGCTGGAATTGTTATAATTGCTTTACCAATTCTTGACATTTTCCTGTGATTAAAAATTAATAAACATAGCAGATTACTTCACCGCCTACTTTTTCTTCTCTGGCTTTCTTATCAGTCATTACTCCTTTAGAAGTAGAGATGATAGCTACACCCAAACCGTTCAGTACTCTTGGAAGCTCCGTAGAACCTTTGTACTGTCTCAAACCTGGTCTTGAAGCTCTCTGAATAGACTTAATAGCAGGCTTGCTGGTTTGTTTGTCGTACTTTAAAGCGATTTTGATCGTTCCCTGAACAGCGCTATCCTCAAACTTGTAGTTTAAGATATACCCCTGATCAAATAAGATCTTAGTAATCTCCTTTTTGATTTTCGATGCAGGAATTTCCACCACTTTGTGGCCTGCGCTTTGTGCGTTCCTTACTCTAGTTAGGAAATCTGAAATTGGATCTGTTACCATTTTTCTTTTTAAATTATTGGTTGAAGACAATCAGTTTTGCAAAGACTTGAAGAATAAAATATCAGACTTCAGAATGTCTTGGGTCTGATATTTTTATCTTTAGTATCTGAACAACTTAATTGTCCGGATTATTGTGTGATTACCAACTGGCTTTTTTAACTCCCGGGATCAATCCGTTGTTGGCCATTTCTCTGAATGTTACTCTGGAAATACCAAACGTTCTCATGTATCCTCTTGGTCTACCTGTCAGTTTACATCTGTTATGTAGTCTTACAGGAGAAGCATTTTTCGGCAACTTCTGAAGTCCTTCATAATCACCAGCCTCTTTTAAAGCCTTTCTTTTATCAGCGTATCTAGCAACTAACGCTTCTCTTTTGCGCTCACGCGCTTTCATTGATTCTTTAGCCATTTCTTAGTTCTTTTTGAATGGTAAACCGAAGTGAGTTAATAATGCTTTAGCTTCTTTGTCTGTCTTCGCAGTAGTAACGAAAGTGATGTCCATCCCCTGGATTTTTTTCACTTTGTCAATTACGATCTCAGGGAAGATGATCTGCTCAGTGATCCCTAAGTTGTAGTTTCCTCTACCATCGAAACCGTCAGCTTTGATACCAGAGAAATCTCTGATTCGTGGCAATGCGGAAGCAGTAAGTCTGTCTAAGAATTCGTACATTCTGTTGGCTCTTAAAGTAACTTTAGCACCTACAGGCATCCCTTTTCTTAATTTGAATGCAGCCTCATCTTTCTTAGAGATGGTACCAACTGCCTTCTGACCAGTGATGTTTGTTAATTCTTCTACAGCATAATCAATAATTTTCTTATCTGCAGTAGCATCACCTAAACCTTGTGACACAACGATTTTCTCTAACTTAGGTACTTGCATTACTGACTTGTACCCAAATTCTTCCATCATTGCAGGAACAATGGTTTCTTTGTATATTTTCTTGGGTCTTGCTATATATTCCATGTGTTCTTAAAAATTATAAAGTTTCACCCGTTTTCTTATTGACTCTTACTTTCTTATCTCCTTCGATTTTGTAACCTACTTTGATTGCTTTTCCGTCTTTACCAACTAAAGCAACGTTTGAGATATGAATAGAAGCTTCTCTTTCAACGATTCCTCCCTGAGGGTTAGATGCTGAAGGCTTAACGTGTTTTTTAACGATGTTAAGTCCTGCCACAACAACTCTTGGGTCTTTTCCTTCTTTTTTGATCACTTCAATAACTTCACCAGTCTTACCTTTGATTTCTTTTCTACCGGTAGTAATGATTACGTTATCTCCTCTTTTTATTTTTAACTTTGACATTTTCTTTAAAAATTTTAAAATTAAAGTACTTCAGGAGCTAATGAAATGATTTTCATATATTCTTTGTCTCTCAACTCACGGGCAACCGGTCCGAAAACACGGGTTCCTCTCATTTCTCCTGCTGCGTTTAGCAATACACAAGCATTATCGTCGAATTTGATGTATGAACCATCTTTTCTTCTTACTGCTTTTTTAGTTCTTACTACGACAGCTTTAGATACCTGACCTTTTTTAGCGTTTCCGGATGGTGTAGAATCCTTGATCGTAACTACGATTTTATCACCAACTGAAGCATATCTTCTTCTGGTTCCTCCCAGAACTCTGATCACCAATACTTCTTTAGCACCTGTGTTATCAGCAACTTTTAATCTTGATTCTGTTTGTAACATTACTTAGCTTTTTCAATGATTCGTACTAATCTCCATCTCTTGTTCTTGCTCAAAGGTCTTGTTTCCTGGATCAGAACCGTATCTCCTTCGTTGCACTCGTTGTTCTCATCGTGTGCGGTATATTTTTTCGTTTTCAAAACGAATTTACCGTACATCGGGTGTTTCATTCTCATCGTTTCACTAACAACAATGGTCTTTTCCATTTTATTGCTGGAAACCACTCCGATTCTTTCTTTTCTTAAATTTCTATCCATTGTAAAATGAAATTATTGTTTGTTAGTTAACTCTGTATTTAGTCTTGCGATTGTCTTTCTCAAATCTCTGATTTGAATCGGGTTTTCAACTGGGCTGATTGCGTGAGCCAATTTCAGTTTAGAATATTGAGCTTTTGCTTCAGTTAGTTGAGCTTGAATATCACCCGCGCTTAAATTTTTAATATCAGCTTTTTTCATTGCATTCAAAGATTAAAGAGGTTTAACAAAATCGTTAGCAACTATGAATCTGGTCACTACCGGTAATTTCTGTGCTGCAAGTCTTAGGGCTTCTTTCGCTACTTCGTAAGGAACACCTCCAACTTCGAACATAATTTTACCAGGTTTTACTACAGCTACCCAATATTCTACGGCACCTTTACCTTTACCCATCCTTACTTCGGCTGGTTTCTTGGTGATCGGCTTATCCGGGAATATTTTAATCCACAGCTGTCCTTCTCTCTTCATATATCTTGTCGCAGCAATACGCGCAGCTTCAATTTGTCTTGCGGTAATCCAAGCACCTTCCGTAGCCTTGATCCCGAAAGTTCCATAAGCAAGTTGACTACCTCTCTGGGCATTCCCCTTCATCTTCATCTTATGAACTCTACGGAACTTGGTTCTTTTTGGTTGTAACATAATTTCTAAATTTTAGATTTTAGATTTTAGATTTTAGATTTTTTTTAATTTTAAAAAAGTAACGGTAATTTAAAATTCAAAATTTCTAATCTAAAATTTTAATTATTATTGTTATTGTTGTTATTCTTTCTAGGCCTTCTGTTATCTCTGTCTCCGCCTCTGTTTCTGTCTCCTGAAGGGCCTCCTTTCTTCTGCTGTCCCACTAATGGAGAAAGCTCTCTCTTACCATATACTTCGCCTTTCATGATCCATACTTTTACACCCAGTCTACCGTAAGTAGTGTGTGCTTCAGCCCAGTGATAATCGATATCAGCTCTGAAAGTAGACAATGGGATTCTTCCTTCTTTGAAAGATTCGCTTCTTGCCATCTCAGCTCCGTTCAATCTTCCGGAGATCTGAACTTTGATTCCTTCAGCACCCATTCTCATGGTACTTGCCATAGCCATCTTCACAGCTCTTCTGTAAGAAATCCTGTTTTCGATCTGCTTGGAAATGCTGTCCGCTACCAATACTGCATCAAGTTCAGGTCTTTTGATTTCGAAAATGTTGATCTGAATATCCTTACCTGTAAGTTTTTTCAGCTCTTCTTTCAGCTTATCAACTTCCTGACCTCCTTTACCGATGATTAATCCCGGTCTGGCAGTAGTGATGGTTACGGTTACTAATTTTAATGTTCTTTCAATATAAATTTTTGAGATACCACCTTTAGATAATCTTGCTTCAAGGTATCTTCTGATTTTGTAGTCTTCCGCGATTCTGTCTCCATAATCGTTTCCGCCAAACCAGTTAGAATCCCATCCTCTGATGATTCCTAATCTGTTACCAATTGGATTTGTCTTCTGTCCCATACCTTGATTAATTTTCTTTTGTACCTAAGATTAGTGTAATGTGGTTTGATCTCTTTCTGATTCTGTACCCTCTTCCCTGCGGAGCCGGTCTCAGTCTCTTCAATTGTCTTGCACTGTCTACAAAAATTTCTTTAACGATAAGGTTAGCCTCTTCGATATCGGCACCTTCGTTTTTCGCCTGCCAGTTGGCCATTGCGGAAAGTAAGACTTTCTCTAATTTGTTAGAGGCATCTTTCTTAGAATATTTTAGTATGTATAAAGCTCTGTCTACTTCAACTCCTCTGATGATATCAGCTACCAATCTCATTTTTCTCGGAGAAGAAGGGCAATCATTATGTAAAGCTTTTGCTACATCCTGATTTGTTAATTTACGTGCTAATGCACTTTCTCTTTTTCTTGATCCCATGATTATCTGCTACCTTTGTTTTTGTTACCACCATGACCTCTGAAAGATCTTGTTGGAGAAAATTCGCCTAACTTGTGACCTACCATGTTTTCTGTAACATATACCGGGATAAAAGATTTCCCGTTGTGTACAGCGATGGTTTGTCCTACGAAGTCCGGAGAGATCATCGATGCTCTAGACCAAGTTTTGATAACTGTCTTCTTACCAGACTCTATATTTGCCTGAACCTTCTTATCTAAAGTATGATGAATGAACGGTCCTTTTTTAAGTGATCTTGCCATAATTATTTTCTTTTAGATACGATGTAACGGTTAGACACTTTGTTTTTCTTTCTCGTTTTGTAACCTTTAGACGGCATACCGTTTCTAGATCTTGGGTGACCTCCTGAAGAACGTCCTTCACCACCACCCATCGGGTGATCTACAGGGTTCATTACTACCGCTCTTGTTCTTGGTCTTCTACCTAACCATCTGCTTCTACCAGCTTTACCGGATACCGTTAACTGGTGATCTGAGTTGGAAACGGAACCAATCATAGCCATACATTCAGTAAGGATCATTCTGGATTCTCCTGAAGGCAATTTGATGATCGCATATTTTCCGTCTCTTGAAGTTAACTGAGCCGAAGAACCAGCACTTCTTGCTAAGATCGCACCTTGTCCAGGCTTCATCTCAACACAAGAAATTACCGTACCCAATGGAATGTTTTTCAATTTCATTGCGTTACCTACGTTAGGTTCTACGCTTTCTCCTGAAACCACTTTCTGATCTACTTTGATACCGTTTGGAGCGATGATATACCTCTTCTCTCCGTCTGCGTATTCTAATAAAGCGATAAATGCAGTTCTGTTTGGATCGTATTCTACAGATTTTACTGTTGCTTCAACATTTGCTTTGTTTCTTTTGAAGTCAATAATTCTGTATTTCTTTTTGTGTCCACCGCCGGTGTAACGCATGGTCATTTTACCAGTTTGGTTACGTCCACCTGACTTTTTAATACCAACGGTTAGAGATTTCTCTGGTTTGTTGGTAGTAATTTCCTCAAAATTGTTTACAATTCTGAATCTCTGTCCCGGGGTGATAGGTTTTAATTTTCTAACAGACATTACTATTATTTATAATTAATAATTAATTTACGGCAAAAATATCGATAACCTCACCTTCAGCAAGTTTGATTACCGCTTTTTTCAATTTGTTCGTCTTTCCAACCTGAAGACCTTTTTTAGTGTATTTTGAAGAAACCTTCGGAGCATAAATCATTGTGTTAACGTCTGCTACTTTTACACCATAAGCTGCTTCTACAGCCTTTTTAATCTGGATTTTATTCGCTCTAGGATCTACTAGGAAAGAATAAGAACCTCTTAAATCTGTAAGGTAATTAGCCTTTTCTGAAATAACTGGTTTAATAATAACTGACATGATTTATTTCTTTAAATTTTCCTGGAATTTTTCAACTGCACCTTCGAAGAATACAATCTCACCTGCATTGACTAAATCGTAAGAACTTACTTCATTGAAGTTCATTACTTTTGTCTTAGGCAAGTTTCTTGAAGACAAATACACATTCTTATTAGCTTCAGGAAGAATGAACAAAGATTTTTTACCGTTCAATGTCAATGCATCTAATAAAGTAATGAAATCTTTAGTCTTAGGAGCGTCTAGGCTCATATCTTCTAAAACTCTGATGCTGTTATCTCTCATTTTCTGAGATAAAACAGATTTTTTAGCCAATCTCTTAAGCGCCTTGTTCAGTTTGAATCTGTAGTCTCTCGGCTTTGGACCGAATACTCTACCTCCACCTCTGAAAGTTGGAGATTTGATATCCCCGTATCTTGCAGAACCGGATCCTTTTTGCTTCTTAAGTTTCTTGGTAGAAGCTGTAATTTCGCTTCTTTCTTTTGCTTTATGAGTTCCCTGTCTCTGTGCGGCAAGGTACTGTTTAACTTCTAAGTAAACCGCGTGCTGATTTGGCTCAATTCCGAATACTGTTTCGTCTAGAGTTACTTTTCTTCCGGTCTCTTTTCCTGATGTATTTAATACTACTAGTTCCATTTTCTGATAATTACATAAGAATTTTTAGCTCCCGGAACAGCACCTTTTACTACTAAAAGATTTTGTTCTTGATCCACTTTTAATACCTGAAGGTTTTGTACAGTTACCTGCTTACCTCCCATTCTTCCAGCCATTCTCATCCCTTTGAATACTCTTGAAGGGTCTGAACCAGCACCGATAGAACCTGGAGCTCTAAGCCTGTTGTGCTGACCATGAGTTGCCTGCATTACACCTCCAAAGCCATGTCTTTTAACAACACCCTGGAAACCTTTACCTTTTGAAGTTCCTGTTACGTCAACGAATTCACCTTCAGCGAATAAATTAACTTTTACTTCTTCTCCTACTTTTACTTCATCAACGAATTCTCTGTAGAATTCTACCAATTTAGCTTTAGGAGCAGAACCAGCCTTTTTGAAATGGCCAGCTAACGCTTTACCAACGTTCTTCTCACTCTTGTCATCGAAACCCAACTGAACAGCTTTGTAACCATCCTTTTCAAGGGTTCTGACCTGTAAAACCGAGCATGGACCAGCTTGAATAACTGTACAAGGAATATTTTTCCCGTCTTCGTTAAACAAAGATGTCATACCGATTTTTTTACCAATAATACCTGACATTGTTTATATTATAATAAAATTTATCTTCTAATTATCACCATTTTCAGGAAGTCTGAAGTAATTTCTACGTTTGATGTAGGCATACTACGCCCCTAAAATGAGTGTGCAAATTTATGGATAATTTTCAGACTGACAAATTTTTGCTATAAAATATTTTGATTTTTAATGATTTAGAACTTTGGAACTGTCATTAAAAAAAAATTGGCAAGACATTTCTTCGGATATTAAAATATCTTTGATGATTTTAAACCCTTTCTCAAATTCCGTTCTCTCTGTTATTGTCATAAATTAAAAGGCACCCCCACATTTACCGGATGAAACAACACATCCGACCATGTTTTTATTACGGTGCAATTTTTGATGTGGTAGCTTCCAAAAAAAGCTATGAAAAAATTTCTGAGCATTGTATTATTACTGGTCTGCATGCTGTCGTATGCACAATCTAAAGCACCTTTTACCGGGAAAAGGGATTTCGTTATTGAAGATGGCTCCAACGGCTCCGGAACTCCTGCTTATTATGTAGATGTAAAAAGCAATGGAGATGTCCATTTCGGTTTTATCCAGGTTAACCAGGCAGACGGGAAAGAAACCAGAGAGGAAATGAATGCTGGAAAATACAATCCAAAGGTTATGAAGGTTCATTTCAAAACATATCATGAGACTTTTTACGTAAAATTCGATAAAGACCACATTTACCTTACCGACGCAAAGGGAACGGTTAAGAAGTCGGATGATTGCTGTCCTGTTTCCGAAATGGCAGAACTGAATTGTCCCTGCTCTGGTAAGCTATACCACTAAATGAGAATATTAAAACTTTTGTGTATTGCTCTTCTGATTATGGTTTCCTGTTCGGACAAAAAGAGCCATCCCTATACTTTCTATTACTGGAAAACCAGGCTCACGCTCAATACTGATGAAAAACAGGCATTAAACCGGGCAACTACGCCTTATCTGTATGCACGATTCTTTGATGTGGATAAAACGGGAGGCAGAATTCAGCCGGTAGGGATCATGACGAAAGACGATAATTTTGCTACTGATAAAAAATTAGTCCCTGTCGTATTTATTACCAACAGGACATTCATGCATATCAACCATGCTGACATTTCTTTGCTCGCGAAGAATATAAACCATCTGGTTCAAAGTAAAATTTCCGAGTACCATCTGAATACGGCTCCCGAAATTCAGGTTGACTGTGACTGGACTGCCGGGACACGGGATGACTACTTTACTTTCCTGAAAGAATTGAAGCAGCTTTCCGGCAAAGCCATTACTTGTACCCTGCGGCTCCATCAGGTTAAAGATAAAAAGCAGGCCGGTATTCCGCCGGTGCAGAAAGTCTATCTGATGTGTTATTCCACATCTTCGCCACTGGAAAACTCAGGTAAAAATTCGATTCTTGATGTCAGTACGCTGAAAAGTTACCTCGCGGACCTCGACCAATATCCGGTCAGGAATATTGACATTGCACTTCCGATTTATTCCTGGGGAATCGTCACCAATCACCTGAAAAAACACAGGCTGATTAACGGACTCTCCGGAAAGGATCTCAACAACATACATTTTAAAAGGATTTCTGAAAACGAAGCAGAAATTGAGCAGGACGGCTTCTATTTCGGCAGTTACCTGAATAAAGGGTTCAGGATTAGAATAGAAGAGATTTCGGATGACCAGCTTCGGGATGTTGTCCGTTTCCTAGATAAAAAAATTCCTGATTTCAATATCATTTATTATCAGCTAGACCGTAAATTTGTCAAAGGACAAAATTTTAATATATAAACTTTTTAAGCCTTGTCAAGGTTCAGAACCTTGACAAGGCCTCCCTCCATCAAACACCATTACAGAATGAAAAAATATGTTCTTTCACTCGCTGCTGCAATGCTCTTCTACACGGGTTCTCAAGCCTGTGCATGGTCTGATCCGGACTATGAGTATTTCAACTTATTTACGCAAAGCATTATCAAGGATAAGTCTTACCTCCCCTTTCTGCACAGCTATTCAACCAGGTTCTATACGGATTTCAAACCCTCCGAAATCCCGGATGAAAATATTGATGCCTGGAAAAGGCTTTTCAACAATCAGTTTTCTTATGCAGAAACCGATTACCTGGTTAGCAAAGTGAGCATCAATGATCTTAATGCGCTGAAAAAAGGAAATCCGGCAAATCCGCTGCTGGTAAAAGCAGGACCTGATTTTTACCAAAAATACAGTGAAGCGATTGATTATTTGATTGAAGCCAAATATCTGGAACCTTATATGCGGGTTAAGTATGTGGCAAATCCGGATGCATTCTATTACAATGAGAATCAAAATACTCAGAATGCAACTGACCTGGATTACCAGAAAACCATTTCTGCGCTCACTTCCCTGTACCATGCTGCGCATAATCCTGAAATCAAACAGCGGTACGGCTATCAGCTGGTCCGCTTCAATCATTATACCCGGAATTATGATGCTGCTGTGAATGCTTTCAAAACCTATGTACAACCTGTCAGGCTGAAAGGAGCACCCTATATCATGGCCCTGGACCAGCTGGCGGGAGCACAGCGTGGATTGGGACTGGACAGCGAAGCCAACTGGAATTTCTTCCAGGTATTCAGAGACAGCAGGAGCCGCAAGGAATCAGCTTTCGTTTCTATGAAGCTGTCGGATACGGCTTCCTTCAACAATATATTAAAAAGAGCACAGACCGGCGAGGATAAAAATATGGCGTATTTCCTCCTGGGATACGATGATTTCACGAATCCGATCCCGGTGATGGAAAAGATGTATGAAATCAATCCTGATTCAGAGATCCTGAAAGTGATGGCTGTAAGAAGCATCAATGAACTGGAGAGAAGTTACCTTCCGATTTACTATTACACTACCAATAATTCAATCACCGAGACAAGCCCTTCGGATGCAACGGTAAAAGACCGTACTGTCCCTGTAGCAGCGCCTGAAAAGAACGAGCTTTCGTTCTGGCAGAAGGTTGTAAGGTTTTTTAAAAATCTTTTCAGCAGCAAAGAAAAAAGGGGTTCAGCTTCCGGATCAGGAAAGGATGATGACGAGCTGCTGAATAATCCTGACAGGATCCCGGTTTTCACAAAGAACAATTATTATTACGACCAGCAACAAAAGGATTTCCTGGATGACCTGGAAAAATTCACCGATAAGGCAAAAGGAAAATCCGGTGATGAATACTGGCAGATTGCTGACGCCTACCTGAAGTTCCTTAAGAAAGATTATCAGGAAAGTACCGAAATCCTGCAATCTATCAAAACCTCCAACCCGGAATACCAGGAACAGATCCGGAGGATGAAACTGCTGAATGATATTGTTTCACAACCCAGGATCGATGCTGATTACGAAGATACCCTGATGAACAATTATGCGTCTTATTTTAAGGAACAGCATGACCAGAAAAAGGACAGTACTGCCAATACAGACTATTACGGCGTTACGCCTTCAACAAAAGATTTTCTGAAAGATGTACTGGCGAACCGGTATTTCCTTCAGGGTGAAGACGGCAAATCTTTCCTGATGAGCAATAAGCTTTCTGATCTGCAGTATGGTCCGGACCTGAACCTGGTAAAGAAAGTGGAAGCCTTTTACCGTAAGCCTGACAAAACCGAATTTGAAAAACAGATTATTGCTAAAAACCTGGATGATGTGGGTAACATCGATGCTTTCTTTTCTGTAATTTATGGTGACCATGCGATGAAATCGGGAGATTTTGCAAGTGCCAAAGCCTATTATGCCAAAGCACAGAATTTTTCAGGTATCCCGAGGATGGAATGGAGCGAACAGGCCAATACCGTAGTTCCGATGAAATATGCGGCTACTGCTTATAATGGATTCAGCAATATTCCGGATCTGGTGTTCGGGCATAATGTATGGGTAAGCTATACCAGCAGTCCGCAGGAAAGCATGGAAGAAGAAGACCATTCAGCTTTTCCTTTTATCAAACCTTCCATGAATAAACTTGAACTTGCTGATGCCCTCCTCCGGCTTAAAGAGATCGGAAACGGAAAAGGAACCCAGGCAGCAAAGGCTAACCAGCTCATCGGGAACCTTCTTTACAATACGTCCATCCTGGGATATTACAGGCAGATATTTGTGATGGACCTTGACAATACCAACGGAGGAAAATATGATTTTCAGAATCTAAAAAAGAAAATAAACTACCAGTATTACTACAAAAACTTCCCGGACCTGTCTTATCTTGAGCCTGACCATTTCGATCTAGCCATCGGGTATTACAATAAAGCACTGAAGCAGTCAGCCGACCGCGAGCAGAAAACCAGAATCCTTTTCCAGATGGCCAGCGCAGAGCAGGGTAAATATTACCAGTATGAAACCAATAATACGATCAATACAGATTATTCAGATCCTAAATGGTCTGAAAAGGAAGACGCCCGCCAAAAGCAGCTGAACGAAATCAAAAATCAGGAATACAGAACCTATTTTACTGTCCTGAAAAATCAGTACTCAGATACGCAAACGGCACAGAAGCTGATGGGAAGCTGTTCCTATTTTGACTATTTTATGAAATAAAAACAAAAAAAAGGAATCATTTCGATTCCTTTTTTTCTTGTTGCTCCTGCTGTTTCAGCCATTCTTCATGTTTTTTCCTGAACAGTTCATCCTTATGGTCCTGATTCCGCTGTGCGGCATCAATAGAGTGCGAGGCATGGATATCTTCATCTTCTTCAGCAAAATCAGCGAGTTTCTCATAGTAGCAGTGCAGCTGATCAAGTTCTTTTTCTGTCAGGTCTTCAATATCCACAATCCTGTTGCTGGCCTTTTCATTGGCGGCAATTAGTTCGTTCAGTTTGATCTGGATCGCTTTGGAATCTTTGTTCTGGGCTTTCTGAATTAAAAACACCATGAGAAAGGTAATGATGGTTGTTCCAGTATTGATGACCAACTGCCAGGTTTCAGAATACTTGAAAACAGGCCCGGAAGCAGCCCAGATGACAACGATTAAAGTAGCTGCGATAAATGCAGAGGAGCTGCCGGTAAATTTTGTTGCCCAATTTGAAAATCTTTCAAAAATATTTTTATCTGAACCATTCATTTCTATTGATTTAATATAGTAATCACAGCATCAAAAACTCCGCCGAAGAACCCGCTTTAAGGTTATTTTAATGGATAGTGCATTGCTTTATCCAGCTCAATTGGGTTATTGTTCTTCCGTATGTGCTGCTGCATCTTTTCAGACAGTTCTTTCAGTTGTTCCGGGCTTTTTACTTCTATCCCCATCACCATAAAATGGGCATTGGGATTGGTATTGTTTTTAAGGTGCTCCTTAAATTCCCGAAGCGGGTCCCGGTAACTGTCCAGCATCAACTTCCTCAGTTTGGCCTCCGGTATCTTTACCGGTTTCTGCCCTGCAAAATTCTCAAGGATACTTTGTGTGTCGTAAGTCCTGGCCAGCCGGTAACTCTTGGCCAATGTAAATCTGAAATTATCCTGATCATCATAAACTTCGAATACCATTCCCGGTAATCCTGTGAATTTGTACGGCCCTTCATTCAGTCCGATATCTTTGGTAAACCAAGCCGTCCAGTTTCGTCCTCCAAATGTCGCAGTGGCCTTCTGCAAATGGTACCCGCCCATTTGCTTTGTTTCGTTGAGCAGCTTCCAGGTAATTTTGTCATCGGTCTCTGTAACAAAGATATTCTGTACCATAAGATAGTTCTGGTTGATGGTGGAATTCTTCTTTCTGATCACCGCAGGCGTATCATCCCAGGTGATATTGTTTTCGCCTTTGGTCTTATTGATTGAATCCGTAACGACAAAGTCATAATTGTAAAATTTGACCTCTTCAGGATTGACGTCCAGTACCATACTGGCCTTTCTTTTTTCTGCTGCCGTGGAGTCGGTTTTAAAATGGTATTCATAGACGAAACGGTGGGTTTGTGCTCTTACGGAGAAAGTCAGCAGCACAAAGACAAAAAGGAAAATATTTTTCATGACGTAATTATTTCCGCAAAGATAAACATTAAAAAGAACCTTGCAATACATAGTATTAAAAGAAATAAATTTTACAAAATAAAAATCCGCTCCTTTTCAGGAACGGATTTTATATAATCACGGCTTAAGTGCACGTTATCACACTTTAATTTCAACATCTACACCGCTTGGCAACTCTAATTTCATCAGAGCATCCACCGTTTTAGAAGAAGAAGAATAGATATCCATCAATCTCTTGTGAGCAGAAAGCTGGAACTGTTCTCTTGCTTTTTTGTTTACGTGCGGAGACCTCAATACAGTGAAGATTCTCTTGTTGGTTGGCAATGGAATCGGGCCGTTTACCACAGCACCGGTAGCCTTTACCGTTTTTACGATTTTCTCAGCAGATTTATCTACCAAATTGTAATCGTAAGACTTAAGTTTTATTCTGATTCTTTGTGACATTTCTTGTACTTTAAAAAATTAACCTTTTGCTTTAGCAATGATATCTTCAGCAACGTTTTGAGGGGTAGCCTGGTACTTCTCTAATTCCATAGAAGAAGTAGCTCTTCCTGATGAAAGGGTTCTTAGAGTTGTAACATATCCAAACATTTCAGAAAGTGGAACTGAACCTTTGATTACTACAGCACCGTTCTTTTCTTCCTGACCGCTGATGGTACCTCTTCTCTTGTTAAGGTCACCGATAATGTTACCCATATATTCTTCCGGAGTAACAACCTCCAGTTTCATAATAGGCTCCATGATTACCGGCTTAGCAGCACGTCCCGCTTCTTTGAATCCTAATTTAGCAGCCATTTCGAAGGAAAGGGCATCAGAATCCACCGCGTGGAAAGATCCGTCTTTAAGAACAACTTTAATACCTTCAACTTCGAAACCAGCCAAAGGACCGTTTTTCATTGCAGCTTTAAATCCTTTCTCAATAGCAGGAACAAATTCCCTAGGAACGTTACCCCCTTTGATCTCGTTGATGAATTCAAGACCAACTTTACCTTCTTCTGCAGGTCCAAGTTCAAATACGATATCAGCAAATTTACCTTTACCACCGGATTGTTTTTTGTAAACCTCCCTGTGCTGGGCAACTTTTGTTAAGTTTTCTTTGTACTCTACCTGAGGCTGTCCTTGGTTTACTTCAACTTTGAACTCTCTCTTCATACGGTCAACAATGATATCTAAGTGAAGCTCACCCATACCAGAGATAATCGTTTGTCCGGAAGCTTCGTCAGTTCTCACCGTAAACGTTGGATCCTCTTCAGCCAGTTTAGCTAAAGCGTTACCCATTTTATCCTGGTCAGCTTTAGTTTTAGGCTCAACAGCGATACCGATTACCGGATCAGGGAAAACCATTGATTCAAGAACAATAGGGTTTTTCTCGTCACACATCGTATCACCGGTTTTGATAGACTTGAATCCTACCGCTGCACCAATATCTCCTGCTTCAATATATTCTACAGGATTTTGCTTGTTAGCGTGCATCTGATAGATTCTGGAGATTCTTTCTTTATCACCTGAACGGGTGTTCAGGATATAAGAACCTGCATCCAGTCTTCCTGAATATGCTCTGAAGAATGCCAGTCTTCCCACGAACGGGTCAGTAGCAATCTTAAATGCCAATGCAGAGAAAGGTTCATCTACCGATGGCTTTCTTGTAATTTCAGCGTCAGTTCTAGGGTCAGTACCTTTGATATCATCTTTATCCAATGGAGAAGGAAGGTATTTACATACTGCATCCAGCATAAACTGTACTCCTTTATTCTTGAATGAAGAACCACAAGTCATTGGGATAATAGATAAATCGATGGTAGCCTTTCTCAACGCTTCGTTGATTTCTTCTTCAGAGATTGAATCCGGATCTTCGAAGAATTTCTCCATCAAAGTCTCATCGTAGTCAGCCACAGCTTCTACTAATTTCTCTCTGTATTCCAGAACTTCAGCTTTCATGTCTTCAGGGATCGGCACTACCTCGAAAGTAGCTCCTTGTCCTGCTTCATCCCAGATGATCGCTCTGTTTTTAATTAAGTCTACAACACCTTTGAAGTCTTCTTCAGCACCGATTGGTAAAACGATTGGAACTGCATTGGATCCCAACATTTCTTTTACCTGCTTTACAACGTTCAAGAAGTCGGCACCCTGACGGTCCATTTTGTTTACGAATCCCATTCTTGCTACTTTGTAGTTGTCAGCAAGTCTCCAGTTGGTTTCAGACTGAGGCTCTACACCGTCTACGGCAGAGAATAAGAATACAAGACCATCCAATACCCTTAAAGATCTGTTTACTTCTACGGTGAAGTCAACGTGTCCCGGTGTATCGATGATGTTGAAGTGGTAAGGCTTGGTTTCGGCAACAGGTTTTCCTTGATCTGTTGGAAAGTTCCAAGAACAAGTGGTAGCAGCGGAAGTAATGGTAATACCTCTTTCTGCTTCCTGCTCCATCCAGTCCATTGTAGAAGCACCATCGTGAACTTCTCCAATTTTGTGGTTTACCCCTGTATAGAATAAAATCCTTTCTGTAGTGGTGGTCTTACCGGCATCAATGTGAGCGGCAATACCAATATTTCTAGTATATTTAAGATCTCTTCCCATTTCAGATTAGAATTTGAAGTGTGAGAAAGCTTTGTTAGCCTCCGCCATCTTGTGAGTATCAGATTTCTTTTTGTATGCAGCACCTTCTTCTCTTGAAGCAGCCAGGATTTCGTTAGAAAGTTTAAGTGCCATAGACTTATCGTTTCTTGCTCTTGCATACTTAATTAACCATTTCATCGCCATAGAAATTTTTCTGTCAGCTCTGATTGGCATAGGGATCTGGAAGTTAGCACCACCTACCCTTCTTGAACGCACTTCTACGTGAGGCATTACATTGGTAAGGGCATCTTTCCAGATTTCCAGAGAGGATTTCTCATTCTCTCCTTTTTTGTTTTCTACGATTTCCAATGCATCATAGAATATTTTGAATGCGATTGACTTCTTACCGTCAAGCATCAAATTGTTTACGAATCTAGTCACCAATTGATCATTAAACTGAGGATCTGGTAACAACGGTCTTTTTTTCGCTTTTGTCTTTCTCATTGTTTCTGTACCTTATTTAATGATTATTTTTTCTTTCCTTTAGCTGGTGCTGCAGCTGCCTGACCTGGTTTTGGTCTCTTAGCTCCGTACTTAGATCTTCTCTGTGTTCTTCCATTTACACCTGCAGTGTCTAATGCACCTCTTACGATGTGGTAACGTACTCCCGGTAGGTCTTTCACCCTTCCGCCTCTCACCAATACTATCGAGTGCTCCTGAAGATTATGTCCTTCGCCCGGGATGTAGGCGTTTACTTCTTTACCGTTAGAAAGTCTTACCCTAGCTACTTTTCTAAGTGCAGAGTTAGGTTTCTTAGGTGTGGTAGTATATACTCTCGTACATACGCCACGTCTTTGTGGACAAGAATCTAGGGCAGCCGATTTGCTCTTCTTGGCAAGCGTGGCTCTTCCTTTTCTTACTAATTGTTGAATAGTAGGCATTTAATTGCTTTTTATTTTAGGGTGCAAAAATATGAATAATTTTTTAACCTACAAGCAGTTATATATAAATTTACCTGAATAATTAAAAATTATTTAATCTGTATAACCCGCTCATCCATAACGATCACCCGTGTATTTTTGTTCTATGGCAACTGCCTGATGTACTCCTGTAAAAGAAAGAAAACATACGTACTCGTACGATAAACTTAAACTTTACCTATCGTAAAGGCTATGATGATGATTAATTCATTGTGGCTGCATTCTTGCGGTTTTCGGAGGTCTATTCCCGAAGGCATCATAATATGGTAGCCTTATATATGACAGTGCCTGATACTTAAGAGGTCAGAAAACTTTTTATCCTTTATGAAAAGGATAGGAACATTTTTTGAATGAATATGGTAATAGTAAAGATAAGCATCATCAATTGCTCTGAGCACAGATATTGAAATCTGTTGTTTACATTTGTATCCTATAATAAACTGCTAAATATAACACTATGAAAAACGCAAGCATTATCGGCCTGAATGAAGCCGACTGTCAGCAAATCGCAGAAAAATTAAATGTACTTCTGGCCAACTATTCCGTATTTTATCAGAATACCAGAGGTTCACACTGGAACATTAAAGGGGATCAGTTTTTTACCCTTCATCCTAAATTCGAAGAATTATATAACAGCCTCGTTCTTAAGATAGATGAGATAGCAGAGAGGATCCTTACCCTCGGTGCTGTACCTGCACATAATTATTCGGATTACTTAAAAGTATCCACGATTCAGGAAAGTACCGACGTTAGCGATGCCACTGTAAGTGTACAGAATATCCTGAATTCATTTAAAGTAGTCATTGACCTGCAGAGAGAGCTCCTTGATATCACTGAAAAAGCAGGTGATGAAGGAACCAATTCCCAGATGAGCGATTATATCACAGAGCAGGAAAAAGAAGTATGGATGTATAATTCCTATCTTGGTAAATAATCCCTGTTGCATCAACAAAAGTTAAAAAAATCACCTTACATTTAAGGTGGTTTTATTTTTAAACCCTATATTTGCGTATAAATTACACAATCATGAATGAAGTACGATTGAATTCCATACTGGATAACGATTTCTATAAAATAACCATGCAGAATGCCGTGGTAAAATTATTTCCCGGCTCCATCGTAAAATATGAATTTATCAACCGTGGCAAACACCAGTTTCCTGAAGGTTTCGATCATGCTTTAAGGGAGGCGGTTAATAAAATGGCCGAACTCAAACTGACGAAAGAGGAAAAGAAATACATGGCAAGAACCTGCCCTTATATCGACCTTCCTTACCTGGATTTCCTTGAAGGTTATCATTATGACCCGTCTGAAGTAAAAATCCATCAGGAAGGAAGTGAACTTTCCGTGGTTGTGGAAGGACTCTGGTACAGGACCATTCTTTGGGAGGTTCCTCTTCTCGCACTCATCAGCGAACTGCATTATGAAATGAACCATATGGAACGCGATTCCAATGAGGTAGTAATGCATAAAACGATTGAGAAAGCTGATTCCCTGGCGAGACTGGGCGTTACTTTTGCAGAATTCGGTACGCGAAGAAGGCATTCCTACAAAGTGCAGAACCTCGTGATGGAGGCTTTAACGCAGAAAAAGGAATCTACCTTCATCGGAAGCTCCAATGTTCATTTCGCCATGAAGTACGGGGTAAAACCTATCGGCACCCATGCCCATGAATGGTTCATGTTCCATGCGGCTGAGTACGGATTCAAAACAGCTAACGATCTTGCCCTTGAACACTGGGTAGATGTATACCGGGGAGATCTGGGAGTAGCACTCTCAGATACCTATACAACGGATGTGTTCTTCCAGCAGTTTGATAAAAAGTTCGCTAAGCTGTTCGATGGAGTACGCCACGACAGCGGGGATCCTCTGGAATTTGCCGATAAGACCATTGCCCACTATCAAAAGCATGGGATCAACCCTTTATTCAAGTACATTATTTTTTCTGATGCCCTTAACCTGGAGAAAGTAGAAGAAATAACCAACTACTGCAGAGGAAAAATCGGGATTTCGTTCGGGATAGGAACCAACCTGACGAATGACGTCGGATTAAAACCCATGAATATCGTGATGAAACTGATCGGCGTACAGGCACCGAACCTGGAATGGATCCCAACTGTAAAGCTTTCCGATGAACACGGAAAATATACCGGCGATCCTAAAATGATCGAACTGGCCAAGGAATTTCTGAGAATAAAAGATTAGATCCCATAATTTAAGCTTCTACAAAACAGAAATTATAAGCAATGCTGTTTCTTTTTTCATACATTAGCTGTAATTCGTCAGCATAGCTTAATGTAGAATGTGATACGAATGACCAATAACCATCAAAATAATATTTTATGAAAAAACTTAAGTTAACAAAGCTTTCAAGACTAGCGCTGAAAGACGTTTTTGGAGGCGGAGGAGATTTGTATCCTGCATTGGAATGCTATTCGAGCAGGGATTGTAGCCACTATGGTGAAGCTTTGATCATGTGTCCGGACGGAACAACATCGATGACCAATTACAGCTGTATGGGCGGACACTGCATGCTGAATACCGGATCCTGTGCTCCGGAGATTCCTTCTCCCGTACCGATACCGTAAAAATTGCCCTATATAGTAAAAGTGAGCCCAACAGCTCACTTTTACTTTATATTATAATAATATTCCCGTTAAATTCAGATTTTACTTTATTTTCTGCATCAGGATCGCTTCCATCTTTTCATACCCTTTTGCCGTTGGGTGGATTTCATCTTCGGTGTACATTTTATCCAGTCCGTTACGCGAATCTTTCATCTGGGAATGATAGTCGACATAAGGAATCTGGTTTTTTCCTGCATAGCTTTTGATCATTGCATTAAGAGTGATTACCTTTTCTGCCGGATGCATATCTTTCCGCCATCCGAAATTATACGCAGGAAGCACGGAGCACAGAACAACTTTGATATGATTGGCTTTTGCCAGTTCTGCCATGGAGACAATGTTTCCGAAAACCTTATCCAGAGAAATCGGGCCCTGGTTTTCTGCAATATCATTGGTTCCGGCAAGAATAATGACGCGCTTCGGCTTTAATTTAATGACATCTTCCCTGAATCGTAAAAGCATCTGGGATGTCACCTGTCCGCCAATCCCTCTTCCTACAAAGTTATTCTTTTTAAAAAAGTCCGGATCAGTGGAAAACCATCCTTCTGTAATGGAGTCTCCCATCAGGACAGAATTGGGCGTTATATTTTTGGATATGATCTCCTGGTTTTGTTTTTCGTATTTTGCATAATTGGCAAAGTCCTGCGCGGAAAATAATGCCGAAAATACAATAGCAGTAAAGGTTAAGAATTTCATTGGACTTTATTTATATTTTGATGAAATGAAATAACGAAAAATTAATCGATCATGCAAATAATAAGTAAAAAGAAACTGAAACAACCGGTCATTTCCAGGGAAATTCAGTTTGTCTCATTTCGTCAGTCTTACATTGATTGCTGAGATCCTTATTATGATATAGGCTGGTTGATGATGTAAAATTACGGTTTCCCGTAAAAAGAATCCACTATTCTTTTTGTATTTTTGGGCCATGGAGATGACCTATTTGATTATCGGATGTATTGCAGGAGGAATTACAGGCGCTATCGTGGCCTATTTTGCGCTGAAATCGTCTATGGTTTCACGAAACTCATATGATGATCTGAACAGCGTATATATCAAAAGCCAGTCTGACCTGGAAAACTCTCAGCTGAAAATACAGGAACTCATTCAGAATACCAACAGGGAAAAAGAACTGATCCAGCAGCAGTCTGACCTGATGAGTGACCTTAAAAATGAACTGGCCAAAATTTCTGCTGAACATGCCTCGCTGCACATCCAGTTTCAGGAACAAAAGCAGGCAATGATAAAGCAGGTTTCCCAGATTGACAACCTGCTGACAGAAAAGCAGGCGATCTTTGCCAGAAATGCTGAGCTTTCCGCCATCAACGAAAGCCTGCAGCAATCCCTGGAAACCCAGAAAAAAGAAATTGCAAAAATACAGGACGAAGCGAAACTTCAGTTTGAAAATCTGGCCAGTAAGATCCTGGAAGAAAAAACGGAAAAATTTACGCTTCTTAACCAAAACAACCTGAAAACCATCCTTGAGCCTTTCCAGGAAAAGATCAACGACCTTAAGAACCGCGTCAATGAAGCGTATGAGAAAGAAAATAAAGAGCGTTTTTCACTGGCAGAAAAAGTAAAGGAACTGGCGGAGCTAAACCAGCAGATTTCCGAAGATGCTAAAAAGCTGACCCGCGCGCTCAAGGGTGAAAGCAAAACTCAGGGAAACTGGGGCGAAATGATCCTGGAGAGCATCCTTGAGAAATCGGGACTGACGAAAGGACAGGAATATTTCCTTGAGCATGAACTTCGGGACGAGGACAACAAAGCCCTGTTCTCGGAATTTTCCGGAAAAAAAATGAGGCCGGACGCCGTGGTAAAATATCCGGATGAAAGAAATGTCATCATCGATTCCAAAGTTTCCCTGACGGCATTTACGGAACTGGTAGATGAGACGGATCAGGAGGTGTATATCATCAAGCTGAACCAGCACCTGTCATCCATCAAGAACCATATTCAGCAGCTGAGCCAGAAAGCCTATGATGACTATGGGAAATCGCTGGACTTCGTGATGATGTTCATCCCGAGTGAACCGGCCTATATTGCTGCGATGCAGGCAGACCAGAACCTGTGGAACTATGCTTATGACAGAAGGATCCTGCTGCTCAATCCAAGCAACCTGATCACTTCCCTGAAGCTGATCGCTGACCTCTGGAAGCGCGAATACCAGAACCGGAATTCTATGGAGATCGCAGAACGCGGTGCCAAGCTGTATGACAAATTTGTCGGGTTTATTGAGAACCTCGAAAAAGTAGGTAAAAACCTGGATCTGGCCAAGAATTTTTACAATGATGCTTACAAACAGCTTTCTACCGGGAACGACAACCTGGTGATCCAGACGCAGAAGCTAAAATCACTGGGCATTAAAAATAAGAAGGAATTACCGCAAAGCCTTATTGACAGTGCTTATATTTCAGGGATACTGCCCGAAGAATAACAACAATTATATACTAAAATCTCCGGCCGGTCAGGACATTTTTGTTCAGGAATACCTTTACGGATACTCATATTTTTTATATAATTTTGCACCATGCTCATAGAAAGTTTCCAGAACGACAAGATAAAGAATGTTACCCGATTGCTAACGGACAACAGATTCCGCAAGAAATCCGGGCTTTTCACAGTGGAAGGCCAGCAGGAAAATGAACGTGCGATCCGATACGCTTATGAACCTACAGAATATTTCATTTGTGAATCCATTTTTAATGGGGATATTCCCCAGGCTGGAAAAATCCACTATGTAAGCGACAAAGTCTATGAGAAAATTGCATACCGCGGAACATCGGAAGGCATCATTGGCGTCTATGAGACCAAAGAGTTGCCAATTTCTTCATTGATGCCTGCTGAGCAGTCTACCGTAATCGTTGTTGAAGGTATTGAAAAACCGGGCAACCTGGGCGCTATCCTGAGAAGCTGCGAAGCATTCGGGATTGATGCATTGATTATCACCGATGGGAAAACGGATTTTTACAATCCTAATGTCATCCGCTCCAGCGTGGGATGTTTGTTCGGGATGAAGGTTTTTCAGGCCGGAAATGCTGAAGTCCTGGAATTTTTACAGAATAACGGCTTTAATCTATATACCACCCTAATGGATGAAACGGCCGAAGATATCTGCACCCGCGATTTCAGGAAGAGATCTGCGGTCCTCTTCGGTACGGAACATTCCGGGTTAAGCGATTTCTGGATCGGTAAAGGAAAAAACACACTGATCCCGATGGCGGGGAGCATCGATTCGCTGAATCTCAGCAATGCAGTTGCCATTACTTGTTATGAGGCATTAAGGCAAAAGAAGCAATAACCAGATAAGAAGGCAAATCTCATTCAGTATATACCTCATCGCAGGTATGAAATTCATGACGACAGATGCCTGACCTTCTTTTGGGATTCCATAGCCAGAAGCCTCTATTTGAAGTATCAATGACAAGACTTCAAAGAATATTTAACATAAATTTTTATCTAGGAGACATAAAAAAAACCGCTTCACAGGGTGAAGCGGTTCTTATTTTAGTATGGTACTAATTATTTTTTAGCAGCATCTACAGCGCTTTTAGCGTCTTTTGCAGCATCTTTAGCAGCGTCAGCAGCTCCTTTAGCAGCTTCACCAGCGTTCTTAGCAGCATCTTTAGCAGCGTCAGCACCAGCAGCAGTAGTAGCAGAAGCAGCATCTTTAGTAGCGTCTACAGTTGCAGAAGCAGCAGAATCAACAACAGTAGCAGCAGAATCAGCTACAACAGCAGCAGAGTCAGCAGTAGCAACAGCAGCAGAATCAGCAGTGTTTCCAGTTTCAGTAGATTCAGTTTTTTTACAAGCAACTAAAGAGATTGCAGCGATAGCAGCTACGAATAATGACTTTTTCATAATAAATTAAATTTAATTTTGTTAATATTGTTTTTAAAAACTATTTCTCTGTTCGGTTATTTGAACAAGACAAAGGTAGAGCAGTTATCAAACTTGTTTAGGAAAAATAATTGTAATACCTTTGTAAAACAGTTTTACAAATAAATACAACTGATAATCAATTAATTAATTATATTTAAAGGATTGACTGATTTAGACCTACTACATTTTGAGCAGCTGAAAAAAGAGGTTCAGGCTCAATATCTGGAAGAATATACCCCTTCTCATGATGATATTTCAAAGTGGAAAGGGATTGATATTATATATTTTCAGGAAGACTTGCGCAAAAAAGCCAAAGGGAACATCAGCGAAAAGTCTTTTTATACCTATTTCAAAAACTCGCCGGTGACCAAACTGCCCAGGATTGATATGCTTAATTTATTGAGTATTTATGCGGGTTACGACTCCTGGTACGAGTTTAAGAAACAGCATCTTTTTGCCGGTGAGCTGTTGCAGCAGGATGAAGAACTGAGTGAAGAGGAAATAAAAGAACTGGAACATTTAACCGAGATTGCTCCTGACCTTCCCAAAACGGAGCAAAACCCTGAAAAAACAGTTCAGAAACAGCCTGAAATTCCTAATTTACAAAAATCGGATACTGAAAACCAACCAGTTAACACCCCAATTAATGTATCGACCACTCAGCTACCCAATGCGGTTTCAGAACCGAAAAATTTCTTCAGGAAGAATGCCTGGATCATGCTTACGGCTGTTTTGGTTACCATTTCCGGGGTATTGGGTTTTAAAGATGAACTTTTTTCTAAAAATTACACCTTCTGTTTTACGGATGCAGACCGGGGAGTGAATGTCATCAATACGTTGGAGATTAAAGTCATCAAAGAAAATGAGTCTCCCCTGCTTTATAAGATAAAACCCGGGGAATGTTTTGAATACTCGACTAAAGATAAAATCCTGAAAATGCAGATCAGCGCTCCTTTTTATGAGACTCTTGATGTCAATAGGAACCTGGAGACAGCTCCTGACAAAGAAATGATTGAACTGAAACCTGATGATTATAAAATGGCCGTCAATTACTTTTCCGTGAAAGATGCCAACGGAAACCCTGAACTCCTGAAACAGAAGCGGAAGCAGCTGGAAAACCTCATCAGTGACCGTGCCATTATTTATCAGGTATATGATAACGCCACCTATGGCATCGAAACCCTTGACAAACAAAAATACATAACCCTGGTCACGACTCCAACCACTTCACTGAAGAACCTGAGCGTGATCGAGATGAAAAAAGACAAAGGAAAAATAGTATCCATTAAATTTAAAATTGCAAGTACAAATGAAAATAAACAATAACTTTTTACTTTTTGCAATATTAGTATGCTCCCTGCTTGCATGTACTAAGAAAACTACCGAGGTAAGCGACCTTGATAAGCTCCGGAACAGCAACAACAAAGCCAGCTACCCTGCCGTACAGATGGACAGCGCACAGGCTATAAACTTCATTACCCGACAGAAAGTACAGGAACTGCTTGACCTTTCTACGTTGTACTTATCAGGAAACAGGAAGACTGAGATTGACAGTGTGATCTATTCCCAGATGGAAAGCTATTTCCACAAACCGGACAGCCTCACATTCAACAGGCTTTTCCGCGAGCTGGACAGCCTGAAGGTAAAAACGGCAAAGGTGAAGAGCCTGGAAGTCTACAAAGATTATTATAAAGAGGATACACTGGATTTTGCCCGGTTCGATGTTGAGTATTTCGACGATAAAAACAGGTCGTTGGGAAATTATGAAAAAAATGCCCAGTATATTCTGGTGTCCAAACCCATCCAGTTTAAAAAGGAATTTAAATTCTATTTCCTGAACTTTTATGCACCACCGTTGAAGAAAGACACTACTTCGGTAGGCGTCACCAGATAATCCAGAGGGATGTCATATTCCCACACATCCTCTATCGGCTCATCGGGATTAAAGTAATTGATCCCGATTTTTTTTGATTTCCCGGAAAGGCTGCTGAAAAGGCCGTCATAGAATCCCTTTCCATATCCTACCCTGTTTCCCTTGTTATCACAGTACAGCAACGGGGTAATAATGTAATCAAAATCTGAAAGCCCGGCATCCTGATCAGAAACAGGTTCAGAAATACCCCAGTGGTTAACAGCAAATACCGTATCCTTTGTTATTTCCACAGAGATCATCCCGATGCCTTCAACCTTCGGCACAAAGACACGGACATTCCGGCTCAGGCAATAATCAATCAATGGCCGGGTATCCATTTCCCTGAATTTTCCGATCGGGATATAAACATGCATGGTCTGCCCGGGAACTGGATTAAAATAATCGATGAAATTCCTGAACACAGCTTCGGATAACAGGAAAGCCTCATCCATGGATAAGGCTTGTCTTTTCTGCATGTATTTTTTCCTGAGTTCAGCTTTTAACATCTCTGTTATGCGTTTTCAGTACCTGTGATTTTATATAGTTTATCCGATAAGCGGACTCTGAACGGAAGCTCAAAGGTAATCTGATCCCCTGCTGCAGCCATATCGCTGAAGTTTCCGTTCACAAAAATCTGTGTAACGGTGATCTCCTGATCCCCTGTAGTCGGACCTGAAATCAACACTTTATCTCCTACTGACAGTGTGCTGTTCTCAATTAAAAACTGGGCAATCTTAGATCTGGAATAGTAATGCTCGGCTTTTCCGATCAGTGTCTTTTTAACTTTTAACTTCTGGCGGATGTCCTTTGTCTCGGCTTTTGTCGCTTTTGCCAGGGTTTGGGTCTTCAGATCTCCGGAATGCTTGAATTTCAAAGCTTCGGATTTCCCTTTCCTGAAGACTTTATTGCCAACCTGCAGTCCCTTCCTCAAAGCAACCTGTTGTTCCCAGGGCAGGTGGATCGTTTCCAGGCATTCTGTGGAACAGCAGTTTTCCATTGCCGCTTTGCACTCGTCACACTGGATAAACAACAGGTGGCAGGCATCATTCGCACAGTTGGTATGGTTGTCACACGGTTTGCCGCACTGGTGGCACTGTGCAATAATATCATCCGTAATCCTTTCCCCCAGACGGTGATCAAATACAAAGTTCTTCCCGATGAATTTGCTGGGTATATTTTCTTCTTTGATCTGGCGTGTGTATTCAATGATACCCCCTTCCAGCTGGTAGACGTTTTTAAAACCCTGATGTTTAAAATAGGCGCTGGCTTTTTCGCAACGGATTCCCCCGGTACAGTACATCAGCAGGTTTTTATCTTCTTTAAAATCCTGCAACTGATCATTGATGATCGGCAGACTTTCCCTGAAGTTTTCCACATCCGGTGTAATTGCTCCTTCAAAATGGCCGACTTCGCTTTCGTAATGGTTTCTGAAATCTACCACAATGGTATTGGGGTCTTCCAGCAATTCATTGAATTCTTTAGCCTTTAAGTGAATCCCTTTGTTGGTTACATCAAAGGTTTCATCATTCAGCCCGTCGGCAACAATTTTATTCCTGACTTTTATGGTCAGTTTCAGGAACGAGTGATTATCCTGCTCAACTGCCACATTCAGGCGGATGCCTTTCATGAAATCATAGGCTTCGAGCGTAGTGCGGAATGCTTCAAACTGATCTGCAGGAACGCTCATCTGAGCGTTGATTCCTTCATGGGCAACGTAAATACGGCCCAATGCATCCAGGGCATTCCAGGCTATAAATAATTCGTCGCGAAATTTTTTGGGATCTTGAATTTTGGCATACGCATAGAAAGACAATGTAAGGCGTTCCTTACCGGCTTCATCAATAAGCTGAGCTCTTTCTTCTGCGCTTAAGGTGTTATACAGTTGCATGCTATAAACGGTTTAAGTGAGAAAAAAATTTTTGCAAAGATAAGGATTTTAATGGATTTTCCTATTTCACAAATCCTATACCCGGAGATACCCATTCACATTTATATGGGCTGTTCACTTAAATCACCTTTCCGGATTTAACTTTCAACATCTTTTCAGCATCCAACTGTCGTACTATGACATTTTGTCCTTAATAATATTTTAAGATGTGTTAATCCTGTTTCTTAAATTATGACAAAATGCATAAAGCTTTCCTATTCCCGTTAAATTTTAGTTAAAATTGAAACATTGCATGCCAAGTGCTTACTTATTTAGCATTAAATTTGTTTTAGATTAAATGAAAAATCAGTATCATAAAATAACAAGAAAGATATACAAATGAAGAGTACTTTGAAAAAACTATTACCATTTGCTGTAGTAGGAGTTTTATCAGGAGCCACTACAGTGGGAGCATTACAATTTCTGGATCACCATTCCAATACGGAGGACCAGTCCTATTTTACCAAGTCTGCGAATACATCATTTGCTGGCATGAATACCGCAGCGGTAGGCGATGATTTCGTAAAAGCGGCCAAGACAACCGTTCCGGCTGTGGTAACGATTAAAAATTACCAGAGCAGGTCTACAAGCAGGGCATCCGAACAGGATCTTTTTGATTTCTTCTTCGGGGATCCTTTCGGTGGAAACGGAAGAGGGCAGCAGAGGCAGCGACAGCAACAACAGGTACCGGACAATATGCCATCGGGGATGGGATCGGGAGTTATCATCTCTCCGGATGGATATATCATTTCCAATAACCACGTTGTAGCCGGAGCCAATAAACTGGAAGTTGTATTAAGCAATAAAAAATCATATATCGCCACTTTGGTGGGCACAGACCCTAATACGGACATTTCCCTTCTTAAAATCGAAGAAAAGGGACTTCCTTACCTGAACTTTGCCAATTCTGACAATATTGAGGTTGGCCAGTGGGTACTTGCCGTAGGAAACCCGCTCGGACTGAATTCAACGGTTACTGCCGGAATCATTTCCGCCAAAGGAAGAGGAATTGGAATTTTGGGCTCACAGGGCAAAGCAGCCAACCCTATTGAAAGTTTCATCCAGACAGATGCTGCCATTAATCCGGGTAACTCAGGAGGTGCTTTGGTAAATACCAACGGAGACCTGATCGGGATTAACTCAGCCATCCAGTCGACAACGGGATATTACCAGGGGTACGGATTTGCCGTTCCGTCTAACCTGGCAAGGAAAATTATTGAGGACATCAAGAAATTCGGTATCGTACAGAGAGGATTCCTTGGGGTAACTTCTTTAGACCTTTCCGATGAGATGCAGGTTGCGGCTTATAACAAGCAGAAAAAAGCCAACATTAAAGCAGGTTCCGGAGTATATGTAACCGGTTTCGGAGAAAGCAGCGGGGCTGAAGATGCAGGACTTAAAACAGGGGATATCATTACGAAGGTGGATAACTACCCTATCACGGATTTCTCTGACCTTTCCGTATCCATCGGAAGCAAACGTCCCGGAGACAAAGTGATGGTCACTTATATGAGAAACGGTAAAGAATATACCACTACCGTAACACTGAAAGACCAGAAAGGCGGTACTTCTACAAGAACCAAGGCAGACCTTAGCGTAACCGAAAAAATCGGGGCAGAATTTGACATCCTTAGCGACCGTTTCAAAACAGATTACGGACTGAACAGCGGTGTGATTGCCAAAAACGTTATGGAAGGAGGAGAAATGGCCAAGATCGGGATTGTAGACAATTACATTATTGTAGAAATCAACGGCAAACCGGTCAATTCACAGAAAGACGTTGAAAAAATCCTCGACAGGTACCAGGGGAACGTCCAGGTGAAATTTGTTGATGAATACGGAAGGATCTATACGAAAGGATTCAGGATGCCGTAGCATAAGAATTTCAGACGATTCACTTTTATAGCAAAAGACGCTGCTCATTGAGCAGCGTCTTTTATTGTCTTTTAATGATCTTTTCAGCAAGCATTCTCCGTTTTTTCTTCTCATAAATGACCTCCACGATCTTTCCGCCGATCCATGAAAACGGAAAGAACGTAAGGAAAATAGAAATCTTATAGAATGTAGGATGATAAGGAAAAACAATCACATCCAGCATAGCGATGAACAGCATGATGAAACCGATAAGAATAGCGTAAGCCACTTTTGCATATTTAACGATGATAGCCGTTGCCACTCCCCCGATGGTAGTGCCTAATCCTGAAATAAACAGCAGAAAACCGAAAAAGGCATCTTCGCCCTGCATGCTTTCAAGAAAATGCTGCCAGTGCTCAAAGGGTGCAAATGCATCAAAAGTAACCCATTGCGGAAACACCCTTATTCCAAGGGTAATGGTAAGCGCTGCTATGCCAAGGCCTACCAGGATCGCAAATGTATTTCTTATAAAGCTCATGGATTAATCCTGATGGGCAATCATAGAGATTTCAATATCCACATTTTTAGGAAGGCATGAAACCTGTACGGTTTCCCTTGCCGGATAGCTGTCTGCATCCAGGTAAGAAGCGTAGATATCATTCATTACAGCGAAATCATCCATACTTTTAAGGAAAATAGTAGCTTTCACCACATTTTTAAAAGTCATTCCGGCTTCTGTAAGGATGGCTTCCAGGTTTTTCATCACCTGATGAGTCTCTTTTTCGATTCCTTCCACCAGTTTACCCGTAGACGGATCTACAGGGATCTGCCCTGAAATATATAAAACACCGTTGGCCATGTTCGCCTGGGAATAAGGCCCGATCGCTGCAGGCGCATTCACTGTATTGATTACTTGTTTCATTAGAGTTTATTTTGGGTGCAAATATAAAATTTATATTTACAAATATCAATCCAATTAGAAAGGAGCGTTCGGCTGGGTAAAGCTCCTGTCTTTGTACTTCAGTGCATCGCTCAGGATGTTGGCTTTGATCCCGATAAAGAAATCATACACTTTGTACTGCCCGAAAGGCACCCAGTTGAAATTAATCGTGAAACTCCGCTGGTCCCTGGCAAAACCGATCCTCGTATAGGCAAGCTGCTGGGTAATCATATCGTAATGCGTGCTGCCGTTGATATTCCAATATGGGGTAAGCTTAATGCTTCCGTCCAGACCCACGGATGCGATCCTGTTAGGCGTACGGGAAGCCAGCGTCCTGGTGAACGCGTAATTGGCATTGATGTTCAACGTCCATGCCTGCTCGAAGTGCGCATAATTGTCGTCATCGAAATAATAGTTTTCATTCCGGATCTCGCCTTTGGTCTTGTACTTCTTGGAATAATCCGTCTTCTCTCCGAAAATCTCATTACTTAACGGATACGACATCTGCACATTGAACCCCTGGATGCTGAAATGCCCGAAGTTTTCAGTCCTGATTCCGGCGTCCTGGCCCGGGATATAAATAATGCGGTACGGATCTATGGATAAGGACGTATTTACGCTCAGTTTATTATTGAAGAAAGACGACTGTCCGTTGACAGTAAGCACAGACCACGGATGCGTCTTTGCAGCAAAGTTGTAGTTTCCGGCGAGGTTAAGGGATTCAAAAAGCTTCATTTTCTTAATCCCGGTAGAATCCTTCTTGGACCTGACTTTCATTTCAATATTATTTCCGATATTGAATCCTAGAGCGCCTACCATTCCGCTGGTAGGGCTTCCTACAATTCCTCCGTCAAAAATAGAATATGGTGTCTGTGCCCCGTTGGCATCATAATAATTCCTGTAATAACCGAAATTGGACCCTCCGAAATCCGGTGAATAGGTAAACCCGATGCTCGGTGTCATCATATGCCTGATGGCTTCAATAGCAGACCCCTTTTTGAACTTAAGCATCCCGTATAATGTAGTCTGCACACTGGCTGTAGTAGAGAATGTAGAATATCCGGAAATGCCTTTTTCCACTTCATTAACCGTGACATTCTTTAATGGATCATAATACTTTCTTGTCGTCTTTGTCGTTAAAGCGTTATCGATATTAGCTGCGAGGCTGAATGTAAAATACTTGGCAAAGCTGGTATTCGTCCCTAATGCTATATTATTTTTAAGGCCGGTCTGCAACTTGTCCCACATAGCCTGGGTGAACAGTTCCCCTTCATTGGTCTGTACATAATTGGTGAGGTTGAAACCCGTATTTACCGTAATGTTTTCAATAAGCCCCCTCCTTACTCCGGTCCTGGATTTGAAAAGGTAAAACTGATTGATGGCCACGTTCATCTGCGGAAGGCGGAGATCTGAATTACCGGTGGCGAAATTCTGAGAATACGAAGCTGTTCCGGTGATAGTTACCGGAAGCGTCAGAAACCTTTTGGTAACGGTTACCGTAGAGTTCTGCTGGGTATTCAGTACATTCTGGTTGAATATATAGTTGTTATTGACGGTATTGTTGTAAAACTTATTGCTCACGATATCCACCGATGCGGAGAAGGTGAGAAACGGGTTCGCTTTGGTATCCTGGGTATGCCTCCAGGCGATCCGGTAAGTACTGCTTTTGCTGTAATTATCCAGTCCTTTAATCCCCCGCACCGTATTTCCGATATCAGCAGTGAAGTTCCCTGAGTACCTGTACTTTTTAACATAGTTCATTTCGGGCCTCAGGTTCCAGCTTCCTTTTGTGTAAATATCTGCAAGCACTTTCAGGTCAAAATGTTCTCCGATAGGCTGGTAATATCCCAATCCATTCAAAAAGAATCCTACATCCTGCCGTTCCCCGAAACTCGGAATCAGGATCCCGGCAGACCTTTTGTCTGAAAACGGAAGAATAGCGAAAGGCATGATAAGCGGCGTAGGAACCTGCTCTATATACATCTGTATAGGACCGGTGATGATCTGTGATTTTTGTTTGGTCTTGACGAGCTTAATATTGGATGCCAAAAGGTGGTAATCCGCAGCAGTATCTTTTTTCTTCAGGAAATATTCGTCTGTAGTATATAATGCATGCCGCATGGCAAATACAGAATCGTTGTATTTCTTTGTTTTATTAGCAATAATCACCCCCTGGCTTTCCTCCGTCCTGGCATTGTAGGCAATGGCCTGCCTGGTTTTGGTGTTATAGCTGAACTGATCGGTTTCGTATTTTTTCCCTGCCTGGGTGGTAATCACAGGCTCGATAATCTTGCCCAGAGAGTCCTGTTTACCCCGTGCATAAATCAGGTTCTTATTATCATCAATGGAGATGTAGTCCGCATCAATCTGCATATCCTGATATTTAACCTGCGCATTCTTATTCAGGAAGGTCATTTTCTTGGGAACATCCCTTCGCTGATCGTCTGCCTTCGTTCTGAGCACATCTTCCAGAGCCTCCTTTTTCACAGCGATCGTATCTCTCTTCGGAATAGTATCATTAGCCGCATTTTCAGACAATTTTCCGGGGTTTTCCTGTGCTAAAAAATTGTTAAAAATTAGGATAATTAAAATTTGTAGTATATTTTTGAAAACGGTTTTGGCCAATTGTATTCTTTATATTTCAGGCCCAAAATTACTATAATTTTTAAAACTGTAAGATGTACAAACAAAATTTTAAAATAATTTTATCATTTCTCCTTATACTCCTTAGCAACTTTATTTTTTCCCAAAAAAAATTCACTATTGTTCTTGATGCAGGACACGGAGGAAGCGATCACGGAGCGAACAGATCGTATAATGATATTGGACGGGTCGCTGAAAAAGACATTACCCTTGCCATTGTCCTGAAGCTGGGAAGCATGCTTGAAAAAAACAAGGATTTCAAAGTAATCTATACGCGGAAAATCGATGAATACCCCTCTTTATCAGACAGGACTAACCTTGCCAACAGGAGCAAAGCAGACTTATTTGTATCGGTCCATTGTAATGCTTCCGGCAGATCCGGACCTTATGGGACAGAAACCTATGTACAGGGGCCGGACCAGAACGACACCAATCTGGAAGTGGCAAAAAGAGAGAACGACGTGATCTATCTGGATGAAAAAGATAAGCAGACTTTTGGCTCTTACGATCCGGGATCTCCGGAATCCCTGATTGCGCTAAAGCTCCAGCAAAGCAAATACCTTGAATCCAGCTTACTGCTGGGAGGGTTTGTGGAAAATAATTTCGTCAATAAAGACAAAAGGTTTTCGAGAGGAGTATTCCAGAAAAACTTACACGTGCTCCGGATGAATGCCATGCCTTCCGTGCTTATTGAAACGGGATTCATCAACCACCCGGAAGAGAGCCATTACCTGGCCTCAGACAGAGGTCAGGAAGAGATCGCATCCAGTATCTACGATGCGATCATCAGTTATAAAAAAGCGGTAGACCGAAAATCCGGCGGACCAATAGCTGTAAGAAAGCCTGAACCTGAGAAACCTGCAGAAGTTCCGTTAAAGAATGATTTCAGGATCTTACTGATGAGCTCCCCGACAAAGTTCAATGATGGCGATCCGGCTCTGAAAGGCCTGAACTATATTCTTGAAATCAAGGAAAACGGACAGTACAAATACTATTATGGTGTCACCAACATGGCTTCCGTAAGGGATATCAATCTGAAAACCGCAAAGGATGCAGGATTCAGGAATGCGTTTGCCGTAGGATTTATGCCGAACCAAAAGCTGAGCAGCGGATACTATACCATTGAGCTGCATGCAGGCGAAAAACTGAACGGTAACTCCCCTATCCTGCTGGCCTATAAAAATGCCGAACGAAATAAAGAAAACGGGGTATTCTATTATACGTACGGAAAGGTCTATACCCTGGAAGATGCTGTAAAACTGCAGAAAGAAATTGAGGCCAAGGGCATCAGGAATACGGTAATCCAAAAAGTTTATAAATAAGCGACGGATAAATTTTGAAGTTCAAAAGTTAATACTTATTTTTGCGCCTCAAAATTTGGCCTATTCGTCTAGTGGTCAGGACTCAAGATTTTCATTCTTGCAACAGGGGTTCGATTCCCCTATAGGCTACCAAATTTTATATCCTGCCGGATGAGAAGTTAAGAGTTGGAATTATATCCTAACCCGATATTATAGCTTAATGGCAGAAATGATAAAATAAGTTTCCTGATTTACAGGACTCAGAAACGGTCGCTTATGAAGTTAAACGGATGGTTTACCTTCACGACTACAACAGGAAATGAAATAATGGTCAGGCTGGAAAGCACGATCAAGAGTAACAAGAAATAAGATAATTAAAAATAGAACACGCAACAGATAAACTCAGGCGCTATTTATCAGAAAAAAAAATAAAATTTTTTAAAGATAAATTTGGTAGTTAAAAAAATAGTTTATACTTTTGCACTCACATTTGAACGATATGGCAAATCATAAATCAGCATTAAAAAGAATCAGACAAAACGAAGTAAGAAGACTTCGTAACAGATACTACCACAAGACTGCTAGAACAGCCCTGAAGGCGTTAAGAAATGAAGAAGATAAAGCTGTTGCTGCAGAACAATTGCCAAAAGTAATCTCTTTGTTGGATCGATTAGCGAAGAAAAATATCATCCACAAAAACAAAGCAGCTAACTTAAAAAGCAAATTGACTAAGCACGTTAATAAACTGGCTTAATAAGCATAGTTGGCCCGTTCGTCTATCGGTTAGGACCTCAGATTTTCATTCTGGTAAGAGGGGTTCGATTCCCCTACGGGCTACTAAACACATCACTTCACTAACCGGGTGATTGTTGTAAGAGTTGACACTTATAAAAACAAAAAAACTAACACACCGTAACAGGTGGAAGATAGCTGGCCCGTTCGTCTATCGGTTAGGACCTCAGATTTTCATTCTGGTAAGAGGGGTTCGATTCCCCTACGGGCTACTTAAAGAGATTCATTGTATGAGTCTCTTTTTTGGTTTAATCAAAAATGCCATATTGTGTAAATAGGTCATGTATCAAAATTAGTGATATAAAATTATTTATATTTAAATGCTTGATTTTCAAATACTATTAAGCAATAATAATCAAAATAAGAGTAGGATATTCACCTGCTCTTGTTTATTTTAGCCTTAAAAACATAGCCAAATGACTGAGAATCATTCCTCGTGTATCAGATTTAGTGATGCACGGATTTGCAGGTACTGCTATTGCTGCAGCATCATAAAAAACGGGACTACAAAAACCGGAAAGCAGCAGTACTTCTGTAAAAACTGCCGTAAAAGATTCATAGCCTTTTACACCTACCAAGCTTACAGGGACAATATAAATGCCCTGATCATTCGATTTACAAAAGAAGGTTTAGGAATAAGGAGCACTGCAAGATTATTATCCATATCAACCACTACGCTGCTTAAGAGGATTACTGCTATTGCAGATCATATGGTGCCTCCTAAGATTTCTTTTGGACAATCTTATGAATTGGATGAACTAAGATTTTTCATAGGCAGTAAAAGAAATCCGATGTGGCTTGCCTATGCCTTTCAAAAAACGACAAAGCAAATCGTCCGTTTTCATGTTGGAAAAAGGACCAACAAAACTTTAAGCCATGTCATTAAGACTTTAATCCATTCCAGGCCGGAAAAAATATATACCAATCAATTGAGGAACTATCAGTTTTTGATTCCTAAAGCCATTCATTCAACCCGGAGATTTGGTACCAATTCTATTGAAAGATCCAATCTTACAACCCGGACCCATCTTAAGAGGTTTAACAGGCGAAGCATCTGCTTTACTAAAAGTATACAGATCCTAAATGCAGTATTGAAAATTTATTTTTGGGATACCACCTATATCAGGTAAAAATAATTCTACAACTTCATAAGTTACATGAGATTTTTTGCTTTCTCTTACTCTGACCCGCTTTTAATTCCCGGATTCAGATAATTACTCCGGCTTCTATGAACATAAAAAAACCCTGACAGCTTTACCACTGTCAGGTTCAAAAATTATATAGGCCCGGCAATGGGAACACTTACCGGCAGTCCGGATTAAATTCCGATGTTCAGGAAAATACTGAACCTTGATTTGGCTTCAATATCACCTCCCGCAAGATGGGAATAAGCCGGAAGCATGACTTCACTGCCCAGGCTGAATCTTTTATAAGCCGCTTCAAATCCCAGCTTTCCATAGAGTGCACTTCCGGCGGTATTGGGCAATGATTCTGAAAACTGACGGTTGCCGTCATAGATTTCACCCTGCAGGCCTGTTTTCAAAGAAAAGATCATGTCTTTCCTGTTCAGGAGCTGATAAAATCCCGTCGCGGCATAATTCCATTGGTTTCCGAACCGGTAGTGCTTTTTATTTTCGGTTTTCACCGTATAATCCGTATTGAGGATGACAGCAGCATTCCCTTTGCGGTACTGGTAATTCAGCACCACCTGATAATCCCAACTGCCCGTCCCCAGTTGGAAACTCGGATTCACCCCTGAAATTCCCTTTTCATCAAACCTGCCCAAAGGTATTTTTATACCAGCTCCGGCATTCAGCTGGTGCACTTGGGCTTCAGATTTCAGGATGCTGTAAATCCCCATCAGGTTCATATCGCCTATCCCACTGATCCTGATGTCTCCCTGCAAGGTTTTCTTATCATGGAAGTGAAACGGCACGCTGGCATATAGGCTCAGCTTTTCAGTGACGGGTATCCTGCCCCACAGTTGAAGGGTATTGAAATACTGATCCTGGGTAAGATCCTTTACAAAAAGATTCTCTTTGGCTTTATAATGCTGTGCGAAATACTTGACTCCGATAAACTGCGGATTGAGCAGTGATTCGAATCCCGATGATCCGTTTCCCGCAGCACAGCCGCAGGCATCACAGTCGTCAAGGGCAATATCGTTAAAACTATTTTTGTATATGGCAATGCTGTCATGGATCTCTCCGGCAAAGGCGAAGCTTCCCCACAAACAGCTCATTGCGATGATGAACTTTTTCATGATGATCGCTTTATTCTGAAAATTTAGGATTGGAAATAAAATTCTGGTCTGAAAGGGTTTTCAGGAATGCAATAATCAATTGCTTTTCCTGGCCGGTCATCGGAATTCCGACTGTTCCGTTCTGTTTCAGCTGCGGATCGAGGTTGGGCTGGTTTTCCACATGATCGGAATAAAAGTTTAAGACCGCATCCAGTGTATACAGCCGGCCGTCATGCATATACGGCGCGGTGTATTCAACATTCCTGAGGCTGGGCACCCTGAATTTCATGTTGTCATTCCAGTCCAGCGTAACCCTGTACCTTCCCCGGTCATCCAGCTGGGGATTATAGTACATTCCCGTGTTCCTGAAGGTCTGGTCCGTAAACAGTTCCCCCGAATGACATGAAGCACATTTATTGTTAAACAATGCCATTCCCTGCTTTTCATCAGCAGTAAAATCAGTCAGGCCTTTCTTGTAGCGGTCATATTTTGAGTCCGCAGAAATCATGGTCACCATAAACTGTGATAAAGCCTGCAATATTTTTTTTCCTGTAATCTGTTCTTCTCCGAATGCTTCTTTGAACAATCTTTTGTACTGCGAGTCTGCATTCAGTTTTGAAACTACTTCCGGCATATTGCTGTCCATTTCGAAATCTGTGGTTATGGGAACCAGCGAACGCTCATCCAGATTGTGGCTGACACCGTCCCAGGTATAGTTCTTCAGGAAGGCCATATTCTGTATCGGGGGAGCATTGCGTATTCCCAGCCTGTCGTTGATGCCATGGCTGACCGTATGTCCGTGATGGGTAAACGCATATTCCTGAATATGGCAGAATCCGCAGGAAATGGTATTGTTCCCCGACAGCCTTCCGTCGTAGAACAGCTTTTTACCCAATGCCACTCCATTCACGGTTACCGGATTACCGGTGAGGTCAAATGTCATCTCCGGAAAATTTCCCGGTATTTCCAGGGGATAGGCTTCATTCCGGTTGACGGGTTCTCCTTCAAACTCATCGGAACAGGAATTCATAACCATCATCAGAACGGCAAATAATATCCGGAGCAGGGGTTGTCTCCTGCTCCGGAACGGTTGGATCACTTTAATCATTGTGTACATGATCTACTTTGAACATGGCCGTCAGGTTATTGGTGATATTCACCAGGTGCTGACTGGAGCCCATCGCCATATCATTGGAGCTGTTCAGTGTAAGAGGAGTTGCTCCGCTTAGGTACTGATTGAAATCCGCCAGCATATGGATAGATGGGGTAATGGAAGCCGTCACTCTCGCTTTTACCGGAAGGTCCAAAGTAATTTCACGGTACAGATCAGGTGTATTGTTCGCCGTCACATTGCCCATATTTCCGCAATGGTTCATAAAAGCCGTATCAGCGGATGCACTTCCGTACTTCCCTTCCAGTTTCGTGAAGATATACCCTGCCGCCCATGACCAGGTCATCCCGGCCGTTTTTGCTTTGGCCCAGAATTCTCCCTGCCCGCCCTGGCCTAAAAGGTATGCCGACTGGCTTATTCCAAGCCCGAACCTGATCTTCTTATAATTATTTTTAGGAATTTCATTAAGGTTGATATAGTTGATACCGGCGATGGCTTCTGCCTGGTCAATAATAAAAGCTCCATGATCCGGATCGTTGTTATGGTATTTAAATTCCGCTCCGTTCTCATCGATCAATACAATATTGCTGATGATATATTTGAGGGTCGAAAACTGATGTTTCTGGCCGGAAGAAGATATCTGGGTAGTCTGATTGATCACAATACCTCCGAGGTTGCTGAAACCGTTCTCAAATTTAAGCTGCAGTTTTCCCGGCGTTGCATCGGCAGGGTCGTCTTCATCATGGGTGCTGCATGAACTGATCGTGATTAGGCTCAAAGCCATGAAGAATAGCGATAAAAATTTATAAATTTTCATTGTTGATTTTTAAGTTGGATTTTAAATAGGTACAAGAATGTAGGGTCACTTTAGATGTAAAATGACAAATCTGACTGCGCGGAAATCTTTTGCCGGCAATCTTATAATTTTAAAATACAACTAAAAAACCGGAGGTCTGAAGATAGAATAAAGAAAAAGGAAGGCGTATGCTTTCCGGTAGGGGTACATGATAAATTCAGAAGAAAACGCTGATATCTGCTGGACTACAGCAATATTGGGAAGAAGATAGGTATCCAGGATTTTCTGTCCTGAACTTTTGACTTTATCAAGAGGTGAAGGAGCATCACTGTTTTTCGCCAGTTCCTTACTCAGGTAGCATTTTCCGTTACAGCGAAGTTCCGGTTTGGCTTTGTTGATGCAGAGAACCTCAGCAATATAGGTATAATTTACAGCATATTCCGCCAGGGGGATCAGAGGCCTGAACACCATGTAGAAAATGAGGAATATGCTGCAAAATATTTTCATGAATTATTTTTTCATCAGGGCATCTTCATACCTTTTGCTCACTTCCTTCCAGTTGATGATGTTCCAGATGGCTGTAAGGTAATCCGCTCTTTTATTCTGATATTTCAGGTAGTACGCATGCTCCCAAACGTCAATTCCTAAGATCGGTGTCCCCTTCTCTTCCACGACATCCATCAGAGGATTATCCTGATTAGGTGTGGAAGACACGAACAGCTTACCGCCTTTATCCACCGAAAGCCATGCCCATCCTGAACCGAAACGGTCTGCTCCCGCTTTGCTCATTTTCTCCTTTAATACATCCATGCTTCCGAATGTAGCCGTAATGGCCTTCATCAGCTGAGCAGATGGCTGGGTATTTTTCTCAGGGGTAAGAATCGTCCAGAACAATTCGTGGTTATAGTGTCCGCCTGCATTATTCCGTACCGCAGGGCTCAGCTTAGATACTCCTGAGAGGATCTGCACCAACGTCTGTTTTTCCTGAGGGGTCCCTGCAATCGCTTTGTTCAGGTTGGTAACATACCCTGCTGCATGCTTGGTGTAGTGAATTTCCATCGTCTTGGCATCTACGGATCCTTCCAAAGCATCATAAGCATACGGCAATGGAGTCTGCTTGAATTGCGCCATCGCAAACTGGGCTGCAAAAACCGCACTTAAAGCGGCTACTTTTAAAATTTTCATACTATTCTTTTTTAATGGTTCATATTGTTACTGAAGTAATTTTCTAATATCCTCGATCAGCTTTTCACGGTCAGGATGGTATTTCCCACGCAAATCGGGTGTTTTCCCATCGGCATCGGCATAATTCAGGCCAGAGTAATAGAGGATCGGCATATGATCTTTATTATACCGGCAGCGGATGTTGCCTTCACGGTCGACCAGCGCAATCATTCCGCTGTGATTTAGGCTTTCCGCCTGATCTTCCTGGTCACCGACATAAATATTGAACTGATCTGCCAGTTTTCCGATATACGCCCTGTCGCCGGTAAGGAAACGCCAGTCCGGGGAATGAACTCCCAGGCCCGCGGCGTGCTGGCGCAGGGTTTCCGGAGTATCATGATCCGGATCTATGCTTATGGAAAGAATCCCGAAATCCGGATTTTTAATCTCATTGTTAATGAACTTCATATTGCTGTTCATGACCGGGCAGATGGTAGGACAGCGGCTGTAAAAAAACTCAACAAGGTATACTTTCCCCAACATATCTTTCGGAGTGACCTTTTTACTGTTCTGGTCCGTCAGTTCAAAATCCGGCACTTTCATCACGGTATATAAGCTGTTCCTGAAATAACTCATGCCAACCCCGATTCCGACAAACAGCAGTGCAAAAACCACCAGAGGAATGATGATCTTATTTTTGGCATTACTGGCTTTCTTTTTACTTGCTGACATATTTAGCGGGGCTTTTTTTAAATTCTTCTTTGCACGAAGCACTGCAAAAACCGTACGTTTTATGTTTATAAACGGCTGTATCTTTAAGGAATTCGGCCGTTTTCATATGGCATACCGGATCTTCGGCATTGACAACTTTTATATTCTTAAGCTCCTGCGCAGACAGGGTCACGGTTTTTTTATGTTTTACTTTGGGCGCCTCCTGAGCACAGGCATATAATGATACTGACGTCAGAAGCGTCAGAAAAATATGTTTTTTCATTGTTAAAGGTAATTAAATAATACTGATTCCGAACAGGTATACTTGTATTTAACCCGGATCTTAAAGAATATTTAACAGTGCTCAAGATGTAAAAGCAAGGTTAAAAGCTAATCATTCAAAGTCCGGAATATAAGATTCAGCTTAAAGGAGGACGGAAAATACCGGAACTGTGTTCGCGGGCATATGAATCAGAATAAGGAAAATTCTGATGGTGTCTGTCTGCACAAAATCCAAGATTGACCACAGAAAGGATATCATGGGCAAGGAAATGATCCGGAACGGAGATTTTCAGTACCTGAATGTTCCCGGACTGTTTTTCCGTTTTGGACAGTTCTTTTTCCAGATAGCATTTCCCTTTGCAGGTAGATTGCGGAACCGCTCTGTTTTCACAAAGGTTCTTGGCAATATAATCATAATTCACGGCATAATTCACCAGCGGCAGTACAGGACGTACTGCGATCATAAAAATAATGAATATGGAAATGATATATTTCAAACCGGTCTTATCTCTGACAAAGATACACATTTGAAACACTCTGAAGTCCTGTTATGATGAAAGTCAGTATAGCTGGTTACATCTAAAAAGCAATAACAGGATGGCTTTAATATATAAGGGCTATCCTGTTATTCCCGTAGTATGTTAAGTATGTACTTATGATGCTTTAAAATCCATCCTCTGGATGCGTACGGCATTCACAATTGCCAGCAATGCCACACCTACATCTGCAAATACGGCTTCCCACATATTGGCGATTCCCCCGGCTCCCAGGATCAGCACAACGGCTTTCACAACAAATGCCAGGGTAATATTCTGCCAGACAATTTTTTTTGTCTGCTTCCCAATGGCAATGGCCATAGGAATTTTCCCGGGTTTATCATCCTGGATAACGATATCTGCCGTTTCTATGGTCGCATCACTCCCTAATCCGCCCATAGCAATCCCCACATCGCTCAAGGCGACTACCGGAGCATCATTTACCCCATCTCCAACGAAAGCAACACTTCTGTTACCAGATTTGATTTCTTTTACTTTATTCACTTTATCCTCCGGTAGAAGGTCTCCAAATGCATTGGTGATACCCAGTTCGGTGGCGACATGCCTGACGACTGAAGATTTATCTCCGCTGAGCATTGTGGGCCTGATCTTTAGAGCCTTCAGCTGATCAATGGCTGTTTTGGCATCAGGTTTAACCGTATCTGCAATCGTAAAATAGCCGGCAAAATGATGATCATAAGCTACTGCAATCAGCGTATAGGCTTCATTCTGCCCATCGATATGATAAGGGATCCCGAACTTATCCATCAGCCTGAAGTTCCCTACCAACAGATCTTTTCCGTTAATCTTAGCTTTCATACCGTATCCTGCTATTTCTTCCACCTCCTCCGGAACAATGGAGTGGTCTGTTTCTCCCGCATACTGATGGATTGCCGTAGCCACAGGATGTGTACTCTTACTCTCGAGGATATTCACCATCTTCACTATTTCGGCAGCATCGGTTCCTTCCGTAAAATTGGCAGACTGTACTTTGAAAACCCCTTCCGTCAGCGTTCCTGTTTTATCCATGACCACATCCTGAATGGTGGCAAGCCTGTCCAGGAAGCTGCTTCCCTTGATCAGGATACCGTTCCGGCTCCCGGCTCCTATTCCACCGAAATATCCTAACGGAATCGAAATCACCAGCGCACACGGACATGAAATAACAAGGAATACCAATGCCCTGTACAGCCAGTCCCTGAATATGTACTCCGTCACAAAGAAATAGGGCAGAAAAGTAATGGCTACAGCCAGGAAGACGACAATCGGCGTGTATATTTTAGCAAACTTCCTGATAAAAAGTTCTGTAGGTGCTTTCTGAGCGGTAGCGTTCTGTACGAGTTCCAGGATCTTGCTTAATTTACTGTCTTGATAAGCAGCAGTAACCCTAACCTGGCTGACCGTGTTAAGATTAATCATTCCTGCCAGAACTGCCTCTCCTTTTGTTTTGGTGTCGGGCTTGCTTTCCCCGGTCAGGGCAGAGGTATTGAAGGATGCTTTTTCCGAAAGGAGCTCCCCATCCAGCCCCAGTTTTTCTCCGGATTTCAGCTGGATAATCTCTCCTACCTGTACCGTTTCTGCTTTCACAATTTGTGTACGCGAATCCCTGATGACCACCACTTCATCAGGACGCTGGTCCAAAAGGGATTTTATATTGGTGGTTGCACGCGTCACAGCCATGGCCTGGAAGACTTCCCCTACAGAATAAAATAACATTACAGCAACGCCTTCCGGGTATTCCCCAATGGCAAAGGCGCCTACGGTAGCTACACCCATCAGGAAAAACTCTGAAAAAACATCACCGTGTCTGATGCTTTGCCAAGCTTCTTTCAATACCGGAAATCCTACAGGAATATAGGCTATGAGATACCAGACCAGCCGTACCCATCCCGAGAACCATTGAGGATGTAAAAAATGATCTAACGCTATTCCCGACAGCAGAATCGCGAAGGAAATCAGGGCAGGCATAAACATCTGAAGTGGTGATTTCCCGACAGTATCATGAGAATGGTCATGATCATGATCATGGCCTGTATGTTCGGAATGGTTGTGTGTCTCTTTTGGTTTTGTGCTGCAGCATTGTTCCATATTGCATAATTTTAAAACAAAGCTACAGGGAAAAAAGATGCAATACTATTGCAAACTTTCCAGGCAATTTTCACAGATGCCTTTGGCAAACAGCCTGATTTCGTCAATCCGGAAATCGGTGCGCATATTTTCAGGAAAGGAGATATCTTCTTTACAGGTAGTCTGCTGGCAGATTTTACAGTAAAAATGAAGGTGCCAGTCTTTATGGGTATTTTCATCGCAGCCGTCGTGGCAAAGCTTATATTTGGTCGTGGCATTTTCCTGAATGCCGTGTACAATGCCTTTTTCTTCAAAAGTCTTTAGTGTCCTGTAAATGGTTGTCCTGTCTGCGTGGTCAAAGTGATTTTCAATTTCAGACAATGATAAGGCAGCTTGCTGGGAACTCAGAAAGTCGTAGATCAGGATCCTCATGCTGGTAGGCCTGGTATTTTTACCGATCAGCTTATTTTCGATGTCTTGTTTCATAGCAGAAGAAATGCATATAAAGGTAAGGCTTATGTTTTACAATCCTGACCAAAAGCCTGAAAATTCAACTAGAGAATATCATTCCATAATTAAACGGATTGGCATTTTCTGACATGATTTAAATGATTATATTTGAAAAAAGCATCGGAATGAAAATCCTTATCGTCAACGGACCCAATCTCAATCTTTTAGGCACCCGGGAACCTGAAATCTACGGGACAGTATCCATGGAAGACTACCTGGAGCGGCTGAGAGGTGAATTTACCTCTTATGATATCCTGTATTACCAGTCCAATATTGAGGGGGAGATCATCAATCGGCTTCAGGAGGATGATTTTGATGCCCTTATCATCAATCCGGGGGCATTTACGCATTATTCATATGCTATTGCGGACTGTTTAAAAAACATCCGGCAGCAAAAGATCGAAGTGCATATCAGCAATATCTATACAAGAGAGGAGTTCCGTCAGAAATCTGTGACAGCAGCACAGTCTGATGCGGTTTTGTCCGGTTTCGGAATGGAGGGATACCGGCTGGCTGTCCTGGGGTTAAAATGATAATTCCTGAGCATCATTTAAAAAAAGATCAATAGATCCCATAAAAAAAGCCTCATCAGTGATGAGGCTTAGTATATTAATTGATCGCTTGTTTCTGTAACTGAGGACCTGAAGACACCAGTCTTTTTCCTTCTTCCGTATTGCAGTACTGATCGAAATTCTTAATGTATTTCGCAGCAAGGTCTTTTGCTTTTTCTTCCCATTCGGCAACCTCAGTATAGGTTTGCCTTGGATCTAAAATACCTTCAGATACATTAGGGAGCTCAGTAGGGATTTCCAGATTCATGATCGGAATTCTTGTCTTAGGAGCATCTTCGATAGAACCGTCAATAATAGCATCAATAATCGCCCGTGTATCCTTCAGTGAAATTCTTTTCCCGGTACCGTTCCATCCTGTATTCACCAGATAAGCTTTTGCTCCGTGCTCTTTCATCTTCCCAATTAAAGTCTTGGAATACATGGTAGGGTGCAGGGTAAGAAAAGCTTCTCCGAAAGCCGGTGAGAAAGACGGTTCCGGTGCTGTTATTCCCCTTTCTGTTCCGGCCAGTTTGGACGTATACCCGCAAAGGAAGTGATACTGTGCCTGGTCTTCATCCAGAATGGAAACCGGAGGCAACACCCCGAAAGCATCCGCAGAAAGGTAAACAATTTTTTTAGCGTGTCCTGCTTTGGATGGCAGAACAATTTTATTGATATGGTAAATAGGATAGGAAACCCTGGTGTTTTCCGTAATAGATCCATCGGTATAATCTGAAACACCGTCATTCACAACCACATTTTCCAGTAATGCATCCCTCTTAATAGCCCTGAAAATATCCGGTTCTTTTTCCGCTGATAAGTCAATGACTTTAGCATAACACCCGCCTTCATAATTGAAAACGCCGTTGTTGTCCCAGCCATGTTCGTCATCACCGATCAGGTATCTTTTCGGATCTGCAGACAAGGTAGTTTTCCCTGTTCCCGAAAGGCCGAAGAAAAGCGCTACATCCCCGTCCTCACCTACATTGGCAGAACAGTGCATGGAAGCCATGCCTTTCAATGGCAGATAATAGTTCATCATGGCAAACATCCCTTTCTTCATTTCCCCGCCATACCACGTTCCACCGATGATCTGAAGTTTTTCGGTCAGGTTGAACATGATAAAGTTTTCAGAATTCAGTTCCTGCTCTTCCCAGTGAGGATTGGTTACTTTTGAACCGTTGATCACCGTGAAATCCGGTTCTCCGAAATGCTCCAGCTCATAATGGGAAGGCCTGATGAACATATTCGTTACGAAGTGGGCCTGCCAGGCAACCTCTACGATGAACCTTACTTTGAGCCTGGTATCTGCATTGGTTCCGCAAAATGCATCCACCACGTAAATTTTCTTTGCATCAGAAAGCTGATTCAACACCAGTTCTTTACAGGAGCTGAAAATTTCCGGTGTTGTCGGCAGGTTGACCTTACCGTCCCAGAAAATGGTATCTCTTGTAACATCATCCTGAACAATGTATCTGTCTTTAGGTGAACGACCTGTGAAAATTCCTGTTTTTACTGATACTGCACCAGATTCCGTAAGTTCAGCCTTCTCAAAGCCCTGATTGTCGGAAGAAACTTCAGCCTGATACAACTCTTCATAAGAAGGATTATATACCAGTTCATAGTCTCCCCTGATCCCTAATTTTTCTAAATCGCGGATGATTTTAGCGTTTTTCATTGTACTTATATTTTCTGTTTCTTTTTGGGTACTGACAAAATTAATATTAACTAATTGTTAAAGATGGTTTAAATATAATGATATATGTCAGAATGGCAAATAAAAAAACAGGTTTATAAAATTATGAATTTCAGCCAATTAAGTCACTCCAATTAAAAACGGATGTGAAACCTTTTCCCCAAAAATAGTCCTCAAAGCCGTCAAATTTTGCGCTCATGACAAAATCGCCTCCCCAGGCTCCCAGACTTTTTACAAATACCGGACAATCAGAGAAAAAGCGCTCTTTAACTGTGGGAATTTCAAGGAAATCTGATATTTTTTGTTCATGAATCAACATTAAGCTGGAAAAATTTTCCAATTCTCTGCATAACAAAATTTTCTTTGTCAAATCTGAAAATTCATTGACAAGTTCAGGAGACTTTATTTTTGAACGGTACAGGCGGATCGCTTCGCGGCTGTCCTGCTTCTGGTTCAGGTGGATAAAAATGAGATCATCTTTGAATACCGGATTAAATATCACCTTATCATATTTTATCTCAGGCACACTTTGATACAGAACGGCAGATTTCTCTTTTGCCACGGCAATATCATAACCGCTTCCACCCAGGCTTAGGGTATTCAACCGGAAAGGATCGATGGCAGCCCATTCGGCAAGGTTATTCATTAACGTTGAACTGCTGCCGAGGCCATAATCTGAAGGAAACTGAAGGTTGGTCTTTATATGATAGGAAGAATCCCCGCTCAATCGGGTAGAGGAAAGCTGCTGTACATTCTTTAATGTGTTCAGGACGAATTCTGCAGCGGAAGGAATATTGGTTTCCGCAATATCCCAGTTTTTGTAATCAATAACTGCTTTCAGCCATGTATTGCCCTGATGAAGTGCTTCCCAGAAAACCATGCTTTCACAATCTCCTATTACTTCAAAAAAAAACTCTTGTCCAAGCTTCGTAGGTACGGCCAGGACAAGAGCTCCATCAAGGGCAAAATATTCTGAAGTCAGCATCAGCTTTCCCGGTGAAAATATCCTGCTCATGGTATGGGTATAAGATTAAATTGCAGAAGCCATATTCACAGAACTGTCAATTTTTTTTATAAGACCCTGAAGGGTTTTTCCAGGACCTACTTCCACAAACTGAGAGGCTCCGTCTTTGATCATGTTCTGAACAGATTGGGTCCATTTTACAGGTCCTGTAAGCTGTGCAATAAGGTTTTGTTTGATTTCTTCAGGATTGGTTACCGCTGTAGTAGTGATATTCTGATACACAGGAATAGTAGGCTTTCTGAATTTTGTTTTCTCGATCGCTGCAGACAGTTTCTCCTGTGCAGGCTGCATAAGCGGCGAATGGAATGCCCCGTTTACCGGTAACAGCAAAGCTCTTTTGGCTCCTGCTTCCTTAAGTTTCTCACAAGCCTCTTCTACTGCTGATGTTTCGCCGGAGATAACCAGCTGTCCGGGGCAGTTATAGTTTGCCGGTACCACGATCCCTTCGATCTGGCTGCAAATTTCTTCTACTTTGGCATCTTCCAGCCCGAGGATAGCGGCCATGGAACTCGGATTGGCATTGCAGGCATCCTGCATTGCTTTTGCCCTTTCCGATACCAGCCTCAATCCGTCATCAAAAGATAAAACACCGTTGGCTACCAGTGCGGAGAACTCCCCTAAAGAGTGTCCTGCTACCATTTCAGCTCCCAAGCCGTTAACTGCCTTAAGCGCAGCAACTGAATGGATAAAAATAGAAGGCTGTGTAACCTCTGTTCTTTTAAGATCTTCATCCGTCCCGTTAAACATAATGGAAAGGATGTCGAAACCTAAAATTTCATTGGCAGATTCCATCAAATCCTTTATGTCTTTTCGAGAATCATATAATTCTTTTCCCATTCCCACGAATTGAGAACCCTGCCCAGGAAATACAAGTGCTTTCATGTATTGATTTAAAATATTATGCAAATATAATTATAATGTTAACAATATTCTCCAATGCTATTATCAGGGTTATGGCATAAGCCTGATTACCCTGTAACCGGTATTGACATAAGCCCCATTCGCTTTGGATTTTACAAATTCAAATTTTGTGGCCAGTTGGGTCTGAACTTTATTCATCTGACGGAAAATCTCCCCTTTACGGTTTTCCCTGGTCAGCATATCATTCATCACATCAAACCCGATGATGGCATATTTAGGAGGTGTCTTGCAGTATTTGGCTTTATAGGCTGCGAGAATTTCTTTTTCAAAGCTTCCTTCCGTATTGATTTTCCTGTCCATCAGATACACCAGGTGAGCCTGGCTGAGGTCGTCCACTTTTCTTTCGAAGCTCGGATGGTAATACATGCTGAATGCTTTTACGCCCTGAACGTCTTTTGAAAGGGCAATGACCCTGTTAGAAAATGCTTCTCCTGCAGCATCACTATCATTGGCTAATATGGCAATTACCGGCGCAGATTGTCCTGTCATCATATTCTGGTCCAGCTGGATATCTGCCGGAGAATTCACAATAATGACATTAGCGCTTTTCACTGCTTTTTCAATACCTGCTTTAATATAACTGGCATTCTCTTTCTTAGCATCAGCCACTATATAGATTTTCTGGTTGGCATATGCTGTCTTTACTTCATCAACAATCTTATCGGCATACGTCTTGTCATTGGTTTCCACAATGATCAGATTGCTGTAATTGTACAGTTCCGGAGAGTTTGCAAACGGAGCTACTACAGGAATTTTCTGATTTTTAATAAAGTCCAGGACATCAATGACATTGGATTTGAAGAATGGCCCTACAATAAGGTCTGTATTATTAGGGTTGATCTGGGTCATCGAACTTTTAAATGATGCTTCGTTTCCGGAATCCACTATTTTGATATCCAGTTTCTGGCCGCTGGCCGCATTTCTTTCAATCGCCAGCTTAGCACCAGTCAGGAAATCTGTCGCCATCCCCCTGTATTGGGTTTCATTGGTGCTGTATCCGAAAGGAAGCATGAGGACTACACTCAGGGCATCACCATTTTTCTTGACATAAGCGGGATCCATTTTCCGGATTTTCAAAACCATGCCGGATTTAAGGCCGCCGGATAATTCCGGATTTAATGCAATCAGCTCATCAATTGTAATCCCGAATTTATTCACAATGGAAAACACCGTATCTCCATGCTGAACTGTATAAGTAACGTAATCGTCTGCAGCAGCAGTTTCTGATGATGATTCCACCACAGAAGACTTGCTGTCGTCCTGATCTATTTTTACCTTGGCGGCAACCTCAGAGGATTCTGCAGCTGTATTTTTCCTTACTTTTATGGTTTCACCCGGCTTCAGACCTTTTTCTTCCAGTCCGGGATTCAGAGCAAACAATTCCTGCTTCGTAGTATTGAACTGCTTGGATATCCTGTAGTAATTATCTTTGGCCTGGATGGTATAGTTTTCTCCGTCAGCAGAAGCTGCTGCCGGTTCTATAGCTGGTTCCGCTTTTTGTACCGGAGTTGACTGCTGTTGGATATTACCATACTTCCTGATGCTTTCTATAGGCAGGGTAAGTTCGTCTCCAATCTTCATATGGGAATCAAGATCAGGATTCAGTTTTCTGAGATCTGTCTCGGAAATCCTGTACTGTTTTGTAATGCCGTAGATGGTCTGTTTAGGTTGCAGGGTAATCTTTCCCAGCTCCGCTCCGCGGGCCGGTTTATTCTTATCCGCCGCTGCATGGGTATCCGTTTTAACGGTTAAAATATCTCCGATAGCCAGTTTGCCATCTTTATGCTTAGGATTCAGTTTCAATAATTCATCTACACTTATGCCGTATCTCCTGGCAATGCTGTAAGGAGTATCTCCTTTCACCACCGTATGGGATTTCTGGGCAGACAGGCCCAAAGCCATACAAAGACCGGACAGAATAAAAAACCTTTTAATCATAGTCGACAATTATAATGTACAAAAATACTCCTTTAAAATTAAATGGCAACAATTATTAGTTTTGATTCCTCCACCACCATTTCTTCCAGGCAGCTTTGCAGCCAGTCATAGCCGTAATCGGCAAAGAACACACTGAAGTTGTAAACTCTTTCCTGCCAGGTACCTGAAGGATGCACTTCCAGGAAAAGGTTCTCCAATCGTTCCACAAGTTCGTTCTGCTTTATCTTTTCTGCATGCAGGAGCCGTTTTTTCAGTCTCCTAAAAGATTTCAGCTGCCGGACCTCTTCTGCACGCACCATATTCCCGAAGGATTTCTCGGTAGTTTCCGCAACAGCCTTTAATTCAGAGAACTGTTTTCTTAGCGTAGTTTCATTATCTTCCAGCATCTTCAGGATGTCCTGGTTTTCCAGGATTTTATCCTCAACGACTTTGGCAAAGTTCAGGAAGAAGCTTTCGGGTTTCAGGCTGAGCCTTTCTATTTTACTGACGGTCTTTTCTTTAATAAAAAGCATGGAGTTCCTCGGAATGAGTATGGGAAAAGGAAGGTTTACCAATGAAAAATAATCTTTGAGCTCCAGCCAGTACATGATTTCTGCATTACCACCAATGTACGCCAGGTTAGGCAGTACCTTTTCCTGATAAACGGGACGCATCAGAGCATTAGGACTGAATCTCTCCGGAAACTCCTCAAGCTCCTGCAGCAGTTCTTCTCTGGTAAACCTGATGTTTTTATCAACAACGAAATAGGCATTGCCATCAAAATCTATCCTGTCCCTGGTTTCGGAAAGATAAAACAGGTTAATTTCACGCGGATTGACCTGCACTTTACCGTACCGGCCGGAAAGCAGATCAACTTGATCCCGGGAAGCTTTCTGAAGGCTGAAGTTGATGAGCTCGTCCTGAAAAACATCTTTTACCTGTTGCTTGAGTATACTGCAATCTCCGTCAATACTGATTAGTCCGTAACCGGCAAACATCCTGTTAACAAACATCCTGATTGCCTCCGTTAAAGTATTCCCGTTCTTATAGGCTTCTTTAAGCATCAAAATCAGTTCGGTGCCGAAAACGGAATCCCTGAACTCTTTTTCAAATTCAGAAATAAAAAAAGAATCATTAACATGAATCCTGCCTACCGGGCCTCCGGATTTTTCGTTGATTTCGTAATAATGGTTCTCCGTCCTGAAATGGTTGATTTCAGCAAAATCATGGTCTTCAGAAGCCATCCAGTATACCGGAACAAAATTGAATTCCGGAAAACAGGACTTCAGATAAGAACAGGTTTTAATGGTCTGAAGAATTTTATAAACAAAAAATACAGGTCCTGAAAAGAGGTTCAGCTGATGTCCGGTAGTAATGGTAAAGGTATTAGCTGATCTTAAATGATCCAGATTTTCTTCCTGTTGAGAAGACAGATGAGTACCGGAAAGCTGTTGTTTCAAAGCCTGATAGAGCACCTCTCTCTGTTCCTGAGTAAATGATTCCTGTTTCTTACGAATCTGCTTCTTAACAGCATCCGGCGTAAAGGTATGGTCTTCAAAACCTTTAATATCCCGGTTCAGAAAATCTTTAACGAGCTGAGGGATGCTTTCTATATCAGTAAATGATATTTTATCGATTGTTTTCAACGTCTGCAAATTTTAGTTGAACAAATACCATACGATTCCGAGGTTCAATCTGAAATCATATACCGGATAATGCGGGAATGCGTATGCTTTGTTGTGCGAAATGAATGTGGCTACCTGCTGTCCTTCGATAAAGAAGAACATTTTCTTGACCTTCATGTTAAAATAGATATCCGTAATCGGCTGCCCACCGATAGAGAAGGAGTTTGCAGCAGGAAGAATATATTCGTTAAGGATCGGAAAATATTCCCTGGAAGCAAATTTAGAAAAATAATAGACCTTAATACCAGTCTGGATTTCTGCGGCGTTTTTAAACGCTTTAGTCTGGTAGAATATATTGGCTCTTCCTATGAAGCCTGGTAAAGGCATCAGGTTTTTATTGGTAAGCACATTCTGGAACTGCAATCTTGTGTTCAGGTGGAATTTCCCATAGCTTACCGTTGCATCGCCTCCAATCTGCGAAATGTTGAGCGAATTATCACTTTGACGCGGAAGGGCATTCTGATCAAAGTAGGTGTAATTATCTATCCTGAAATAATTGGCAAATAATTCGGTTTTAAACCATTTCAGGTTTATGCTTCCCCCAATTTCTGTAACCGCCTGGTTTTTTGCATCCTGAAGGTAATAGTTGAATTTCCTGTAATTGGATGTATTCATGATATAATTGAAGGATGGGTAAGCGCTTTGGAAGTTCACCTTTGCATTGACAAAATAGTCTTTGATAGGTTCAAAAGACAAATTGTTTGTGGTCCTGATATAACTCCCGAACTGGCTTCCTTTGGAAATTTCGAGGAAAGAATTGAGCTGTATCTTATCCAAAAGCCGGATCTGCAGATTTCCAACAGCTCCCAAACGGCTTTCTTTAAGTTCAGATGGAATGGCAAGGTTGGGCAAAGCAATTTCCGTAACGCCGAACTTCAGCATCTGGTAACGCAGTCCTGCATCCAGTTTAAATTTCTCATTATCCCAGACCAGGCTAACCGTATTGCTCAGGTTATCCGAATATTTTTTAACCGGCAACGCTCCTCCGGGGTTTACTAATTGTGAAACGTTATTGAACCAGTAAGGTTCGAGAGCATTTTCCGTATAATGGTACTTATTTCCCTGATGAGAAATGGTATGCCTGATTTTAAATGGTATCTTGTCTGAATTGAATGGTGCAAACTGATGGGTAAGGTAATACCTGCGGTAAGAAAACTGTGAGCTTGTTGAAGCAAGGTTAACCTGCATATTCTGTCTGTTCCTGGAATCACTGTTCCCGTTCTGGAACAGGCTGTCGACTGCAATCCCTCCGCTTTCCTGATTGTTTACATTCTGATGGAGATAATGGGCAAACAATTCATATTTACCGTTCTTTGAAGTATAATGTCCGGAAAATAAAGTATTGTTATTGGCTGCAAGGCTGTTCCTGTACATTCCCTGCGAACGTAATCCCATGTATTCGATGGCGAAATTAAAGCGCTTTCCTATATTCTGGGTGTATGTGGACTTAAGGGCAGCCCCGTTCTTCATGGCATTGTGATACACAAAGGTAGCGGTAGGCGTTTTTACATCGTAATACTTGATGTCATCCACTCCTAAAATACCGTATGATTTATTGGTGGGCATCAAAGCCAGGTTCTGTTCCGGATTCAATTCATAAGACAGGGGATTAAAGCCGGCACCGATATTGGCAACCTGCACCCTGCCGAAATTGTCCCTGTTATTATACTGTGAAAAAATATAGGTTTTATCAAACGTCATTACCGTATCAAAAACTTTCTTTTCTGCGAACTGTTTCTGGTACAGGTAGTCATTGATGGTAGGTTTAAAGATCTTCAGGGAATCTTTTGTCCCTGAATCAATCACCAAAGTATCTTCCAGTTTCTTTTCCAGCGTATTGCTGTCTGTCTTATTAACAATCTGTGCCTGAGCTGAAAAACTGAAAAATAGTATGATGAAAAGTATATACTTCATTGATTGCTTTTTGTAGAGCAAAAGTAAGAAATAATGGGGAATAAAAAACCCTGCCAGGAGCAGGGTTTTATTGTGTGTTATTTTTTGATTAATAACCTGTATTTTGCTTAACATTAGGGTTAGCAGAAATTTCCGATAATGGAATAGGTAATGTATATCTGTAATCCCCGTTAGGTAGATTGGAAGTCATTACAATATCATCAGTATTA